>NZ_CP162553.1:5201263-5857527 GCF_040939785.1 Bradyrhizobium lupini
ACAGTCTCATGCTGAGAATCCGGGATTTCGAGCGCGAGGTGTTGCGCGACTTCACGCGCCACAGCCCGCCGTTGAACAGGCCCTTCTTGCGGTTGTTGCGCAGGCAGACCAGCTTGTCGCCGGCGACGGGGAAGATGTCCTCGATGTTCTGGCGCTGGCGCACCCGCATGTTGTACGCGCGTCGCGTGTTGTTGCGGCCGACCAGCACCTGGTCGGCGGCCATGACGCGATCAGGGTCGAGCTCCTTGCGCGACACCACCTCGCTCTCGCCGTAGCGGCCGATGTCGAGCTCGCGGCCCTCGCGGACGTCCATCGACATCCGCACGATCGGATCGTCCTGGGCCTGGCGGTGCACCTCGGTCAGCATCGCGTCGGGCTCGGTATTGGTGAAGAAGCCGCCGCCCTGGATCGGCGGCAGCTGCGCGGGATCGCCCAGCACCAGCAGCGGGCAGTCGAACGACATCAGGTCGCGGCCCAGTTCGGCATCGACCATCGAGCATTCGTCGATCACGATCAGCTTGGCCTTGGAGGCCGGGGCGTCGTCCCACAGCTCGAAGCTGGGCTGCTCCTCACCGGATTCGCGGGTGCGGTAGATCAGCGAATGGATGGTGGAGGCTTCGTCGCACCCCTTGTTGCGCATGACCAGCGCCGCCTTGCCGGTGAAGGCGGCGAACTTCACCTCGCCGTCGACGCCGTCGGCGATGTGCCGCGCCAGCGTGGTCTTGCCGGTGCCGGCATAGCCGAACAGGCGGAACACCGGCGGCGTGCCGTTGCGGCCGGGTTTGGCCTTGAGCCAGTCGCCAACGGCCTTGAGCGCGGCATCCTGATGCGGGGTGAATGTGGCCATGTCTGTCTTGAGGAGGGGGCGAAAACGGAGCGATTCGCCAGCCCCAAAACTAACCATTCGCACCGCTGGTTCAAGCCGGGCGGGGCGCCCTATTGCCAGCCGGGAACGCCGCGCATGTCGGGCAGATGGTGGGCGATGCCCTTGTGGCAGTCGATGCAGGTCTTTTCCTTGGTGAACAGGAAGCGCTGGTGCGCGACCGAGGCGCGCGGCGACTGCTTGGTGATGTCCATGGAATCGGCGCTGTGGCAGTTCCGGCATTCCAGCGAATCGTTGGACTTGAAGCGCGCCCATTCATGCGCCGCCAGTTCGAGCCGGTGATCCTGGAATTTCTCGCGGGTGTCGATCGTGCCGAAGATCTTGCCCCAGACCTCCTTGGAGGCCTGCATCTTGCGGGCGATCTTGTCGGTCCAGTTGTGCGGCACGTGGCAATCCGGACAGGTCGCGCGCACGCCGGAGCGGTTGGCGAAATGGATGGTCGACTTCAGCTCGGCGAAGACGTTGTCCTTCATCTCGTGGCAGCCGGTGCAAAATTTTTCGGTGTTGGTCAATTCCAGCGCGGTGTTGAAGCCGCCCCAGAAGATCACGCCGGCCATGAAGCCCGCCAGCACCAGCACGCCGAGCCCGAACACCGAGCTCGGACGGATCAGCACCTGCCAGAGCTCGCGCGCGAAGTCCCAGCTTCGCGCGACGAAGCCGCGTCTGGCCTTCAGTCCCTCGCCGGGTTCATCAGCGGTCGTCGTCATCGGCGGCCACCGGGGCTTGCGCGCGACAGCAGCGTGTCGATGTCGGTGAAGTCGTTGCTGACGGGCGGATTGGCGGTGTTCTGCGGCACGTGGCATTCCGTGCAGAAGAAGCGGCGCGGCGAGATCGAAGCCAGAAACTGGCCGTCGCGGTCCATGAAGTGGGTGATCGAGACCATCGGCGCCTGCGATTCCGCGATGCGCGCCCGCGCATGGCAGGACAGGCACTTGTTGCCGTTGAGGTCGATCTGATAGCCGTCGATCGTGTGCGGGATCACCGGCGGCTGCTCCGGATAGTTGCGCACGGGTTGGCCGATCCTGTTCACGCCCATGTACTTCATCGCGATCTGGGCGTCTCATTTCCCGAACGGCGGCTGGTCCCGCAGCTGGCCACCGGTGCTGCCGAATTTCCCCCCTGACCCATCTCTGGTTCATCTATGTGCTGCTGGAGCTTTATGTCGTCGTGCTGCTGCTGCGCGGCGCATTTGTCTGGCTAGATGCGTCAGGCAGGTGGCGAGCGGTGATTGACCGCGTCTTCGCCGGGATCATGAAAAGTCCGCTGGCCCCCCTTGTTCTGGCAATCCCGATCGGCGCCGCCTTCTGCCTCGACCAACGCTGGATCAACGTGACGGGCGTGAGGACGCCGGATCAATCGCTCGTCACCAACGCGCAGGCCTGGATTGGCTTCGGCACCGCCTTCGCGATCGGCTGGCTGCTGCATCGGCAGATCGATCTGCTGCGACTGATTGAGCGGCGCTGGCTCCCGCATCTTCTGCTCGCAATCACTCTGATCCTGATCAGTTTCGTGCTGGTTGGGGCGATGACGTCCGCGCCGGGGGCACTGAAACTGCCTTTCGGCTTCGCCACGCTCCGGCTTGTCTCCGTGATCCTGTATGCGCCGGCGATATGGATTTCGACCTTTGCGGTCATCGGCCTCGCGCTCCGCTTCATGTCCGGCTTCAGCCCGACCTGGCGCTATCTCGCCGATGCATCCTACTGGGTCTATCTGATCCACCTGCCGATCGTGATGGCGCTGCAGGTCGCGCTGTCGCAGCTCGACTGGCCCGGTCTGATCAAGTTCGGTGTTCTTCTCGTCGTCGCGCTTCCTCCGATGCTGGCGAGCTATCATCTGCTGGTGCGCTTCACCTTCATCGGCGTGGTCCTGAATGGCCGCCGCGCCGAAAAGCACCTTCTCCCGCAAGGCGGAATTGCGACTGCGTAGACAGCGCCGCCCCGCCCATTAAGATGCCCGCAACAAAAACATAAGCGGCAAGAAAATTTGCAAGAAAACTTGCAACAAAACCTGGGAGAGACGGCGTCATGAAGTTCGGCATCTTCTATGAGCTGCAACTGCCACGGCCGTGGGTGGCCGGCGACGAGCTCAGCCTCTATCAGAACGCGCTGTCGCAGATGGAACTCGCAGACAGCCTCGGCTACGACCACGCCTGGGTTGTCGAGCATCACTTCCTCGAAGAATACTCGCATTCGCCCTCGCCGGAATCGTTTCTCGCAGCCGCGAGCCAGCGCACCAAGAACATCCGGCTCGGCCACGGCATCCTCCAGCTCACGACCAACCACCCCGCACGTGTCGCCGAGCGCGTCGCGGTGCTCGATCTGCTCTCCAACGGCCGCTGCGAATTCGGCATGGGCGAGAGCGCCTCCATCACCGAGCTCACGCCGTTCGGCCGCGACATGGAGACCAAGAAAGAGGTGTTCGAGGAGGCCGTCGCCGCGATCTTCCCGATGTTCAAGGACGCAGGAAGCGAGCACCACGGCAAATATTTCGACATCCCGTTGCGCAACGTCGTGCCAAAACCGGTGCAGAAGCCGCATCCGCCATTGTGGATGGCCTGCTCGCAGCTGCCGACCATCGAGCGCGCCGGCCGCCAGGGCTTTGGTGCGCTCGGCTTCCAGTTCGTCAGCGCAGACGCCGCGCACGCCTGGGTGCACGCCTATTACAACGCCATGACCAAGCGTCTCGCCAAGCTCGCCGACTACGAGATCAACCCGAACATGGCGCTGGTGTCGTTCTTCATGTGCGCAAAGACGGACGAGGAGGCGCGTGCGCGCGCCGACGGCGCCACCTTCTTCCAGTTCGCGCTACGCTTCTACGGCGCGTCGCAGAATCGCCAGCGTCCGGCGCCCTATACCGTCAACATGTGGGACGAGTACAACAAGTGGAAACGCGACAATCCCGAGGCGCAGGAGGCTGCGCTGCGCGGCGGACTGATCGGCTCGCCCGAGACGATCCGCAGGAAGCTAAAGCGCTTCCAGGGCTCGCATATCGACCAGGTCATCCTGCTGAACCAGGCGGGCAAGAACAGCCACGAGCACATCTGCGAATCGCTGGAGCTGTTCGGCCGCGAGGTGATGCCGGAATTCCAGAACGATCCCGCGCAGGCGGCCTGGAAGCAGGGCGTCATGAGCGGCGAGATCAAGCTCGAGGAGATCGACACGCAGGCGTTCACCGACCGCTATGGCAAGCTCGCGATCAACGTTCCGCCGGCGAAGGCGGCGGCGGGGTAGGGTCTTTCGCCGCTGCGGCCGGCTGAGTTTATTTGGATTCGGTTTTCGTCTGGATGTTCTGAACGGCTCCGCCCACCGGAGTCCACTGCACGCGGCCATCCAAAGCGGAGAAGTTTAGACCACCGCCGGTCCCGAAGAGAACCATGTGACCCGAGCTGACGGAGTCCACAGCGAGCGTCGCACGGGGAAGTTTTGCAGCATTGTACATCGTCAAGGACGCATCCTGATGATCGTTCAGGGACAGCACTGCCCGCTGACCCTGCTCCGTATCGAGGAGCGACACCGAAGGTACGCCATCCTGGCGAAGCCCGATGCTGAGACGCACCTTCTCGCGGCTATCCAAGAGCGAGATGTGCGGCGTTCCGTCGGAAGTGGATGAGATCAAGGCGACGATTTTGCCGGTGCCATTTCGCAAGGCAATTGTTTCCACAGACAGGGTCTTGGCCTTGACTGTATCGGCATTAGCGGTCGCATGCCATTGCGATGAAATGATCGCCGCAGCCGCCAGGATCGTAGCCCCCAAAACGCTCCAACTCATAGCCTTCAGCGACCGGTCCTGCCGCTGGATATGCGATGCGAGATTTTCAAGCGTGGGTTCGACCTTGAACATAGCTGCGCCTTTGCCTTGGAGTAAGCTTCACATCCGAGCATACCCTGCTGGGTGCGAATTCTGCTAACCTAGCAGGGGATGCCGGCAAAACACTGTCGAGACAGTCACCTCAGCGGCCGCCCGGAAGGTGATTGCGCTGGCACGATGCAGAGTGCCGCAACTGCCTTGAACGCTCAGTGACCGATATCACGGGCGCTTTGATGGAGCGCATTTGCCGCCGTATATTGCTTCGCGGGGCTTCTCAGTCAGAACCTCTACAGGCAACTCCATCGATGATATCGTATCGGCCTTCGGCCGCAGCGAGTGATCCATGGAGTGGTCATGGCGAAACACAGGATCTATACCACCAGCTTCGCAAGCGTTTACCCGTTTTACGTTGCGAAGGCGGAGAAGAAAGGGCGCACCAAAACGGAGGTTGATCAGGTCATCTCCTGGCTGACAGGCTATGGTCAGAACGAACTGGAAGCTCAACTGGAGCAGGGGACGGACTTTGAAACCTTCTTTGCGAAGGCCCCCAAGATCAATCCTTCGCGAACCCTGATCACAGGCGTGGTTTGCGGCGTCCGGGTCGAGGACGTCAAAGAACCCACGATGCGAGAGATCCGCTACCTGGACAAGCTGATCGATGAGCTGGCGAAGGGAAAAGCAATGGACAGGATTCTGCGCAAAAGTGCTTCCTGAGCCCCTTCGTCCGCCGGCTCGGCGACGTGGCAGGAGATATCGGGCGACACCCGCCTTCCGCTGCGCGGCCATTGCTGATAAATTTCGTCAAAAGGCGATGGGGAGAAAACGATGCGCCCTCACGGGACGCCCGCAAAGCCGGCGGCTGGCGATGTCACACCCGCGGTGCTTGCCATCGGTCGTCCGGATTTTCCTGATGTCCTGATCGATACACTGCGTCGGCAGGCCGGGGTCGGGCATTGCATGGTGTTCGCGCTGAGCCGCGCGGGCGCCGCACACTGCCTGCTCGATGCCGGCAACATCCCGATCGGCGGCGATCTCGGCGCTGCCTATGCCGGCCAGTTCCACCAATCCGATCCCAACCGCGATGCGCTGTTCGAAGGTGAGGGCCGCGCCACGCTCGTGCTGCCCGCCTTCGCGCCGCGCATGTACGGCGCCCGCTACCGAAAAATGTTCTTTGTGGATTCCGGCATCGTCGACAAATGCGCGACCGCGATCTGGGTCGACGACACCTGCTTCTACGTCAATTTCTATCGCATCGCTGTCCAGGGCCGCTTCAGCGCCCCCCAGCGTGCGCGGCTTCAGGCCATCGCACCGGCCATCAGTGCGAGCGTGGCACGCCATTTCCAGCACGGCTCGGCTGCGACGACCGAGCAGTCTCTCGCCGCGCTCTTCGCGACGCGCGCGCCGCTCGCCAGCCTCACCCCGCGCGAGCAGGACGTTTGCCGGCGCATCCTCTCCGGCTTCAGCTCCGAGGCGATCTCGCAGACGCTCGGCATCAGCCTGCATTCGACGCTAACCTATCGCAAGCGCGCCTATGAGCGGCTCGGCATCTCGTCACAAAGCGAGCTGTTTGCGATCGTGCTGCGCCTGCTCGCCGGCCCGCGCAGCCTGAACTGAAGCTGTCCCAATCGCTGGGGACAGACGGCGCCTCGTGAAGCCGCTAGCCTTGGCGGCTAACCAGCAATGGAGCGAAGCTTGAGCACCGCGCCGCGCATCGACATCGACCCGGCCGCATTCTGGGCCGATCCCTATCCGATGCTCGCCAAGATGCGCAAGGAGGCGCCGATCGCCTTCGTGCCGCAGCTGGGCTCGACGCTGCTGACCAGCCGCGACGACATCTCGATCTCCGAGAAGCAGATCGACGTGTTCTCCTCGCACCAGCCCGCGGGCCTGATGAACCGGCTGATGGGCCACAACATGATGCGCAAGGACGGCGAGGCGCATCAGGTCGAGCGCCGCGCGATGTTTCCAACGGTGTCGCCGAAGACGGTGAAGGCGCACTGGACCGCGCTGTTCCAGGCCCATGCGGATCGCATCATCGACGCGATCGCGCCCGGGCGAATCGATTTCATGCGCGACTTCGCGTTGCCGTTCTCAGGCGAATGCCTGAAGTCGATCACCGGCCTCACCAATATCGGCTTTGCCGACATGGACGCCTGGTCACAGGGCATGATCGAGGGCATCGCCAATTACAGCGGCGACGCGGCCGTCGAGGCGCGTTGCCATGCGGCGACGTCGGGCATCGATGCCGCGATCGACGACATCCTGCCGGTGATGCGCAAGCATCCCGACCAGAGTATCCTCGGCGTGCTCCTCGCGTCCGGCATGGCGATGGAGAGCGTGCGCGCCAACGTCAAGCTCGCGATCTCCGGCGGCCAGAACGAGCCGCGCAAGGCGATCGCCGGCACGGTGTGGGCGCTGCTGACCCATCCCGACCAGCTCGATCTCGTGCGCAAGGGCGAGGTGACGTGGCTCCAGGCCTTCGAGGAATATGCCCGCTGGATCTCGCCGATCGGCATGTCGCCGCGGCGCATCGCAAAGCCGTGGTCGATCCGCGACGTCGCCTTCGAAACCGATGAACGCGTATTCCTCATGTTCGGCTCCGCCAATCGCGACGAGAAGCACTTTGAACGCGCCGACCAGTTCGACGTGCGGCGTGATACGGCCAAGAGCGTCGCGTTCGGCGCCGGTCCGCATTTCTGTGCCGGCGCCTGGGCCTCCCGCGCCATGATTGCCGACGTCGCACTGCCGATCTTGTTCGCCCGTGCCGGCCGGCTCGAGACCGCCGACGACGAGCCGGTACGGATCGGCGGATGGGCCTTTCGCGGGCTGCAGAATCTACCGGTGAGATGGCTGCATTAGGCCGGCAGGGACCGGTCCATCCGCAACGCCGCCACGATGCCATCCTGCTCCTGTTTTGCCCGACGAGTCAAGGTCAATTTCGGATAAGCGTAAGTCATTGTTTTCGCGCGCCCCGGCTACTGTGCATGGGGTTGTTTTCGCGATTTTTAATTTCTCGGCTCGGTTGCGTGCGTTTTTCACATTCGCGTGCGGAAAAATATCCCCTGCGTTCGCTCCGTGGATCGAAAGATTAATCATGCGCTCCGCCAGGTGCGCAGTGCATGCATCGCTATTTTTCCGCGCGTCTCGACACCTCCGATAAGCCGCCCCATCATTCCCGAGCACGAATGAAGGACGGCCGCACGCGGCCGGGAGTGTCGGATGCAACGTCGGGATTTTCTCAAACTATCCGTTGGAACTGCGGCAGCCGCCGCATTCGTTTCGCACGCCAACGCGCAAGCAACGTCACAAGGCGCGGTGAAGGACGTTCGTGTCGGCTACCAGAAGACCGGCGTGCTGGTTATCACGCGTCAGCAGGCCGCCCTGGAAAAGCATTTCGCGCCCCTGGGCATCGACGTGAAATGGGTCGAGTTCTCGTCGGGGCCTCCGATGATGGAGGCAATGAATGTCGGTAGCATCGATTTCGGCGCGGTCGGCGACTCCCCGCCGGTGTTCGCCCAGGCCGCGGGCGCGGCGATCGTCTATGCCGCCGGCCAGCCCATCACCAACGGGCAGGGCATCCTGGTGCCGAAGGATTCGCCGATCCGCGGCATCGCCGACTTGAAAGGCAAGCGCGTCGGCTTCACCAAGGGCTCCAGCGCCCACAACATCGTGGTGCAGACGCTCGAGAAAGCCGGCCTGACCTATGCCGATATCACGCCGGTCTATCTGACGCCGCCGGATGCCGGGCCCGCCTTTGCCAATGGCAGCATCGAGGCGTGGGCGATCTGGGATCCGTATTTCGCGATCGGCGAGACCAAGCAGGGCGGCCGCATCCTGATCAATGCGCGCGAAGTCACCAAGACCAATTCCTTCTTCATCGCCAACCGCGAATTCGCCAGGAATCACGGCGCCATCCTGCAGCAGATCATCGATGTGACGACCGCGGCTGGTCAATGGGCCGAACAGCACCGCGACGAGGTCGCCAAATCGCTCGCCGCGGTCACCGGCGTTCCACTGGACATCCAGACCGTCGCCGCCAATCGCGCGAATTTCGTGGTCGGCCCGGTCACCGACGACATCGTCACGACTCAGCAGGGTGTCGCCGACCGCTTCCACAGGCTCGGCCTGATCCCGAAGCCGATCGTGATCCGCGACATCGTCTGGCGCAACCCGGCAGCCTGATCGTGCCAACCAGCCTTCCCATTCAAAAGGGTTTGAACATGAGGCGTATCATCCAGCGTCTGATCGCAGCCATCGTGCTGTCGATCGGCATCGTCGCCGCCGCGGTCGGCACCTCCTACGGTCAGGACAAGGTGGTCCGCATCGGCTATCAGAAATACGGCAAGCTGGTGCTGCTCAAGAGCAAGGGCACGCTGGAGCCGAAACTCGCGGCCGACGGCTACAAGGTGGTGTGGACCGAATTCCCCTCCGGCCCGCCGCTGCTCGAAGCGCTCAATGTCGGCGCGATCGATTTCGGCAACACCGGAGAAGCCCCGCCGATCTTCGCGCAGGCCGCCGGCGCACCGATTGAGTACGTCGCCTACGAGCCGCCGGCGCCGAAAGGCGAGGCGATCCTGGTGCCGAAGGACAGCCCGCTGAAATCCATCGCCGATCTCAAGGGCAAGAAGGTCGCGCTCAACAAGGGCTCCAATGTCCACTACCTCCTGGTCAAGGCGCTGGAGAAAGCCGGCGTCAAATATTCCGAGATCGAGCCGGTGTTTCTCGCACCAGCCGATGCGCGCGCCGCCTTCGAGCGCGGCGCAGTCGATGCATGGGTGATCTGGGATCCGTTCCAGGCCGCCGCGGAAGCCGCCACCAGCGCCCGCACGCTTACCGACGGCACCGGCATCGTCGCCAACTACCAGTTCTATTTTTCCTCGAAGAAATTCCTCGAAGCCCATCCTGAGATCGTCGACGCCGTGCTGGCCGAGCTGAGCGCAGTCGACGATTGGGCCAAGGGCGATATCCACGCGGTTGCCGAGCAGCTGGCGCCCTCGATCGGCCTGTCAGTCCCGGTGGTCGAGGTCGCGCTGAAGCGGCAATCCTACGGCATCAAGCCGCTGACCGATGCCGTCATCGCCGATCAGCAGCAGGTTGCGGACGCGTTCTTCGCGCTCAACCTGATCCCCAAATCCATCAAGATTTCCGACGTGGCGCGGAAGCCAGGATCATGAGCAAGCAAATGAGCAAGCAAACGAACGCCAACATCCTCTGGTTCCTGCCGACCCACGGCGACGGCCGCTATCTCGGCACCGGCATCGGCGGCCGCGAGGTCAATTTCAACTATCTACGCCAGATCGCGCAGGCCGCCGACCAGCTCGGCTATTTCGGCGTGCTGCTGCCGACCGGGCGGTCTTGCGAGGATTCCTGGATCGTCGCCTCCTCGGTCGCGCCGTTCACCGAGCGGCTGCGCTATCTCGTGGCGGTCAGGCCCGGCCTGCAATCGCCGAGCGTGGCCGCGCGCATGACCGCGACGCTCGACCGCATCACCAACGGCCGGCTTCTGGTCAACGTCGTCACCGGCGGCGATCCCGTCGAGAACAAGGGCGACGGCATCTTCCTCGCCCATGACGAGCGCTACGAGGTTACCCGCGAGTTCCTCAGCGTCTATAGCGAGCTGCTCGCCGGCAAGACCGTCAATGTCGAGGGCAAGCACATCCATGTCGAAGGCGGAAAGCTGCTGTTTCCTCCGGTGCAGTCGCCGCGTCCGCCGCTCTATTTCGGCGGCTCGTCGGATGCCGGCATCGACGTCGCCGTCGACACCGTCGACAAATATCTGACCTGGGGCGAACCGCCGGCCTTGGTAGCCGAGAAGATCGCGAGGGTGAGGGAGGTCGCAGCAGCTCGCGGTCGAAAACTATCCTTCGGCATCCGGCTCCACGTGATTGTCCGCGAGACCAATGACGCGGCTTGGCGAGCGGCCAATGAGCTGATCAAACATGTCAGCGACGAGACCATCGCGACCGCGCAGAAGAACTTTGAGCGGATGGATTCGGTTGGCCAGCAGCGCATGGCGCAGCTTCACGGCGGCAAGCGCGACAAGCTCGAGATCGCTCCGAACCTATGGGCCGGTGTCGGCCTCGTGCGCGGTGGCGCCGGCACGGCGCTGGTCGGCGACGCCCAGACGGTCGCGGCCCGTATCAAGGAGTATCAGGACATTGGCATCGATACCTTCATCATGTCGGGCTACCCGCATCTGGAGGAAGCCTATCGTTTCGCCGAGCTGGTGTTCCCGCTGCTCTCGCTGGAGCAGCCCAGCAACGTGACCAGGCTGCACTTCAACGGTGGTCCTTTTGGTGAAACGGTCGGCAGCGACTTCCGTCCGCAACAGAAGGTGTCGCAGTCATGAGCCTGATCGACAGCGTTTCACTTCCCCGCAGTTTGCGCCTGCCGCGCGTCGATAGCCTGATCCAGTGGATCGTGCCGCTCGCCATCATCGCGATCTGGCAGGTCGCAAGCGTCACCGGCTTCGTGCCGACGCGGGTGCTGCCGGCGCCGAGCGACGTCTTGCTTGCGGGCTGGAAGCTGCTGCTCTCCGGCGAGCTCGTTCGCAACATCTGGGTTTCATTCTGGCGCGCCTCGATCGGCTTCCTGATCGGCGGCAGCATCGGCTTTGCCTTCGGCCTCGCCAATGGCCTGTCGCAGCTCTCGGCCAAGCTCACGGATACAACGCTGCAGATGGTGCGCAACGTGCCGCATCTGGCGCTGATCCCGCTGGTCATCCTGTGGTTCGGCATCGACGAGAGCGCGAAGCTGTTCCTGGTGGCGCTCGGCGTGTTCTTCCCGATCTACCTCAATACGCTGCACGGCATCCGCACCGTCGATCCCCAGCTGATCGAGATGGGCCGCATCTACGGCATGAGCGACGGCGAGCTGTTTCGCCGGGTGATCTTCCCGGGCGCGCTGCCCTCGATCTTCGTCGGCATCCGCTTCGCACTCGGCATCATGTGGCTGACCCTGATCGTCGCCGAGACCATCGCGGCGTCTTCGGGCCTCGGCTACATGGCGATGCAGGCGCGCGAGTTCATGCTGATCGACGTCGTGGTGCTCTCGATCCTGATCTACGCGCTACTCGGCAAGCTCGCCGACAGCGCCTCCCGCGTGCTGGAGCGCCTCACGCTCTCCTGGCACCCCGCTTATTTGAAACGTTGAGAAGAAATACTGGGAATCACATGCAGACAGCCCTTCGTACCTCCCTTCCCGACATCGAGCTCGCCAGCCGGGCCAATTTCGCGCCTCACGCCCGCGTCGTGCGCGAGGAGCGCCCGGTGCAAGCGAGCGGCCTGCCGCTCAGCATCCGCGGCTTGCGTAAATCCTATGGCGACAACGAGGTGCTGCGCGGCATCGACCTACACATCCCCGCCGGCCAGTTCGTTGCCATCGTCGGAAAAAGCGGCTGCGGCAAGAGCACGCTGCTGCGCCTCATCGCCGGCCTGGAGAAGTTCGACGCCGGCAGCATCTCGCTCAGTGACGCGGTGAAGCCCGAGGATATCCGCGTGATGTTCCAGGAGCCTCGGCTGCTGCCCTGGGCCCGCGTTCTCTCCAATGTCGAGGTCGGTCTCGGCCGCGATCGTTCATCCAGTGATGCGCATACACGCGCCGATAAGGCGTTGACCGAAGTCGGACTGACCGACAAGCGCGACCAGTGGCCCTCGGTACTGTCGGGCGGCCAGAAGCAGCGCGTAGCTCTTGCCCGCGCGTTGGTCTCGCGTCCCCGTGTGCTCGCCTTCGACGAGCCGCTTGGCGCGCTGGACGCGTTGACCCGCATCTCGATGCAGCGGTTGTTGGAGCGCGTCTGGCGCGACCAGGGCTTTACCGCGATCCTGGTGACCCACGATGTCGCCGAGGCGGTCGCGCTGGCCGACCGGGTGCTGGTGATCGAGGAAGGGCGGATCGCCCACGACGTTGTGGTTAACACGGCCCGACCGCGCGAACGCGGCTCGGCCGAGCTCGCGGGTCTCGAAGGCTCGATCCTGAGCCACCTTTTGTCGGCGGACGATCGTACCTAGATAGACAGGGACCCCCGCTTGGGGACGATGCCATGAATGTAGTGCCCCGCGATCTCATGACCGAAAATGCCGTCTCCTCCGCCGATTTCCGCGGCGCCATGCGCCACCTTACCGGCGGCGTCAGCGTCATCACCGCCGGACGGGGCAAGGACATCACCGGCATGACGGTCACCTCGGTCAGCTCGTTCTCGGTCGATCCGCCGACGCTGATCGTCAGCATCAACCGCGACGCCTCCTCCTTCCCGCTGATCCGCCGCCACGGCGCTTTCGGCGTGAACATCCTCGCGGCCGATCAGCTCGACATCGCCGAGCGCTTTGCCGGCAAGGGCGGGCTTAAGGGCGCCGATCGTTTCGCGGGCGCCAGATGGGTGACCGCGGTCTCGGGTGTTCCGCTGCTGGTCGGCGCATTGTCCGCCGTCGACTGCGAGGTCGAGGAGATCTTCGAGCGCCATTCGCACGGCATCATCATCGGGCGGGTGCGAGACGTCAGGAATTCGATCCGCAACGCTGCGCTGGCCTATTGGCACGGTCAGTATGTGACGGTGGATCAGGACGAAGACGCCGTCAGGCTTGCGGACGTCAGCCTTCCCAGCCACGTCCGCCGCGGCATTTGATCGCCGCCGGCGACGGGCCGTGCAGGCTGGCCTTTTCCCCGTCATCGCTCTAGAAGCGCTGCCTGAGCCTCCCGCCGGGACAGCAATGGAGCGCAATGATGAAACGCGTCGCGACCTGGGCCTTCTACGCGGTCGGCGCGCTCGCGATCGCCTATCTCGCGCTCTACGCCTACGCGATGTTCAGCGGCCATCCGATCGTGCCGGGCGACCCCATCCAGATCTTCCGCAGGCCGGATGCGCCGAGCTATTCGTGACGGCTCTTCAATTCGTCATGGCCGGGACAAGTCCGGGCATGACGGCGGAGTGCGGGCGACTATCCCCGCAAGATCGCCAGCGCCAGCGCCTGTGCGCGCGGCACGATGCTGTCGAGCTCGAGATATTCCTCCGGCGTGTGCGCGAGCCCGCCGACCGGGCCGAGCCCGCAGATGGTCGGCGTCCCGACCGCGGCGGTGAAGCCGGAATCGGCGCAGCCGCCGGAGAACTCGCCCTGGAGCGTGGTGAGGCCGGCCTGCCTTGCGGCGGCCTGATAGTTCTCGAACAGCGCCCTTGAATCGGCGCTCTGTACCACCGCCACGAACTCGCCTTTGACCGTCAGCGTCGCGCTGGTGCCAGGAACGTAGGACGTCGCGACGATGGTCTCGATCGCGGCCATCACCCTCGCGCGGTCCGCCGGATCGACGTAGCGCAGGTCGATCTGTCCTTCGGCGTAAGGCGCCGTCGTGTTGACGGACTGCCCGCCCGAGACGAGGCCGACATTGAGCGTGATGCCCTTGTCGAGATCAGTCAGCGCGTGGATATGGACGATCTTGTGCGCGAGCTCGCCGATCGCGCTGACGCCGGCGGCGAAATTGGCGCCGGAATGCGCGGCTTTGCCGGTGATCGCGACATGCATGAAGATGCCGCCCTTGCGTCCCGTGACGATATTGCCGGTCGGACGGCCCGGCTCGGAATTGAACACGGCGCGCGCGGTTCGGCCTTCGCGCTCGATCACCGGCCGCGAGGAGGGCGAGCCGATCTCCTCGTCCGAGGTGATCAGCAGCTTGATCGGGTGCGGGTTGCCGCCGAATTTGTGGAAGGCGGTTGCCACGAATATGTTCATGACGACGCCGGACTTCATGTCGGCAACACCGGGACCATAAGCGCGCCTGCCCTGGATCGTGAACGGACGCCGTCCGGCCTCGCCCTTGCCGAACACGGTGTCACGATGCCCCATCAACAGCACCGGCTTCTCGTTGCTGCCGGGCTTTGCCACTTCGGCGTGGATGGCATCGCCGAATGTGGCGTGGCTTTCGCGCCGGAACGGAATGCCGTGCTCGGCGAAATGCTGCTCGAACCGCGCCCCGACCGCATCGACGCCTTCCTTGTCATAGGATCCGGAATCGATGTTCACGACATCGCGCAGCAGGTCGATCATCGCCTGCCGTTGCGTCGCCAGCCAGTCCGTGATTTGAGCTTGAGACATGTTGACCCTCGCGTGGTTCTCACGCGGGCTTATAGGGCCTGGCGCCGGTGTGACCTAGTCGGAGAACGCGGTGCGGCCATGTCGCCGGTCCACGGAATTGGACGCACCGTGCCTTCCACGTCGTCCCGGCTTTCGCCAGAACGAAGTTGAGCGTGTGGCAACCGGCTAACGCCTCGGCTCCGCCATCGCTTCCACGCCGCGAAGCTGCGTGGCGACGGTCAGCGCGCCGATCTTCCGGCCCATCTCCTTGCCGATCTCGGTCGAGAACCGATAGTGAAAGCCGGCCCAGATACGGGCGTTGGAGACTTCGTCGCTATAGTCCTGGAGCCGCGTCCATTTGCGGGTGACGCCTGGTGCCGTGGGGCTGGTCACCGAGAACTCGCCGAAATCTCCAACGATGGTCTGGAGCACGGTCGAAATCGCTGCCGACGTAATGCAGTGAGCACAGGGATATTCCGGATGCATCGGCGTGTCCCCCAGCGGCAGCCAAGATGCGTCGCGAGGCGTCGCTGCGTTCGATGTCAGGTCGGCGTTGCGTATGGCCGTGATCGGCCGCCAGAAATTGTAGTGGTACTTCGCGTCGAAAACGGCGACGAAGGCGTCGTTGCCGGCAATTGAGGTCAGCGCGTACAGCCGGGCGCAGTCGACGAGATCCATGCCCTTGGCCGTTGCCGCCTGCCTCACGATCGGATTGTAGGTGCGGGCACCGACAAAGAACCAAAATCGACCGACCGTGGTTTGCTCGGGCGTCCGGATCACACTTGTTCGGCTGCCGACCTCGCGGATTTCGTTGACGTCCCGGGTCCACAGCTCTGAACCGAGCGCCGGCGGCGGGCCGGGGCGATACTGAGATCCGGACGTCATGACCCAGGGCGTCGTCGCGCCCGCGATCGAGAACAGCGGGACGGTCGTCGGAACGTAGGCACCCGCCGTTGTCAGGGGCCGGTAAGTTTCAAGGGCGGCGCTGCCATCGTTCTCACGAAGCGCGATGATCTGCATCGCGGCCTCCTTGCCGAGGCCGATGCCCGCGATCTTGGACTCGCCGTCGGCGATCGGCACCAGAGAACTCGTCAGCGCCGCATCCAGCTCCGGCTTGAGGTCCGGATAGAGCGACAGCAGCACGTCGTGAGCCGCAACTGCGGCCGCAGCTTCCCGCGACGTCGAACGATCCGCGGATAGGGCAAGCTTGTAAGGCGCGTACCGGCGATCGATCGCGTTGACCGCCTCGAACATCGCGACGTGCATCATAGACAAGGCACGGCTGTGGGGCGCTGGAAGGATTTGCTTTTCAGTGGCGATCGCGTCGGCCTTTGCATTCCAATCCATGATCACGTCGGCGCGCGCAAGCGGCGCCGACGCTGCGAGCAGCGTTACAATCAATGAGAGGCGGAAGATGGTCCACGACGAGTTCTTCATGGGATGCCCTTTCGATGTAAAGGACGTTTCGCGAGACCAATGCGGCTCTGCCCGACATCACGTCGCGCGGCTCGAGGACTTTAACCATCTTGTTGTGGTTTGATTGTGAACTGCTTCACGCGGCGGAAGAGTAGCTCCGAATGGGTCGGCGTGGCTTACCGTTCGCACTGAGTAATGGATCCTGACTTTCGCCGGAAGCCACGGATTGTGGTGACTGCTTTGCGTTCTTCTCAAAGAAAAATGCCCGGGACCAGCCCGGGCATTCGTTTCTCTCAGTCAGCGTAGAGCGCCTACGCCCCCACCATCGGCATGCGTGGATATTCACCCGGCGTTCCCGCTGGCGTGATCGGAATGCCGCCGTCGGAATATTCGTTGAGCTTGTTGCGCAGCGTACGGATCGAGATGCCCAGGATATTGGCGGCATGGGTCCGGTTGCCGAGGCAGTGCTTCAGCGTCTCCAGGATCAGGTCACGCTCGACGTCGGCGACGGTGCGGCCAACCAGGGCCCGCGTCACCTGCTCGGCGGCCATGGTGGCATGGGCCACGGCCGGCACGGTTTTGGCGAGGTCGAGGCGGTCGCCGTCGGGCGTGAGGATCGCATCGGCGCCGATCTCGTCGCCCTGCGCCATCAGCACCGAACGGTGCATGGTGTTTTCGAGTTCGCGGACGTTGCCCTGCCAGCGGTTGGTGGAGAGCACGCGGCGCGCTTCCGCCGAGATCGGGCGCATCGGCACGCCATTGGCTTCGGCGTATCTCTTCACGAAGTGCTGGGCGAGCTCGAGAATGTCGGCGGGACGGTCGCGCAGCGGCGGGATCTTCAGATTCACGACGTTGAGCCGGAACAAGAGGTCCTCGCGGAACGTGCCCTCGCGCACCGCGTCCACCAGGTTGCGGTTCGAGGTCGCGATGATGCGGATGTCCACCGGGACGGGCTTGGTGCCGCCGACGCGGTCGATCACGCGCTCCTGGATGGCGCGGAGCAGTTTCGATTGCAGGCGGACGTCCATCTCCGAGATTTCGTCGAGCAGCAGCGTGCCGCCGGTTGCCTCCTCGAACTTGCCGATGCGGCGGGCGATCGCGCCGGTGAAGGCGCCCTTCTCGTGGCCGAACAGCTCGGACTCCAGCAGATGCTCGGGGATCGCGGCGCAGTTGATCGAGATGAACGGGCGCTTGGCGCGGGCCGAGCGGGTGTGGACGTAGCGAGCCAGCACTTCCTTGCCTGTCCCGGATTCGCCGGTGATCATCACCGAGGCGTCCGAGCCCGCGATCTGCTGCGCGAGCTTGATCACCTTGGCCATCGCCTCGTCGCGATAGACCAGCTCGCGGGAATCGTTGGCGACGGCAGCCAGCACCGCTGCGATCAGTTCCGGGTCCGGCGGCAGCGGGATGTATTCCTTGGCGCCGGCATGGATCGCGGCAACCGCGGCGCGGGCGTCGTTGGTGATGCCGCAGGCGACGATCGGGGCGTGGATGTGCTCGGCCTCCAGACGCATCACGAGGTCGCGGATGTCGAGGGCGACGTCGACCAGCAGCAGGTCGGCGCCCTTGCCGCCGCGCAGCACGCGCATCGCCTGTTCGTTATCCTCGGCGTGGGTCACGGTGGCGCCGTTCGCCATCGCGATCTTGGTGGCGGTGGTGAGCTGGCCCTTCAATGTGCCAACGATGAGAAGCCGCATGTCAGTCTCCTGTCCGTCTGGTCGCGCTGCCGCGCGTCGTCGCTTTAGGCGCGTTCAGCCTTGATGATTTCAGTCATGGTCACGCCGAGCTTGTCCTCCACCAGCACGACTTCGCCGCGGGCGACCAGCTTGTTGTTGACGTAGATGTCGATGGCCTCGCCGACGCGCCGGTCGAGCTCGAGCACGGTCCCGGGTCCGAGCTTCAACAGCTCGCTGACGTCCATCTTGGAGCGGCCGAGCACGGCCGAGACCTGCACCGGTACATCGAATACGGCCTCGAGGTCGGCGGCGGCGCGCGTCGCGTATTCGTCCTCGTTGTAGCCGACGTCGGTGCCGGCAGGCGGCATCGGGCCGTTGAGATCGGGCAGCGGGACCTGTCCGTCAGTGTCGCTCATGATTTAACTCCCCCTGCGGGACGCAACGTAGCGACCCACCATTTCGTCGATCTTGGCCGCGATGGCGGCGCGCTCCAGCACGACGCCGCCATCGGCCCATTCGATCCGGCAGTCGCCGGTGGCAATCTCGGGCTCGGCCAGAATCACCAGCCGGCCTTCAAAGCCGTTCTGCCTGGCCAGCCGCTCGATGTTCTCGCGCGCGGCATCGTAGAGCGCGTCGTTGATGCGGACGACGAGATGCGGCGTCGCGACCAGATGCGAGAAGCAGTCCTTGACCAGCGCGACGATCTCGCCGAGCGGCTCGGCGGCGACCAGATCGGCGCACAGCTTGCGCGCCACCGCGACCGCGACGTCGACCGCCTCGGTCTCCATCTTGGATTCGATGTTGCCGATGCCCGAGGCGATGCCGCGGATCGCGATGTTGATCTCTTCCATGGCGAGCGCGACACGGCGGTCGCTCTCGGCCTTGGCCTCGCGCTGGCCGGCGGCGAAGCCGTCCTGATAGGCGCGCGCCTCGGCTTCCGCCACCTTCTGGGCGATCTCGGCTGCGGTTGCGGCCTTCTCGCGCGTCCGGTCGGGCGCGGCGAAGTCGTTGTCGAACAGGAATTTTGCCGGGGCGGCCATCAGTACACCAGCTCGTCGTCGGCGCGGTTCTTGGTCAGCATGATCTCGCCCTTGGCGGCGAGGTCCTTGGCGAGGTTGACCAGCAACGCCTGGGCCTCGTCGACGTCGCGCAGGCGGACCGGACCCATCGCCGCCATGTCGTCCTGGAGCATTTTGGCCGCACGCGAGGACATGTTGCCGAAGAAGAAGTTGCGGACGTCCTCATTGGCGCTCTTGAGCGCGACGCCGAGCTTGTCCTTGTCGACGTTGCGCATCAGGGTCTGGGCGGAGCCGGGATCCAGCTTCACGAGGTCGTCGAAGGTGAACATCAGCGCCTTGATGCGCTCGGCCGATTCGCGATTGTCCTCTTCCAGCGAGGTGATGAAGCGGGTTTCGGTCTGGCGGTCGAAATTGTTGAAGATTTCCGCCATCACCTCGTGGGCGTCGCGTCGGCGGGTCTGGGACAAATTGGACATGAATTCGGTCCGCAGCGTCTTCTCCACGCTCTCGATCACCTCCTTCTGCACCGCCTCCATCTTCAGCATGCGGTTGACGACGTCGAGCGCCAGATCCTCGGGGAAGATGCCGAGCACGCGGGCGGCGTGTTCCGGCTTCAGCTTCGACAGCACGACCGCGATGGTCTGCGGATATTCGTTCTTGAGGTAGTTGGCGAGCACCTCTTCCTGCACGTTGGAGAGCTTCTCCCACATGTTTCGGCCGGCGGGGCCGCGGATTTCGTCCATGATGCCGTTGACGCGCTCGGGCGCCAGATATTGCTGGAGCAGCCGCTCGGTGGCGTCGAAATTGCCCATCAGCGCGCCCGAGGCCGACATCCGCGAGACGAATTCGAGCAGCATGTCCTCCACGGTGTCGACCTCGACGGTGCCGAGCGTCGACATTTCCAGGGAGAGCTGGCGCACCTCGTCGTCGTCGAGCAGCGACCAGATCTTGCCGCCATATTGCTCGCCGAGCGCCAGCATCAGGATCGCGGCGCGCTTCGGCCCCGCCACCGCTTCGGTCTTCGCGCCTCCGCGGCTGCCCGCACGCTGACCGAGCGTGGAGATCACGCTGGTGATGTCGTTGGAATTGGCGTTTTGCAGGGCGGCGGCCATATCAGATCACTTCTCGATTATTTCGTGGGTTCGGTCAGCCATTGGCGGATGATGGCGACGGTCTCGTTGGGATTGCGCTCGGCGAGTTCGCCGACGCGATGGACGGATTGGGCATGGACCTGGCCCTGGACGGTGGCGACGTCGATCGCGCTCGCGGCGCCGCTCGGCAAGAGCGCCTGGCTGGCAGGCGCGGCCTCGTCGCTCGCCGGACCGGTGAGGGCGCCGGAGATGGCGGCTGCGACTTCGTCGGATGCCAGGATGCGCTTGACCAGCGGCCGGACCACCAGGAACAGCACGACCAGGCCGAGCAGCATCATCACGCCGAGCTCGACGAAGTACATGACGTCGTCCTTGGTGAACTGGAGCATGCCGAGTAAGCCGCTCGGCTCGGCGATCAGGGGGTGGAGGGGGCATCGGCAAAGCGCAGATTGACCACCTCGACCTGGTCGCCGCGCTTCTGATCGAAGCCGATCGCCGAGCGCACCAGCGTGGCGATGCGGTCGAGCTGCTCCTTGGTGCGGTCCTGGTAGGCCAGATCGCCCTTCTCGTTCTTGGAGTAGATGCCGTCGACCAGCACCGCGACCGAGATGCGGTTGACCCGGCCGGCCTCGGTCACTTCGGTCTTGGTGGTGCGGGAGATCTCGTAATTGTTGGTCTCTTCGCTCTTCTTGCTCTGGTCCTTGGCCGCGACGCCGCCGTTCTGCTGGTTGCCCGGCAACTCGTTGTTGACGGTGACCTGGCCGTTGTTGTCGGCGGTCATGCTCTGCTCTTCGCGGGTCTGGCTCGAGCGCAGCACGCGGCCTTCGGGATCGTACTTGTCCGAGGTCTGGGTGACCTTGTTGAAGTCGAAATCGGCGGAGAGCTGGACCCGGGCGCGTCCCGTGCCCACCACGGAGGAGACGATGTCCTCGACCTGCTTGCGCATCCGCTTCTCGAAGGCGGTGCGGCGCTCGTCGCCGATCTGCTGGTCCGGATCGGTCTGGGCGCCGTCGGCGAGCAGCTGCCCGGTCTCGTCGACGATCGAGACCCGCTGCGGCTTCAGCCCGTTCACGGCCGAGGCGACGAGGTGGCGGATGGCGCGGATCTGCTGGGCTTCCAGCGCGCCGCGGACCCGCACCACGATCGAGGCCGACGGCTCCGGCGCCTCGCGCGAGAACAGCGGGCGCTCGGGCAGCACCAAATGGACGCGGGCGGCCTGGATGCGGTCGATGGCGCGGATGGTGCGGGCGAGCTCGCCTTCCAGCGCGCGGAGATGGTTGATGTTCTGGACGAAAGAGGTGGTGCCGAGCGCATCCGACTTGTCGAACACCTCGTAGCCGACGCCGCCGCCCTTGGGCAGGCCGCCCTCGGCGAGCTTCATCCGCAGCCGGGTGACCTTGTCCTTGGGCACCATGATGATGGTGCCCTCGTTGCGCAGCTCGAACTGGATGCCCTGGCGCTCCAGGTCCTTGATGATGCCCGAGGAGTCCTCGACGCTCAGGTCGGTGAACAGCGTCGTCATCTGCGGCGTGGTGACGCGCATGATGACGAACGCGAAAAAGCCGACGAGCGCGGCGGTGACCGCGATCATCGCCCCGAACCGGGCGGCTCCGATACCCTTCAGAAAGTCCGCAAGACCTTGCAAGCAACCGCCCCGACAGATTCGGCTGCTTTCACAGGAAAGGCCGACTGGGCAATTATTGCCTAGGTGATGGTTTCGATATGGTTAACGAAGGTTAAGAGCTGCGACAAAAGTCGCGCCAAAACGAAGCATGAAAAAAATCGGCCTCGCAAGACGAGGCCGATTTTCGTCAAAAGCCGCAGATTTCCGGATTGCCTACTGGCGATATTGTTGGATACGGGTGGTGCGAAGTCCCGCCAGACCATGCTGGTCGATCGAAAACTGCCAGGAGAGGAATTCGTCAACCGTCAGCGTGTAACGGCTGCAGGCCTCCTCGAGGGAGAGAAGACCGCCACGAACTGCGGCGACGACCTCGGCCTTGCGGCGGATGACCCAGCGTTTGGTGCCGGGTGCAGGCAGATCCGCAATCGTCAACGGACTACCGTCCGGCCCGATGACGTATTTTACCCTCGGGCGATGGGGTTCTGTCATGGCGTACTCACAAACTCTCAACCACTGAACTCACTCAGGAACCCTACGCGCGCCGGCTTAAAAATCCGCTAAGCCTAAGGCTTCAATACAATTCTCGTTGAAAATGGCTGGAACGCAGCCGTCTCGACCGGCGGGACGGTACGTCCAGGCGGGCCGAGGGGGTGTTCGTAAATACTTTACTAACGAAAGAGGTCCTGCGCGCGGCGCTGCAAGACCCCAATTGTCGTCCTGGCGAAAGCCAGGACCCATTACCCCAGGGAGGAGTCGCTACGACGACTCGGGGTTATGAACCAGAGCGACTTTCGGTGGCAATGGGTCCTGGCTTCGCCAGGACGACACCGTTATCCAGTGGCATTCCGCCTTTAATTGCTGGCCGTCGCGATGATGCTCTTGACCTGGCTCAGCGTGTAGCTGGCGCCGTCGATGGTCAGCAGCGGCGGCGACTGGGTCAGGTCGACGGATGACACCGTGCCCTGCACCTGCGCAGCGATGCCGACATTGTTGTTGGCGACATCCTTGCCCGTGGCCGAGATCGTGTACTTGCCGTCGGGCCATTGCGTGCCGTCATTGCCCTGGCCGTTCCAGGTGAACGGAACGTCGGTGCCGGCGCCGGCGGTGTATTTGCCGGTGAACACGGTCTGGCCGCTGGCATTGGCGATGGTGATGTCGACGGTGGCGTCGCTCGGCACGTTGAGATGCCAGGTCGCCGACGAATTCGTCATGGTCCCGGTGGTGCCGTCGACCAGGGCGGTCTTGCCGACGAAGCCCAGCGCCTGGGTCGCCTGCGTGGTCTGCTGCAGGGTGACGAGCTGGGACAGCGAGTCGTTGGTCTTGAGCTGCTGCTCGACCCCGGCGAACTGCACCAGCTGCTGGGTGAACTGGTTGGTGTCGAGCGGATCGAGCGGGTTCTGGTTCTGTAGCTGCGTCGTCAGCAGCGTCAGGAAGGTCTGGAAGTTGCCGGCGAGCGTCGCGCCGGTGGTCGAGCCCAGGCTTGGGTTCGACGAGGATTTCGGCAGGTCGGTCGTGCCCGAGACGACGGACGGGGCGGTGGCGGCATTCGTGGTGGTCATGATCGAATACTCCTCACACTCTGATGTCGACGCCGCTGCTCGATCCGAGCATGCGGCCGTAGCTGCGCCCGACCGGGGCCGCGGGAACTGCGTCCTCGTCGCTGACGATCAGCCGGCGGGCATTGCCGCCATTGTCGTTGTTCTGGCCGGAGTTCTGGCCCGATGAATTCTGGTCGCGCAGACTGAAGGACAGCCCGTTGCTGCCGGTCTTCAGGCCGGCATCGTCGAGCGCGCGCTGCAATTGGGGAGCGTCTTGCCGCAGCATCTGCAGCGTCTCCGGCTTCTCGACGGTGAGATGCGAGGTGACCTGTCCGTTGCGGTCGACATTGATGCGGACGTCGATGCGGCCGAGGTCGAGCGGATCGAGGCTGATGTCGAACCGGGTCTTGCCCGCGCGTGCGGCGGCGGCAATTTCGATCGGCACGCCGGTGATCGGAATGGCCGTATTGGTGGCTGCGGTCGCCGTGAGCGTCGCGGTCGATGCGGTCGCGGCCGAAGTCGTATTGGTCAGTGACGCCTGCACGGCCGAGGCCGCCTGCGCGCCGGTGTCGGTGGTGGGGACAGCGGCCTGCGTGCCCGCATGGGGATGCGGTGTCGCAGTCGCCGGTGCCGCATCGGCGGTGCGGTCGGAAGTCCCAGCCTTGGTGTCGCCCGCGTTCGCGTCGATCGGCGGCTTGTCGGCGTGCGGATGCGCCGCGGTGGCGGACGCTGCCGTCGCCGAGGTCTGCGCGGCGTTGGCCTTGCCGGTGTCCTGGCCGATATTGGAAACGTCGCTCGCGCCTTGCGCAGTGACTGCGGCCTTGAACGAGGTTTTTGGCGTGCCCTGGTCGACGGCGGCGATCAGGCCGCCATTGGTCTTGGCATCGGCCGCGGTCGAATCGGTGGTCCCGGTCGCGGCATCGGCCAGCACTGCCGAGGTGTCGGCATCGACCTTGGCGCTTGCGGTCTTGGCGGTCTTGTCGCCCGGCGTCGCGGTATCGGTCTTGGTGCCGGCGATCTGCGCTGCGATAGATGCGCTGGCGGCGATGCCGGCGGCGGCAATCGTCAGCGGCGAGGCGGCGGCGCCGGCCACTTGGTTTGCAGCCGCGTTGGAATCGACCGGCACGGCGACCACGAGTGCATTCGGATCGGGTACGGCGGCCTGCGTCGCGTCGACTTGCGCGGCGGCGGCGGTATCGACGGCGGCGGCGAGGCCATCGATGCCGCCGGCCTTGTCCGCATTGGTCTCGTCGGATTTGTCCGCAGATTTGTCGGCCGATTTGGCGTCGGACGCCTCCGGCTTGTCCTTGGTCTTGCTATCAGCCTTGGCCGCATCAGCCGTCGAGTCGTTCTTGGCGTCGCTCTTGGCGTCGTTCTTGATGTCGTTTTTGGCGGGCGCGGAATTGTTGGCGTCGTCGCTGGCCTTGCTCTGCGAGGACTGGTCGCTCGCTGAGCGATCGCGCGGGCTCTTGTCGGAGGCGGAGGACGAGGAATCGGTGCGGCGCGGGGAGTCCTGCACGGAGGACGCCGCGCTGTCGCTGATCGCCTGGGTGTTGCTGTCCACCAGCGAGCCAAAGGAGTCGTTGGACCTGTCTTTCGGCGCTTGCGACCGGGCAGGCTTTTGCTGCGCGCTTGGGACTTGCACGCTTGCCACGACATCTGACGTTCGACCGACCACAGGCAACCCCTTGGAAACATCTTCGCCATGAGAGGTAGCAAGGAGCGGGCCACCCTTGTGGGTAGGAATTTTATCCAATCAAATCAATGCGTTGACGAATTCGCGCCCCGCCGCGGAGCCTCCCAAAGCCCCGCCATTTCTGCCTCCCCGGCAAGAATTGCCGTAAACCTTGCGGGGTCCGTGATTGCTTCACCGGAAGGCCGCCTATATTAAAGAGAGAGCTCTCAACCGCTTTCGACCGGGCAGGCCGCGCCCTTCGGGAACTCTCGGTTCCCGGGGATTGCCTTTGTCCCGCCGGAAGCACCCAGCGGATCGCCCAGCGCCGCCGTCCACAACGCTTTAAGGCCCATGCTCAACAGTCTGGATCTCGAAGGCCGTCCTGAGGATACCAGGGTCGTCGTTGCCATGTCAGGCGGCGTCGATTCATCGACGACGGCTGCGCTTTTGAAGGCGGAAGGCTACGACGTTGTCGGCATCACGCTGCAGCTCTATGACCATGGTGCGGCGACCCATCGCAAGGGCGCCTGCTGCGCCGGCCAGGACATCCACGACGCCCGCGACGTCGCCGCCAAGCTCGGCATTCCCCATTACGTGCTCGACTACGAGGATCGCTTTCGCGAATCCGTCATCGACAATTTCGCCGACAGCTACGCGCTCGGCGAGACGCCGGTGCCGTGCATCGAGTGCAACCGCTCGGTCAAGTTCCGCGACCTCTTGAAGACCGCGCGCGAGCTCGGCGCCACCGCGCTTGCCACCGGCCATTACGTTGCCTCGCGCCGCCGCGACGACGGCTCGCGCGCGCTGGTGTGTGCCGCCGACGCCGATCGCGACCAGAGCTACTTCCTGTTCGCGACCACGCAGGAGCAGCTCGATTATCTGCGCTTTCCGCTCGGCGACATGACCAAGCCCGAGACGCGCGAGCTGGCGCGGCGCTTCGGTCTTGCCGTCGCCGACAAGCACGACAGCCAGGACATCTGCTTCGTGCCGACCGGGCGCTACACCGACATCATCACCCGCCTGCGGCCGAACGCGATGGACCCCGGCGACATCGTCGATCTCGACGGCCGCGTGCTCGGCCGGCACAACGGCATCGCCAATTTCACCATCGGCCAGCGCCGCGGCCTCGGCATCGCAGCCGCCGCGCCGCTGTTCGTGGTGCGGCTGGAGGCCGCCAACCGCCGCGTCGTCGTCGGCCCGCGCGAGGCGCTGAAGATGCACCGCATCGTGTTGCGCGACGTCAACTGGATCGGCGATGGCGACATCGACCGCGCCATCGGCAATGGCCTCGAAATGTTCGTGCGCGTGCGCTCGACCCGCGCGCCCCAGCCGGCGTGGCTGCGCGGCGCGAACGGCCATTACGAGGTCGAGCTCGTCGCCGGCGAAGAGGGCGTTTCGCCGGGACAGGCCTGCGTGTTCTACGACGCACCTGGCGGCCAGGCCCGCGTGCTCGGCGGCGGCTTCATTCAAAGCGCCGCCGCGAAGGCCGCAAGCAGCACGACGAGGCCGCTCGCAGAAGCGGTCCGCGGCTAAGCGCATGATCCGGAAAAGTGTGCAGCGGTTTTCCGAACAGATCATGCGCAAAATAAGAATCTAGGCAGGGCAGGGGGCATGGCAGCAGACATCTCGCGGGCCGGGGTCGAGAAGGCCTATGGCCGCTGGGCGCCGGTCTATGATCTCGTGTTCGGCAAGGTGTTCGACGCCGGCCGGCAGTCGACCATCGCCGAGGCCGATCGCATCGGCGGCCGCATCCTCGACGTCGGCGTCGGCACCGGGCTGTCGCTCTCCGACTATGCGCGCACCACGAAGATTTGCGGGGTCGACATCTCCGAGCCGATGCTGCGCAAGGCGCAATCGCGCGTGCGCGCGATGCGCTTGAGCAATGTCGAGGTGCTCTCGGTGATGGATGCGAAGAACCTCGCCTTCCCCGAAAACTTCTTCGACGCGGTGGTGGCGCAATACGTCATCACCGCGGTGCCCGATCCCGAGGGCACGCTCGACGAGTTCGTGCGCGTCTTGAAACCCGGCGGCGAGCTGATCCTCGTCAACCACATCGGCGCCGAAAAGGGTTTGCGCAAACTCTCCGAGCTGGCGTTTGCGCCGCTTGCTCGCCGCCTTGGCTGGCGCCCGGAATTTCCGTGGCAGCGCTTGGTCGACTGGGCCGCAAAACACGGCGGCGTTACGCTTGCCGAGCGCCGCCCGATGCCGCCGATGGGCCACTTTTCGCTGATCCGCTACCTCAAATCGTGATCGGGGGTGCGGAACACGCGGGCTGACCCGCGCGTTTCCCTCCCATGCGCACGACATCAAACATCATTCTGGCCAGCCTCCTGATCGCCGCCTCCGGCAGCGCGATCGCGCAGGCTCCGCCCGCCCCGGCGACGCCGCCGCAAGCGACCGCGCCGCCATCCCCGCAGCACGCGACCAATTGCACGCCGCAGGATCGCCCGAACCGCTCGGCCGACGGCACCACCACCGGCCAGTCCCGGGAACCGCTCGGCGACAAATTGGCAAAATCGGACGGCGTGCTCTGCCCGCCCTCCGGCGTAGATCCCGAGATGCACGCCCCGGCGCCCAGCACGAACGGCGCCATGCCCGTCATCCCGCCCCCCGGCAGCCCCGGCGGCGACCCGACGGTGCGGCCGAAATAGCTCGTCGCGCCGAAGCCTTGGCGTAGGCGGAGCCTGTTCCGCATCCCAATCTCGTCGTCATGCCCGGGCTCGTCCCGGGCATCCACGTTTTTGTGGCCGCCCGCAAAGGTCGTGGATGGCCGGGAAAAAGGTCGTGGACGGCCGGGACAAGCCCGGCCATGACGAATCTGGCCCGAGATTCGGCCCCAAAACACACCCATCCATTCCTGTCCGCGGACTTGTCGCGCCGTCGCCTTGGCGAAGGCGGAAGCTTTAGCCAAAGCGGAAGCAAACTCGGATTGACAGCCCGCCGCCCCCTTCCTTATATGCCGCGCGTTCGCGAGATCGGCTTGTTTCGGCCCTCGCGACCCTGTGGCGGGGTAGCTCAGCTGGTTAGAGCACGGGAATCATAATCCTGGGGTCGGGGGTTCGAGTCCCTCTCCCGCTACCAAAAAATCAGGCACTTCCTGCTAACCTGCGATCCTCGGACTCTCTTGGTACCACATTAGTCCCACCAATTCGCAAGCTGGCGAGCATGAAGCTACGCGCTGCGGAGGGGAAGACGGCGGGGTACATTTAGCGGTTTAGCGCCCGGAGTCGAAGCGTGGCCGCTTCTCAGCGGGCAGAACCCTACGGCTGAGCCGTGCTGCAGCCGACGCGATTGTGCCAGAGCCGCGGAACACGGGGACAAACCTCAGCTCTGCCGATTGCGAATCCCTGCTGCGTGCTAGCCTCGGAACGAGAAGACGGGCCAACGATTCGTCCGGGCAGGAGCAAGCTCGATGCTGATGACGAAGGAAAGACGGCCGGCGACCCGAACGCTGCGCGGATGGGCGCTCAGCGTGCTGCAGGAGGCGGGCGCCATCTACGAATGCGAGGAGCATGGCTGGGCGAAGGACCGGGCCGACCCGCATGCACGCGAGCACGCATTGGATATAGCCAGGCAGGAGCCACCCGAGGGCTTATCTGCGGATCAGGCCGTCGGGCAAGTGCGCGAGGTTTTGCATTCGATCGGCGATACGTGCCCGGAGTGCCCGCCACGTCCCGATTAGGTCCCCTGCGCTGTCGCGCCGCTCGAATGGCGTGCGAGCCTCAAACGCCTTTGGCAAACTTGGACGACGTAACGGATATCAGCGGACTATTGCCAAAAGGCCCTTCAAGCGAGCAAGTCTAGTGCGTTCTCGATCGCTGCGCCGGCTGCGGTGTTGTCGAAGATGCACCAGGTCTCACTAGATGACGACGCAGCACCGAGCCGCAGCTTCAGCGATCGCAGGAACGCCCCGTCGTACGCGGAGTAGTAAATGCGCGGCGCTCCATGCAATCGAAAATAGCGCAGACTAGGCCACCCGCCCGGCAGGTCGGCATCGGTCCCCCGCGCCGGATCCGCGGCGACACGGGCAATCCGACGTTCCCCGAGCCAGGCGCCGACCTCGGGCGTAAACCAGCTGACGTGACGCGGCTCGCACGCGAGAGCGGCTGAGGTCTTTTCCTGCAGCGCGCGGAACAGGAACTCCGCATCGGACTCAACGAACATTTTGCGAGGCGCAAACTGAACGAGCAAAACCCCGAGCTTCGCACCAAGTCCGGCGCTCTCTTCGATGAACCGATCGAGTTCACCCTGCGCAAGCTGTGACGAGTGAGTAACAGACTTCGGCACCTTTACCGAAAAGCGGAAATCATCTGGCGTCGCGTTCGCCCATTTCTCATAGGTCGAACGCCGGTGCGGCTTATGAAATGATGAGTTGATCTCGGTGGCGTTCAACACCCGCGCGTAGCGTTCAAGCTGGCTACCTACCCCGCCAACTCTTTCCTTGCAGACTCGCGGAACATTCCATCCCGCTGTGCCGAGCCGCAGCTCAGCCTTGACATGCGCGGCCTCTTCCATGTCAGTCCGAAACTGCCATCGGGTATCACCGGATGTTTCACAATCTCACGCCGACTTCCGCCGCGTCCCTGCTGTCGGCTTCTTCGCCGCCGCTTCCTTAGCCAGCTTCTTACCGGCGATCGGCATCAGCATCTCCTTCTGAGCCGCGGCAGCCTTCTTCGTCTTCTTGGCAGGCTTTTTCGGAGCCTCGGTCTTTGCTGCTGCCCCGCCGACGCTCTTGCGTAGCGCGTCCATCAGATCGACGACGTTCTCGCCTTTCGGCCGATCCTTCGGCGCGATCGGCTTGCCGGTGCGCTTCTGGTTGATGAGCTCGATCAGCGCGCTTTCATAATGGTCCTCGAACTTCTCCGGCTCGAATGATCCCGCCTTCTGGTTCACGATGTGCCTGGCCAGATCGAGCATGTCCTTCGTCACTTTGACGTCCTGGATCTCGTCGAAGTATTCCTGCTCGCTACGAACCTCGTAGGGATACCGCAGCAAGGTGCCGACCAGACCCTTGTCCATCGGCTCGAGCGCAATGATGTGCTCTCGGTTGGTGAGCGCCACGCGCCCGATCGCAACCTTGTTCATCTCGCGGATGGTCTCGCGGATGACCGCGAAGGCGTCGTGGCCGACTTTTCCGTCCGGACGGATGTAGTAGGGGCGAATTAGGTAGCGCGGATCGATCTCGGCCTTGTCTACGAACTCATCGATCTCGATGGTCCGCGTGGATTCCAGCGCGATCTCCTCAAGCTCCTCCTTGGTCACCTCGATGAACTGGTCCTTCTCGAGCTGGTAGCCCTTAACGATGTCCTCGTTGGGCACCTCGTCGCCGGTGTCGGCGTCGACTTTCAGGTACTTGATCCGATGACCGGTCTGACGGTTGAGCTGGTTGAAGGAGATCTTCTCGCTCTCCGACGTAGCTGGGTAGAGCGCCACGGGACAGGTGACCAACGAGAGACGCAAAAAGCCTTTCCAGTTCGCGCGGGGGGCCATGGTACGCAAAACTCCATAAGGGGACTTGGACTCAAGACGAACGGCGCGACACAGTTCCGACACCGCCCGCAGGTGTCCACCGCAAATTGATGCTAGATCCCGGTCAAGCGCCCGGAATAGATGGCGGGCAGTCTTAACCCAACGAACAAAATAAGAACGTGTATCGGTGACGCAATCCCTGGCACTCCGCGGTGATTAGACCTCTGTGGAAAACGGCCAATCCCTTGCTCTAGGGAAGCGGCAACCCAGCCCGTCGGGCAACACACCCTTCTCCCGTCAATCCCTCTCCGCAAAAATATTCCACTTTACCGAAATTCGGAAACGGCGTATGTGTCGCTCATCCTTGAGGGGCGATCTCGTTGTCGTCTTGATTGCGAGCCGGGCTTGCGATGGACGCGGCAGCGTCGGTACGAGATGGTGCGGGCAGGGCGGGTAGACCCTGTGAGCCCGCAACCGCGTGCGGACGAGCGGCGCTGCTAGGCTTCGTCTCGCCTGTAAGTTTTCGGCTTCGTCGACAGGGCTGGAAAAACTGCGGCGAAATGGCGGGCCGTGCGTACGGCAAAACCGTGTGGTCCTGGCCGTCGTTGCTACGGTCAAGCTTTCGCGGAGGTGTGTGCGAGCCCAACCGGGCAGACAGCATCATCCAAATTCGCGAGGCGAGGGAGGCCAAAGAGAACTCGGCTCCCGGGAGAGCACGGCATAAGCCGTCCAACCGTCGCGCAGGGAAGGCCGAGTGATTGGCTACACCTGTATGCTGCTGTGCGGTTTTCCTGCGTGTGCTTTTCGCGCAGCGGACCGCGGGTGCCAGCCGGCACCCGGCCTTCCCTGCGCCCTCTTGGATATGAGGGCGGAGTGACGAAGCAAAGCTCGGGCGAAACGCGCCGCGAGAACGAGAAATCATGTCCGCTGTTTGAATGCCTGGTCGCGTCATGTGCCGCGACGTCTCGGTGGCAGGCGCTCAGGATGAATTGCCGAAGCGATGCTCTGGAAGTCCCTGTGCAATGCCATCAATGGCCAGAACATGACCCGCCTGGGGTTCGCGGCCCAGTTGCTCGCGATCAAGAAACTTTCTCGCCGTCGTCACGAACAGGGTCTTCAGATCGGCTCCGCCGAAGCATACGCAGGTCGGATTGGTCGCCGGCATCGGAATGACGGTATCGATCCGGCCGTCCGGCCGATAGCGCACCACCCGGCCGCCGGAGAAGAATGCGGTCCACAGTCCGCCCGCAGCGTCGATGCACGCGCCGTCGGGCCTCTCGCCGGAGGCGCTGTAATCCGCGAACAGCCGTCTGTTGCTAATCGCGCCGTCATCGAGATCGAAGTCGAACTGCCAGGTGCGGTAACGCCTCGTGTCCGTGAAGTAGAGCGTGCGATTGTCGGGCGAGAACGCGATGCCGTTCGTCACGATGACATCGCCGAACATGCGCGTTGTCCGGCCGTCCGCGTCCACCCGATACAGCGCTCCGTTCGGCCGATGCAGCTGGTTGTCCATGGTGCCGATCCACAGCCGGCCCCGCGCGTCGACGCGCCCGTCGTTCAGGCGATTGTCGAGGCCGCTTTCGACCTCGCAGAGCTGACCTGGAGGATCGTCATCGAACGCGCGGCGATAAAGCCTCAGATCCTGCGCGAGCAGGTGGGAGCCATCCGCCGTCAAGGCCTGACTGCCGAGGAAGTTGCATGCGTACGGAATAACCTGATGCGCGCCTGTCGCCGGATCGAAGGATTGATGCAGCCGCCGGTCGATGTCGACCCACCACAGCTTGCGGGAGCTGTCGCACCACAATGGCGTTTCGCCGAGGATGTCGCCTGTGGCGACCGCGGTCTCGACCCGATGCGCGGGAATCATGTCAGGAGTCATCCCGAAATCCGATTGCAGCGACGAGCGCTCTCTCCGAACGACGTCAGGCCGCGGACGATCAATCCTCGTTCCAGGAGGCGAGGGCGTGCGCGACGCACCCGTTGATGTGGTCGGTAAGCACGGTTTTGGCGCCTTTGATGTCGCGCTTGAGGGCGCATTCGAGCAGCGCCTTGTGCTGGTTGATCGTCTCCGCGCCGCGGTAGCGCAGCGCATAGCGGAAATATTTGTCGAACACGATCGCGTGGGTCTGCATCAGCTCGCGCGAGCCGCAACTCGAGATGAGAGCCTGGTGGAATTCGCCGTCGTAGCGTTTGCGCAGCTCGGGATCGTCCCCCTCCTTGAGGACGGTGCGTTCGGTGGCCGCCAGCTTGTGATGCGCGGACACCACGCGGCCCTCCCACTCGACGTCGCCGGCACGAAACGACTCGGCCATTGCATGCTGCTCCAGCAGGATGCGCAGGCCGGCGAGTTCACGCAGGTTCTGGATGGATATCGGCGCCACCTCGAAGCCGCGCTGGCCCTCCGCGACCACGAATCCCTCGGAGGTCAGACGATTGAGGATCTCGCGCAGCGTGGAGATGCTGACGCCGTAGTCCTCCCTCATGGCGTCGAGCTTGAGACGTCCGGACGGCGTCAGCACGCCGAAAATGATGTCGGATCGAATCCGCTGATAACCGCTGTCGCCCGCCGACAAGGGGCGCCCCTCGAGTGACGTCATGCTCTCCGATCCCGCAATATGCGCGCAACGCCCCGTGGCGGGCGGCTGAACTATCAATGTTACCAGCAATATAGCAGACGCCTAACAACAGATGTATTTAAAAATCTCAGAAGAACTACGATTTATCATTTGACCGAAATATGTAGTTATGTTTTTTGATTGACCTGAGGGTGCAGAAAAGAATGGCTCAAGCCGCCGTCGTGCCCCGATCGAACAGGGAGGTCAAAATGAGGTTGTTGGTACGGGCGCTGTCTGCGACGGCGATCTGCGTGGCGCTGACGGTCGGTGCATCCGCTGAGGACATTCAGGAGCGCACGATCAGGTGGGGACACCTGAACAACACCGATCACCCCGTCAGCGCGGGGGTGCAGAAATTTGCGGAGATCCTGCTGGCGAAGAGCGGGGGCAAGATGAAGATTCGTGAGTTCGCGGCCTCGCAGCTCGGCAACGAGCTGCAGCAGCAATCCGCGCTACGCGGCGGCACGCAGGAAATGCTGTCGGCCTCGACGACGTCGCTCGCAACCGTCGTGCCGGAGTTCGGCCTCATCGACTTTCCATTCATCGTGAAGACCATCGAGCAGGCGGATGCTCTCGGCACCGGAAAATTCGGCACGTCGATGCTCGATACGTTGCCGTCGAAGGGATTGATCGGTCTGGGCTATTGGGGCCTCGGCTTCCGCAACGTCACCAACAGCACGCGGCCGATCACCAAGGTCGAGGATTTCAACGGCCTCAAGCTCCGCGTCATTCCGAACCCGGTCTATCTCGAGACCTTCGGATCCTTCAAGGCCAATCCCGTTCCGATGGCCTTCGGCGAACTCTATTCGGCGCTGGAGACCCGCACAGTCGACGGCGAGGAGAACCCCTTCACGGTCATTCTCTCCAACAAGTTCTACGAAGTGCAAAAATACGTTTCCGCCACCAATCACACCTTCACCCTGAACATCATCCTCGTGAGCAAGGCGTTCTGGGACAAGCTCTCGCCGACCGAGCAGCGCCTGATGCGCGAGGCGTACGAGGAAAGCCGAGGCTATCAAAAGGAGCAGACCCGCCTTCAGACTGAAAAAGCCCTCTCTGAATTGCAGGCGAAGGGCATGCAGTACAACACCGTCGCGCCGGAAGAGCTCGATCGGATGCGCAAGACGGCGCAGCCGGTCGTCGACAAGATTGCCGCCAATCTCAAGCCGGAGGCGGTCAAGCTGTTCAACGACGAGCTCGATCGCATCCGCAAGGACGTGAAATAGTCGACCTCGTCAGCATGCAAGAGGCAGAGCCGGCCAGTGGGCCGGCTCTGAACCCGACTTTGCCCGGACGGCACGCATGGCGCGAATTCTCGACCTCTATTGCACCCTGCTGAAGGGCATCATCGCCGCATTTCTTGCGGTGATGGTGGTGCTGGTTTTCGGCAACGTTGTCCTGCGCTACGGCTTCAACTCCGGTATTGCGATTTCCGAGGAGCTGTCGCGCTGGCTCCTGGTCTGGCTGACTTTCCTCGGTGCGGTCGTGGCAATGCGTGAGCACGCCCATCTCGGCGTCGATAGCCTTGTGCGGATGCTGCCGGCTTACGGCAAACGCATCTGCTTCATCGTCAGCTACGTCCTGATGCTGTTCGCCGACTGGCTTCTGCTCTCGGGAAGTTGGCGGCAGACGATCATCAATATCGACGACCGCGCGCCGGCGACCGGCCTCTCGCTCGGCATCTTCTATGGCGTCGGCGTGATCTTCGGCGTTTCGGCCGGAGTGATCCTTCTCTACGACCTGTTCCGCGTCATTTCCGGACAGGCCAGCGAAGCCGACATGGTAGCCGTCAGGGAATCGGAGGAGCACTGATGCTGTCTCCTCGTATCGTGCCGCCCGGCGCTCACATCCTGAAAATCACCGGGATCATGCCATGACGATTGCCGTCTTCACCCTCTCGCTGCTCGGCGCCATGGCGCTGGGCATGCCGATCGCCTTTGCGCTGATCGTCTGCGGCGTGGCCCTGATGAGCACGATCGACATGTTCGACGCGCAGATCGTGGCGCAGAACGTCATCAACGGCGCGGACAGCTTTCCGCTCATGGCCATTCCCTTCTTCATGCTCGCCGGCGAGGTCATGAACAAGGGTGGTTTGGCCAAGCGAATCGTCAACGTTGCGCTCGTCGCGGTCGGCCATTTTCGCGGCGGCCTTGGTTACGTCACGATCCTCGCGTCCTGCATCCTTGCGTCGCTCTCGGGCTCCGCGGCAGCCGATGCCGCGGCACTGGCTGCCCTGCTGGTGCCGATGATGGTGGCGGCGGGCCACAAGAAATCCTATGCGGCGGGTCTGGTCGCGGCCGGCGGCATCATCGCGCCCGTGATTCCGCCCAGCATCGGATTCGTCATTTTCGGTGTCGCCGCGGGCGTGTCGATCTCGAAACTGTTTCTGGCCGGGATCGTCCCCGGGCTGTTGCTCGGGGCGGGGCTCTGCCTGGCCTGGTGGTGGGTGGTCCGCCAGGAGAACCTGACGCCCCCGCCAAGAGCATCGCTCTCGGAAATGGTGAAAGCGGTGGTCGACGGCTTCTGGGCGTTGATGCTGCCGGTCATCATCGTGGTCGGCCTGCGTTTCGGCATCTTCACGCCGACGGAAGCCGCAGTGGTCGTCGCCGTCTATTCGCTGTTCGTTGCGACCTGCATCTATCGGGAATTGAAGCTGTCGCAGCTTTACGAGGTGTTCGTCTCCTCGGCCTTGACGACGAGCATCGTCATGTTTCTCGTGGCAGCCGCGCTGGTGTCGTCCTGGCTCATCACCGTGTCCGAGATTTCGGCACAGATCGTCACCCTGCTGAAGCCCTTCATGGGCAACAACACGCTCCTGATGCTGGCGATCATGGTCGTGGTGGTGATCGTGGGGACGGCTCTCGACATGACGCCGACCATCCTCATCCTCACGCCGATCCTGATGCCGATCGTCAAGGCGGCGGGCATCGATCCCGTCTACTTTGGTGTCCTCTTCATCATCAATAATGCGATCGGCCTCATCACGCCACCGGTCGGTATCGTGCTGAACGTGGTTTGCGGCGTCTCCAGGATCAGCATGGAGGACATCATCAAGGGCGTCTGGCCCTTCTTGATCGCGCAACTGATCGTCCTGTTCGCGATGGTGCTATTCCCGGGGCTGGTGACGATCCCGGCCAAGTGGTTCAGCGGCTAGACGCGTCGGCAACAAAAGAAGGACAAGCGAAAATGGCCGCAAGGATCATGATCCTCAACGGACCCAATCTCAATTTCCTCGGCATCCGCGAGCCCCACATCTACGGCTCGACGACGCTCGGGGAGATCGAGGCGAGCTGCAAGGCGCTGGCCGACCAGCTCGGGGTTTCGATGTCGTTCCATCAATCGAACATGGAGGGCGAACTCGTCAGCCTGATCCAGTCCGCCCATGGCAACGCGGACGCCATCATCATGAACCCCGCGGCCTATTCATTCACCTCGATCGCGCTGATCGATGCGCTGAAGATTTTCGAGGGTGTAAAGATCGAGGTGCATATCTCGAACATCCACGCGCGGGACGAGCTGCACCGCCACTCGATCACGTCGAGCGCCTCCACGGCAGTCATTTGCGGCCTGGGTCCCTATGGTTATCTCGCCGCGATGCTCGCGGCGGTCCAACGGCTAGGGCAATTGCCTGCGACCATCGCACCGGCTCTGCACGGGCTTGCGGCCGGCGGCAAGGCGTAGGCATGGAGGGCGGGATGCGCGGCACGGGATTTCTCGCCATCTGGAGCGACGTCGAGGCTCACGACCTGACCGACTACCGGCACTGGCTGACGCGTGAGCACACGACCGAGCGCGTGACGACGAAGGGCTTCCTGGCATCGCGTGTCTTCCGCGCGGCAAGGGACGACATCAACCGCTTCTTCATTCTGTACGAGCTGGGGACGCCGGAGGTCCTCGACGGCGAGGCTTATCTGGCGCGCCTCAACGCACCGACGCCGTGGTCCCGGCGCATCATGCCGAAGCTTGGCAATTTCATGCGGGGCGGCGGCGTCATGATTGCGCGGGGAGGGCGGGGCGAGGGCGCATCGATCGTGGCGCTGCGGATCGAGACGTTGCCGAAGGATCCCCAGGGTCTGGCTCAGGCGCTCGTTGCGTGCGACGGGGTTGCCGCGGTGCAGATCGGCGCGACCGACGAGGCGCGGACATCGGTGCGGACGACCGAGAAGGGCATGCGGAAGAACGAGGGCTTTTTCGCCGGACTTTTGCTGATCGAGGCGCTCGACGTCGCGTCGTTGCAGGGCGCCTTGCAGCGGGCGAGCGAGCTTGCGCCCGACGTGATGACCGGGGCGAGCGAGCCGGAAGTTTATCAAAGCATGTTTGCGCTCGACGCCCGTATCGCAGATTTCGGCTGATGACAACGTTCTCGCTCGTCGCGGTGACTTGCTCGAGCTTGCGCCGCCTGCTGCCCGACGTCAGATTCGTCTGGATTGCTGGCTGACGTGGCATCCCGATACCTGAGGAACGCTCCGCGTCAGGAGTGCACCGCTCCATCCCGAGGCCTGTAAAGGCGGCGAGAGCGGGCTTCGTTCGAGCTCGCGTGTTCGCCGCTCCGGTAGGAACTCTTGCGCACCATCGAGGCTTGACTCAGCGGGCCAGCGTCGCCGCCGATTTGCTGGCCTGCACGGCCCCGCCTCCAAGCCCCCATACCCCCCAGGGTGGGGCCGTGTCTCTTCGCAGGAGATGCAATGCCGGAGCCGACCGATCACGACATCAGAGAACGCGCGCACCGCTTGTGGGAACAGGCGGGCAAGCCGGAAGGCCGCGAGGACGAGTTCTGGCACGCGGCCGAGCAGGAGTTGCGCAACGAGGACAAGTCGAACCCGATGCGGACGCCGGATACGCTGTGACCAACAAGGGCTGCCCATTCTGCCACGGTCTGGGATGGGTCTGCGTAAACCATCCGCTCCGCGCCTGGAGCGAGGAATTGGGCGGCTGCCGCTGTGGTGAGGGCATGCCCTGCACCTGCAACACGACGGAAGATCCCGAAACAAGAGTGGTGATCGTCGAAGCTGACACGACCTGGCATTGAAGGCGGAACAGAAGCCTTCCAGCAGGAATTGAGGTTGTGAGCAGCACGGGCTGCGACGCAGGCCGGTGGCTACGGCGGGGTTTGCGGTGGATGAGCAGCAAAAGATAGAGCACCAGATCGAACTCGCAACGCGAGCGGCTGCGCTCGTTAAAGACGAAACCACCGTCCAGCGATTCAGGAGTTTCGCCGAGGAGCTGAAGCAAAAGCTCCTTCGCATGATGCGGCGCGGCAAGGTACGAGCGCGCGCGTACGAGCTCTGGGAGCAGGCCGGTCGCCCGGCCGATCGCGATGTGGAGTTCTGGGTCGAAGCGGAACGGCAGATCGAAGAAGAGCGCGATCAGCGGAGGTCCTCGGATTCAGAGAAACGATAGTAGCTGGCGCTGCCGGTAGCCACATCGGCAGCGAACAAGCTCGGCCGCGCGTTCCTGGACAGAGAAAAAGCCGCCGAGCTCTTCACCCTGGCGGCTTCAAAAGTTTCGTAGCTGTTGGTCGCCTCTCCAGCCTCATGCGTACCGCCGTTACCTTGTTTGCGGCCATGCAAGATCAATCTACGCGACGGCGCTCGATTCTGCTGTGACCTGAAGCACACATTGGAAGGGGCGATGTGTCAGGAAGCTTGGGAGGGCGCCGACTTTGATGGGACGGCCCGTCATTGGCCTATGCGCCGGCCGCGACACCGAGGCGGCCTATGCCTGGAAGCTTCAGCGCGGGGCGGCGGATGTCGAGGCCGAGCACCGCGCCGAGGAAATTGATCTCGACCCCTTCGACCCAGCCGATGGTCATGCCGAGATAGCCCGACAGCGAGGCGTAGAGCCCGGTGCCGGACGCCGTGATGCCGGCCCAGCGTCCGCTGTAGGGAAAGTCCTTGCCGATAGCGGTCGGCGGCAGCACGGCACGCAGCTCGGGAACAGCATCCAGCGCCGCCTGCACGAAGGTGTTGGAATTCGGTCCCGGCCAGGCGCTGTAGTCGCCATAGGCGCGGAACTTGTAATTCTCGATGACGGCACGGATCTTCGGAATCAGCGCTTCGGCCCGCGCGCCATCGACGGCGACCACCGTTTCCGGGAGGGCTCCGAACCAGCGGCCGTCGGGCGGAAAGCCGTTGCTGCGAACAGGGTCGCCCCAGGCCGTGTAGTCGTATCGGCTATAGGTTGTGGCGCCCTTCTCCTTGACGACGATCCAGGTGTGGACGGCAAAAATACTGCGCCAGCGCACGGTGCGCGCGGCGAACACTCGGATCAGCGCATCCGGATTGGCCGATGCGGGCGGCAGCAGGCCGGCGCTGGAGCGATCCGCCGTCTGCCAATTGCCGCGGCCGTCGCCGCGCAAATAATAGCGGCCGGCCGACACGCCGATCGGCAGGAAGATCAGCAGCAGGAACAGATCAAGGATTTCCTCAAGGGCAAACGGCGATCAGGCGGGACGATGCCACCAATATAGTTCGCAAGGCACGCCGCGCCAGCGCTCTCCTGCTCTTGCATTCGGGTGGTGCGGCCATATGTTGCCTCCATGAGGAAGTTGTCGCTCGTCGAGGACCAGGCCATCCAAGCGCGAATCGCGTACATCGCGGGCGCCGAGATTTTCGATCGCCTCTTCGCCGGCATCCGGTTCGACGAAATCGACGGCAATCTGCTGTTTGCCATTGCCAGCGACGAAGACTGCGCGGCCGAGATCGAGGACGAGTTCTCGCACCAGCTCGGTGTGGTCGCCACGCACATCCTCGCGCAGAGCGTGGACGTGGTCGTGGTGCTGCCGAAGGTTCTGCAATAGCCGCCTGCCCGTTAGCCTTCTGCCCGTTCAGGCCGCTTGCCTTTGCCCCCTGTCTCTGCTTTTCAACGCAATTGCAAAATTGTAATGACGTCAGTGGGCGCTCAAGCCCGAGGCGCGTTATCGACGGAGCTCGACGGGAGGGCTCGTCGTCGCTCGCCTCTATTTGCGAAACAAAGTTGGATACACATTGGCGCCCACCAGCAAAGCCCGGGCCACGACCGGCGCGATAAAGACAAAAAGCAAGAGCTCGACAAGCGTAGGCTCGATAAGCAAGAGCGCGAAGAGCACGAGTTCGAAAAGCAAGAGGTCGAAAAGTACCAGCTCGACAAGCAAGCGCCCGGACAAGAGCGCCTCGCGTTCCGCGGTCGCCTCCTCATCGCCGCTCGGCATGCTGGCGCTGCATCTGCTCGAGCAGTGGGAGAAGTCCGGCCGCGACGGCCTCGTCTTCCTCTGCGACGACGAGAGTAGGGCGGAGCGGCTGGGCGGCGTGATCCACGCCCTCGATCCCTCGGTCGACGTGCTGGTGTTTCCGCGCCTGAACACGCTGCCCTTCGACGGCCTCGAGCCCTCCCGCGAGATCGCGGGCCGGCGCAGCTCGGTGCTGCGGCGTCTCGCCAAGACAAAGAAGCCCGTCTTCCTGGTGTCCACCGCGGAAGCCATCATGGAACGGCTGCCGCTGCCGGCGAGCTGGTCGCGGTCGAGCCTCACGCTGAAGGTGGGCGCGCCCTATTCCGAGACCGAGCTGGAGACGCGGCTGGAAGCTCTCGGCTACGATCTCGACGAAGAGGCGGAGTATCCGGGCGGTGTCCTGTTCCATGGCAAGACGTTCGAAGTGTTTCCCGCCGGCGCACTCGCTCCCTTCCGGATCGAGCATTCCGGCGACACGATCCGCAAGATCGTCGCGGTTGATCCTATCGAGCACGAGGTCGTCTACGAGACCCCGGAATTGATCATAGATCCCATGTCCGAGCGGATCGCTCTGGGAGCTACGCGCGGACAGCGGGCGACACTGCCTGATTATTGCAGCCGCGCGCGATGGATCGCGGATGCCGGGGTATCGGCTCACGCCGAGAGCTGGCTGGGCACGATCGAGGACGCTGCCGGCCGCAGGGATGCGGAACGCGAATATCTGGGGCAGGCGGACTGGAAGCAGCTGAAGAAGCGCATCAGCGTGCTGCCGCGCAAGACGGCCTTCATCTCGACGCCGGAGTTCTCGAAGCTGGCCTCGCCTCGCAAGGCGCTTCGCGCCTTCGTCGCCGACATGCAGCGCGGCGGATCGCGGCTGCTGTTCGTCGCGGCCGTCGAGGACGACCTTCGCGCGATGGAGCGCATGAGCGGCATCAAGGCGGAGCGCCTGGCCGATTGGAGCGAGGTGACGAAGGCACGGAGCCGCGAAGGCGCGCTGCTGGCCGATTTCGACGCGGGGTTCATTGGCGCCGGCCGCAAGCCGCTCGTCGTCGTGACCGCGTCCGACGTGCTCGGCAGCCGAGCCCATCATCCGCAGCCGATGGCGCGCGCCTGGAATCCGGCTTTCGATCATCCCGACGTGCCGGAAAAGGGCGCCGCTATCGTCCATCTGCAACGCGGGCTCGCCGTGCTCGATGGCTTGCAGACCCTGGATATGGGCAAGGGATCGCGACGCGAGATGATCAGGCTCAAATTCGCGGGCGACAATGCCGTGCTCGTACCGCCCTCCGATCTTGCCGTGATCTGGCCTTATGCCGGCGAGCCCGGCAAGCTGACGCTGGACAAGGCGGACGGTAGCAGCTGGTGGGCGCGGCGCACCGAGGCGGAAGCGGAAATCCAGGTCGCCGCCAAGGCGCTCGCCAAACACATCAGCCAGCGCCTCCGCCGTCGTGCACCGAAACTGGTGCCGCCGGGGCCAGCTTACGAAAAATTCGTCGCGCGGTTCCCCTATTTCACGACAGTGGACCAGGCCCAGGCGATTCAAGACGTCCTCGACGATCTTGCGGCGGGCCATCCCATGGACAGGGTGATCTGCGGTGACGTCGGCTTCGGCAAGACCGAGGTCGCGCTGCGGGCGGCGGCCGCAGTGGCGCTGTCCGGCAAGCAGGTGGCGATCGCGGCGCCGACGACCGTGCTGGCGCGGCAGCATGTCGAAACCTTCCGCAAGCGATTCGGCCCTCTCGGCATCGAGGTGGGAAGCCTGTCGCGGGCCAGTTCAGGCCCGGAGACGCGAGAGACCAAGGAGGGGCTGCGGCGCGGCACGCTGAAAGTCGTGGTCGGCACGCAGGCGCTTGCGGCAAAGGACGTGAAGTTCGCCGAACTCGGCCTCGTCATCATCGACGAAGAGCAGCATTTCGGGGCGGCCGAGAAGGCGAAGCTTTCAGGCCTCGCCAAGGGGGCCCATTCGCTGTGGATGAGCGCCACGCCGATCCCGCGCACGCTCGCGGCGGGTCTTGCCGGCTTCAGGGACCTCAGCGTGATCGCCTCGCCGCCGGTTCATCGCCTTCCCATCGTGACCAGGATCGCGCCGCTGTCCGATGCTGCCATTGCCGCAGCGCTGCTCCGTGAGCGCAGGCGGCACGGTCAGAGCTTCCTGATCTGCCCACGCATCCAGGATCTGGAGCCGATGCTGGCGCGGGTGCAATCGGTGGCGCCGGAGCTGCGCATCGTCTGTCTTCACGGCAGACTGCCCGTGGACGAGATCGACGATCGCATGATGAGTTTCGTCGATGGCGAGGCGGATGTGCTGCTGGCGACCAATATCGTGGAAAGCGGTCTCGATATTCCGCGCGCGAACACCATCGTGGTGTGCTGGCCCGAAAAGTTCGGGCTTGCGCAGCTGCATCAGCTCAGGGGACGGGTGGGACGCGGCGGCACGCGCGCTTTTGCTCATCTGCTGACGGAAGCGACCTCGGAGCAGTCCGAGAAGCGCCTGGCGGTACTGGAGGAGTTCAGCAAGCCCGGGGCCGGCTTTGCGATCAGCGAGCGCGACCTCGACCTCAGGGGCGCCGGCGATCTGTTCTCGGAACAGCAGTCCGGGCATGTCCAGGTGTTCGGACCGGTGCTCTACAGTCATCTGCTGAAGCGCGCGTCCGAGCGAGGCAGCGATACCGGGGCCGATCTGTGGGTGCCCGATCTCAATATGCCGCTCGCCGACATGCTGCCTGAAGGCTACGTGCAATCCGAGGCGGTCCGGCTCGAGATCTATGGGCGCGCTGCCAGGTGCCGGAGCGACGACGATCTGGAAGATCTGGAAGAGGAGATCTCGCGTCGTTTCGGCAGGCTGCCGCCGGAGGCCCGCGACTTCTTCGCCTCCGCCAGGCTGCGGATCGATTGCAAGCGGCGCGGTATCGTCAGGCTCGATGTCGGGCCCGAGGCCGTCGCCGCGACGTTCCTGCCGGGGCGACTACGGAAATCGAGGGCGAAGTCGCAGACGGGAGCGCTGCAGCGCGACGGCGACCGCGTTGTTCACGCCGGCCGCCGCGACCAGGATCCGTTCAGCCGGGTCGAGGAGTTTCTCGACCTGCTGGACGGCTAGGGATCATTCGGTCTGCTCGACTGCCGCCGGCATTTTCGCCACCGACATCAGCGAGCGAGCCACCTGGTTGAGAAGCTGATCGGCGTTCTCCTCCTCGGCGAGCGATTTCGACAGCAGGGCGACAATGGCACTGTGGCGAAGCTGCTGGGCGAGGTTGCGCGCCGTGGTGTAGCCCGCGATCTCGTAATGCTCGACGCGCTGCGCTGCGCCGATCAGGGCGAGGTCGGCCGCCGCGTCCTCCTTGTCCTCGCCCTCGGCCATGATCTCCTGGCCTTCCTCGACGAGGCCCATCATGCCCTTGCAGGGCTTGGCGCGGGGGGATTTGCCGAGCATTTCGAAGCATTCGTTGATGCGCTCGACCTGCGCTTCGGTCTCGGCGAGGTGCTGCTCGAACAGCTCGCGCAACTGATCGAAGCGGGCGGCCTCCGCCATCTTGGGAAGCGCCTTGGTCAATTGCTTCTCGGCATGCAGGATATCGCGCAGCTCGTTGATGAGCAGATCGCCGAGACCCGCTTCGTCCGCGGGCGGCGAGCTCTCGGTGACGATGGCCGAGGCCGGACCCGGTTCGCCCGCCTGGATCGCCGGCGACTCCGTGAACACCCAGTCGCCGCCCTCGTTCCACGGGCCGCGCGTGTCGATCTCGCCATGGTCGCCGGCGCCGGTGGAATCGTTGAAGAACTGGTCCACGAGGCCGGGCGTCGGCGCGATGCGGCCGATGCTGAACGCTGGCTTGCCCATGCTCTCGAGCGCGAGCGCGAACGCCTTCATGTGCGTGATCTCGCGGGTCATCAGGAACTGCAGCGCGTCCTTGCTGCCGGCGTCGTCGCAGAAATTGATCAGCCGCTCGTAGACGATCTTGGCCCGCGCCTCCGCGGCGATGTTGCTGCGCAGATCGACGTCAAGCTCGCCGGTGATCTTCAGATAGTCGGCGGTCCAGGCATTGCCCTGGGAGTTGAAGAGATTGACGCCGCCGCCGCCGGCGATGGCGATGAGGGGATCGGCTTCGGCCGCCTGGCGGTCGAACTTCGACGGCTTGAGATGCATCCGCGCCAGCGTGCCGACCACTTCCAGATGGCTGAGCTCTTCGGTGCCGATGTCCATCAGCAGGTCCTTGCGATCGGGATCCTCGCAGTTCAACCCCTGGATCGAGTACTGCATCGCGGCGGCGAGCTCGCCATTCGCGCCGCCGAACTGCTCCAGCAGCATGTTGCCGAAGCGGGGATCCGGCTCGTCGACGCGAACGGTGAACATCAGCTTCTTGACGTGGTGATACATGGTGGGGACTCTCGTATTGGAAGGACAGGAAAGAGGATGTCTTCCGAACGGGCGGCTTTAGCGTTCGTTCCTCGCGAAACGACCTGCGCCGATGATATCGGGCGCAGGTCGTTCGAAGTCGATCGGCAGGATTGTGGGCGTATTCGTTTAGCGTTGGTCCGGACGCTTGGCGGGCGGCCCATTCTTGTTGCCTGGCGCGCCCTGAATATTCGACGGGTCCTGCGACTGCACGGCGGTGTTGCCAGTGGAGCTCGTCGAACTCGATCCAACGGTCTCACCAGGCTTTGCGGCCGGCCCGTTCTTGTTGCCGGGCTGCCCGGCAATGCCGGCACCCGAATTCTGCGCGCTCGGCGCGGACGAAACGTCAGGCTTGCTGGCCTGCGCCCAGGCTGCTCCAGGCAGCGCGAGAGCGGCGAGGATAACGGCACCTGTGAACTTCATCTCGGTGTTCTCCGACTGATGCCCCATCTACTCGAACGCCGATAACCTGCGTGCGTTCCCTGTCGTCATCAACTCGAAAGCGTCGGCTCACCGTGTCACGACCAATTACCCCGGCAGCGGCGCCTCCACGACGTCCAGCAGCGCGCCGAGGCCCTGGCGCAGGCGGCGCGTGGCGATGGTTTCGGTGGCGAGACCGAACACCACGAGGGATCGCCCCGTCATCGCATAAACGTGCCCGAACTCGAATGCGGGCATTTGCCCCTCCGGTTGATTGGTGTCGATCAACCCGATCCAGCTGCGTCCCTCGGCGACTGCGGGCAAGGTGAAATTCACGACGTCGTAATGGGCGTTGTAGATCAGCAGCATGGTTGCGTCCGAGCCGCGGCGCTTGATCCCGGTCTCCTGGGCGCGGCCGTCGAGCAGCAGGCCGAAACATTTGGCGTTACCGTCCTGCCACTGGTCCGTCGTCATTTCCTCCCCGGACGGCGCGAGCCACGTCACGTCCTTCACGTCCAGCTCTTCATTGTGGGAGCCGACCAGGAAGCGGCTGCGGTAAAGAATCGGAAATGCCTTACGCGTGGCGATCAGCTTGCGCGTGAATTCGCGAAGGCTGCGGCCATTTGCGGTGATGCGGAGCCAGTCGAGCCATGTGATCTCGTTGTCTTGGGCGTACGCGTTGTTGTTGCCGTGTTGGGTGTGTCCGAATTCGTCGCCTGCAAGCAGCATAGGCGTGCCGTGCGACAACAGCATGGTCGCCAGCAGATTGCGCTTTTGGCGCTCGCGCAGCGCCGTGATGTCCGGATCGTCCGTCGGTCCCTCGGCGCCGCAATTCCAGGAATGATTGTTGCTGTGGCCGTCGCGATTATCCTCACCATTGGCTTCGTTGTGCTTGTCGTTGTACGAGACGAGGTCATTGAGATTGAAGCCGTCATGGGCTGTGACGAAGTTGACGCTGGCCCATGGCCGGCGGCCGCGCTTGTTGAAGAGATCGCCGGATCCGGACACGCGCTTGGCGAAGTCCGCGATCGATCCCTCATCGCCCTTCCAGAAGGCGCGCACGGTGTCCCTGAACTTGTCGTTCCACTCCGCCCATCCCGGCGGAAACTGACCGACCTGATAGCCGCCCGGACCGATGTCCCAGGGCTCGGCGATCAGCTTGACGCTGGAAAGCACGGGGTCCTGCCGGCAGGCATCGAGGAAGCCGCCGCCTTCATCGAACCCGTAAGGTTCGCGCGCCAGGATGGTGGCGAGATCGAAGCGGAAACCGTCGACCCGCATCTCGGTCGCCCAGTAGCGCAGGAATCCGCGACCAGTTGCAGCACGCGTGGATGCGACAGGTTCACCGTGTTCCCGGTACCGGTGTCGTTGATGTAGTAGCGCTGCTGGTCCGGCAGCAGGCGGTAATAGCTGGCGTTGTCGATGCCCTTGAACGAGAGGGTTGGGCCGAGCTCGTTTCCTTCAGCGGTGTGATTGTAGACGACGTCGAGGATGACCTCGACGCCATGGGCGTGGAACTGGTTGACCATGGCCTTGAATTCGTTCGCGAACGGCGTTCTGAGGTAACGCGGCTCCGGCGCGAAGAAGGCAAGGGAGTTGTAGCCCCAGTAATTGCGCAAGCCTTTCTCGACCAGATAGCTGTCGTCAACGAAGGCATGGATCGGCAACAATTCTGCACTGGTAATGCCAAGCGAGCGCAGGTAGGCCGGAACTTCCGAGTGCGCGAGACCGGAGAACGTGCCGCGGTCTGCGTCGGGCACCAGCGGATGCAACTGGGTAAACCCCTTGACGTGCATCTCGTAGACGATCGTCCGCTCCCACGGCACTTCCGGCTTGCGCGCGGCGCCCCAGGTGAAGGCCGGGTCGATGACACGGCATTTCTGCATCAAGGGCGCGCTGTCGCGTTCGTCGTAGGAGAGATCCTTGTCGGCATGGTCGAGCTGGTAGCCGAACAGCTCCGGTCCCCAGCGCAACCGGCCGACCAGCTGCTTGGCGTAGGGATCGAGCACGAGCTTGTTGGGATTGAAGCGGTGTCCAGCGTCGGGTTCGTAGGGGCCATGGACGCGGTAGCCGTAGACGGTGCCGGGGCGGGCCGAGGGCAAATAGCCGTGCCAGACTTCGTCGGTATATTCGGGGAGTTCGATCCGCTCCAGTTCGGCTTCGCCGCTGTCGTCGAACAGGCAGAGTTCGACCTTGGTGGCATGGGCTGAAAACAGCGCGAAATTGACGCCGAGCCCGTCCCAGGTGGCGCCGAGCGGAAACGGCTTGCCCTCGCTGATGCGGGAGCGGCGCAGGCTCGAGGCCGCCCGCGTCAGGGTGTCGTCTGAATGTACCGTTTGATCCATCGCTGCCCCCGAATAGCCCCTGAAGAATTTGGTGAGGTTGCCGTCACTTCCGCGTCGCCTGCTCGCCGACGGTCGCAGAAGTAATCACCGCGACAGGAGGCACATCGTCCGGCTTCGGCAGCGTGGTTGCCCTTTGCAGCGCCGCCTCCTTGCTGATAGCCGCAATCGAGTTGCCAATCCGCTCGACGATGCTGGTCAGCTCTGCGTCGGATAGTCCGAGACGCTTTCTGACGAGGCGCACCTGAGTACGGTCGGCGAGGTCGAGCTTGTTGCGGATCGGCTGTGGCTTCGAGCGGCGCATGACGAAAACTCCCGTGTGGAGTTGCAACCGTCGCCCCGGCGATTCCGTTCCCTGTTTGCAACAGTGATCTTCCCCAACCCATCGTCGCCGCACCTCGGCCCAAAAGTGCACACAACGCACATGGCGCATCGGTGTGGCGCCGGCCTGAGGAACGAATGCCCACATCTCGGCTTCTCCCGTTGAGCATGCTCAAGCGATCGTAAAATCGAGCCTCGCGAAGCGTGCCGTAACTTCCAGCCATGCACGCAAAGGCGGCCAGGTTTGAGTCACAGTTTGGGAATGGCTGGGCCAGCGCGACACTACGGCCCTCGATGCCTCGACCACGGGGTCTGCTTCAATCTGTGGGCGCCGACGGCGCAATCGGTCGAATTGCTCGAAGCCGGCCGGCCGCCACTCCGGATGATGCGCGACCACGATGGCTGGTACCAGGCGTTGAGTCCCACCGCGCATGTCGGCACGCGCTATCAGTTCAGGATCAACGAAGACCTGGTCGTTCCCGATCCCGCCTCGTTCTTCCAGCCGGACGACGTCGGGGCCCCGAGCGAGGTGGTGGACACTGCGGCGTTCCGAGACTCGGTGCTCTATCCCGGCCGCCCTTGGGCGGAGGCCGTGATCTACGAGTTGCACGTCGGCACCTTCAGTGAGGAGGGCACCTATGCCGGCGTCGAGAAGAAGTTGCCCTATCTGCGCGATCTCGGCATTACCGCAATCGAGCTGATGCCGCTCAATGATGTCCCCGGCCGGCACAATTGGGGCTATGACGGCGTGCTGCTGAATGCGCCGAATGCGCGCTACGGCAGGCCGGAAGACCTCAAGCGGCTGTTACGCGCGGCGCATGCCCTCGACATCATGGTCTATCTCGATGTTGTCTATAACCATTTCGGACCGCAGCTGAACTATCTGCACCTCTATGCGGAAAGTTTCTTTACCGCGCGCCACAGCACCGGCTGGGGCCCTGCCGTCAACCTCGAGGGACACGACGGCGCGTTCGTGCGCGAGTTCCTGATCGAGAACGCGTTGATGTGGCTGCGCGACTACGGGTTCGACGGCTTGCGGCTCGACGCCGTTCACGCCCTGAAGGACGATTCCGACCGCCATTTCCTGATCGAGCTTGCCGAGACGGTTCGCAGTCAGCTGCCGGACCGGCGCGTGCATCTGATGCTGGAGAACGAGGCCAATCAGGCCCGCCTGCTCGACCGTGCTCAGGGGCGAACCCGGCTCTATGACGCGCAATGGGGCGATGATTTTCACAACGCGCTCCACGTCCTGTTGACGGGCGAGGACGAAGGCTATTATCGCGCGTTCGCAGACAGGCCGCTTGAACATCTCGCGCGAGCGCTCACCGAGGGCTTTGCCTACCAGGGCGAAATCTTTCCGCTGCATGACGAACCGCGCGGCGAGCCGAGCGCGCATCTGCCGCCTGATGCCACCATCTTCTTCGCCCAGAACCACGACCAGATCGGCAACCGCGCGCTCGGGGAGCGGCTTTCCGCGCTGGTCGGTCCGGAGAAGCTGGACCAGGCCATGGCACTGGTTCTCTTGAACCCGCATATTCCCCTGTTGTTCATGGGTGAGGAAGCCGCGGCCGAGACGCCATTCCTGTTTTTCGCAGACTGGTCCGGCGAAGCTGCCGAGCTGACGCGGGAAGGGCGGCGCAAGGAGTTCGCGCACTTCAAGGCGTTCTCGACGCCCGGCATGCGCGCCAGGATTCCGGATCCGTGCGATGAAAAAAACCTTCGGGGCATCGAAGCTCGACTGGGCCGGCATCGACCGCTCTCCCGCCAGCGCCAGGTTTCGCGGCCTCACAGCCCGATTGCTGAAGATACGGCGCGAGAAGATCGTTCCGCTGATCAAACGGGGTTTCGTTTCGGCTCATTGCAGGTTGCTGGGGGAGAACCAGCGTAAGGGCGGCCTGGATGCCCGTTGGCGGACGCAGAAGGGAGACATCTTGCAGATTGTTGCCAGTTTCGCCGACCACGAACTGCCCATGCCGGCGCTGGTCGCGGGCGAGAGCCTATGGCGATTGGGCGCCGCCGACGCGCCAGCGCTGTTGCCGAGCGACATCATCGTGCGGCTTGGCCACGAGGCGTGATGGAACCGCGAGGAACGCTTCCGAAAGCTTTCCGTTAGCGGAGTAAATCCCTGGAGCCACTCCATGACCGAATATCCAAAGCCGCCTTATCCGTCCCAGCAGCAATCGATGCCCGGTTCGACCCGCGCGATGAATCCACGACCGGATCACGGCGAAGAGAGTTACAAGGGCTCCGGGCGACTGTCCGGAAAGAAGGCAATCATCACCGGTGGCGACAGTGGCATCGGCCGCGCGGTCGCGATCGCCTATGCCCGGGAAGGTGCCGACATCGTCATCGCCTATTTGAACGAGGACGAGGATGCCGCTGAGGTCAAGACGCTGGTGGAGCGCGAGGGACGCAAGGTCGTCCTGATCCCCGGCGACATCCGCAATCCCGATCATTGTCGCGCGATCATCCAGCGCACCGTCGAGGCGTTCGGCGCAATAGACATCCTCGTCAACAACGCGGCGCATCAGGACACGTTCAAGGAGATCGCTGAGATCAGCGACGAGGAATGGCAGCGGACGTTCGAGACCAACATTCACGCCATGTTCTATCTCACCAAGGCTGCGGTCCCCCACATGCGCCCGGGAGCGGCGATCATCAACACCGCGTCGGTGAACTCCGACATGCCGAATCCAACCCTGCTGGCCTATGCCACGACCAAGGGCGCCATTCAGAACTTTACCGGCGGCCTTGCGCAGATGCTGGCGGCAAAGGGCATTCGGGTCAATGCGGTCGCTCCGGGTCCGATCTGGACGCCGCTGATCCCGTCGACGATGCCGGAGGACAAAGTCAAGAACTTCGGCAAGCAAGTGCCGATGCAACGGGCCGGCCAACCGGCCGAACTTGCGACCGCCTATGTCATGCTCGCCGATACACTCTCGAGCTACACGTCGGGAGCGACCCTGGCGGTCACCGGCGGCAAGCCGTTCATCTGACCGAACCTGCAACGAGAACGTGGCAGCCCCGCGGGTGGGGCCGCCACGTTCAGTACGTCTCGATCAAGCCGCGCTGGACGCCTTGGCATTGACGCCCTTGCGAAGCGCCACGGTGTTCAGCTTGGTGTTGGCGGCCTTCTCTTCGTTCAGGTTCGTCGTGAGGAAGCGCACGATGTCGTCGTGCCCGAGTTCCTCCGCCCATGCGATCAGCGTGCCGTAGCGGCACATCTCATAATGCTCGACGGCCTATGCGTTGGCCACGATCGCGGCATCGAGCACGGCCTTGTCCTCGATTTCGCCCGCGGTCTCATCGGCCTCCTTGATGAGGCCGTCGATGGCGGGACAGTGTGTCCCGCTGGGCTCCTTGCCGAGCTTCGCGAATGCCTTGCCGAGCCTGTCGACCTGCTTGTTGGTCTCCTCCAGATGGGCTTTCAAGCCGGCGGCAAGGTCCCTGTTTGTCGCCTTCTCGATCATCTTCGGCAGAGCCTTGAGGATCTGCTGTTCCGCGTAATAGATATCCTGCAGGCCGTGCAGCAGCAGGTCTTCCATCGATTTGATGTCCTTGGTGAAGAATCCCATAAACGACGTCTCCTTTGACAATGATGGAACTGGAACGCTGCACAGCCCTAGCTGTTCCATTCCCGTGATCAGATCAGGAGAGCCGAATGAGCGATGGTGCGGATCATCTTGCGGGCCTGCTCGGACGAGCGGCGATGGACGTGTGGGGTGACATGCCCCGCGACATCCAGGAAGCGCTGTTCGAGACCGCCATGAAGGGGCGTCCTGCGGAGCGGGAAGAGCTCGCGCGGCTGCTGCACGAGCGGCATCCCCGTACGCTTCATCCGGCACGGCCTGGCTGAGCCGCGGCAGGAACGATTGTGTCAGAAGCCGATTTGTAAAATGGGCGAGGCGCGGTGAATGGGATTGACGAAGCCCGTGAGCCGTAGCTCGCCCAGGATCAAATCGGTGAGTCGATCGGCGTGACTGAAATGATGATCGGAAAATGGTACGACCCGATCTCCCAGCGATGGATCGTGCCTCGCGAGGAACGTCCGGTGGCGGACTATTCGCAGTCCAACCCGGAGAAGGGGCCGGAAAGCAGCGCATCGCGCGAGGCGCAGCGGATCTGGGACCTGTTGGTCGATTGCTGCGCGCGCGGTTGATGTCCGAGCCGCACCATCATTCGCTTCTACTTGGCAATTCAGAGAGTGATGACATAGACCGCGAAGGCAATGATGAGCGCCAGGCTTACGACGGCGGTGCTGATCAATATCTTGCCCATGGCGCGTCCGTGCTGTCTCGCCGCGTCAATGTAACAGCCGCCATTTTCGTTCCGGAGCGGCAGGTGAAGGTGGCTCCCACTGTTCACATGTGAACAAAGGGTGTCGGCACCAAATGGCGTGAACTATATCATTTGATACAGACATGGCTGCGCTCGCACTTATCATCGGCAATCCGGAAAGGCACCGCATGGTGCCATGAGATGGAGACCCGATCGTGCTCAGGCGGCGTCGCGTTCAGCAAACCACCACTCTGCAAGAACGGCTTGCGGAGTTCACCAGGACCATCCGTGAAAAGGCCGAGGCGTTGCCCGACGGCAAGGAGCGGGATGAGCTGATGAAACGGCTCAGAAGCGCCGACGCGGCGTCAAACCTCGACCGTCAATTCGCCGGCAGGGATTGAGCTGGTGGTCTGCCGAGGCGGAGTTTGCGCGTTCAGCCTCTCCGGCGTCAGCTGCGATACCAACTCGCCAGATTCCAGGTCGTGACGTCCCATCCCGACATGTCGACCATGAGGTTGTTGACCCCTGCGTTGACGATGTTGCGGGATAGAAGCGGCAGGAACACGTTGGCCTCGCAAAAGGTTTCGTCGACCTTGATCAGCAGCGCGGCCCGCCTGACCGGATCAAGCTCGTTCTGCGCAGACTTGTAGGCCTTGTCGGCCTCGGGATCGGACCAGCGCGAGACGTTGCGGCCGAGCCATTTGTTTTCCTTGTTGGAGATCTCCCAGGAGACGCACTGGTTCAGGAAGCGCTCCGGGTCGGGCTGCGGCTGCGTGGTGTTGTACATCTCCATGTCGGCATAGAACTTGGAGTAGGTGTCGGGGTTGCCGACGTCGGACGAGAAGAACACCGATGCCGTGACCGCCTTGATTTCGATCTCGATCCCGGCCTTCTGGCAGGCCTGCTTGATGATGGCCTGCGTCTTCTGACGCGGCGCATTGGTCGAGGTCTGGAAGACGAATTTGAGCTTCTTGCCGTCTTTCTCGCGGATGCCGTCCGCGGCCTTGGCCCAGCCGGCCTCGTCGAGGATCTTGTTCGCCTTGTCGACGTCGAACTCGTATTTCAGCTTCGGCGACTTGAACTGTTTGGGCGCGTTGACGAAGCTCGCGGTGGCGACGCCGCCGCGCCCGTAAATGAATTTCTGAATCGACTCGCGGTCGATCAGCAGATTGATCGCGCGGCGAACGGCGGGATCGGACAGCGTCGGGTGCTTGGTCTTGGGGCTTGAGCGCTCGCCGTCCACCTCGGTCCAGGGGTCCGTCGTGTTGAGGATGATGAATTCGACGTTGCCTGATGGCGTGACGTCGAGCTTGCCCTTGCCGCTGGCCTCCATGCGTTTGAGGACCTCCTCCTCCACCTGCATGTTCCAGGCATAGTCGTATTCGCCGGTCTGCAGCACGGCGCGCGCCGCGGACACCGCATCGCCACCGCCCTTGATCTCGAGCGTGTCGAAATGCGGCTGGTTCTTGACGTGATAGTCGGGATTGCGTTCGGCCCGGATCAGGTCACCCGGCTTGAACTCGACGAATTTGTAGGGACCAGTGCCGACCGGCTTCAGATTGCCGGGCGCTTCGCGCGACTTCGCGCCGACATAGTCGCCGAAATGATGTTTCGGCAGGATCGGACCGACCGAGCCGACGAAGGGATCGGCCCAGAACGGCGTCGGCGCCTTGAACAGCACCTTGACGGTGTGGTCGTCGATCTTCTCGACCGTGATGTCTTTGTAAGACCCCGTAGTGTACGCCGCCGTGGCGAGATCCGAGGCGTATTGCCAGGTGAACACGACGTCGTCGGCGGTGAAGGGCTTGCCGTCATGCCATCTCACGCCCTGCTTCAGTTTCCAGGTCACGCTCAGGCCGTCCGGCGAAAGGCCGCCGTTCTGCTTGGACGGAGCCTCGGCCGCGAGGCAGGGGACGAGGTTGCCGTCCTTGTCCCAGCCGGCGAGCGGCTCGAAGAAGACGCGCGAGGCGATCTGGTCCTTGGTCCCGAGCGCGAAATGCGGATTGAGCAGTGTAGGGGCCTGCCAGAGCAGGATCTTGAGTGGGCCGCCGCCGCCGGCCTTGGTCGGCTTGTAGGGCAGGGTGGCGTCCGCCATCGCCACGTCGTTCCAGACCAGGATCTGGCTCGCGACAGGCGCCGCGATCCCGATCGCAGCCATCGTCTGCATGAACGAGCGTCGCGACAAGGTGCCCTGCTGCACCTCAGTGATGGACTTGCGGATTTCGTTCTCGTTCATCGGATGATCCCCCACTTCAAGGACAAGTCGTCACCGGCCAAGGCCCATCATGTTTGATCATGGGCGAGGCGGCAATGCCACCAAGGTCAGAAAACCCTGCGGCGAAATGACGAATGTGCGGGGGAGAGGTCTGACGCCCGGATGGAGCCGAGCGCAACCAGGATAAGTCCAGCCGCGCTGGCGGCGCCCCGGATTGCGCATCGCTCCATCGGGCTACGGGCAACGATCCGTGGGTTTTGTCGTGACGCGTCTCACGCTTGCGCAGATGCATTCGTTCCCCACATGCGGTCGAACGGAGAAGCGTGGTCCGCGTCAATCGGTCAATATGGATTTACATTTCATTGATTTCGCGCCGCGGAGAAGCGAATTCGGTTCCAATCATTGCCGAGTCATGGAGACCAAGATGTCGTTCTGTTCCACCCTGATCCTTGCGACCGTGCTCGCCGCCTGGTCGGCCGCCGCTTCAGGCGAGACCATCAAGATCGGCGTGACGCCGGGGCCGCACGCCCAGATCTTCGAGGCGGTGAAGCCGATCGCCGCCAAGCAGGGTCTCGACATCCAGCTCATCGAATTCTCCGACTACGTCGTGCCGAACGCCGCGCTCGATGCCGGCGAGATCCAGGCCAATTCGTTCCAGAACCAACCATATTTGGACAATCAGAAGGCGGACCGTGGCTACAAGATCGAAGCCGTCGGCCTGACCGTGAATTTCCCGATCGGCGTCTATTCCAAGAAGCACAAGGCCTTCGCCGATATCCCCGAGGGCGGCAAGGTCTCGATCCCGAACGATCCGACCAATGGCGGCCGCGTGTTGCTGCTGCTGCGCGACAAGGGCGCGATCAAGCTGAAGGACGGCACGGGTTTCAAGCCGACGGTGCTCGATATCACCGAGAATCCCAAGAAGCTGAAGTTCATCGAGGTCGACGCGGCGCAGGCGCCGCGCGCGCTCGACGACGTCGACGCCGCCGCGATCAACACCAATTATGCAACCCAGGCTGGCCTCGATCCCGTCACGGATCCGATCCTGCGCGAGGACCCGAAGGGTCCCTACGTCAATCTCATCGCCGTTCGCACGGTCGACAAGGACAAGCCCTGGGTCAAGATCCTGGTGGACAGCTATCACACGGCGGAGGTCAAGGAGTTCATCCTGACCAAGTTCAAGGGCGCGGTTCTGCCGAGCTGGTAGGCAGTCTGCCCAGCCAAAGTTCAGCTCAGGGCGATCCCGGCGGGCGGGCTTGCGTACTAGCCCTGCGCAATGCCCGCTTGTCTGGAGCTGCGGCAACCGACATCATCGGGACCTATCCTCGTCCGACAGGGGTCGTATGAAACGCTTAGCAAACCTGAAACGCCTGGGGTTTTTCACACGGCTTCTCGACGAGGCCCCGCCGGCCGACCGATATCGCTTCGCGGCCGAGCAGATCGTGCGCGCCGAGACGGCGGGCCTCGATTCCGCGTGGATCGCGCAGCACCATTTCCACGAGCGCGAGGGCGGCCTGCCGTCCCCCTTCACCTTCCTCGGTTATGTCGCAGCCCAGACCTCGCGCATCAGGCTCGGCACCGGCATCGTCACCTTGCCGCTGGAGAACGCGGTGCGGGTGGCGGAGGATGCCGCGGTGCTCGATCTGCTCTGCAACGGTCGCTTCGAGCTGGGTGTCGGCACCGGCGGCAATCCCTCGGCCTTTGCCGCCTTCGGCCTCGACAGCGCCCAGCGCAACGAGATCTTTGCGCGCAATCTGGACGTCGTCCGCACCGCGTTGGTCGGCAAGCCGCTCGAAGGTGGTGACACGCTCTATCCGCAGCGGCCGCAATTGGACGACAGGATCTGGCAGGCGACGTTCTCTGTCGCGGGCGGCGCGCGTGCCGGCAAGGCAGGCGATGGCCTGTTGCTGTCGCGCACCCAGCCTCGAACCAAGGAGGCGCCGAAGGCAACGCTCGCCGAGATTCAGAATCCGGTGATCGATGCCTATCTCGAGGCGCTGCCGCCGGGACGGGAGCCCCGCATCATGGCCTCGCGCACCGTCTTCGTTGCCGACGACCGGACTGAGGCGATGCGTCTTGCCGATATCGGCCTGCGGCGCGCGCTCCCGCAATTCCTCAAGGGCGGCCACGCCAAGCCAGGCGAAACGCTCGAGGAGATGATCGCGGCGTTCGACACCCATGTCGGCGCGGCCGACGACGTCATCGCTTCGCTCCGCGCCGACGCCACGCTGGAGCGGGTGACCGATCTCGTCTTCCAGGCGCATTCGGTCGATGCCCCGCATCCCCATATCCTGCGCTCGATCGAGCTGGTGGCGGAGAAGGTCGCGCCGGCGCTGGGCTGGGCGCGGACGGCGCCCGACGTGGCGCTGGCGGGTTAGTCGGAATGAGGTTGCAAGAGGCTGAATGATGGCTACGAAAGATATCATCGACACGCTCGCCGGGATCGAACCGGGTTCGGCTCTGGACGGCATTCGGGCCAAGCGCATCCAGGCGCGCGACAATGCGCAGAAGAGCTATCTCTCGCTGTTCGAGCCGATCGACGCCGGCGATGTCTCGCTGGTGGAGCGCGCCGCGGTCGCGCTCTTCGTGATCGGGCTTCACCGCGAGCCCACGATGGCCGGCTTCTATCGGGCGAAGTTAGCTGCGACCGCCGATGGCGCGCGCCTGGTCGAAGCTGTCGATGTCGAAATCGCGCGGGGCGAGACCTCGGGCCCCTACGGTGCCTTTCCAACCGGCCCCCTGTCTGTCGAAAACAAGGCCGGCTTGATCTACCGCGTCAGCGCGGAGCGCAAGCCCGATCTCGGGGACCGGCTCGCTGCGGCGTTCGAACATGCGCATCTGCTGGTGTTCCGCCCGCGCGATGCGGCCGCCGCCGACATGAAGGCTCTGCTCGCCGCCGGTTGGTCGAACACCGGAATCGTCACGTTCTCTCAGCTCGTTGCGTTCCTGTCGTTCCAGGTGCGCGTCGTCACCGGACTGCGCGTGCTCGGTGCCTCGCTCGGGCGCACCACGAACGCCGCGGCCGGCGCGTAAGGAGGCTGCATCATGAGCGCTGCAAACAATGCCAATCCGCCCGTCGTCTTCACCCAGGACGAACTGGGCTGGGTGTCCTGGATCGACCCGCTGCTCGAAGCCGAGCTGACCGAGCGGCATTTCGCGGGCCTCGTCGATCGCTTCCGTTCCAAGTCCGAGTATTTCCGCCTGCTGGTGCGCGACCCCGAGGTGCTGGAAGCCCGCACCAAGACGGACAAGGACATCTTCTACAACGTCGCCGACGGCCTGCCGCGCGCCGAGCGCGAGCTCGCGGCGGCTGCGACCTCGCGCTACAACGGCTGCATCTACTGCGCCTCCGTGCATGCGCGTTTCGCCAGCACTTATTCCAAGCGCCGCGACGATGTGCAGCGCCTGCTCGACGAGGGCGTCGGCGCCGATCTCGGCGAGCGCTGGAATGCGGTCGTCAAGGCCTCGGTGGCGTTGGCTGCGACGCCGATCGCGTTCAGCCCCGACAATATCGATGAGCTGCGCCGCGCCGGTCTCGACGATGCCGAGATCGTCGACGTCATCAACGGCGCGTCGTTCTTCAACTGGGCGAACCGGCTGATGCTGTCGCTTGGCGAGCCCTCGAAATAGCCAATCTCACCGGCATGGAAATTGCTAGTTGTTTCAACGCCTGACAGGATGGAGCCGTCCATGAGCAACATCGATCGTCGTACCCTGGTCAAGGGCTCGCTTGCCGCCCTGATGGCGGGGGCAGCCTTCTCGCGCGCCGCGCTTGCGCAATCGTCCGAACCGATTTTGCTGGGCGTCAGTGGTCCGTTGACCGGGCCGAACGCACAATATGGCACGCAGTGGAAGCAGGGCTTCGATCTCGCGCTCGACGAGATCGAGGCAGCGGGCGGCATCAACGGCCGCAAGCTCGCCTATAATTTCGAGGACAGCCAGAGCGACCCGCGCCAGTCGGTGGCGATCGCCCAGAAATTCGTCTCCGATCCCAGGATTGTCATGGAGCTCGGCGACTTCTCCAGCCCCGCCTCGATGGCGGCCTCGCCGATCTATCAGCGCGGCGGGCTGGTGCAGTTCGGATTCACAAATTCGCATCCCGATTTCACCAAGGGCGGCGACTTCATGTGGAGCACCTCGGTCAGCCAGGCTGACGAGCAGCCGCTGCTGGCGGCCTATGCCGTCAAGCGCCTCGGCCTGAAGAAGCTCGCCGTGCTGCACCTCAACACCGATTGGGGCCGTACCAGCCGCGACTATTTCGTTAAGGCCGCGAAGGAGCACGGCGCCGAAATCGCCGTCACCGAAGGCTACATCGCGGAGGAGCGCGACTTCCGCTCCACGCTGGTGCGTGTCCGCGACGCCAATCCTGACGGGCTGATCCTGATCTCCTATTATTCCGACGGTGCGCTGATCGCGCGCCAGGCGCGCCAGGTTGGGCTGAAGCAGGTGATCTGCGCCGCGAGCTCGGTCTACTCGCCGAAATTCCTGGAGCTCGGCGGCGAGGCCGTCGAGGATGTTCATGTCGGCACGCGCTACTTCCCGGAAGACCCGCGCCCCGAGGTGCAGACGTTCATCGCCGGCTTCAAGAAGAAATACAACGGGGTGGAGCCCGACGCGTTCAACGCCTACGCCTATGACGCGATGAACATGGCGGCCGCCGTGGTGAGGATCGGCGGCGCCGACCGGCGCGCGATCCGCGATGCCTTCACGAAAGTGAAGGACGTCTCGAGCGTGATCTTCGGCAAAGCGACGTTCGACGTCGAGAGCCGGCGCGTCAAGGGCGCCATGAATGCGGAGCTCGTCGTGCGCAAGGGCCAGTTCGCCCTCTGGGACGGCAAGCCGACCTGAGGGGATCTCCTGCGTGTCTTCCTGGCTCGACTACACGATCAACGGGCTGATCGTCGGTAACGTCTACGCCCTCGTTGCGGTCGGGCTCGCGCTGATCTTCGGCGTCAGCCGGCTGATCAACTTTGCGCAAGGATCGATCTACCTCGTCGGCGCCTATATCGGCTGGGTCGCGGTGGTGCAGCTGCATACGCCACTGCCGCTCACCATCATCCTGGTCGCGGTGGCGGCGGCGCTGGTCGGCTTGATCATCGAGCGGTTCGGCCTGCGCCCGCTGCAGAACTCGGTGCGCATCGCACCGCTGCTGGCGACCATCGGCATCAGCTTCGTGCTCGATCAGCTCGTGATGCTGACTTTTTCGCCCAATCCGCGCGCATTGCCGAGCCAGTTGCCGGATGTCCGCTTCCAGATCGGCGGCGGCACGATCGGCCCGCTCGATCTGCTCATCGCCGGTGTCGGCCTCACCAGCGCGTTGCTGCTGTTCGTGTTCCTGCGCTACAGCAAGCTCGGCTGGGCCGTGCGTGCCACCGCGCAGGACCGCGACGCCGCGATGCAGATGGGCGTCGACGTCAACCGCGTCAATCAGGCCGTGTTCGGCATTGCGGCTGCGCTCGGCGGCGTCTCCGGCCTGCTGGTCGGTATGTACTACAACCAGATCGACACCGCGATGAGCCTGCAGGCGACGCTCAAGGGCGTCGTCGCCGAAGTCGTCGGCGGTGCCGGCAATGTGCCGGGTGCGGTGATCGGCAGCCTGCTGCTGGGATTGGTGGAGAGCTACGGCGTTGCCGTGTTCGGCACCAGCTACCGCAACCTGTTCGCGTTCCTGCTGCTGGTCGTGGTGCTCGTGCTGCGCCCGAACGGTCTGTTCGCCAGCGCGCGGCAGGCGCCGCCCGAGCCGCTCACCGGCACTTTCATCGCGCCGAGCCGCCCGGTCTGGATTCCGCGCTGGGCTCTGCTGATCGCTGCCGTCGTCTTCGCGATCCTGCCGCTGTTGCCCGTGTCGTTCTACGTGCTCCAGACCCTGATCAACGCCTGGCTGCTCGGCATGCTCGCGCTGAGCCTCACCCTTGTTGCAGGCACGATTGGTCAGGTCTCGCTGGGACACGCCGCGCTGCTCGCGATCGGCGCCTACACCTCCGCGCTGCTGTCGCTCACGTTCGCTGTCCCGGTCGGCCTTGCCATCATCGGCGGCGGCCTGATGAGTGCTGCGCTGGGCACGGCGCTGATCTCGCCGTCGTTCCGGCTGCGCGGACATTATGTGTCAATCGCGACGCTCGCGATCGGCGAGATCGTCTCGCTGGTGATCCTGAATTGGGAGAGCGTCACGCGCGGGCCGATCGGCATCTCCGGCATCCCGCCGCTGTCGCTGTTTGGCTATGAGCTGGTCAGCCCGATTTCGATCTACTGGTTCAGCTTCATCGTGATGGTCGTGCTGGCGCTGCTGCAGGGACGCCTGCTCGGCTCGCATCTCGGCCGCAGCTTTCGCGCCATCCGCGACGACGACATCGCCGCGCGGGCCTATGGCCTCAGCCTGAATCGCTACAAATCGCTGGCCTTCATCTTCGGCGGCTTTGCCGCGGGGGTCAGCGGCGGCATCGCCGCGCATCTCTATTCCTATATCAACCACGAGACCTTCAACACGCAGCAATCCATCCTGGCGCTGACCGTCGTCATCCTCGGCGGTCTCGGCAATGTCGTCGGGGCGATTCTCGGGGCGGTCGCGCTGGTCGGCCTGCCGGAAGTGTTCCGCATCGCGGCGGAGTATCGCATCCTGATCTACGGCATCGTGCTGCTGCTGCTGGTGCGGTTCAGGCCGCAGGGCCTTTTGGGGACGGTGTGATGATGGACGCACACACGGCGATGCTGTCCCTGCGCGGGCTGACGCGGCGCTTCGGCGGCCTCACCGCCGTCGACGCCATCGATCTCGATCTCGCCAAAGGCGAGCTGATCAGCATCATCGGCCCGAACGGGGCGGGCAAGACAACGCTGTTCAATCTCGTGACCGGGCTTGACCTTCCGGACGCCGGGACGGTTCGCTTCGAAGGTCAGGACATCACAGGTTTCTCGCCGGAACGGCTGGCGGCCGGAGGCATCGCGCGGACGTTCCAGCTCGGCCGCGTCTTCGGCAATCTCAGCGTGATGGACAACGTCCTGATCGGTGCGCATACGCGCTTGCGCGCGGTGAAACCGGCAGTGCCGGTGATCGGCCCGCTGCTGGAATTGGGTCTGGCGCTGCTGCGCCCCGCCAGCGTCAAGGCGGAGGAAGAGCGGCTGCGCGAGGAGGTGAAGGTCATTCTCGCGCGCTTCGGCGAGCGGTTGCTGCCGCGTATCGATCAGCCGGCCTACAGCCTCTCTTACGCCAACCGCCGCCGCGTCGAGATCGCGCGCGCGCTCGCCTTGAAGCCGCGCCTGCTGCTGCTGGACGAGCCGACCGCCGGCATGAATCCGACCGAGACCACGGAGATGCAGGGGCTCGTCGCCGAGCTGAAAGCCGAAGGGCTGACGATCTTGCTGATCGAGCACAAGCTCGAAATGGTGATGCGCCTCTCCGATCGCGTCATCGTCATGGACGAGGGCAAGAAAATCGCGGAAGGCCCGGGCGAAGCGGTGCGCGGTGATCCCAAGGTGATCGAGGCCTATCTCGGCCACGGCCTGACGACGAAGCAGGAGAGCGCGGCATGACGAACCCGCCTCCCGATGCGCTGCTCGCGATCACCGACGTCAATACCTTCTATGGTCAGGCCCAGGTGCATTTCGACCTGTCGATATCAGTTCTGCGCGGCCACATCGTCTGCCTGCTCGGCGGCAATGCCAGCGGCAAATCGACCACGATGAAGATCATTCTAGGCCTCGTGAAGCCGCGCTCGGGCGACGTGACGTTCGACGGCACTTCGCTACTGGGACTTACCACGCCGCAGATCGTCCGCCGCGGCATCGGCTCGGTGCCGGAGGCACGGCGGCTGTTCGCCGACATGAGCGTCCGCGAGAACATTTTGATGGGCGCCTTCGTGCGCGACGACCGCGAGGCGATCGCGCAGGATCTCGACAAGATGCTCACGCTGTTCCCGAAGCTCGGCCAACGGCTGTCGCAGCGCGCCGGCTCGCTCTCGGGCGGCGAGCAGCAGATGGTCGCGATGGCGCGGGCGCTGATGAGCCGTCCCCGGATGATCGTGATGGACGAGCCGACCATGGGCCTGTCGCCGCTTTACGTCGACCGCGTGCTGGAGCTGATCCGCACCATCAACCAGGAGGGCGTCTCGGTCTTCATGGTCGAGCAGAACGCCAGCCTCGCGCTCGAGATCGCGCACGAGGCCTATGTGCTCCAGACCGGCAAGATCGTTCTCTCCGGCTCCGCCCGCGCGCTGAAGGACGATCCCCGCATCCGCGATGCCTATCTCGGCGGCTCCGAGGCGGCGTAGCGCCATCTCGGCCTGCATGGTTCGAGACGCCCGCCCTCGGCGGGCGCCTCACCATGAGGGTCTGGCAACCTCGCGGCGAAGCAAGACCTCATCCTAAAGGAGCCCGCGCAGCGGGCGTCCCGAAGGACGCCGCAAGCACTGCTGCAGAACCGTGCCGCCCCTCCGGGATTGCACTGGTCAGTATGACCACCTTATGAAAAGATCATACCGCTCGTGCGATGGATCGTGCAGCGGACGGAATGATTGGCGTGACGAAATTATCTTTGCGGGCGGTCGATCCCGGAATGATGCTGCTGTTCGGCGGGTTGATCGCGGCCAACATCGCGGCGTGGGCTTGGGCGTTCGCGGCGTTCGGTGACCGGCCGACGGTGATGGCGACCGCGCTGCTTGCCTGGGTGTTCGGCCTGCGCCACGCCGTCGATGCCGACCACATCGCGGCCATCGACAACGTCGTGCGCAAGCTGATGCAGGCCGGCGATGCGCCGCGCAGCGTTGGTCTCTATTTCGCGCTTGGTCATTCCACCGTGGTTGTGGTCGCGACCATGCTGCTCGCGCTGGGCTTGGTGAGCCTTGGCGGCGACAGCCTGCTCAAGGACGTCGGCGGCTTCATCGGCACGTCGGTGTCGGCGCTGTTCCTGCTGGTGATCGCGGCCATCAACCTGGTCATCTTCGCCGGCCTGTGGCGGACGTTCCGGATCGCGCGCGCGCAAGGCATTCACGACGCCGCGCAGCTTGATGCGCTGCTCGCCAGCCGCGGATTGCTGGCGCGGCTGCTCGGCCCGATGTTCCGCCTGGTGACCAAGCCGGCGCATATGTACCCGCTCGGCTTCCTGTTCGGCCTCGGCTTCGACACCGCCACCGAGATCGGCCTGCTCAGCATCTCCGCCAGCGAATACGCGCTTGGTGCATCGCTGGCCGACGTCATGGTCTTTCCCGCGCTGTTCGCATCAGGCATGGCGCTGGTCGATACCGCCGATTCCGCGCTGATGGTCAGCGCTTATCGTTGGGCCTTCGTCGATCCCTTACGGAAGCTCTGGTACAACCTCACGATCACCGGTGCCTCGGTCGCGGTGGCGCTGTTCATCGGCGGCATTGAGGCGCTTGGCCTGATCGGGGATCGGCTCGGCCTGTCTGGCGGTGTGTGGACGCTGGTCGACGGCCTCAACGATTCACTCGCGAACGTCGGCTTCGCCGTGGTCGCGCTATTCGCGATTGCATGGCTGGTTTCGGTCATGCTCTATCGCAGGCTATTCGCGCTCGAGCGGCGGCGCACGCCCGATGTGCTGGTGGGCGCCGATGCTACCGAGACAGCGTGAGTCAATCGTGGGCTCAAGCCGAAGCTGCGCTCTCCGCCGGCAGGTCGTCGGCATTGGGATCGCCCGGCGCGGTGGCCCACGCCAATTCCACCAGCGTCACGAACCTGCGGCCGGCGCCGTCGAGCTGGCAGACGATCAGGCCCTGCTCTTCCATGTAGCCGAGCAGGCGCTGAGCCCGGCGCAGCGAATGCGAGCCGTAGGCGCGGGCGATCGCGGCGTCGCCGGGGCAGGGCCAGCCTTCTTTCGCCGCGCGCGCGATCATCATGAACACGCCTTGCATGTCGTCGGGCAGGATCGAGGCGCGCAGCGACACGTCCTGCCAGGCGTCGTCCTCGGCATGCTCGGCGCCGAGCCCGGCGCGTGCGCGTGTCAGCATGCGGCGGAATTCGGTGAGGTCGGGCACCGCCGAGCCGAGTCCCTCGATGCGGCAGCGAACCACAAACTCCTGGTACAGCACGCCGACCGCGCGGAAACCGGCATCGGGCACGGCCAGCACGGCACGAAGGGTCCGATCCACGCGCTCGCGCCGTTCGGCGAGCTCTTCGGCACTGACGGGGACCTCGATCATTTCGGGCCCGATCTCCGGTGCCGCAGCCTTCGCGGCGCGGAGCTGCTCGAGCAGATCGGGCGCGGGCCGGCGCTGCGGCCGGCTGGCATCGGGCGGCGGCGCGGCCAGGATCACGGCGCGCATATTCTCGAGTGAGGTTTCGGGCATCGGCATCAGCCGCGGCGTGGAATTGCGCGGCTGGGTTTCGGTTGCGCCGATATTCAAACGCAGGGGGCGTCGCGACAGCGCGGGGCCGAGCGCCATGAATTGTCCGCGTTCGAGATCGCGAAACGATTCGGCCTGCCGCCGCTCCATGCCGAGCAGGTCGGCGGCGCGCGCCATGTCGATGTCGAGGAAAGTGCGGCCCATCAGGAAGTTGGACGCTTCCGCCGCGACGTTTTTGGCGAGCTTCGCCAGCCGCTGGGTCGCGATGATCCCGGCAAGCCCGCGCTTGCGGCCGCGGCACATCAGATTGGTCATCGCGCCGAGCGAAAGCTTTCGCGCTTCGTCAGAGACTTCGCCCGCGACCGCAGGCGCAAACAGCTGCGCCTCGTCGACCACCACCAGCATCGGGTACCAATGGTCGCGGTCCACGTCGAACAGTCCGCCGAGGAAGGCCGCGGCGCGGCGCATCTGGTTCTCGGCATCGAGCCCTTCGAGGTTGAGCACGGTGGAGACGCGATGCAGCCGCGCGCGCTCGCCGGCAACCTGAAGGCCGCGTTCGGTGTGATCCTCGGCCTCGATCACGAGATGGCCGAAATGCTCCGCCAGGGAGACGAAATCGCCTTCGGGATCGATGATGGCCTGCTGCACCCAGGGCGCGCTCTGCTCCAGCAGCCGCCGCAGCAGATGTGATTTTCCGGAACCCGAATTGCCTTGCACCAGGAGGCGGGTCGCCAGCAGTTCCTCGAGGTCCATGGCCGCCGCGGCGCCCGCCGTGGTCTGCCCCATCTCGATCGCAACCGTCATGCCCGACTCAAGTCCCATCATTCGCGGACAGGGGCTTATCAATCCGGCCACGGCGCGTCGAGCGCCATGGCGAGAATCATGCGTTGTTGCCCACGGCGGAGTTCAGGCGTGATTCGATTGCCGTAGAAGTGCGGGCCGATAGGGGGCTTGCGGATCGTCATCCTGGGGTATCGCTTGCGCGAGTTCCCCCGCTGATGTGCGAAACCGCCATTGCGCCGTGCGCTCGGCATGCGCCCCGTCAATGAGGGGTCCGCGAAGCCCGTTACAGCGCGCCCGATCCGCCCTGCACGATCTTCTCGTTGAGCTTCAGGTCCACGGTCTCGACGGTGCGGTCGATCTCTGCATTGGGCGCGCCGAGCTGATGCGAGATCAGCTTGACCAGCAGGTCGACGCGCTCGATGAAGGGTGCGCCGCCGGCCACCGCGCGCGCGGCCGATGACGGCTTCAGCAGGCTCTCGGCAGCCTTGGCGTATTTCGCGAACGGCACCTGGTCCTGCGGATCGGCGCCGAGGCGCCGGGCGATGGCGTCGACATGCTCGTAGATCGTCTGCGAGCGCGCGAGATCACCGTGCACGGCATCGCGGATCGACTGCGGCTCGTGCGGCGTGATGCAGCGGTAGTTGCCAGTCAGCAGCATCGACCATTTGGCCAGCGGCACGAACAGGGAATCGAACACCTTCAGCTTCACCGGCACGTCGTGGCCGTCGAGGGTCACCGCGTCGATGTCGGCTTCGAGCTCGCGCAGCACCTTGTTGTGCTTCTCGTCGGCGAACACGGATGCCTTGAAATTCGTGGGCAGACCGACGTGCAGCACGTTCGCAGCCTCTTCCGGCGGACGGAATGCCTGCGGGTCGGGCGAGCACAGGGTCACCAGCCCCGGCTCGAAGCGCTCCCACACCTGCGCATTGGTGTAGGCCTCCTCGAGATCCATGTCTGCGAGCGAGGGGATCCGCTTCAGATAGGGCAGCGGCGGCATGTTCATGATCGAGAGGCACGGCAGCTTCGCCGCGGCGATCCTGACCATGAGAACGCGCACCGTGTGGTTGGTGTATTGCGGCTCCTGCATTGCAAGGCCGACCATGTCGTAACGGGACAGGTCCACATTGGCCGGCGTCACGGCGTCGAGCTTGCCGGGCAGGTCGCGCGAGAAGATGGCGCGGTGAACCGCCTCGTCACGCAACTTGATGCGCACCTCGGTCCCCTCGCGGTTGATCAGCTCCGCGGTCTTGGCGCGGCAGACCAGGGTCACATTGTGCCCCGCCATCAGCAGCTTCGTGCCCAGCAGGGAGCCGTAGGAAGCCCCGAGAATCAGGATGTTACGCGCCATGTCTCGTCCCTTTGACAATTGGTGATTTTTGGGCCCCGGCCGTCAGCCGCGGGCGAGTTTGGCGGGCATGTAAGGCAAAGTGCGTGGGGATGGCAACTGGGATAATGGATACAAGGCGCGGATCAGCGGGCGGCCCGGCGTGTTGCTTGACGCCGAAAGCAAGACGACGCCAAACCGGCGGCGGTTGTGCAGGGTCGTTGAGTTGCTCAAATAACTGGCTTACCGAAGTAAGAAATGTTGCACATCTCGATCGCCCAAGCTCTCCCAGAACGCGATCATACCTCGTCACGTCTCGCGCGCCGGGTGCGGATGAGCGACTTCGAGGATTTTGTCGCGCCGGTTTTCCTGCGACATTGACTAGCGGAAAGTCCTTTGTCGAAGGCCGTCGGCATCGATCAGGCGGTAACCCGCCGCATTTTTATCGCTGGCGTGATTGGTGGCGCGCCGGATCGGCGTCATGAGGAATCATGATGGAAGCCGACACAGGCGATGCCTTCTCCCTCGTTAAATGAGCTCCAATTTTAGTCGTCCACCGCAACAAAAAACTGCAAACGCGGGACAGCAAAGAATGGCAGAGTGGTGCGGGCCTAAACTGTGTATCAGCAACGGAGCTGAGACGTGACGATTGAGTTGGAGTCGGCGTGCGACTTGTTTTGCGACCGGTTCGTTCGGACTGTAGTCCGTCCGGTCCAGTGCCCCCGCCCGCGAAGGGAAAACGGAACGATCATCGGGACGGCAGACGCAAGCGCGATCACGCACGCGTGACGTCGCATCGAGCAGACATGCAGGGCGTTGCGCTGACGGCGCTGCGCCGAGTCCAAGCAACCGCCGACGCGCCGTTCGGGGACGGACATGGAAGATGATCATTGGCCTCACGGCACGTGCGACGGCGCCGGTCGAAGCCTGGCGTGCTTGCGAAAACGTGCGTCCCATTTTTTTGAAAGCTTGTCCGTCGGGGAACTCGTGCGCGAGGCGCACAGGCATCGGTGGATTTCGGAGTGGTTGAGGATCTCAGGCGAGTACCGGATATTCGCCGAATCGGCGCGCGTAACCAGTTCAGCTCAGATCGTGCGGGAAGCGTGGCTGTGCTCGCTGACGGCCCTTGAAGTCGCGAGGAACCTGTCTTGGCCCGGAGATCCCGGGGGTACCGACCTCGTAGACAAGGTCAGACTCTGCCTGCGGGGCTTCGAGGAGGACGCCGGTTCGGCGATCGAGCGTGTGGAGATCGACTGCTTTGATCAAGGCTCGCTTGCGGGCTACTTTCTGCCGGCGTTCCCCGATCGGTCTTTCGCACCCGCGGTTATCTGCGTCAGCGACGAGGACATCACCCTCGGCTCGATGATGAGCAGGCTGTTGCCGGCTTCAGGGCGACGGAACGTGTCACTCCTACTCGTTGATGCCGGCGATTCATCCGGTCGTAGCCCCTTCAAGCCGGCGCATATTCTTCAATGCTGGCTGGATTACCTGGAAGCTCGTCCGGACGTCGATTCGCAGCAGATCGCGGTCTACGGCGAGGGGGCGGCCGCCAGTCACGCATCCCGTCTTGCCCTCGTGGATCGCAGAATGGCTGCCGCCGTGTGCGACGGCGGCATTGCGACGCCGGTCATGCGCCGGGCATCGCTGCGCTGGATGATCGGCGTCGAGCAGGCGGTCCGTGACGGGCCCTCGACGGGTTCGTTGCTGCCGTTGTGTCGGATACCTTGCCCGCTTCTGATGGTCGTCGGCAGCCGCTCAATGGTTTGGGAGGAGGATGCTCTCGAACTGCAAGCCGGCTATCGGCAGGCCGGAGCCGATTGCGCGACCGTCGTGCCGAACTGCATTCCGTACCCTCTGGGCGAGGTCGAGAATTTCATCGCGGTGGACGATTTCATTTTCGAATGGCTCGACAGCAAACTTGGAATTGCCCGCCAGCTGGATTCCGTGACCTACCTCTAAGGCGCCAAGAGATTGGGGGAAGGCGAGAAAAGATTGGGAAGGCGAGGAGAGATTGGGGATGAATCGAGGCGCGCGTTCCGCGCCTGACGTCAGGGAGTCAGGAAGCGTCGATGGCCAGCAACCGTGCGGCCAGCCGGGCATTCTTGGCAATCGTTGCGAGCGCGGCATTCAGATCGGCCAAGGTCTTCTCGTCGAGCTCGTTGAACATGGTCGAGTTCAAGGCGAGCTTTCTCTTCGACAGTTTTTCGATCTCCGTCGTTGCTTTCGCCGTCAGCGACATCAGGACGTAGCGTGCGTCTTCTGCGGCCGGCCGTCGCGACAGGAAGCCGCCCTTTTCGAGACTCTTGGTCTGGTTGGTGACGAAGGCGGGGTGGACGCGCAGCTTGTTCGCGATGTCGATTCCCGCGACACCTCGCCCCTGGTCCAGTTCGGTGATGGCCATCAGGATCAGCCACTGCGGCTCGGTAATGCCCAGCAGTCCGGCCCAGCTGGTGTGGATGTCCTCCAGCTGGGAATGAATTTCGACGACGTTCCAGATGAAGTCCGTAATCGCCCTGTCGAGTTTCTTCTCGATCATGTGGCTCCCTTCCCCGTTTATCCCTTGCCTATCCTTAATGGGATATCTTGGAAGCGTCTCGAAAATCGCGCGCCGACCAAAGGGGAGATACCGGGCGGAAGAAATCGTAGGCTCACTTATTACTTGCAAAGAACAATTAATTTTATTATCGACTATCGCGCTCTATTTCGCTGCTCTTGACCCACGCGACGGACAGCGATGCGAGACCTCCAAGAAGCCCTCGGGATGCCCCCCGAGGGCTTTTCTGGTCTTTCTATAGTGATCTTCCGGGGTGATGTCGCGCTGTTGCCCTCAAGCCACATCGCGACCCGAAGTGTCGATTCATCAAAGCAATAAATTGAGACCATTGTTTTTATAAACTATATGTGAAGCCGCGACGGAGGGGGCACCTCGCTGTCGTTTCAGTCCGAACCTTCGGTGCGGACCTGAATTGAACGGAAATTGAGAGGGTAAAGCGGCGTCCACCGAGGACCCGAGCCCCCTGAACCGACCTGGAGGTTTACTGATGAAGTTGACGAAGACACTCTTTCTCGGCTCGGCTGCCGGCCTGATGGCCGCCTCCGGGGCGTTCGCTGCCGATCTTCCCGTGAAGGCCAAGGCGGTCGAATACGTGAAGATCTGCTCGCTGTACGGCGCCGGTTTCTACTACATCCCCGGCACCGACACCTGCATCAAGCTGGGTGGTTACCTGCGTGCCGATGCGAACCTCAATACCAATTCGGACTTCAACCCGAACCAGAGCGGTGTTGCCGGTGCACGCAACCGCCTGATGAACTACTACACCTTCCGCGCTCGTGAAGACCTCAACATCGACACCCGCACCGCGACCGAATACGGCGTGGTCCGCACGTTCTTCGACGGCGTCTTTACCTGGACGACCGGCAACTATTCGGGCACCGGTTCGGCAACGGGTGGCACCCAGTACAGCGGTACGCTCGGTCTCAACGCTGCGGGCACAGGCCTCGTCGGTTCGGGTAGCGGCAACGTCAACGGCACCGACGGCAATACCTCGGCCGGTGCGCTCGGCGTATACTACGCCTTCATCCAGTTCGCCGGCTTCACGATGGGTAAGGCCGTGTCGCAGTTCGACGCGCCCTGGACCAACTATCCCGGCAACATCACCGACAACCTCGTCGGCGGCAGCGGCACCGTTACCGGCGTCACCCAGTTCACCTACACCGCCGACTTCGGCCAGGGCGTCACGGCATCGTTCTCCGCTGAAGATGCGACGGCCTACTATCAGGCCGGCAACCTCAACATGACCGGCGCGACCGCAGGTGGCATCATCGGCGGCTCATACGGCACCAACGCCCTCGGCGGCTCGCGTTCGCCGAACCTCGTCGGTCAGGTGCGTGTCGATCAGGCCTGGGGTCTCTTCCAGGCGTCAGTGGCTGCGCATGACAACCATGTCGCCTATTACGGCGCGACCGAAGCCACCGGCCATCCCGACGACAAGTGGGGTTGGGCGGTTCAGCTCGCTTTGTCGATCAAGAACATCCCGACCGGCGCGGGTGACACGATCAACATCCAGGGCGTCTACACCGACGGCGCGACCCGCTACAACTTCCAGAACCTGTCGGGCAGCAGCTACTCGCTGTTCGGTAGCTCGGGTGTTGCCTACCAGAGCGTTGGCTTCGCCAATGCTCCTGACACGGTGTACGTGACCGGTAGCTCGCAGGAAACCGTCAAGACGTGGGGCTTCCGTGGCGCTTACACCCACAACTGGGATCCCAACTGGAACTCCTCGCTGTACGGTGCTTACGCTCAGGCCCAGTTCGGCACGCTGGCCAAGACCACCATCTGCGGCGCCGGCGGCGGCGCCGGTGTGTTCGGAGCCCTGGCAGGTGTGACGGGTTGCAACCCTGACTTCGCGATCGGCCAGCTAGGTGTCGTCACCCGGTGGACCCCGGTCAAGAACCTGACCTTCTCGGCGGACGTGTCCTGGACCCATCTCGACCAGAAGTATTCTGGTACGGTTGGCGCCTCCCCGAGCGTCGCGACCGCCAAGCCAACCGCGGCCTACGAGCTGAAGGATCAGGACTCGGTCGCCATGATCCTCCGCGCTCAGCGCAACTGGTAAAATCTATCGAAACACATGAACGAACACCCGGCGGGAAACCGCCGGGTGTTTTTTTGCGCAAGGCAGATGATATAGGGCGGCGAAGCCCCGGTGCCCGGATGGAGCGGAAGCGTGATCCGGGGGCTGCTCGCGCTGCGTCCGGCACCTTCCCGGATCACGCTTCGCTTCATCCGGGCTACGGGACCGCGCCTGTGTCGCCCCCGTGTCAATCCGCTCTCACAAAAATATTCCGCTTTACCGAAATTCGGAAACTACGTATGTGTCGTGCATCCCGGCTCATCCTTGAGGGGCGATCTTGTGGTCGTCATGTTCGCGAGCCGGGCTTGCGGTGGACGCGGCAGCGTTCGGGTGCGAGAGGCCAAGGGCAGGGCGGATTGCTCTCCGTGAGCCCAAGGCTGCGTTCCGACGAGCGGCGCTGCTAGGCTTCGTCTCGTCTGTAAGTTTCCGGCTCCGTCGACAGGGCTGGAAAAACTGCGGCGAAATGGCGAGCCGTGCGTACGGCAAAACCGTGTGGTCCTGGCCGTCGTTGCTACGGTCAAGCCCTGGCGAATGCGGCATCCGCGTCAACCGGCGCGGTGCCGGTGACTTTCGTTGGGACGAGGGAGGCCAAAAGGAACTCGGCTCCCGGGAGAGCACGGCATAAGCCGTCCAACCATCGCGCAGGGAAGGCCGAGTGATTGGCTACACCTGTATGCTGCTGTGCGGTTTCCTTGCGCTACATTTTCGCGCAGCGGACCGCGGGTGCCAGCCGGCACCCGGCCTTCCCTGCGCCCTCTTGGACAAGAGGGTGGAATGACCAGGCAAAGCTCGGGCGAAACGCCGCGAGGACGCGAAGGCGTGTCTACGGCTACACACTCCCTGTCATCGCCCGGCTTGACCGGGCGATCCAGTATTCCGAGACAGTGGCGTGGGCGGGATCGCAAGGCGGCCACACCGGTAAGCTCGGCATCATCGGCTTCTGCCGCGGCGGACGCACCGTCTGGGAATATGCCGCTCACAGGGGCAGCCTCAAGGCCGGCGTCGCCTTCTACGGTCCGCCGGTCGATCCAGCCAATCGGCCGTGGCCGAAGAGCCCGATGCAGCTCGCGCCCGAGATGAAGGCACCGGTGCTCGGCCTCTATGGCGGCGCCGATACCTGCATTCCCGTCGCCCAGGTCGAGCAGCTCAAGACAGCCTTGGAGCAGAACAAGAAGACGGCCGAGTTCAAGATCTATCCGGAAGCGCCGCATGGCTTCCATGCCGACTACCGCGGCAGCTATCGCAAGGACGCAGCAGAAGATGCCTGGAAGCAGGCCCAGGCCTGGTTCAAGAAGTATGGCGTGTTGAGCTGACGCTTGATCATGATCCTCCTTCCCCCGCTTGCCACAACGCATCCAGGGCGTGGCGGTAGGTCGGATAAGCAAGCGTGACGCCGAGCTCGCACTTCATTTTCGCGTTGGAGACGCGGGCGCTGCTCGCATAGAAGCTGCGGGCCATCGCCGACATCTCGGCGGTCTCGAACGGCTCTTCCGGCGGCGGTGCAACATTCATCAGCTTCGCCGCGTAAGCGATCACCTCCTGCGGCGGCGCCGGCTCGTCGTCGCAGACGTTCCACGTGCCGCCGCTCGGGTGATGAATCGCAGCCATGATCGCGCTCGCGATGTCGTCGACGTGGATGCGGTTGAACACCTGTCCCGGCTTGATGATGCGCCGCGCCGTTCGAGCGCGCAGCGTCACCAGCGCGTTACGGCCGGGGCCATAGATACCCGCAAGCCGCAGGATCGCGGCGTCGCCACCGGTCGTGTCGGTCCATGCCTGTTCCGCCGCGACCCGCATGCGCGTCCGGTCGAGGTCCGCCTTCGGCGGCGTGCTCTCGTCGACCCAGCCGCCGGCGTGATCACCATATACGCCGATCGTGGACAAATAGACGATCTTGCGGTCGCCGCCCGCCGCCAGCAGGCCGGAGAAGGCCGCGATTGCGGGATCGCCGGCACTGCCGGGCGGGATCGAAACGAGAAGGACATCCGCGTCCCTCATGCGTTCGATCGTCTCGCGTGCCGGACTGCTGCCGGAGAAAGCATGCACCTCGACGCCGGCGAGAGCGCCCCGCTGCGCGGGATCGCGCACCGTGCCGGCGATATGCGAGAAGCGGCCACCGAACAGGCGGACGAAGTGCCGCGCACTGTAGCCGAGGCCAAGGATAAAGAGCAGCATACATCTTCCTTGCAGGTCGGAGTTCCCGTTCGCGCCGCAGCGCGCCTCCGCTCATAAGAGATTTTTGGGTCCGGCAAAAGATATTGCAATTTGTCTCGCCCGCCTGTGCAGGCGATGGTCGCTCACCGGAGGGACGCATCGATCATGCAGGCAGAAGCGCCAGCCATCATGCTATCTGACGCGGCTGAGCTAGTCCGCCGCGCCGCCGCGCTGATCTTCGACGTCGACGGCACCTTGGCTGAGACCGAAGAGCTGCATCGGCAGGCCTTCAACCATGCCTTCGCCCGCCACGGTCTCGATTGGCAATGGGATCGGGCCGTCTACAAGGACCTGCTGCGGGTCACGGGCGGCAAGGAACGCATTCGCGCCCACCATGAAAGGCTGAGGATCGCCGCGCCATTATCGGATGTGGACATCGCGGAACTCCACCGCATCAAGACCGCGCATTATGCCGAACTGGTCCAAACCGGCTGCTGCCCCTTACGGCCCGGGGTGACGGATCTCCTCGTCGCTGCCAAGGCGCGCCGCCAGCGGCTCGCGATCGCGACGACCACGTCGCACGCCAACATCGACGCGCTGCTGTCGCGCGCCCTGGGAAAGTGCTGGGCCGCGGATTTTGATGCGATTGTCGCCGGAGATGACGTGCGGCATAAAAAGCCTGCGCCGGATGTCTATGTCGAGACCCTGGCGCGGCTGAAGCTCAACGCGTCCGACTGCGTCGCGATCGAGGATTCCGCTAACGGCCTGACCGCAGCTTCGCGGGCGAACATTCCCGTGCTCATCACCAGAAGCATGTTCTTCCGGGACGACGATTTTAGCCAGGCGCGGGTCGTGCTGGATGATCTGTCGGGGCTCGGGTGAGGCGGCAAAACAAAAAAACTGAAAAAACAACCCCATGCACAGTAGAATGTGCCTGCGGGCCGGGCGCCCTCAATGGACGCGGTGGCTCGCTCTATCGTCCTCAGCTTGCTCGACAATCTGCGCGATCGGGCTGGACTGGTGGTGCACCAGGCGCCAGTCGTCGCCGACGCGCCGAAAATGGTTGGCCGCAGCCAATGCCGTGCCGTCGACGATCTCGATGCAGAGCACGCGCGCGCTGTCGCCATCGACGATGGCCTGCGGTTCCGCGCAAAGGATCTGCGGCCGCTCCGGACTCTGCAGGATGTCGCGCCAGCTTCCGATCACCGTGGCCCGGCCGATGATGGCCGGCCAGCCGGGATGAATGCAGGAAATGGCGTCATCGTCCGCCCACATCCGCTCCATTTCGTCGAAATCGCCGGTCGAAAAGGCGGCGTAGAACGCTGCGTTCGCGGCGATCACCTTGCTGTCCTTTGCCATGCCTCTCGGGTGGGGCAATGACAGGCAAAAATCAAGCAAGACTTCCGTCGACTTTCCGTCGATCTGGACCGCAATGCAGCATCGCTGCCCGTTTTGTGGTCACGCCGAGACCAGAATCTCCACCGCACGCCGCGCGCCATCCTTGTAGAGCCGGCCGAGCGCAGCGGTCACGGCTTCGCGCAGGCGCGGCTCGGCGCCCAAGGGCCCGAACACTTTTCCGACGCCGAGCAGCGCGGGTGCCAATCGTTCGGCGACGGGACCTGCCTCGCGCGCCAAGCCGGCGAACTCGGCTGCGAGCGGATCGCGCACGTCGATGGTGCGGCCCTTCTCGTCAAGGCCGCTGACGTAGCGCATCCAGCCGGCCACCGCGAGCGCATGCGTCGCGATCGGCAGGTTCCTGGCGAGACGATCCTGCATCGCGCCGAGCAGGCGCTGCGGCAGCTTTTGCGAGCCGTCCATCGCGATCTGCCAGGTGCGGTGATGCAGCGCCGGATTGGCGAAGCGCCTGAGCAGCGAGGCGCGATAGGCGGCCAGATCTGCGCCTGATGGCATCGTCAATGTCACCGCGGCCTCTTCCATCACCTGTGCGGCGAGGCGCGCGAAATGCGAATCCAGCATGGTGTCGGCGATGGTCTCGTAGCCTGCGAGATAGCCGAGATAGGCCAGCGCCGAATGGCTGGCGTTGAGCAGCCGCAGCTTCATCAGCTCGAACGGCTTGACGTCGTTCACCAGTTCGACGCCCGCGGCGGCAAGATCGGGCCGGCCGGCCGTAAAGCGATCCTCGACCACCCATTGCGTGAAGGGCTCGGTCATGACAGGCCATGCATCGCGCAAACCGAGCGCTGATGAAACCGCATCGCGGTCACCGTCCGTCGTCTCCGGCACGATCCGGTCGACCATGGTCGAGGGGAAGGCCGCCGCATCCGCGATCCACTTGCCGAGATCTTTCGAGCGCAGCGCGGCGAATTGCGTCACGATCCGCTGCACGGTGTGGCCGTTGGCGGCGAGGTTGTCGCAACTCAGCACGGTGAAGGGTGGGGCGCCCAGCGCCCGCCGGCGCGCCAGCGCGGCGACGATGAAGCCGGGAGCCGAGCGCGGCGCGTCGAAATTGTTGAGGTCGTGCACGACATCAGGATGCCGTTCGTCGAGATCGCCGGTCTGGGGCGTGTGGCAATAGCCTTTCTCGGTGACGGTGAGGGAGACGATGCGAATGGCGGGATCGGCCATTCGCTCGACCAATCGTGCCGGGCTTTCGCGCGCGACCATGCTGTCGAGCAGCGCACCGATGATGCGGTGTTCAGTGCCTTTGGCTGCACGGACGGCAACCGTATAGAGATGATCCTGCGGGGCGAGGGCGTCGCGTGTATCAGGGCTGCGCAAGCTCGCGCCGACGATGCCCCATGACGTGGCGCCGGCGCCAAGACAATCGTCGATGACGACGGCCTGGTGGGCACGATGAAACGCGCCAAGGCCGAGATGCACGATGCCGGGCGTGACCCGCGAACGGTCGTAGGCCGGGCGGCGGATGCCGGGTGGCAGCCGGTCGAGATTGGCGCGGCCAAGGCGCATGTGGTCTTTCCCCTTGTTTGGCCGCTGCTTGACATGGCGCCCGTCCTCGGTCAATGCTGCGGTCAATTGGTAAGACCAATTTTCCAAAATTGGCGGGCCGCGGGCAGCGAGAGCTGCCGGCATGACCCTTTCGGGAGGACCAGCGTGCCGCTGGAAGCTGTGGAGGCGAGACGGCTTTATCGCCAAGTCGCCGATCAATTGCGAAGCCTGATCGACAGCGGTGAGTACGCGGTCGGCAGCCGCTTGCCGACCGAGCGCGAACTCGCCGAGCAGCTCAAGATATCCAGGCCGACAGTGCGCGAAGCCCTGATCGCGCTCGAAGTCGAGGGCCGCCTCCGCATCCGCGTCGGTTCCGGCATCTATGTGATCGAGCCGGCGGCGGTTGCGGCGACCGCGCCTGCTTCCGTCATCGAGGGCCCGTTCGAGCTGCTGCGCGCCCGCGAGTTCCTGGAAAGCGCCATCGCCGAGGAAGCCGCGCGCGTGGCGACGAAGGACGACGTTGCCCGCATCGATGCATCCCTTGTCGCGATGGAGAATGTAGAACACCCCGGCGAAGCCTCGATGGTCCACGACCGCGCCTTCCACATCGCGATCGCCGGAAGCCTCGGCAATGCCGTTCTGGTGCGCGTGGTCGGCGAGTTGTTCGACCAGCGCCTCAATCCCTATTTCGCGCAGCTTGCGCATTATTTCGAGAGCCCGGGCACGTGGCGCACTGCACTCGACGAGCATCGCGCGGTGCGCGACGCGATCGCGGCGCATGATCCCGGGGCCGCGCGCGAAGCCATGCGCGATCATCTCGCGAGATCCCAGGAGCGCTTTGCGCAGAACTTCGGCGCCGAGAGCGCGGCAGGACTGTCCTCCGGGCGCGCGGCGCGATCGACGGCAAAACCGACAAAACCGGAACGTGCGCCGAAGAAGAAGCGAGCTGCGAGCAGCAGCGCGCGACCGAGATGAGATCGTGCGGCCCGCACCCGCGTTGGGGGCGGGCGGACATGAAGCAGATTTAAAAGAAGCAGACTTGAAAAATGGAGGAAAAGTCAGTGTTGAAAAAGATGACAATGGTGCTGGCGGTCTCGGCCGCGGCGATGATTGCTACGACTGGCGCCGGCATGGCGCAGGCCAAGCTCAAATGGGCCCATGTCTACGAGACCTCGGAGCCGTTCCACACTGCTTCAGTCTGGGCCGCGCAGGAGATCGGCAAACGCACCAACGGGCGCTATGCGATCGACGTCTATCCGGCGTCGCAGCTCGGCAAGGAGTCCGACATCAACCAGGGCCTCTCGCTCGGCTCGGTCGACATCATCATCTCCGGCTCGAGCTTTGCCGCCAAGAGCTTTCCGCCGATCGGCGTGACCTATTATCCCTACACCTTCCGCGATGCCGATCATCTGCTGGCCTACACCAAGAGCGACATCTTCAAGGAGCTCACCAAGGGTTATGAGGACAAGAGCGGCCACCACATCGTCGCGGTGACCTATTACGGCGTGCGCCAGACCTCGTCGAACAAGCCGATCAAGACCTGTGCCGACCTCAAGGGCCTGAAGATGCGCGTGCCCGATGTGCCCGCCTATCTCGCTATGCCGCGCGCCTGCGGCGCCAACACCGCGCCGATCGCGTTCGCCGAGGTCTATCTGGCGCTCCAGAACGGTACCGTCGAAGCCCAGGAGAATCCGCTCACCACGATCGAGGCCAAGAAGTTCTACGAGGTGCAGAAGCACATCGTGCTGACCGGCCACATCGTCGACCATCTCAACACGGTGGTGGCCGGTGCGCTCTGGAAGAAGCTCAGCGACGAGGACAAGAAGATCTTCACCGACGTCGCGCAGGAGGCCGCCGCCAAGGCGACCGCGGAGATCAAGCAGAACGAGGCCAAGCTGGTCGCCTTCTTCAAGGAGAAGGGCCTGACCGTCACCGAGGTCGACAAGAGCGAGTTCCGCGACACCGTGCTGAAGAACGTCGCGTTCGAGACTTTCGGCTACCGCAAGGCCGACTGGGAACGCATTCAGGCGGTGAAGTAACGACGTAGTCGCCATCCCGGGGCGGTCCGCAGGACCGAACTACGGTGTGCAATTGCGCACCTGAAAATCTCGAGGTTCCGGGTCTGGTGCTGACGCACCATCCCGGAACGACGTGATCAGTTTGAGGAGCACACCCATGTCCACCGCCGAAACGCACCGGCAGATCACCGCGGACGAGATCGCCCACACCTTCGAGGAAGAGGCGACGCCCAAGGTCGATCTCGGCATCTACGCTTTCGAGGACTGGGTCGCGCTGGCGATCTTCTGGGTGATGGCGCTCGCCGTCTTCCTCCAGTTCTTCACCCGTTACGTCCTCAACGACAGCTACGCCTGGACCGAGGAGATCGCGACCTACTGCCTGATCGGCGTGGTCTTCATCGGCTCCTCGATGTGCGTGCGGCTGTCGCGGCACATCCAAGTCGACCTGCTCTATCGCTATCTTCCGCACCTTGTGGCGCGCGCATTGTCGACAGTGATCGATCTGATTCGGATCGTCTTCTTCGGTTACGCCATCAAGCTGGTCTGGGTCTACATCCAGATCATCGGCGACGAATCCATGACCACCATCAATCTTCCCAAGGACTACGTCTATTACGCCGTGCTGGCGGGCTTCGTGCTGATGTTCGTCCGCTCGGTGCAAGTGGCCATACAACATTTGCGGCAGGGCTACTCGATCCTCGAACGTCCCGGCGCCTACGACGGCTTTGAAGGGTAATTCCATGTTGCTGTTGCTTGGAGGCTTCCTCATCCTCATGCTGCTCGGCGTTCCCGTGGCCATCGCCATGGCGGCGTCGTCGCTGCTCTACATCCTGGTCAGCGGCGTGACGCCCGACGTCACGCTGGCGCAGCGCATGATCGCCGGTGTCGAGAGCTTTCCGTTGCTCGCCGTGCCGTTCTTCATCCTGGCCGGCAATCTCATGAACATCGCGGGCGTCACCGGGCGCATCTATAAATTCGCCGTCGCGCTGGTCGGCTGGATGCGCGGCGGCCTCGGCCACGTCAATATCATTGGCTCGGTGATCTTCTCCGGCATGTCTGGCACCGCGATCGCGGATGCCGCCGGTCTCGGTACCATCGAGATCAAGGCGATGAAGGACCACGGCTACTCCACGGAATTCTCCGTGGGCGTCACCGCGGCCTCCGCCACGCTCGGGCCGATCATCCCGCCGTCGCTGCCTTTCGTGATCTACGGCATGATGGCTAACGTCTCGATCGGCGCGCTGTTTCTGGGGGGCGTCATTCCAGGCGTCGTGCTGACGCTCCTGATGATGGCCACCGTCACCTACTTCGCGCACAAGAACAAATGGGGCAGCGATACGCCGTTCTCCTGGCCGCAATTGGGATCGGCGGGGCTCGAGATCCTCGTCGTATTGAGCTTCCCGATGGCTGTCTGGCTTCTGACGGTCGCCGGTCTCTCCACCAATTGGGCAGTTGGTCTCGGCCTGTTCGCGCTGCTCGCGATCGACTGGTACTTCGACTTCTCCGCGGTGATGGCGCTGATGGCGCCGGTGATCCTGATCGGCGGCATGACGCTCGGCTGGTTCACCCCAACGGAAGCCGCGGTCGCCGCCGTGATCTGGTCGCTGTTCCTCGGCCTGGTACGCTACCGCACCATGACGATGAAAACGGTCGCGAAAGCGACTTTCGACACCATCGAGACCACGGCTTCGGTGCTGTTCATCGTCACGGCAGCCTCGATCTTCGCCTGGCTGCTGACGGTGTCGCAGGCAGCCCAGATGCTGTCGGACTGGATGCTCAGCATCACCCACAACAAATGGGTGTTCCTGGCGCTCGCCAACGTCCTGATCCTGTTCGTCGGCTGCTTCATCGACACCACGGCGGCGATCACCATTCTGGTGCCGATCCTGTTGCCGATCGTGCTCAAGCTCGGCATCGACCCGATCCATTTCGGTCTGATCATGACGCTGAACCTGATGATCGGTCTGCTGCATCCGCCGCTCGGCATGGTGTTGTTCGTGCTCGCGCGCGTCGCAAAGCTCTCGGTCGAGCGCACGACGGTGGCGATCCTGCCGTGGCTGGTGCCGCTGATGGTTGCGCTGATCGCGATCACCTACATCCCCGAATTGACCCTGTGGCTACCGAAATACATGGGACTTTCCAAATGACCTCAACTGCTCTCGCCGCAACCCTGTTTGGCCCCGAAGATCTGCGCATGGTCGAGCATCCGCTCGACAAGCTCGCTGAAGGCATGGTGCGCCTCCGTTTCGGCGCCGGCGGCATCTGCGGCTCGGACATGCATTATTTCCGCCATGCCCGGACCGGCGATTTCGTGGTGAAATCGCCGCTGGTGCTCGGCCATGAAATCTCCGGCGAGGTCGTGGAGATCGCGGGCTCCGCGGCAAATCTAAAGGTCGGCGACCGCGTTGCCGTCAACCCGTCGCGCTGGTGCGGCCATTGCGGCGCCTGCCGCCAAGGCCGGCAGAACCTCTGCGAAAATATCTACTTCATGGGCTCGGCCTCGAAGACACCGCACATGCAGGGCGGCTTTGCCAACTATTTCGACGCGATCCCGGCACAGTGCGTGAAGATTCCCGATCATGTGTCCTATCAGGCCGCGGCGCTCGCCGAACCGCTCGCGGTCTGCCTGCACGCCGTCGCGCGTGCCGGCAACATCGATGGCAAGCGCGGCATCATCTTCGGCGCCGGTCCGATCGGGCTTCTGACCATGCTCGCCGCGCGCCGCGCCGGCATGATCGACATCACGGTGGCCGACATCGCGCCGGCGCCGCTGGCCTTTGCGACCCGGCTCGGCGCCTCTCACGTCGAGAATGTCGCAGCCGGCGAGGAAGGCCTGAAGGCGCAGGCCACCTCGCGCCCCTACGATGTCGCTTTCGAAGTCTCGGGCACGGCTGCAGGCCTTGCCAGTGCGATCGGTATCGTCAGGCGCGGCGGCGTTGTGGTGCAGATCGGCAATTTGCCGGGTGGCCAGATTCCGGTGCCGGCCAATGCGGTGATGGCCAAGGAGATCGACCTGCGCGGCTCGTTCCGCTTCGGGCTTGAGTTCATGACGGCGGTGGAGCTGATCGCGGACGGCAGCGTCGACGTGCTGTCGCTGGTCACCGCCGAGCGGCCGCTGTCCACCGCGCCGGACGCGCTGCGGCTGGCGCTCGACCGCTCGCAGAGCGTCAAGGTCGTGCTGACCGCGAACTGATCGGGGAGAATTCTTATGATGCTCGAGGGATGGCGCTGGTACGGGCCGGACGATCCGGTCTCGCTCGACGATGTCAGGCAGGCCGGGGCGAGCGACATTGTCTCGGCGCTGCATCAGGTGCCGATCGGCGAAGCCTGGACACGCAAGGCGGTCGAGGAGCGCAAGAACTTCATCGAGAGCGGCCAACCCGGGCGCTCGCGGCTGACCTGGTCGGTGGTGGAATCGATTCCGATCCCCGACGACGTCAAGCGTCTCGGGGCTAAAGCGACGCGCTCGATCGAGACATGGATCGCCAGCCTGGAGGCGGCTGCCGCGGCCGGCATCAAGATCATCTGCTACAACTTCATGCCCGTCGTGGATTGGTGCCGCACCGATCTCGAATGGGAGCTGCCGAACGGCGCCCGCGCCATGCGCTTCGATCAAGACCGTTTCGCGGCCTTCGAGCTGCACATCCTGAAGCGTCCCGCCGCCGTCCAGGAATACTCGCCCGAGCAGCAGGCCCGCGCGAAAAAACTGTTCGAGCAGATGAGCCAGGCCGATATCGAATATCTCGTCATGGTCATCGCCAGCGCGCTGCCGGGCTCCACCACCGAGCCGTTGACCATCCCGCAATTCCGCGATCGGCTCGAAACATATCGCGACGTCACGCCAAAAATCCTGCGGCAGCATCTCGCCGAGTTTTTGGGCCGCGTCACCCCCGTCGCCGAGCAGCTCGGGGTCTCATTGACGCTGCATCCGGACGACCCGCCGCGCCCGCTGTTCGGTCTGCCGCGCGTCGCGTCCAGCGCCGATGACTATCAGGCGTTGTTCGATGCGGTGCCGTCAAAGGCGAATGGTATCTGCCTGTGCACGGGGTCGCTTGGCGTGCGCGCCGAGAACAATCTTCCCGCGATGGCCGAACGCTTCGGCCCGCGCATTGCCTTTGCGCATCTGCGCGCGACCAAGCGCGAGGCGGATGGCCTGTCCTTCTACGAGTCCGATCATCTCGACGGTGACGTCGACATGGTCGCGGTGCTGAAGGCGCTGCTGAAGGAGAACGCGCGGCGTTCGCCCGGCCAGAAAAATTGTGTTCCGGCCCGACCACGGCCATCGCATGCTCGACGATCTCGCGGCCACCAAGCGCACCAATCCGGGCTACACCGCGATTGGCCGCCTCCGCGGCCTGGCCGAGCTCCGCGGCGCGATCCGCGCGATCGAGCATCGATAGAGGCCAAAACTTTATCCATACCGTCATTGCGAGCGCAGCGAACCAAACCAGAATTCCTCCGCGGAAGGACTCTGGATTGCTTCGCTACGCTCGCAATGACGCGGGGGAGAGGTGCCTCGTCTCAACCTTGTCCCCTTAGGCGCAAAGGCAGAATACGTCCCGGGCACGCGCACAGATTGTCAAAATTCCAGCCATATGCGAAGGTAGCGTCATTCCGTTTTCGATCGACGTATTGCAGCAATAAGCCATTTAGGAGCTTGATGTGAGCATTCTGGTCGAACTTCCTCCCGATCAATATGACCGACGGGCATTTGCAAAATTCAACGAGACATCAACCGGCTTTGATCTCGACATCGCTCGCGCGATGATGTGGATGTCGCAACTCGCCTACGAGACCCATGTGCCGGACACGATCAACAGGGTCTCTCCTTTCTGGGATCTGTCCGGCGTCAAGTTGCTGAGCCAGCCGGCGCATTCGACGCTGCCGCTGACCGACACGCGCGGGATCATCGCGAGCAAGGGTGACGCAACCATTGTCGCCTTCGCCGGCACCGACCCGCTTCATCTCCTGAACTGGGTCAGCGATTTCACGCTTGGCCGACCGAAGGCGCCCGTGCACCAGGGGTTCGTCGATGCGGCGGCGGCCGTGTGGGACGACGTGAAGAGCGCACTGGCGGCAGCGCTGGCGCGCAAATCACCGATCTTCATCACTGGGCACAGCCTCGGCGCCGCGATCGCGGTGGCAACGGCGGACTTCGCGCGGGAGCAGCTCCAGCTCGCGGATGCGCAGATCTATCTTTACGGTTGTCCGCGCGTGGGCCGCGACGATTTCGTCGCCCTCTACAACGGTACGTTCGGCAGGACGACCTATCGTCTCGTGCACGGCACCGACATCGTCCCGACCGTGCCTCCGCCCGGGCTTGGCTTTCATCACGTCGGCCGTTATCTCGCCTGTGCACGCGGCGCCAAATTCAGCGCCAGCCAGCTCACGACGAATGTTGGTTCGGATGAGCCAATGGCGAATGCTGGAATTGGTGAGCAGGTCCGCAATCTCCTCAGCGGCGTATCCGAGAACACGCGGACGGATGTCATCGGCAGGCTCACGGTGCTGCTGCCGGCAGGGATCGGCGATCACCTGCCCGATCGTTACTGTGCCGCGCTGACACCCGCCTAGACTCCGGTTTTGATGCGTTTTCTTCACGTGAACCGGTCCACTTCGCCCGAAAACGCTCTAGTAGCAAGCCGCCATCGCGCCGAGCTTCGGATAGAGCCGGTCGATCGCGGCGATCTCGCTTTTCATCTGCGCGGTGATCCAGTCGCGGATCTCGGCGGCGATGGGACGCATCGGCCGGTTGCGCGGTGGCAGGAATTCGCAGATGCGGCGTGTGGTGGTGAGCGTGTCGGAGGCGGGCACCAGCGCGCCGGTCAATAGCCAGTGCGAGGCGACCGTCAGCCAACCGAGCGCGATGCCCTGGCCGAGCAGGGCGGCCTGCATCACGACGGCATAGTCCGTGAAGCTCAGCGCCTTGGCCGCACCGCGGCGCCCGGTGAGAAGCGATGCGTAATCCGCGGCCCAGTCGCCCGGCGTCTCGGCGAGCCGAATGATGGTGTTGCCTTCGGCGGGATCGGTTTCGCCGAGATAGGCAGGGCTGCACATCGGCAGCATGACCTCCTTCATCACCAGCGTGCCACCGGATGACGGCTCCTCGCGATCGCGGAAGCGCATGCCGAGGTCGACATTCTCCACTGGTCCGCGCAGCGCGCCGGAGATCAGCTGAAAGCGCAAATCGACCTGAGGAAATTGCTTCTGCAGCTTGTCGATGCGCGGCATCAGCCAATGCGTGGTGAAGGCGGAGGAGACCGACAGTGTCACCGTCTCGGTGCCCTTCCGGCGCCGCTCGATCTCGACCAGCCCGCTTTCGATGCTGCGAAAGCCTTCGAGCACGCGGCGATACAAGAGTTCGCCTTCCTCAGTGAGCACCGCGCGTCCCGCCTTGCGGTCGAATAGGCGAACGCCGAGATGGTCCTCGAACTGACCCAGCATCCGGCTCACCGCAGGCTGGGTGACGTTCAGTTCGGCGGCCGCCGCCGTGAAGCTGCCATTGCGCGCCGCTGCGTCGAAGACGAACAGGGCGTTACTTGAGGGCAGCATCCGGCGCAGCTCGGGCATAACACCATGTTATGACCCAGGTGAGAATTTGGCAATTGCCGAGTTTTGCCAAGTCTGGTGTCATTGGCGTCATAGCCAAAAGACAGGGCCTGCGAGCGAAGATGTTGGTGCGGTGCACGCTTCGACCAGGAGTGCTCAAATTCCTGTCTATAAAGCAGGCTTATGGCGCGCAGTGAAGCACGCCGGCTCAGGAGATGGCGAGGTCGATCGTTGGACAAACGAGCGGAAAGCGTCGAGATCAGATCCGCGAGCAAGGCCTATGGTGCCGTTCGCGCCCTCGACGACGTGTCCCTCAATGTCGCCGCCGGCGAGTTCGTTTCCCTGCTCGGCCCCTCCGGCTCCGGCAAGACGACGTTGCTCGGCATCCTCGGCGGCTTCATCCTGCCATCGAGCGGAACGATCTTGTTCGGCGGCCGCGACGTCACCTGGATGCCGCCGCACAAGCGCGACATCGGCGTCGTGTTCCAGAACTACGCGCTGTTCCCGCATATGAGCGTCGGCGAGAATGTTGCCTTTCCCTTGCGCGCGCGACGGCTGCCGAAGGCGGCCTGGCCGGATAAGGTGCGCGCGGCGCTTTCGATGGTCGGTCTTGCCGGCTACGAAGAGCGCGGTATCGCGCAACTCTCCGGCGGCCAGCGCCAGCGCGTGGCGCTCGCACGCGCCATGATCTTCGAGCCGCGGCTGATCCTGATGGACGAACCGCTGTCCGCGCTCGACAAGCAACTGCGCAGAATCCATGCAGATCGAGCTGCGCGCGCTGCACAAGCGCATCGGCGCCACCATCATCTACGTCACCCACGATCAGCGCGAAGCGCTGACCATGAGCGACCGCGTCGCCGTGATGAAGGACGGCAGGCTGATCCAGATCGACGCGCCCGAGCGCCTGCACGATCATCCCGCGGATTCCTTCGTCGCGAGTTTCATTGGCGAGGCCACGATGCTTCCCGTGCGACGCGTCGATGCCTCCGGCGTTGCGCTCGGCAATGTGCTTCTGCGCAGCGCCCGCGCCATTCCCGACGGGGACGCGCTGATGCTCGCCGTGCACAGCGAAAAACTGCTGATCGACGATGGTGCGCCGGACACCGCCTGCAATCGGCTCACCGGCACGGTCACCGACATCGTCTATCAGGGCGAGAGTCTGCGCATCTTCCTGGCGCTCGCCGATGGCATCGTGCTCAGCCTGCGCCAGGCGAGCTATCACCAGGCCTACAGCCGCATCCCGCCGCTGGGCGGCAGCCTTACCGTGACCCTTCACCCCGAGGACACCATCGTCGTGCCCAGGGTGAGGGACTGAACCCAAGCCTTGTCCAACCGAGAGAAGAAGCCAAAAATGTCGTCAGCAGCCTCGTTCAGCAATTTCAAGGTTCTCACCTTCGACGTCGTCGGCACCTTGATCGATTTCGAGACCGGCGTGCTCTCCGCGGTGCGCCGGATCTCGGGCAAGTCGCCGGCCGAGCTCAGCGACGACAAGATCTTCGAATCCTACAAGCGCGGTCGCGACAAGCACCACGAGCGTTCGAGCGAGGTGATGTTCCATGTCTATCGCTATCTTGCCAAGGAACTCGGGCTGCAGGCCGATGACGCCTCCTGCGACGTGTTCCAGCTCGCGGTGCTGCGCTGGGGACCGTTCCCAGACTCGGTCGAGGCTCTGAAGCGCCTGAGAACCAAATTCCGCCTGGTCGCGATGACCAATGCCGACCGCGTCGCGCTGTCCTGTTACGCGCACGCGCTCGGCAATCCCTTCGACGATACCGTTTGCGCCGACGAGACTGGCGTTGCGAAACCCGATCCGGAGTTTTTCGCCTACAACAAGGGCCGCCAGTCCGCTTTCGGCTACAAGCAGTCCGATATCCTTCACGTCGCGCAGAGCCAGTATCACGACATCGGGATTGCGCGGAAACTCGGCTACAAGGTGTGCTGGATCGAGCGCCGCCAGGGCATGGCCGGTTTCGGAGGCACACCGGCCGTGGAGACGCTGACCAAGCCGGACTTCCATTTTCCGACGTTGAAGGCGCTTGCCGATGCGGCCATCGGGCCGGCGGCGTAAGGCATGAGCGGTGGCATGACACGGGACTGGAACGCGCTGCCGTCGGCCAACTCGCTGTGGGCCGCCACGGCCGAGCCGGCGCGCGAGTTTCCGGTCGTGTCAGGCGAGCACCAGGCGGATGTGGTGATCATCGGTGCGGGCTACACGGGCCTGTCTGCTGCGCACCACATCGCCAAAAGCGGTTTGTCGCCGATCGTACTTGAGGCCAACCGCCCGGGCTGGGGCGCGAGTGGACGCAATGGCGGCGTGATCACCGCAAAGTTCCGCCTCTCGTTCCGCGAGATCGACGCCGTGCACGGCCGCGCCATGGCGCAGCGCATGTACGGGATCGCGCATGAATCCACTGATATCGTCGAGGAGCTGGTCTCCGAATTTGGCATCACCAGTGCCGCGTTGACGCGCACCGGCCAGGTCAAGGCCGCTCACAACGAGACGACCCTGAAGGCCGCGATCGACGAGGCCAACTGGATGAAGCGCGAGATGGGGGATGCGGAGGTCCGCATCCTCGACAAGGGGCAAGTGCGCGACGAGACTGGCTCCGACATCTTCGTCGGCGGCGTGCTCAATCCCGGCTCCGGCGGCATCCATCCGCTGAATTATCTGCGCGGCCTTGCCGATGGCGTGGCGCGCCGCGGCATCCCGATTTTCCAGGAGTCGCCGGTCGTAAGGCTCCGCCGCGACAACAGCGGCATCGTCGCTGAAACGCCGCAAGGCGCAGTGCGGGCAAAGCAGGCGATCATCGCCACCAACAGCTATTCCGACCTCACCGGCGCGACGACGAACATGCAGCGCACGCTGATCCCGTTCCGAAGCGCCATCATCGCGACCGACAGGCTGCCGCGCAACCTCGCGGGAAGCCTGATGCCGACCGGGCGCACCTACACCGAGACCAAGCGCATGATGCGCTGGTTCCGCATGGTCGACAATCGTGTGATTTTTGGCGGCCGCGGCGCGTTCGGCAAGCAGGATTCGGAAACCGCTTTCGACGCGCTGCGCAAGGCGATGGTCGGAATCTTTCCCGACCTTGCCGACGTCCCGCTCGCCTACAAATGGTCGGGCCTGGTCGGGATGACGTTGGACTCCGTGCCGCATATCGGCCGGCTCGACGACCGCACGCTGTTCTCGATGGGCTACAACGGCGCGGGCGTGGCGATGTCGAGCCTGATGGGCCGCTATCTCGCCGCTTTCGTGCGCGGCGAGACGCCAGAGGTCGGGCTGCTCGACGCGAGGCGATTGAAAGCCATCCCGTTCTATCCGTTGCGCGAGCCCGCCGTGCGCATGGTCGCGGGCTGGTACCAGTTTCTCGATGCGATCGGACAGTGACATTTAATTAGTGACAGAGGAGGCGAGGATGACGACGAAACGAGATTTTCGATTTGGCTACGCTTTGTTGGGCGGATCGCTCGGAATGTTCGCAACAACCGGCATCGCCGCCGCTGCCGAACAGATCACCTTCGTCTCGCAAGGCGGCGCCTACCAGCAGGCGCAGACGGTGGCGATTCTCGATCCCACGGCAAAGAAGCTCGGCATCACCGTCAACCAGGACTCCATTCCCGATGCCTGGCCCGCAATCAAGACGCAAGTCGGCAGCGGCAAGCCGATCTGGGATGTCGTCGATACTCCGACCGGCAACTGCCTGCGTGGCGGCGAGCAGGGGCTGATCGAGAAGCTCGACTTCTCGAAGATCCCGAATGGCGCCGCGATGCCGGAGTCCTATCGCAGCCCCTATTCGGTTTCCTACGAGTTCTATTCCAGCGTACTGGCCTACAGCCAGAAGACGTTTCCGAAGGACGCGCCGAACAGCTGGGCCGATTTCTGGGACGTCAAGAAATTTCCCGGGCGCCGCGCACTGCGTAACCACCCGTTCGCGACGCTCGAGGCGGCCCTGATGGCCGACGGCGTCGCGCCCGACAAGCTCTATCCGCTCGACGTCGAGCGCGCCTTCAAGAAGCTGGAAGAGATCAAGCCGCACATCACGGTGTGGTGGACCTCCGGTGCGCAGTCGGCACAGCTTCTCAATGACGGCGAGGTCGACATGGAGATGGCCTGGAACGGCCGCGTCAGCGCAGTCGCGAAGGAAGGCGCCAAGGTTGCCTTCACCTACAACCAGGGCGTTTTGCAGAGCACCTCGCTCTGCATTCTCAAGGGCGCGCCAGATCTCGAGACGGCCGTCAAATTCCTCAACGAGGCCGTCGATCCCGTGCACCAGGCCAATCTGCCGCTCAATATCGATTACGGCCCGGGCAATCCCAAGGCGTTCGATACCGGCGTGATCAAGCCGGAGCGCGCCGCGCAATTGCCAAGCGAGCCGGCCAATGCGGCCAAGCAGGCCCTGATGTCCTACGCCTGGTGGTCCTCGCCGGCGGGCGAAGCCACCGAGAAGCGTTGGGCGTCGTTCATGCAGAAGTAGGCGAAGCGAGGCCGCGTCGATGACATCCGTGCCGGATCCCTCCCAAAAGCATCAGCGTCGCGAACACGGCCTGATGCTGGCATTGGTGTCGCCGGCGCTGCTGGTGATCTTGGCTCTGATCGTGCTGCCGGTCGGCTGGCTCGCCTGGCAGTCGATCTACCATGACGGCTTCACGCTGGAGAATTATCGCCGCGTCTTCACCGAAGACATCTACTGGCGCAGCTTTGCGCTGACCTTCGAGATCAGCCTCGTGGTCACGGGAATCGCGCTGCTGCTTGGCTATCCCGTGGCCTACCTCGCCAACTCGGTGCCGAAAGGATGGAGCATTCTCATCCTGTCGCTGGTCGTGCTGCCGTTCTGGACCAGTGTGCTGGTGCGCGCTTATGCCTGGCTGGCGCTGCTCCAGCGCACCGGTGTGATCAACCAGCTTTTGCGTTATCTCGAGGTGACGAGCGAACCGCTCGCGCTGGTGCACAACACCTTCGGCACGGTGGTTGCGACGGTACACATCCTCTTGCCGTTCATGGTGCTGCCGCTCTACGCCACCATGCAGAAGATCCCGTCCGACCTCATGCAGGCCGGCGCCAGCCTGGGAGCGAGCCCGTCGCTCACCTTCGTCCGCGTCTTCCTGCCGCTGTCTCTGCCGGGCGTGCTGGCAGGCTGCACCATGGTGTTCGTGCTCTGCCTCGGTTTTTACATCACGCCGGAACTGCTCGGCGGCGGCCGCACGGTGATGGTGTCGATGCTGGTGAGCCGCAATGTCGAGCTATACAACCAGTTCGGCGCGGCGAGCGCAGTCGCCGTCGTGCTGCTCTTAAGCGTGCTCGCGATCTTCTTCGTCGTCAGCCGCTTCATCTCGCTCGATCGCATATTGGGGCAGAAATGACGCGATTGTCACCCGCCCGGATCGCCCTCTATGTGATCAGCGCGCTGGTGCTGATCTACCTGATCCTGCCGGTGCTGATCATCGCGCCGATCTCCTTCTCCAGCGCGCGTTTTCTGACCTTTCCGCCACCGTCGTTCTCGCTGCGCTGGTATCAGCAGTATTTCTCCAACGCGGCCTGGATGCAGGCGACGCGGGTAACGCTGACGGTCGCGCTCCTTACCGTGCTTATCGCAACGCCGCTCGGCGTCTCCGCCGCCTATGCCATCAGCCAGTCGAAGCTGCGGATCATGCGGCTGATCCACATGATGCTGCTGTTGCCGCTGGTGGTGCCGATCATCATCACTGCGGTGGGGATCTTCTTCCTCTATGCCAAAATCGGCTTGGTCGCGACGCTGCCGGGCCTGGTGCTCGCCAATGTGATGCTGGGGCTGCCTTACGTGATCATTTCGGTGCTGGCGGGCTTGCAGAGTTTCGATCCGGCGCAGGAGATGGTCGCACGCAGCCTCGGCATGAATCGCCTGCGTAGCTTCTTCGCGGTGACCTTGCCGCAGATCAAGTCCAGCGTGGTCGCAGGCGGCATCTTCGCCTTCATCTCGGCGATGGACGAGACCATCGTCGCGCTTTTCATCTCCGGCGGCCAGTATCAGCCGCTGACCAAGCGCATGTTCACCGCCCTCCGCGACGAGATCGACCCGACCATCGCTGCCATCTCGACGCTGATGACGGCGGCCTCCTTCGTGCTGGTACTGCTGGCGAGCGCGCGGCAGAAAAAGGGCGGGTGATTTTTGTTCATCGTCCTGGCGAAAGCCAGGAGGTCCTGGCTTCGCCAGGACGACACCGAATGCTTGGCACGAACCTCGCCGTCTCACGCTTTCGCCGCCAGCCACGCCAAAATCATCTCCACGATCTGTGCCCTGCTGTTTGCCGGCACGTCGGCCTCGCTGAGGTCGCGGTCGAATAGGGCACCGATCTGGTTCGGCCAGGTCGTCAACGAAGGCGTCGAAGCTCGCCACCTCTCGTCCGGCAAGCGGCTGCGACATGGGCTGCAGTGCAACCAGCAGGGGCGGGCATGACGCCTGCGCAGGGTGCGAGGAGCCTTTCGATCTTGCGCGCCCTGTCGGCCTGTCCTACGCCAGCTCCGAGCAAAATTTCGCGAAGCTGCGAAACGCATCGCCAAAGCCTTGAGGGAGCCGTCATGACCATTCGCAACGCCCGCACCGGGGGCCAGATCCTGATCGATCAGCTCGTCGCCCAGGGCGTCGAGCGCGTCACCTGCGTGCCGGGCGAGAGCTATCTGGCGGCGCTGGACGCGCTGCACGACAGCCCGATCGACGTCATGATCTGCCGCGCCGAAGGCGGTGCGGCGATGATGGCGGAAGCCTATGGCAAGCTCACCGGGCGTCCCGGCGTCTGCTTCGTCACCCGCGGCCCCGGCGCCACCAATGCGAGCCACGGCGTCCACATCGCGATGCAGGATTCCACGCCAATGATCCTGTTCGTCGGTCAGGTCGACACCGGCATGCGCGAGCGCGAGGCGTTTCAGGAACTCGACTACAAGGCGGTGTTCGGCACCATGGCGAAATGGGCGGTCGAGATCGATCGTCCCGACCGGATTCCGGAGTTGGTCGCGCGCGCTTTCCGCGTCGCCATGCAGGGCCGCCCCGGTCCCGTGGTGATCTCGCTGCCCGAGAACATGCTGACCGAGACCGCAGCCGTTGCGGACGCCATGCGCATCGAGCCGGCGGTGAGCTGGCCGGCGCCTGCCGATATCGAGCGCGTCGGCGCCATGCTTGCGAGCGCCAAGGCGCCGCTCGTCATTCTTGGCGGCTCGCGCTGGACGGATGAAGCGACCCGGAGCATCGCGCGCTTTGCCGAGCGGTTCGACCTGCCGGTCGCGACCTCGTTCCGCCGGGCCTCGCTGATCGACGCCGATCACTCGCATTATGCCGGCGATCTCGGCATCGGGCCGAGCCCGGGCCTGAAGGCGCGCATCGACCACGCCGACGTCATTTTGCTGATCGGCGGCCGCATGGTCGGAAATGCCGTCCTCATCCTACACGCTGCTCGACATTCCGACCCCGCGGCAGAAGCTGATCCACGTTCATCCCGGCTCGGAAGAGCTCGGCCGCATCTATCAGCCTGAGCTCGCGATCCAGGCCACGCCCGCCGCCTTCGCGGCCGCGGTCGAGACGCTGAAGCCGGCAGGCGCCGTTGCCTGGAAGGGCGAGGCCGCCAAGGCGCATGCCGACTATCTCGCCTGGACCGAAAAGGCGCGCGAGCTGCCGGGCACGTTCCAGTACGGCCAGGTCATGACCTGGCTGCGCGATCGCCTGCCCAAGGACGCGATCGTCTGCAACGGCGCCGGCAACTACGCCGGCTGGATCCATCGCCATCATCGCTTCCACAGCTTTGCCGCCCAGCTCGCGCCGACCTCGGGCTCGATGGGATATGGCGTGCCGGCGGCGGTGCTCGCGAAACGGCAATATCCGGATCGCACCGTTATCGCGTTCGCTGGCGACGGCTGCTTCCTGATGAACGGGCAGGAATTCGCGACTGCCGTGCAATACGATGCGCCGCTCGTCGTCATCATCGTCGACAATGCGCAATACGGCACCATCCGCATGCACCAGGAGCGCGACTATCCGGGACGCGTGGTCGGCACCCAGCTCAAGAACCCGGATTTTGCGATGTACGCAAAAGCGTTCGGCGGCCATGGCGAGCGCGTCGAGCGCACCGAAGAGTTCGCGCCGGCGTTCGAGCGTGCGCTCGCCTCGGGCAAGCCGTCGATCCTCCACTGCATCATCGATCCGCGCGCGATGTCGGTCGGCAAGGACTTCGCCCCTGCGGTGAAGGCTTAAGCGATGTCGGAGGGCCGCCACGTCGCCATCATCGGTGCCGGCGCGGTCGGCGTGATCAGCGCCATCGAGGCGCTGCGCGAGGGATATCGCGTCACGCTGATCGACGCCGGCGAGCCCGGTGGCGAACAGGCGGCGAGCTACGGCAATGCCGGCTGGCTCTCTTCGCATTCGGTAATCCCGCCGGCCGAGCCCGGTGTCTGGAAGAAGGTGCCGGGTTATCTGGTGGACCCGCTCGGGCCGCTCGCGATCCGCTGGTCTTATCTGCCGAAGGCGCTGCCCTGGCTGGTCAAATATCTGCTCTCGGGCTGGACCGAGGCGCGGGTCGAGACGACGGCCTTCGCGCTGCGCGGCCTCCTGAAGGACGCGCCGCAGTTGCACAGGAAGCTCGCGGAGGAGGCGGGCGTCCCTGAATTGATCGAGCGTAACGGCGTGATGCATGTCTTCCCGTCACGCGGCAATTTCGACAACGATCTCGGTTGGCGCGTGCGCAAGCGCGTCGGCGTCGAATGGCTTGAGCTTTCGTCCGACGAGATGCGTCAACGCGAGCCCGATTTGCATCCGCGCTACACTTTTGGCGTGGTGGTGGAGGAGGCCGGGCGCTGCCGCGATCCCGGTGCCTATGTCGCGGCGCTCGCGCAACATGCGCTGGCAAGCGGCGCCAAGCTCGTGCGGGCCAAGGCAATTGGGCTGAAGCTATCCGGCAACAAGCTCGTGGCTGTCCTGACCGAGACCGGCGAGATTGCGTGCGATGCCGCGGTGATTGCCGCCGGTGCGCATTCGAAGCGGCTCACGGCGTCCATCGGCGATCCGCTGCCGCTTGAGACCGAGCGCGGCTATCACGTCATGATCGAGAATCCGGAATCGGGGCCGCGCAGCTCGATGATGGCCTCGGATGCGAAGATGGTGGTGAACTGGACCGACAAGGGTTTGCGCGCCGCCGGCACGGTCGAGATCGCCGGCCTCGAGGCCGCACCGAACTGGAAGCGCGCCGAGATCCTGCGCAACCATCTCGTCAGCATGTTCCCGAAACTGCCCACGGACATTCCGGCTTCGCGTATCAAGACCTGGTTCGGCCATCGGCCGAGCATGCCGGACGGACGTCCCTGCATCGGTTACGCGCGGGCCTCGCGTGACATCGTCTATGCCTTCGGCCACGGCCATATCGGCCTGGTCGGCTCGGCCCGCACCGGTCGTCTCGTCGCCCAGCTTCTGAGCGGCAAGCCGCCGGAAATTCCGCTCGCACCGTTTTCGCCCGATCGTTTTCTCTGAGATCGCATCATGACCGCTCCAGCCAACTCGTCCCCCCGAATAGCCCGCGGCGGCAAGGCCATCTATGGAGCGCCGCTCGGCATCCTGATGCTGGAGGCGCGCTTTCCCCGCATTCCCGGCGACATGGGCAACGGCACCACCTGGCCCTTCCCCGTGCTCTATCGTGTGGTGAGCGGGGCTTCGCCCGAGAAGGTGGTATTGAAGGGCGCCGCCGGTCTGCTGCCTGATTTCATCGACGCGGCAAAGGACCTGGTGCGGCTCGGGGCCGAGGCCATCACCACCAATTGCGGCTTCCTCTCGCTGTTCCAGAAGGAGATCGCGGCCGCGGTCGGCGTTCCCGTTGCGACCTCGTCACTGATGCAGGTGCCGTGGGTGCAGGCGACCTTGCCGCCGGGCAAGCGCGTTGGCCTCGTCACGGTATCCGGTTCGACCTTGACGCCGGCCCATCTCGCAGGCGCCGGCGTGCCGCTCGATACGCCGCTGGTCGGCACCGAGCACGGCAAGGAATTCTTCCGCGTCTTGATCAAGGCCGAGAAGGAGGACATGGACATTGCGCAGGCCGAACGTGATGTGGTCGAGGCCGGCAAGGAGCTGATCGCCAGGAACCCGGATGTCGGCGCGATCGTGCTGGAATGCACCAACATGCCGCCTTATGCAGCGGCGCTTCAGGCCGAGGTCGGACTGCCCGTCTACGATATCTATTCCATGATCACCTGGTTTCATGCCGGGCTGCGGCCGCGCCAGTTTGGCTAGAGGTCGAGAAGTTGTCTATGACTCCTCTTCCTTCTCCCCGTGCGGGAGAAGGTGGCGCGAAGCGCCGGATGAGGATATCTCTCCGCGCATATGGATGCGGATGAGTTCGCGGAGAGATACCCCTCACCCAAATGAGTTTGTATCTGTCAGCGGTGATGTCCTCTCCCGCAAGGGGAGAGGGCGCAGCCATGCGCATCGTGCGCTGTCCCACCGGCAGCGGAAGAGGCAGCTATACAATCCCTCGATACCTGATCGCGCCAGACGGTCAGAGCTTTGGCGCCTGAACATCGCTAGAGTGCCTCTCGAAATCCACGGAGACCAGCGGTGCACAGCCTTCAATCCAATCCCGACACGCGCGCAGACGATTGGCCGTCCGAGCTCTACCGCATCCTGAAAGCCGCCGACGTGCGGCAGATGTTCTACGTTCCCGATGCCGGTCACAGCCAGCTCATCCGCCTGTTCTCCGCCGACCGCGACGTCACCACCAACGTGCTGACGACGGAAGAGGAGGGCGTCGCCATCGCCGCAGGCGCCTGGCTCGGCGGCCAGCGTAGCGTGCTCTTGATGCAGTCGAGCGGGGTCGGCAATTGCATCAACATGCTGTCGCTGTCGGCGATCGGACGATTTCCACTGCTGATGCTGGTGACGATGCGCGGCGAATGGGCCGAGTTCAATCCCTGGCAGGTGCCGATGAGCCGTGCGACGCAGCCCTCGCTGGAAGCGATTGGTTTGAAGGTGATGCGCGCGGAGACGGCGGAGGATCTGGTCGAGACCGTGGAATCGGCCGCAGCGCTCGCCTACGATTCCGATCAGCAGATCGCGGTGCTGATCGGGCAACGCCTGATCGGCAAGAAGAAGTGGTGATGCCAATGCAAGCTCAGCTCGACCGCCGCGCCGCCGTCGCCGCGCTCCTGAAGAATCGCAAGGACACGCTGGTCGTGTCCGGCCTCGGCTCGCCGACCTATGATCTTCATTCGGTCGGCGACCATGACGGCAATTTCTATCTCTGGGGCGCCATGGGCGGCGCCGCGCTGATCGGGCTTGGCCTCGCGCAAGCCCAGCCGGGAAAGCGCGTCCTCGCTTTGACCGGGGATGGCGAGCAATTGATGGGCCTCGGCGGCATCGCCACCATCGGCGTCGCGCGCCCGCGCAATCTCGACATCGTCGTGATCGACAACCAGCATTTTGGCGAGACCGGTATGCAGGCCAGCCACACCGGGCGCGGCGTCGATCTCACTGCGATCGCTGTGGCCTGCGGCTTTGCCGCGACCGGGACCGTGCGGACGCTCGAGGAGGTGGAACGTCTGGCGACGCAGCTCGACGAGCCGGCCGATGGCCCGCGCCTTTTTGTCATCAAGGTTCTGGCCGAAAATCCGCCGCGCTCGCTACCCTCGCGCGATGCCGTCTTTATCAAGAACCGGTTCCGTGCTCATCTTAGCTTCGCGTCGGTCTGAGCCGGGTTTCTCGCCCGGCGACAGTCTGCTGTCGGAGCAGCTACTCTGGAGTGAGACCATGAAACTATCCGGCAAGGTCGCCGCCATCACCGGCGCGGCGCGCGGTATCGGCAAGGCTTGCGCAAAGCGATTCCTGGACGACGGCGTCAAGGTCGTCATCTCGGATGTCGATGCCGAGGGCTTGGCCGCGACGGCCGCCGAACTCGCGCGACCGGATGCCTTGCGCACTGTCGTCGGCAATGTCGCAAAGCGTGCCGATGTCGACCAGCTGGTCGCAACTGCCGCAAAAGAGTTCGGCCGGCTCGATATCATGGTCAACAATGCCGGCGTCGCTCGCAACCGGGACCTCCTGGAGATCTCCGAAGAGGAATTCGATGAAATCATCGGCATCAACCTGAAGGGCGCGTTCTTCGGCGTGCAGGCGGCGGCGAAGCAGATGATCGCGCAAGGCGGCGGCGGGGTCATCATCAACATGTCCTCGGTCAATGCACTGCTGGCAATCCCGGCGCTTGCGACCTACGCCATGTCCAAGGGCGGCATGAAGCAGCTCACCTCGGTCGCTGCCGTCGCACTCGCTCCGCACAATATTCGTGTCGTCGCGGTCGGGCCGGGCACGATTCTGACCGACATGGTGGCATCGTCCATCTACACCTCGGAAGATGCCCGCAAGACCGTGATGTCACGCACGCCGGCCGGCCGTGGCGGCGAGCCGAGCGAAGTTGCCTCCGTCGTCGCGTTTCTTGCGAGTGACGATGCGTCCTACATCACGGGGCAGACGATCTATCCAGATGGTGGGCGGTTGATTCTGAATTACACGGTGCCGGTGAAGTAGATCACTCCGCCGCAGCCGTCATCCCGTGACCCAGTCGTTTCGAAATGCCGCCCGCGCAATCGCGTAGCGCATGGGCGATCGGGCTGTCCCAGCGCGCGTCAAAAGTGCCTTCCGGCCCCATCGCGGTGATTACCAGCGCGACATGGCCGGAATGGTCGAACACCGGCGCAGAGAATGCGTTGACGCCGGGCAGGGGGTCGCCGAGCGCGCGGGCGAGGCCGTGCTTGCGGACCTCTGTGAGCATCTCAGTGACCTTCGCGCCTTTCACAGCGCGCTTCGGATTATAGCCGACGCCGTAACGATCGAGGCCGCTTTCGAGTGCGGCGTTGATCGTCTTTTCCGGCAGGAAGGCGGCAAAGGCCCGGCCCGTGGCCGTCTCCAGCAGCGCCATCACCGAACCGGCGCGCATCACGATGTGAACGGGCTGGCCGGGTTCTTCGAGCTGCACCACGGTGGGGCCGTGCGTGCCCCAGACCGCGAGCGAGACCGCATGCCCGATCTGGCTTGCGAGCGCCGCGATCTTCGGTCCTGCGATGCGTACGCCGGACAGTCGGCGCAGGCTGATCAGGCCGAGCTCCAGCGCCAGTGCGCCGATCTCGTAACGGCCGGTGGTCTCGTCCTGCTCGATCAGGCCGATGCGGGAGAAGCTGGCGAGATAGGGATGCGCCTTGGCCGGCGTCATGCCGGCCTCGCGTGCAAGATCGCGCAGCATCATCGGCTCGCCGCTGCGGGCGAGGGCGCGGAGCAATTCGCCGCCGACCTCGATCGACTGGATGCCGCGGCTTTCCTCTCTTCATGCGCTTCCTGGCGTGGCTTACGCCGCGTTGCGCTTGGCGGCGCTGTCGGCGAGGTGACGGCCGGCAATGTAGCCGAAGGTCAGCGCCGGCCCAAGCGTGATGCCGGCGCCCGGATAATTGCCGCCCATGATGCTCGCCATGTCGTTGCCGGCGGCATAGAGCCCGGGAATCACCCGTCCCTCCGCATCGAGCGCCCGCGCGTTCTCGTCGGTGACGATGCCGGCATAGGTGCCGAGATCGCCGACCACCATCTTGATGGCGTAGAACGGGCCGTTCTCGATCGGCGCGACGCAGGGGTTCGGGCCGTGCAGCGCATCGCCCTGGTAGCGGTTATAGGCCTTGGAGCCCTTGCCGAAGGCTGCGTCGTGTCCCTGTGGTGCGGTCGCATTGAACTGCTTGACGGTCTCGGTAAACGCGCTGGCATCGATACCCGCTTTTGCCGCGAGTGCCTCCAGTGTCTCGCCGCGCATGAGATATCCCGTCTTGAGGTGATGACCCAGCGGCATCGGGAACGGCGGCACGCAGCCGAGGCCGTATTTGCGCAGGGTCTGGTGATCGCAGACCAGGTACGCCGCGATCTCCTCGCCGGGTTTCGCCGCCTTGACCATGGCCTGGACGAAGTCGTGATAGGAATTGCCCTCGTTGGCAAAGCGCTTGCCGTCACGCATCACCGCGATCACGCCGGGTTTGGCGCGGTCGATGAAATGCGGCATCACGCCGTGTGAGCCGTCCTTGCGCTTGGTGACCGAGACCGGGACCCAGGCTGCCGCGTTCGGCAGCCTGTCCTCGACATGTCCGCCGGCGCGTTCTGCGAGCCGCAGCCCATCGCCGGTGTTGCCGGTCGGTCCCGGCGAAAAATGCTCGTTCCCGGTCGGCGCGTGCGGGAACATCTTCTTGCGCCGTTCGACATCATGCGGGAAACCGCCGCAGGCGAGCACGACGCCTTGTCTCGCACGAATGCGGACGTCGCGTCCGTCGCGGGCGACAATGGCGCCCGTGACAGTGCCGTTCTCGACAGTGAGCTCGCGCACCGGCGAGGACAGCCACATCGGTATCTTCAGGTCCTGGGCCGATTTTGCCAGGCGCCCGGCGAGCGCATTGCCGTTGGTCAGCGTCATGCCGCGGCCATAGCGCAGTACGTCCATCAGATGCCGCGACAGGCGCTTTGCGACATAGACCGCCGAGCTTAGGGACTTCGTCGCGCGCATGAAATGGACGATGTCTTTGCCGGATCCGAGCATCATGCCGAATACGGTCAGCTCGGGCAGGGGCATGCCGAGGGTCTTGATCTGGTCGCCGAGTTCGCGGCCGTCGAACGGGCGCGCCACCATCGAACGACCACCCTGGGCGCCGCCGGGCGCCTCGGCGTGGTAGTCCGGGAACACCAGCGGCATGTCGAAACGGAGCGCCGTCTTGCTGGTGAAAAAATCGATCGCCTCGGGCCCGGCGCTCAGGAATGCATCGACGCGCGCGGCGTCAAAGTTGTTGCCGGCTTCGTGCCGCAGGTAAGTCCGCGCCTGCTCCGGTGTCTCCTCGATGCCATAGGCCTTGGCCAGCGAGGTACCGGGAATCCAGAGCCAGCCGCCGGAGCGGGCGGTGGTGCCTCCGAAGCGCGGCTCCTTCTCGACGATCAGCACGTCGAGGCCGTGATAGCGCGCGGTGATGGCGGCCGACATGCCGGAGCAGCCCGATCCGGCCACGAGCACATCGCACTCGTAAGTCTCGTTGCGCTCGTTGCCGGTCATGCAGGCCTCACTTCTTGAGCAACGGACATTTCGACTCGGAGACCGGGCGGAAGGCGTCCTCGCCCTTCACCGTCTTGATGATCTCCAAATAATCCCACGGTTCCTTGGACTGCTCGGGTGTTTTCACCTTGGCGAGATACATGTCGCGAATGACGCGGCCGTCCTCGCGCAAGCGTCCGCCATGAACGAATGTATCTTCGATCGGCAGCTCGCGCATCTTGGCCATGGCCTTGGCGGGATCATCGGTGCCGGCGGCCTTGATGGCCTTGAGATAATGCAGCACCGAGCCGTAGACGCCGGTCTGAATCATGGTCGGCATCACCTTGGTGCGCTCGTAGAATTTCCGCGACCATGCGCGGGTCGCCTCGTCCATGTTCCAGTACGAGGCCGTGGTCATGTAGGTACCCTGCGCGGATTTGAGGCCGATCGCGTGGACATCGGTGTCGAACATCAGGAGGCCGACCAGCTTCTGGCCACCCTGCACCAGGCCGAACTCGCCGGACTGCTTGATGGCATTGTCGGTGTCCTGGCCCGCATTGGCGAAAGCGACGACGTCCGATTTCGAGCTTTGCGCCTGGAGTGCAAAGGACGAGAAATCGGCCGTATTGGTGGGGTGCTTCACGCCGCCCAAAACCTTGCCGCCCATCTCGTTGATGAAGCGCGTGGCATCCTTCTCGAGCTGCTGCCCGAAGGCGTAGTCGGCCGTGATGAAGTACCAGGATTTTCCGCCTTCCTTGATCACGGCGGAGGCCGTCACCTTCGACAGCGCGTAGGTATCGTAGGTGAAGTGCACGGTGTTCGGGCTGCAAAGCTCGTCGGTCAGCGAACTCGCGCCGGGCCCGGAGAGCAGCGCAATCTTGTTGCGCTCGCGCACCATATTGTGGACGGCGATCGCGATGCCGGAATTGGGGATGTCGACGACGGCATCGACCTTGCCGTTGTCGAACCAGCCGCGCACAATCTGCACGCCAACATCGGTCTTCATCTGGTGATCGGCGCTGATGATCTCGATCGGCTTGCCGAGCACGGTGGGCCCGAATTCCTCCAAGGCCATTTTCGCGGCCTCCACGGAGCCCGGCCCGCTGTTGTCGCGGCCCCAGCTCGACAGATCCGTCAGCACGCCGATCCGCACGGCGTCGTCGGAGATTTGCGCGTTCGCAACGGTGGTCATGGCAGCCGAAGTCATGGCCGCGAGCATGGCGCAGGCCAAAAACCCTCTCATCGTCGTTCCCTCTCGTTTATGGGCGCGCTTGGCGCGGCCGGCTATTGTGGCAGCAAGTTAGATATTAGCAAATAAGTTTGTCAATGGAGAATAAAGGATCCGCGTCGTCTTGGCGAAGGCCGGGACCCATACCGCGTGATCTCTCGAAGTCGGGCGGTCGCAGTACCAGGGCGCCGGTCTTTGCCAAACTCCTCCCTGTGATTATGGGTCCCGGCCTTCGCCGGGACGACAGTGAGGAGGCAGTGGCGCGAAAATCTCGCATTCTGATCTTGGGAGAACCAACACTCCCGCAAGTTGCAACCGCCACAACGATTGGCCATCATGTCGCCCAGGAATCTTGGGGCGGATGGCAATGACGGCAGCATCGGGAGTCTCCACTGCGGCGGAGAAATCGACGACGGCGCATGTGGTGTGGGCAGCCGCGCTCGGCACCGCGATCGAGTGGTACGACTTCCTGATCTACGGCACGGCGGCGGCGCTCGTGCTGAACAAGCTGTTCTTCCCGAGTTTCGATCCCATGGTCGGCACGCTGGCGGCGTTCTCGACCTATGCGGTCGGCTTTGTCGCGCGGCCGATCGGCGGTGCGATCATCGGGCATTACGGCGACCGGCTCGGCCGCAAGAAGATGCTGGTCGCGACCATGTTCGCGATGGGACTGGGCACGTTCCTGATCGGTTGCCTGCCGACCTACAGCCAGATCGGCGTCTGGGCGCCAATCTTCCTCGTCATTTTGCGCTTCGTCCAGGGCATCGGGCTCGGTGGGGAGTGGAGCGGCGCGGTGGTCATGGTGGCCGAGCACGCCGGCAACCGCCGCGGCTTTTACGGCAGTCTGGTGCAGATCGGCTTCCCCGTCGGCGTCGCCGCGTCCACCGGCATTTTCGGTCTGATGACGCAGCTGCCCGAAGCGGACTTCCTGAGCTGGGGCTGGCGCGTGCCGTTTCTGATCAGCATCCTGCTCGTCGGTGTCGGCTTCATCGTGCGGCTGAAACTCGCGGAGACGCCCACTTCAAGGAGGTGCTCGAGCGCAAGGAGGTGCTGGCGCAGCCGGTGCTGGAAGTCCTGCGCCGCGACTGGCGCAGCTTCCTGCTGGCGATCGGCATCAGGGTGTCCGAAGTCGGGCTCGCTTATCTCCTCACTGTTTTCACCGTGGTCTATGCCACGACGCAGCTCGGCCTTCCGCGGCAGGTGATCCTCAACGCGGTGGTCTATGCCGCGCTCGTCGAGCTCGCGACGCTGCCCCTCGCAGGCTGGCTGTCCGACATCTTCGGCCGCAAAGCGCTGTATCTCGCCGGCGGCGTGTTCTCGGTGGCGCTGGCGTTTCCGTTGTTCTGGTTCCTCGACACCAGGGAGCCTGCGCTGATCACGCTCGCGCTCGTCGTGACGATGACACTGACGCATGCGCTGTTGTTCGGGCCGAAGGCGGCCTTCATGCCGGAGCTGTTCCGTACCCAGGTGCGCTATAGCGGCGCATCGCTGGGAGCCAACGTTGCCGCCGCGCTCAGTGGCGGCTTCTCGCCGCTGATTGCGACGGCACTGCTTGCATGGGCCGCCTCGTACCGGCCGGTGTCGGTGTATATCATCGCACTGTCGGTCATCACCATCATCGCAACGTTGATAGCGCCGGAGACCGCGCGGGACTCGCTCAGGTCCTGAGGGCCGCCTTCATCTTATGCGCGTTGCCAAAAGCCGGTGCAGCGGGGCGAATCATTAGCCGCGTTTATGCAGCGAATTTTTACTTCCAATTTTACTTCACGACCTCCCGCCCATAGCCTCCCTCGCAATTGATCACATCCGCAGCCGGTCAATGGCGACCGGTGCGCACGTTCATTGTAGCCAACGAGGGTTGCCATGCTTGACAGGGACAAGGGGACATCCACTGCCAATCCGGCGGGGACGAGCGACAAGTCTGCGAAAAAGCTGAGCAGGCGCACGCTGTTGAAGGGCGCCGCGGCGGTGGCCGGCGCGGCTGCAGGATCGGACGCGATCCGCGGATTCCCAACCATCTGGGCGCAGGAGATCAAGGACATCGAGCTGCGCCATGTCGGCGTGTCCTATTCGGTGGTGAAGGCGATCGGCGACCAGGCGGCCAAGGATCTCGGCTTCAAGGTGACGATGCAGAACCTCGACACTTCCGCCGCCATCAACCGCTTCATAAGCCAGCCAAATACGGTCGATATCGCCGATCTCGAGGGCTGGCAGGCCAAGCTCGCTGCCAAGCGCGGCGTGATCCAGGGCATCGAGGTCAAGAAGGTCAAGGAGTTCGACAACATCCTGCCGATCTTTACCAAGGGCGAGATCGACGGTCACAAGATCCCGCGCCAGGGCATCTCGCCCTACGAGGCCATGTATATCGCCAAGCCCGATTCGACCGATTTGAGCGACGGCGTGACCGAATGGGCGACCTTCCTGCCGCAGGTCTACAACGCCGACTCCATCGGCTATCGCCCCGACCTCGTCGGCCATGAAGTCACGGAATGGAAGGATCTGATCGATCCGAAATTCAAAGGCAAGGCCGCGATCCTCGACGTGCCCGCGATCGGCATCATGGACGCCGCGCTCTGCTTCGAAAGCGCCGGGCTGATCAAGTACGGAAACAAAGGCAACATGACCAAGGAGGAGATCGACTTCACCTGCAACAAGCTGATCGAGCTCAAGAAGCAGGGCCAGTTCCGCGCGACCTGGACCACCTTCGACCAGTCGGTGCAGCTGATGGCGGCGGGCGAAGTGGTCATCCAGTCGATGTGGTCGCCGGCGGTTGCCGCGGTACGCGTGAAGGAAATCCCCTGCGTCTACGCGCCGGTCAACATCAAGAACGGAAAGGAAGGCTATCGCGGCTGGTGCAACGGCATGGGCCTGATGAAACATCTCTCCGGCAAGAAGCTGGACGCGGCCTACGAATATCTCAACTGGTATCTGTCGGGCTGGCAGGGCGGTTTCGTCGCGCGCTACGGCTATTACAGCCCGGTCCCCTCGACTGCGAAGAAATTCCTCACGGCGGCCGAATGGGCGTTCTGGTACGAGGGCCAGCCCGCGCCCGAGGTGGTCAACGACCCCTATGGCGTGCCGATGGAGAAGAGCGGCACCAAGCGTGACGGCGGCTCGTTCCTCGACCGCGTCAAGAACATCTCCTGCTGGAACACGCTGATGGACGAAGCCGCCTACATGAACAAGCGCTGGAACGACTTCAAGGTGGCCTGAAACCTGCTTTCCCTGACGTGAACGAAGCGCCGGCGCGGCGATGCGCCGGTGCCAAATGACCGACTTCGAGGCGTTTGCCGACATGCAGCCAAGTCTTAGTCCAGCTCAAACCCCACCACGCGCAAATCTCGCCGGCTGGCTCTACGTGTCGCCGCTCGTGCTGGTGCTTGTACCGTTCTTCGTGGCGCCGATCCTGGTCGTGCTGGCCGCGAGCTTCTTCGCCACCGACGGCTTCGGCGGGCTGACGCCGGGCTTCACGCTCGCAAGCTATGTCGAGGTGCTGCATTCGGCGCTGACGCTGAAGCTGTATCTGGCGACGATCAAGTTCACGTTGCTGACCTGGATCCTCACGCTGATCATCGGCTTCTTCGTCGCATACTTCCTGGTTTTCCACGTCCGCAACCAACTACTGGCGATTGGCCTGTTCCTGCTCTGCACGGTGCCGTTCTGGACCTCGAACATCATCCGGATGATTTCCTGGATTCCGCTGCTCGGCAAGGAAGGCCTGATCAACCAGGCGCTGCTGGGACTCGGTGTGATCCGCCAGCCGCTTGAGGTGCTGCTGTTCTCCGACCTTGCGGTGGTCATCGCCTATGTCCATCAGCTCACCATTTTCATGATCGTGCCGATCTTCAATTCCATGGCACGGATCGACAAGAAGCTGATCGAGGCCGCGATCGATGCCGGCGCCAGTCGTTTCGACATCATGCGGCTGATCGTGGTGCCGATGTCCAAGAGCGGCATCGCCCTCGGCACCATCTTCGTCGTCTCGATCGTGATGGGCGATTTCTTCGTGGTCAAGGTGATGTCCGGCGGCGGCTCGGCCTCTGTGGTCAGCGCCTTCTACGAGGATGTCGGCGTGCTGCAATATCCGACCGCGGCGGCGAGCGCAGTATTGCTGACGCTGGTGCTGGTCGCGATCGTCTCGCTGATCCTGCGCACGGTCGACATCAGGCAGGAGATCACGCGATGAGCGCGGTTCTCGCCGACATGCCCAAGGCTGATGTGTCAAAGGCGATCGCGCCGGTGACAAAGGCGATTGCGCCGAGCACGGGCGGTCGGCCGTGGACGTTCTATGTTCTGGCGACACTGTTCGCGTTCTATGTGATCGCGCTGTACGGCCCGATGTTCTGTGTCTACGTCCTGTCGTTCCAGGACATCCGTGGCGGCCTCGTGTTCCCGATGAAGGGCACTTCGCTGCACTGGTTCGTCGATCTCTTCACCCAAGTGCGGACCGGCGACGTCAAGGGCTCGTTCGATCGTTCGATCAAGCTCGCGATCATCGTCACTATCATCACAGTGGTGGTGTCGTTCCTGGCCGGGCTCGGTTTTCGCAAGCGCTTTCGCGGCGACACCGTCGTGTTCTACATGATGATCGGCAGCCTGGTCGCACCGGGACTCGTGCTCGGCCTCGGTACCGGTCTGTTGTTCCAGGCCCTCGGCCTCAATGCGAGCTGGTACACCTCGGCGCTCGGCGCGCAACTGTCATGGACGCTGCCGTTCGGCGTGCTCGTGATGTTCGCGGTGATGTCGCGCTTCAACCACGTCTGGGAGGAGGCGGCCTACGACCTCGGCGCCAGCCGTTGGCAGTCGATCCGGCTGGTGATGATCCCGGTGCTGGCACCCGGCCTGGTGGCGGTCGCGCTGTTCGGCTTCACGCTCTCCTACGACGAGTTCGCCCGCAGCCTCCAGACCGCGGGCTCGCTCAACACGCTGCCGCTGGAGATCTGGAGCATGACGCTGAACGTCACCTCGCCTTCGCTCTATGCGCTCGGCACCGTGACTACCATCGTCTCCTTCATTGTCATCGGCGCGAGCCTGGGCAGCATCGTGCTGATCCAGAAGAAGCGCGGCAGCAGCACAAAGGGTTGAGCTGGGAAATGAAGAGCGATCGCGGCGATATCGAACTGGCGGGCGTCTGCAAGAGCTTTGACGGAGTCGGCAATGTGGTCGACGGCGTCAACCTCAAGATCGCCGACGGCGCCTATTGCTGCTTCATCGGCCCCTCCGGCTGCGGCAAGACCACGATACTGCGCATGATCGCCGGCCACGAGGACCCGACCGCCGGCGAGATCGTGATCGGCGGCCAGAACGTCGTCGGGCTCGCGCCGGTGCAGCGGCGCACCGCGATGATGTTTCAGTCCTACGCGTTGTTCCCGCATCTCACCGTGCGCGAGAACATCGCCTTTGCGCTCCGCGTGCGCGGCATGTCGAAGGCCGATCGCCTCCGCGCAGCCGATGCCATGATCGAGAAGGTGCATCTGACGCAATTCGCCGACCGCCTTCCAGCGCAGCTCTCCGGCGGCCAGCAGCAGCGCGTGGCGCTGGCGCGTGCCGCGATCACCGAGCCGAGGGTCCTGTTGCTCGACGAGCCGCTGTCCGCCCTCGACGAGCAGCTCCGCGTGCAGATGCGCCAGGAGCTCAGGCGGATGCAGCAGGAGCTCGGCATCACCTTCATCCACGTCACCCACACCCAGCTCGAGGCGATCGCGCTCGCCGATCTCGTGGTGGTGATGGAGCAGGGCAGAATCAAGCAGGCGGGCGCGGCGCGCGACGTCTATGCCCATCCGCACGATCGTTACGTCGCCGAGTTCATGGGCGGGCAGAACGTGCTGTCGGGGCGGGTCGAGAAGGTCAACGGTTCGACCTTTACGCTCGCGCAGGCCGCGCCTGACGGCATCGAGGTCCCGCTTCAGGCGCGGCCCACGGTCAGCGTCGGCGACAAGATCGACATCGCCGTGCGCCGCGACGATGTCGCGCTGGTCCGACCGGGCAGGGAGCTGCCGCCGGGCTGCTCCACCTCGCTGCCGAGTCGCGTGCTCGCGATCGAATACCAGGGCTATTTCGTCAAGGTCATGCTCGACACCGTGCCGGACGACGCGTTCGTGGCCTACGTGCCGGAAAAGACTTTCTTCGCGGATCCCTTCACCGTCGGCGATGTCGTGATGGCCACATGGGCCACCGGCAGCGCGCTTCCACTCGCCTAAAGACCCGTCGCGCACAGGAGTATGATCGTGCAGATATCCTTCACACTCAACGGACGGCCGACAACTGTGGATGTCGAACCGGCGACGCTGGTCGCCGAGCTGCTGCGCGAGCGGCTCAACCTCACCGGCACCCATATCGGCTGTGACACCAGCCAGTGCGGCGCCTGTGTCGTGCACCTCGACGGCCTGCCGGTGAAGAGCTGTACGCTGCTTGCGCCCGCGCTCGACGGTGCGACGCTGCTCACCATCGAGGGCCTGCAAGGTGTGCCGGGTTCGAACCGGCTGCATCCGATGCAAGAGGCATTTCGCGAGCATCACGGTCTGCAATGCGGCTTTTGCACACCCGGCATGCTGATGACGGCGGTGGCGCTCGCGGCCGAGAAGCCGAACCTGACGGAGGCCGACGTCCGTCACGGCCTCGAAGGCAATATCTGCCGCTGCACCGGCTATCAGAACATCGTCATCTCGGTCATGGCAGGCGCCGCCGCCATGAACGCGGCCAAGGGAGAGTGACCATGGGCCATGTGATCGGGATCGGCGCTTCACCTAAACGGAAAGAGGACCAGCGCTTCCTCACCGGACGCGGCAGTTACGTCTCCGACATCAAGCGTCCGGGCATGACGGCGGGTGTGTTCGTGCGCTCGCCGCACGGACACGCGATCCTGCGCGGCATCGACAAGAGTGCGGCCCTGGCATCGCCCGGCGTCATCGCGGTGCTGACCGGCGAGGATGCCGCCGCCGACAAGCTGGGCTCGCTGCCCTGCGGCTGGGGTATCTCGGATGCCAAGGGCGTGCCGATGAAGGAGCCGCCGTTCCCGATGCTGGCGCAGGGCAAGGTGCGCTTCGTCGGCGACATGGTGGCCTTCGTCGTCGCGGAGACGCCGGCGCAGGCCGGCGCGGCAGCCGAGCTGCTGACAGTCGATTACGAGGTGCTGCCCTCGGTGGTCGGCGTGCTCGAAGCCGTGCGGCCCGGCGCGCCGCAACTGTTCGACGACGTTCCGAACAACATCTGTTGCGATTGGGAGCTCGGCGACAAGGCCGCGGTCGAGACCGCCTTCCGGAAGGCGGCCCATGTCGCAAAGCTCAGCCTCGTCAACAACCGGCTGATCGGCAACCCGATGGAGCCGCGCGCGGCGATCGCCGAATACGAGCCCGGCACGGATCGCTTCACGCTGTGGACCACCAGCCAGTTCCCGCATGTCGTGCGCTTCCTGATGGGCGCGCTGGTGCTGAACATTCCGCAGCACAAGCTGCGCGTGGTCGCGCCCGATGTCGGCGGCGGCTTCGGCGTCAAGCAGTTCCACTACGGCGAAGAGGCCGTGATCACCTGGGCCGCCAAGCGCGTGATGCGGCCGATCAAATGGGTCGCGAGCCGGTCGGAAGGCTACGTCTCCGATCGCCACGGCCGCGATCACGTCACCGAGGCCGAACTCGCACTGGACGAGACCGGAAAGTTTCTGGCCTTCCGTGTCAACACGCTCGCCAATATGGGCGGCTATCTCTCGACCTTCGGACCGAACATCCCGACCAATCTCTACGGACCGTTGCTCGGTGGCGTCTACGCCACGCCGGCAATCTACTGCAACGTGAAGGTGGTGTTCACCAACACCGTTCCGGTCGACGCCTATCGCGGCGCAGGCCGGCCCGAGGCGACTTTCGTGTTGGAGCGCATCGTCGACGTCGCAGCCAGCGAGATGGGCATCGACCGCGTCGAGATCCGCCGACGCAACATGATCCCGAAGGAGGCTTATCCGTACCAGACGCCGGTGCTGGTGCAGTACGATTCCGGCGATCCGATGGGGTGTCTCGACGGCGCTCTTGTCGCGGCCGACGTCAAGAATTTCGGTATCCGCAAGGCGGAGTCGGCGCGCAGGGGCAAATTCCGCGGGCTCGGCTACTCGACCTATGTCGAGGCCTGCGGCCTCGCGCCGTCGCGCTTCGCGGGACGATTGGGCGCGCGGGGCGGGCTCTATGAGAGCGCCACGGTGCGGGTGCATCCGACCGGCCAGGTCACGGTCATGATCGGCACCCACAATCACGGCCAGGGCCACGAGACGACGTTCGCCCAGATCGTCTCGGAAAAGCTCGGCGTCGCGTTTGACAATGTCGACATCGTGTTCGGCGATACCGATCGCGTGCAGTTCGGCATGGGCACCTATGGCTCGCGTTCGCTGGTGGTCGGCGGCGCGGCGCTGTCGAAGGCGACGGACAAGGTGGTCGCGAAAGGCAAGAAGATCGCGGCGCATCTGCTTGAAGCGGCCGAAGTGGATATCCAGTTCGAGGCCGGAAAATTCTCGGTCGCAGGCACCGACCGCATGAGGACGTTCGAGGAGATCGCGGGCGCCGCCTACGTGCCGCACGACTATCCGCTCGAAGTGCTGGAGCCGGGGCTCGAAGAGCAGGCTTATTATGATCCCGTCAACTTCACCTATCCCGGCGGCTGCCACATTGCCGAGGTCGAGATCGACCCGGAGACCGGCACGGTGACGCTGGTCAATTACACCGCGGTGGACGACGTCGGCACTGTCATCAACCCGATGATCGTGGAGGGCCAGTTGCACGGCGGCATCGTGCAGGGCGTCGGTCAGGCGCTGTACGAGAACGCGGTCTATGACGAGGGCTCGGGCCAGCTGCTATCGGGCTCGCTGATGGACTATTGCATGCCGCGCGCCGACCACATGCCGATGATGAACATCGCGACCCATTCGACGCTGTGTACGCACACGCCGATGGGCGTGAAGGGCTGCGGCGAGGTCGGCACCATCGGTTCGCCGGCCGCCGTCATCAACGCGGTGGTCGATGCGCTGTCGCATCTCGGCGTCACCCATGTCGACATGCCGGCAACGCCGAACCGGATCTGGCGCCTGCTGCAGAACGCGTCGCTGCCGGTCGCTGCGGAATAGGGAGGATGACAATGAAGCCGTTTGCCTATCACCAGCCGGACCGGATTCCCGACGCTGCCAAACTGCTGACCTCGATCGAAGACAGCAAGCTCCTCGCCGGCGGCATGACGCTGATCCCGACGCTGAAGCAGCGGCTCGCCAGTCCGCCAGCCCTAGTCGACCTGTCGAGGCTCGGAGATCTGAAGGGCATCACCAACGACGGCGGCACCATCACCATCGGTGCAATGACGCCACATGCCATGGTAGCAGCCTCGAAGCTGGTGCAGACGAAGATCCCGGGTCTCGCCGCGCTAGCCTCGATGATCGGCGATCCCGCCGTACGCATCCGCGGCACTATCGGTGGCTCCGTCGCGAACAACGATCCGTCGGCCGATTATCCGGCAGGTGTGCTCGGATTGGGCGCGACCGTCGTCACCAGCACGCGCGAGATCGCGGCCGACGGGTTCTTCCGTGGTCTGTTCGAGACCGCGCTTGAACCTGGCGAGATCATCACGGCGATCCGCTTTCCCGTGCCGCTCAGGGCGGGCTACGCCAAGTTCAAGGCGCCGGCGTCGCGCTATGCGCTGGTCGGCGTGTTCGTCGCGAAATTCGCCGATGGTGTTCGCGTCGCCGTGACCGGCGCGGGCTCCGGCGTATTCCGCGTTCCCCCGATGGAAGAAGCACTGTCGCGAAATTTCGATCCGTCCGCGATCGCGGCGATCAGGATCGACACCGACGGTCTCACCTCCGATATCCACGCCGAAGCCGACTACCGTGCACATCTCGTCACGGTCATGGCCAAGCGCGCCGTCGACGCGGCGCTCAGCTAGCTCTTTTAGGGTTGATGATGACTGATGGTTCCGGCCGAACGGCCTTCCCGCCGGTGCCGACTGGCCTTGGCTCGCTTTCCGCAACCGAGATCCTGGCCGGCTACCGGCGCAAGGCGTTCACTCCGCGCGATGTCGTCGACGACACCATTGCCGCACTGGAGGCGACGAACGAGGCCTGCAACGCGGTGGTGACGCCGATGTACGGGCAGGCGAGGGCGGAGGCCGACCGTCTCACCAGGGAGATGCGCGCCGGCGAGACCAAGGGAGCGCTCGCCGGTGTCCCCGTCACGATCAAGGACCTGGTCTTTGTCGCGGGCGTGCCGGCCTATGGCGGCTCACCGATGAACAAGGCGTTCGTGCCCGATGTCGACGCGGCGGTTGTCTCAGCGCTGAAGGAAGCGGGTGCGATCGTCACCTGCAAGACCACGACCTGCGAGTCCGGTTACAAGTTGACGGCGGACAGCCCGGTCACCGGCACCACGCGCAATCCCTGGAACCCGGGTCGCACCAGTGGCGGATCGAGCGGCGGCGCGGCGGCGGGCGTTGCCGCCGGCTGCGGTCCGATCGCGATCGGAACCGATGGGGTCGGCTCGATCCGCGTGCCCTCGTCCTTCTGCGGTGTGTTTGGCCTGAAGCCGACCTTTGGCCTGGTGCCCCGTTCGCCCGGCTTCTCGCCACCGTCCTGGGGCTCGCTCGCGCATACCGGGCCGATTACGCGCACGGTCGCGGATGCCGCGTTGACGCTGGAGATCATCGCTGCTTACGATCTGCGCGATCCCGCAAGCCTGCCGGTGGCGGCGCGTCGGTTCGATACGAAGGCCGCGCCGTTGAACGGCATTCGCATCGGCGCCAGCGTCGATCTCGGCTACGCCGCGGTCAGCCCCGATGTGCGCGCGGCGTTCGGCAAGGGGCTGGCCATTCTCGATGCCTGCGGCGCGCAGGTCACCATGGATGGTCCGGGCCTCGATCCCGGGATCCTGGAGCACACGCTGAAGCCGATCGCCTTTACCGAACAGGCGGGCGCGGTCTCGAGCAAGACCACGGCCGATCTCGCCAGCTCCGAAGCAGATTATCTTGACGTCATCAGTGCCGGCAGGCGCTACAGCGGCACGGACTATATCGAAGCAGGGTATCGCCGCGCCCAGGCTCGCAGCAGCTTCCTGAAGCTGTTCGAGCGAGTCGATGCGCTGGTGACGCCGACCGTCGCGGTGACCGCGTTCGAGGCCGGCCGCCTCGGCGTCGACACGATCGACGGCGGCAAGGTCGATCCGCATCTCGGCTGGTCGCCCTTCACCTGGCCGATCAATCTCGCCGGCCTCCCGGCCGCGACGCTGCCCTGCGGCTTCGATCGCGATGGGCTGCCGATCGGCTTGCAGATCGTCGCTCCCTGGCTCGACGAGCCCATGATCTTCCGCATCGCCGCTGCGTTCGAAGCGGCCCAGCCATGGGCGGCGTTCTGGCCACAGCTGACGTTGCGCGAACCGGACCTTGCCCGCGTGAAGGCGTGAGCCGAACCCGGCCTGGAACCGGCCGGCCGCGTCCTCCCGGTTGGCCTCTGCGCCCCAAAAAATTTTTCGAGGGGCCCTCTTGAAGTCGACTTGCGTTCTTCTAAGTCATTTTCGCCGCGAGAGCGGTGTGCCGGGTGCCCGCGAGGGGCCCGGAGCGGGCGCCGGGCCGGTGTCTTTGGACCCGTCTAAAACCCTGTCCTGCGCTCCTTCGTATCCATCTTGCTCTTTGGAGGACTTGGTTATGAGGACCACGTTTGACTTCGCGCCCCTGTGGCGCTCCACCGTCGGCTTCGATCATCTGGCCGGTCTCGTCGACAGCGCGCTGCGCCAGGCGAGCGAAGACAACTATCCCCCCTATAACATCGAACGCTCCGGCGAAGATCACTACCGGATCAGCCTCGCTGTGGCGGGCTTTGGCGTCAACGATATCACGGTGACGGCCGAACAGAATGCGCTGACCGTCGAGGGCAAGAAGCCCGAAGGCGCGACGGGCGAATATCTGTACCAGGGTATCGCCGCACGGCCGTTCCGGCGCGTGTTCAACCTGGCCGATTATGTCCAGGTGAAGCAGGCGTCCTTCCAGGACGGCCTCTTGATCATCGACCTCGTCCGTGAGGTTCCGGAAGCGATGAAGCCGCGCCGGATCCAGATCGCGGGCGCGGCCTCTCCTGCAACTCAGATCGAGCAGAAGAAAGCAGCCTAAGCGCTCGATCGAGGGGAATGGTGGAACGCGGCGCTCAGATATGCGCGCCGCGCTCCCACATGCATGAGAGAACGGCCATTCGATCATCAGCACATCCATCCCTTCGAAAGGAGCGTCAGGGGAGGCCCAACCGATGACAAACGTGAATACGAATTCCGGAAATCTCAACCCGCTGTTTCATCCCGCGGTTCACTACGGTTCGCCCGCGGATGTCCTGAATGCAAAGGAGCTCTCCACGCCGGAGAAGCGGATCATCCTGTCGTCATGGGCGTCCGACATGTACGCGGTCGAATCCTGTCCCGCTTTGCGTGAAATTCCCGGCATGAACCATACGATTCGGCTCGCCGATATTCTCGCGGCCCTGCGCCGGCTCGACGGCGACAATGACGACGACCCGCCGCGCGGCGGCGGCGTCCCGATGCGCCTGCGGCGCCTTGGGCCGCCGCAGAACGGCGAGGCGCGTGATGCTCACGCAGGCCGTTCTTGCTCTGGTGCTGGTCGGCCAGGTCTCCGCGGCCTGGGCCATTCCATTTTTAGCCTTGCAAGGCTGGCTCGACGTGCCGCCAGACAAACGTGAAGCGGCTCTCTGATTTCAATCTCAGACGATGCGACAGGTCATGAAGACGATTGCAATGCGTTCGTTCTCGCTTGCGTTGCTGGTGCTGATACTGACGGCGTCACATCCCGCCGCAGGCCAGATCCCCGATCTGAAGCCGGGCGGCTCGGTGCCGACTTTGGCGCCTCTGGTTCGGCAGGTGACGCCGGCGGTGGTCAACATCTCGGTGCACGGCCGGGTACGCGAGGACAATCCGCTCTATCGTGACCCGCTGTTCCGCGAATTCTTCGACGTTCCGAGGCAGATCGAGAAGGAAGTCAGCGCGACCGGCTCCGGCGTGATCGTCGATGCCCGGAGCGGCTACGTGCTGACCAACAACCACGTGGTCGAAGGCACCTCCGCCCTCCAGATCACGACCAAGGACGGCCGGCAGTTTTCCGCAAAGGTCGTCGGCCGCGACTCGCCGACGGACGTCGCCGTGCTCCAGATCCAGAATCCGACCGGACTGAAGGCGCTTCCCCTCGGTGACAGCGACGCACTGGAAGTCGGGGACTTCGTGCTCGCGATCGGCAATCCCTTCGGCCTCGGCCAGACGGTGACGTCGGGCCTCGTCAGCGCCCTAGGCCGAACCGGCCTCGGCAAGCAGGGTTATGAAGACTTCATTCAGACCGACGCCGCTATCAATCCCGGCAATTCCGGCGGCGCGCTGGTCAGCCTGCAGGGCGAACTGGTCGGCATAAATTCGGCCATCATCTCGCCCGCTGGCGGCAATGTCGGTATTGGCTTTGCCATTCCCGTCAACATGGCGCGCAAGGTGATGGAGCAGATCATCGCCACCGGCAGGGTCGAGCGCGGTCGCATCGGCATTTCGCTGAAGGACCTCCACCCGTCCGTCAACAAGGGACGCACCGAAGGCGCGCTCATCGCCGAAGTTGCCGCGGATTCGCCGGCCGAGAAGGCTGGCCTGCACAAGGGCGACATTGTCACCACGGCGGAGGGCCGCCCGATCCGCACCGCCGCGCAGCTGCGCAATACCATTGGTCTTGCGCGGGTCGGCGACGAGGTGAAGCTCGCTCTGCTGCGCAACGGCACACCGCTCACGGTCCTCGTCCGAGTGGCTCCAGCAACCGAGCCGCGCAATGCCAATGCAGGAAGCAACCGCCTCGTTCGCTAGGCCAATCAAAGAGGATATCACCGCAGCAAGCCGGTCGCTCTTTGTCTGCGATCGTGGACCCGGGACGCAGTTTGGGACGACCGCTGCGCGAACGTCCGGATGGCTTTATCCCAGCTCGATCGGCTCGCCGCGGCCGCTGAGCTCCTCGTCGAGGCGCAGATAGTGCGCGAGATAGTCGTGCAAGGCGGTCGCCGCCTTCGAGGTCGCGCCGCTCGACTTGTAAAGCAGCAGCTCGATCTTCGGCAGCGGCGGCAGGCCCTCGTTCGGGCCGATCTCGCGCATCGCCGGCACCAGCGCGCTGCGGCCGAGTACGGTCACGGCCATGCCGGCGAAGGCCGCCGCCTGGAGGCCGCCGACGCTTTCGCTGACGCAGGCGATGCGCCAGCGCAGATCTCGCACGTTCCAGCGTGTCAATCGCGTAGTCGCGATAGATGTTGCCGGGCGGCAGCAACGCCAGCGGGATAGGCCGTTCCTGGTGCGCGGAGGACTGCTCGCCGGTCATCCAGACCAGTTGCTCGCGCCGTACCACCTGGCCGCCCGTAAAATCGTTCATGCGGGTGACGAGCGCGATGTCGACATCGCCGCGCTTGACGAGGCCCACCAGCGGCGTCGAGAGCGCGCAATTGAGCTCGACCTGGACGCGCGGGAATGATTTTCGGAACACGCTGAGGATCTGCGGCAGCATGAAGGCGGCATAGAGGTCGGGCGTGCCGAGCACGACCTGACCCTCGATCTCCTGTGACGCCAGCTGCGAAATCAATTCGTCATGCAACCTCAGGATGGATTTGGCGTAGGTGAGAACCGTGGTGCCGTCCTCGCTCAGCGTGAGCCGGCGCCCGACATGCTCGAACAATTGCTTGCCGGTGAGCTCCTCCAGCCGCTGCAATTGCAGAGTGATCGCCGGCTGAGTGCGGCCCAGCCGCCGCGCGGTCTCGGTGATGCTGCCGGTCTCGACCACGGAGATCAGCGACCGGAGCATGCGGATATCGAGGCTGATGAGGTTCATGCGGCGTCCATGTCGCCCAGAATTTATGCAAGTTCCATGCTAGGGTGAAAGGGAGCCGGTTCGGAAGGCTCGGCTGCAGCCGGCCTGTTCTAAATTAGTCGACGTGCCGGTCCAGCATTGCTGGCATACTGAATATTGATTATCAGGCGGCTCGGCGCGCATTATGCGCCCAACGAACATAAAAAGGGAGCACAAGCCATGAAAGAGACATCAGCAACGCGACGGGAGCTGCTCGCAATTGCCGCGGCGGCAAGTGCTGCCTCAATCGCGGAAGTTGCGCCGGCCGCGGCGCAGGCCGGCCCGAAGCCGATCTTTCCAGTGCCGATGGTCACCATCCCGATCGTCGGCGAAACTCAGGTGTTCCAGGTCCGCCGCATCTACTGCATCGGGCGCAACTACGCGGCGCACGCGATCGAGCGCGGCTCGGACCCGAACCGCGAGCCGCCGTTCTTCTTCCAGAAGCCCACCGACGCGATCCAGAACGTCGCCGTGGGCGAAGTCGCCGATCATCCCTATCCGTCGCTGACCAAGAACTATCACCACGAGGTCGAGCTGGTCGCCGCGCTGAAATCCGGCGGCAGCAACATCCCGGCCGAGAAGGCGCTCGACCACGTCTATGGCTACGCGCTCGGCCTCGACATGACCCGGCGCGATCTCCAGAACGGGATGGCCGCGGAGAAGAAGCCGTGGGAGATCGGCAAGAGCTTTGACCACGCCGCGGTGATCGGCCCGATCCACCCGGCCAGCAAGACCGGGCATTTCGACAAGGGCGCCATCTCGCTGGCGATCAACGGGACGGTGAAGCAGAGCTCGGATCTCAGCAAGATGATCTGGAGCGTGGCCGAGCAAATCGCAAAACTGTCGGAAGCGTTCGAGCTGAAGGCCGGCGACATCATCTATTCCGGCACGCCGGAGAATGTCGGCCCGGTCGTGAAGGGCGACGTGCTGTTGTGCAAGCTCGACGGCTTGCCGGATATGTCGATCAAGATCGTCTAACGCTCCCCTCTCCCCGCCTGCGGAAAGTGAGGGGCCGGACGTTTCGCTTCGTCATGCCCGGGCTTGTCCCGGGCATCCACGTTTTGGGTGCCGGTTGCGTGGAAGCCCTGGATGGCCGGGACAAGCCCGGCCACGACGACGCTGAGAGTGGCTTCGATCCCATCTGTCGCAGCGCGGCGTCCTGATCTAACTCTGGCCGAGGATCTTCTTTGCGGCGCGAAGATGCGGCTTGTCGATCATCTGGCCGTCGAGGCGCAGCGTGCCGGAGTTCGGATTGCTCGCGAACGCCGCGATCACCTTCTCGGCCCAATTGCGCTCGGCCTCGGTCGGCTCGAACGCCGCGTTGACCACGTCGACGTGCTTGGGATGGATCAGCGCTTTCGCCGAAAAACCGTCACGCCGCGCCGCGCGCGTTTCCTGTTCGAGTCCGGTGAGATTGTCGATGTCGGTATAGACGGTGTCGATCGGCGCGACTTCGGCCGCGGCGGCCGCCATCAGGCAGAGATCGCGGGCCAGACGATAAGGGCTGTGGAACACGCCGCCCGCCGCTTTCTCGGTCGCGCCGAGCGAGGCCGAGAGATCTTCCGCGCCCCACATCAGGCCCGCGAGGCGAGGAGAGCAGCCCTTGTAGCTGCCGAGCCCGAAGATCGAAGCTGCGGTTTCGGTCGCGACGCAGACGATGCGTGTTGAGCCAATGGCGATACCAGCCGCAGCTTCCAAAGCTTCCAGCCAGGTCGCGACCCGTCGCACGTCGTCGCCGCCCTGCGATTTCGGCAGCACGATGCCGTCGGGCTGGCCCGGAATCACCGCGGCAAGGTCGGCGAGCGTCATGCCGGTGTCGAGCGCGTTGACGCGGACATAGAGCTGGTGGGGCTTGTTGCGGCCCTTCAGCATCGTCAGCGTCAACCCGCGCGCCTCCGGCTTCTTGTCGGTGACGACGGAATCTTCGAGATCGATGATCAGCGCGTCGGCGTTGCCTTCGCTGGCCTTCTCGAATTTGCGCGGGGAGTCGCCCGGCACGAACAGCATCGAACGCATCAGACCGGCCTCTTGTGCATCATCGCCATGCGGCGGCATTTGCCGACGATCTCGTCGTTCTGGTTGAGAGCGTGGTGCTCGAACTCGACGATGCCCGCCTTGGGGCGCGATTTGGATTCCCGCAACGAAAGCACCTTTGTCGTCGCCCGCAGCGTATCGCCATGGAAGACCGGTTTCGGAAAAGTGACGTCCGTCATGCCGAGATTGGCAACGGTGGTCCCCATGGTCGTATCATAGACCGTCATGCCGATCATGATGCCGAGGGTGTAAAGGCTGTTGAAAATGCGCTGGCCGAACTCGGTCTGGGCCGAAAAATGTGCGTCGATGTGCAGCGGCTGCGGATTGAGCGTCAGCAGGCTGAACAGGGTGTTGTCCATCTCCGTGACGGTCCGCGTCAGGGGATGCCTGAACTCCTGGCCCACCGAAAACTCCTCGAAATAAAGTCCGGCCATCGCGGTTTCCTCCCTGCGAAATAACGGCGCGCTCGCATCCTCGCGCCGCATGACCCTATGCATGCTACACACAGTTGATAGGGAAATTCACGTATCTGTACCCTGCTTTTCAAGTTAAAGAACGCAAGCGAAGGCACGTTCGGGCGCACCAATCCGCCACGGCCTTCGCGTGGGGAACGCGACGAGGGGGAGATTGCGCGGTCGCTTCTCCCAAGAAGGAGATCAAGAATATGGATTTCGCGCTCACCGCTCAGCAGGAAGCCATTCGCGACGCCGTCGCAAAGGTTTGCGAAGACTTTCCCGATGCCTATTGGTTGAAGAAGGACCACGACGGCGGTTTCCCGCACGACTTTCACAAGGCCATGGCGGACGCCGGCTGGCTCGGCATCTGCGTGCCGGAGGAATATGGCGGCTCCGGCCTCGGCATCACCGAAGCCGCGATCATGATGCGCGCCATCGCGGAATCCGGCGCCGGCATGTCCGGCGCCTCCGCGGTGCACATCAACGTGTTCGGTCTCAATCCAGTGGTTGTGTTCGGCACCGAGGAACAGCGCAAGCGCATGCTGCCGCCGATGGTCGAGGGCCGCGAGAAGGCCTGCTTTGCCGTGACTGAGCCTAACACCGGCCTCAACACCACCCAGCTCAAGACCCGAGCGGTGGCCAAGAACGACCGCTATATCGTCAACGGCCAGAAGGTGTGGATCTCCACCGCGCAGGTCGCGCACAAGATCCTGCTGCTGGCGCGCACCACGCCGCTGGAGGACGTGCGCTCGCCGACGCATGGGCTGAGCCTGTTCTATACGGACTTCGACCGCAACAGGATCAAGGTCCACGAGATCGAGAAGATGGGCCGCAAGGCCGTCGATTCCAACGAGCTGTTCTTCGAGGATTTCGAGATCCCCATGGAAGACCGGATCGGCGAAGAAGGCAAAGGCTTCCAGTATATCCTCGAAGGCATGAACCCGGAGCGCATCCTGATCGCAGCGGAAGCCGTCGGCCTCGGCAAGCTCGCGCTGTCGCGCGCGACCGAATACGCCAAGACCCGCGTGGTGTTCAACCGGCCGATCGGCAAGAACCAGGGCATTCAGCATCCGCTGGCTGTAAACTGGGTCGAGCTCGAGGCGGCCTGGTTGATGGTGATGTCGGCGGCCTGGCAATACGACAAGGGCATGCCTTGCGGTGGCGCCGCCAATGCCGCGAAATACATTGCGGGTGAGGCCGGATATCACGCCTGCGAGCAGGCGGTGATGACCCATGGCGGTTTTGGCTATGCCAAGGAGTTTCACGTCGAGCGTTACTTGCGTGAAGTTCTGATTCCGCGCATCGCGCCGGTCAGCCCGCAGCTTGCGCTGAGCTTCATTGCGGAAAAGGTGCTTGGACTGGCCAAGTCATACTAAGCTCGAACACGTACCATTGCCGGGCGCCGCGATATTCGCGCCCGATCACCGCGACGCGCTACGGCAGAGCTATTCGGCCGCGATCCGCTCCATCGCCATGGCCCGAAGCCGGGCGCGCTGGATCTTGACGCCGTTGGCGCTGTCGGTGACGGGGAAGGCCTCCACGACATAGATCCGCGCCGGGACCTTGTAGCCGGCGAGCCGCTCGCGCAGGCGGGCGATCAACGCGTCCTGCCGCGGCGGCTCGTGGGGTTGCTGGGAGGGGATCACGAAGGCAACGCAGCGGGCGTTTCCCTTCAGATCGACCGCGACGACCTGGGCGTCGGCCACGCCAGCGCACGATTTGAGTTCGTCCTCGATCTCGCCGGGCGCAACCAGGAAGCCGCCGAGCCGCATGGCGTCGCCCGCGCGGGTTTCGTAGACGAACGAGCCGTCGCCGCGCAGCTGGCCGATATCGCCGGTGCGGAAGAAGCCGTCCGCGGTGAAGGCGTCGCGCGTCGCGTCGGGATTGTTGTAGTAGCCGAGAAAGAGTGATGGCGCACGGATCTCGATCTCGCCGGAGACGCCGCGAGGGGCGGGTTCGCCGGTCTCGGTGTCGCGCACCCGGACCTTGGCCTCCGGCGACATCGGCCAGCCGCCGCCCTCGATGCGATCGGCGAAGCCATCACTCGAGCGTGCGATCGAGAACAGCGCCTGCACCTCGCTCGAACCGTAGAGGCCGTGCAACGGCATACCGCGCGCTTCGGCCTCCGCCGCAAGCTCGCGCCAGCCGGGCTGGAACGCGGCAAAGCCGCATGCCTCGACATGCGGAAATGGATGCGGCGCGTCGGTGAGGGCGAGGATGCGGCGGAACATCTCGTCGGAACCAAAGGCGTGCGTGATCCCGCACTTGCGGAGAATCTTCAGCGCCGGCGCGGCCTCGAAGGCGTCGAGCGCATGGACGGCCGCGCCCGCTGCGACGAAGCCGAGCAAGCTCGTCATGCCAAAAGTGCCGCAGAACGGCAGCATCGCCAGCAGCGCATGGCGCTGCGGCGGAGTTTGAGCGCCTTGGCAACGGCGGCGGCGTGCGTGGCCAATGTTCGCTGTGAATGCGCGACAAGCTTCGGTCCCTTGGTGGTGCCCGACGTCGTGTAGAGCAGCAGAGGCAGATCGACGTCCTCCTCCTCCGGCGTAGCCGGCGGATAAGGCTTGTCGAAGGCGTCGAAACGTACGCATGGCCATTGGGCGGGAATCTCATCCGCGCCGACCACCGCGAGTTCTCGTAGCGCGGGCACCTCGTCCTTGGCGACGTCGGCGAGAATAGCGGCAAAGTCGATCGAGCGGAACGCGGCTTCGATCACCATCACACGGGCGCCGGACAGCTTCAGGAGATGCGCGACCTCCGCGCTGCGGTAGCGTGTATTGACGGCGGCGACGATTGCCCCACGCCGGGCGGCGGCGAACAGCAGTGCGATCCATTCGATTCGGTTGACCAGCCAGACCGCAACGACGTCGCCCTTGCCGATACCCTGCGCGGCAAGCCAAGCGGCGGTCTGCTCGATCTTTTCCGAGAACTCCGCGCGCGAGACCGGCGTGCCGTCGAACACGAAGGCGGGATCGGCGGCGGCCTCGGCCCGGATTAGCGATTGCAGCGAAAATTCGTTGGCGCCCATGGCAATCGAACTAACCCGATCGCGCGCACCTGTCTACTTGGTGCCGAACATCCGGTCGCCGGCGTCGCCCAGCCCCGGCACGATGTAGCCGTGGTCGTTGAGCCGCTCGTCGATCGCGGCGGTCCAGACCGGCACGTCCGGATGCTCGCTCTGGAACTGCGCGATGCCCTCAGGCGCCGCCAGAAGGCAGACGAAGCGGATGTCGCGGGCGCCGCGCGCCTTCAGCAGCGAGGCGCCGGCGCAGGCCGAATTGCCGGTCGCCAGCATCGGATCCATCAGGATCACGGTGCGGTCCGACAGGTCCTGCGGCGCCTTGAAGTAATACTCCACGGCCTGCAACGTCTCAGGATCGCGGTAGAGCCCGATATGAGCGATGCGCGCCGAGGGCATCAACGCCAGCATGCCGTCGAGGAAGCCGACGCCGGCGCGCAGGATCGGCGCCAGCGTGAGCTTCTTGCCGGCGATCTTGGGCGCCCGCATCGGCGCAATCGGCGTCTCGATCTCGACCAGCTCCAGCGGCAGGTCGCGCGTCACCTCGTAGCCGAGCAGCATCCCGATCTCGTTCAGGATTTCGCGAAAGCTCTTGGTCGAGCGGTCCTTCTCCCGCATCAGGGAGAGCTTGTGCTGGACCAGGGGATGGGCGACCACGTTGACGTTGCTGATGCTCATGAAACCGATCTACACGGTTCCGTGAAACTGCGCCAGATCGGCCGAGTGTTTTTGGTGCGGGAGACGTGCCCTCAGCCGGGCGTCGCGACCGCGCTGCGGAGCCGGTTGCTCGCCCCGTAGGCAGCCATGGTCAATTCGCGGTCGATGGGCGTGACGGTTTATGCTCCGAGCCCGCGCGCCACGAGTGTGATGACGAGCGTCAGGACCGCGCCCACTAGCCGAAATTTTCGCAGCCTACCGGCTCGTAGAGCGGGTCAGGCGCGGGGCGAACAGTGGGAACACTCGGACGCGAAACTTCCAGGGCCAATGCCTGAACCTCGATGAAAGCCGACAGCAGTGCGAGCGCGAGATCGGAGTAGCGCGCCTCGACCGCGGCGTCGAGCCAGTCCGGCAATTCGCGCTCGCGCGAGAGAGCGCAATGCCATTCACCCTCGTCATAGGCGATGCGGCGGACTTGCCAGAGCGGCAGCTCCAGCTCCATCAGTGCGCGGCATCGGCCCAGGCCTCTGCTTCGATCAGGCGCGTGACGCGCGCGGTGGGCTCGATCTGTCCGAGCTGAAGGGAAGTGCCGACACGCCTTGTCGATGATCTCGAGCATCAACGGTTGCGTCATCACCTGCGCATTGCGCAAGCGGTTGCCAAGTGACGGTGGATCGTAGTGTCGGAGAGCGGCGGTGGTCATGTCAGGCCTCCTGGAGGTGGCGTCGGTCAGTCGGCCGGCCTCTCCAAGATGGCCAAAACGGCATTTGAAAACGAGATGGGGGCGGGGCGGGAGATATAGGGATTTCATAAGTGCGGGATGGGGGCGGTCGCGCGCCATTCTCCGCCTTCGCCGGGACGACGATGTGATGTGCCTCGCGAGCGTTGTCCGACCAGGCCAGCCTCGGCCTTTTATGAGATTCCTATAACTTCGCCACGGCCCTCGTCTCGAAAACCTATGCCTGGGGTGGCACTTCAGCACGGTCAAAGGTCCCGGTGGGCGCGGTGGAAATGCACTGGCATTTCCTTTCACGCGCCGACCGGGTCTCCCGAGAAACGGTTGCGTCCAAATCAATGGCGCAACGAGGAGTATCTCCATGATGGACATTCTGATGCTGGCGCTGGGCTTCGGCTTCTTCGCCCTTGCGATTGGCTACACCTACGCCTGCGAACGGCTTTGAAGGAGCGGCCATGATCTTCGATTATTCGCTCGCCGGCGCCGTTTCGCTCGGCCTCCTGTTCTACCTCACTTACGCGCTGCTGCGGCCCGAGCGGTTCTGACCGTGCTCACGAAGCCTGAAGGGTTGATATCATGACTATGATCGGTTGGCTCCAGATCATTCTCTTTTGCGTCATTACCGTCGCGCTCACAAAACCGCTCGGCTGGTACATGATGCGCGTGTTCAACGGCGAGCGGACCTTCCTGTCTCCGGTGCTGCGTCCGATCGAGGCCGGCATCTACCGGTTCTCCGGCGTCGACGAGAAGCGCGAGCAGCATTGGCTGACCTATACGGTCGCCATGCTGTTGTTCCATGTCGGCGGCTTCCTCATCATCTACGGCGTGATGCGGTTGCAGGCCGTCCTGCCGTTCAATCCGGCCGGCCAAAGCGCTGTCGCCGCGGATCTCTCCTTCAACACCGCGATCTCCTTCATCACCAACACCAACTGGCAGAATTACGGTGGAGAGAGCACGCTGTCCTATCTCGTGCAGATGCTCGGCTTGACGCACCAGAACTTCTTGTCGGCGGCAACCGGCATCGCGCTGGCGGTCGCCCTGATCCGCGGCTTCTCGCGCGCGTCGGCGCGCACCGTCGGAAATTTTTGGGTCGACGTCACCCGCTGCAGCCTCTATGTGCTGTTGCCAATCTGTATTGTCTATACGCTGTTCCTGGTCTGGCAGGGCATCCCGCAGACGCTCGGTGACTATGTCGAGGCCACCACGCTCGAGGGTGCCAAGCAAACCATCGCGGTCGGCCCGGTCGCCTCCCAGGTCGCGATCAAGATGCTCGGCACCAATGGCGGCGGCTTCTTCAACGCCAATGCGGCGCATCCGTTCGAAAATCCGACCGCGCTGTCCAATTTCATTCAGATGCTGTCGATCTTCGTTCTGGGTGCGGCGCTGACCAACGTGTTCGGTCGCATGGTCGGCAACGAGCGCCAGGGCTGGTCGATCCTGTCCGTGATGGGCGTGCTGTTCGTCGCCGGTGTCGTCATCACCTATTGGGCGGAGGCCAACGGTACTTCGACCCTGCACGCGCTCGGCCTGACCGGCGGCAACATGGAAGGCAAGGAGGTTCGCTTCGGCATCATCGCGTCCTCCCTGTTCGCCGTGATCACGACGGCCGCCTCCTGTGGCGCGGTCAACGCCATGCATGACAGCTTCACGGCGCTCGGCGGCATGATTCCCCTGATCAATATGCAGCTCGGCGAAATCATCGTCGGCGGCGTCGGCGCCGGCCTTTATGGCATGCTGCTGTTCGTCGTGCTCGCGATCTTCGTGGCAGGCCTGATGGTCGGCCGCACGCCGGAGTATGTCGGCAAGAAGATCGAGGCGCGCGAGGTGAAGATGGCGATGCTCGCGATCCTGGTGCTGCCGCTGATGTATCTGGGATGGACCGCGGTCGGCGTGATCTATCCGGCGGCGGTCGCCTCGATGGCGAATGCCGGGCCGCATGGCTTCACCGAGGTGCTCTATGCCTTCACCTCGGCGACCGGCAACAACGGCTCGGCATTCGCGGGCCTCACCGGCAACACCTTCTTCTACAATCTCACGCTCGCAAGCGCGATGTTCGTCGGCCGCTTCTTCATGATCATCCCGGCGATGGCGATCGCGGGTTCGCTGGCCGCCAAGAAATCGATCCCGCCGTCCGCGGGCACCCTCCCGACCACGGGCGGGCTGTTCGTCGGCCTCGTCGTCGGCGTGATCCTGATCATCGGCGGCCTCACCTTCTTCCCGGCCGTCGCCCTCGGCCCCATCGTCGAGCATCTCGCGATGAACGCCGGCCAAGTGTTCTGAACGACTAGTGTTCTGATCGACCGCCTTCTGATTGTTTGGAGTGACCTCCATGGATACCACGAAACTGCAAAAACGCGCGTCCGTCTCGGCGATGCTCGATCCCAAGATCGTCGTGCCTGCGATCCGCGCGTCCTTCATCAAGCTCGATCCGCGCTTGATGATCAAGAATCCGGTGATGTTTGTGGTCGAGATCGTGGCCGCGCTCACCACTGTGATCTTCCTGCGCGATCTCCTCACCGCCGGTGAGAATCTCGGCTTCACCTTCCAGATCATCGTCTGGCTCTGGTTCACGGTGCTGTTTGCCAACTTCGCCGAAGCGGTAGCAGAAGGCCGCGGCAAGGCGCAGGCGGAATCGCTGCGCAAGACCCGCACCGAGAGCCAGGCCAAGCTACTGACCGGCTCTGACCGCACCTTCAAGTTGGTGCCCGGCACCAGCCTCAAGGTCGGCGACATCGTGCTGGTCGAGGCCGGCGATACCATTCCCTCCGATGGCGAGGTGATCGAGGGCGTCGCGTCCGTCAACGAGGCCGCCATCACCGGCGAGTCCGCACCCGTGATCCGCGAATCCGGTGGCGACCGTTCGGCGGTGACCGGCGGCACCCAGGTGCTGTCCGACTGGTTTCGCGTGCGGATCACGGCAGCGCAGGGCTCGACCTTCATCGACCGTATGATCAAGCTGGTCGAGGGCGCCGAGCGGGCGAAGACCTGAACGAGATCGCGCTCAACATCCTGCTGGCGGGCCTCACCATCATCTTCGTGTTCGCCACCGTCACCATCCCGAGCTACGCGGCCTATGCCGGCGGCTCGATCTCGGTGGTTGTGCTGGTCGCGCTGTTCGTGACGCTGATCCCGACCACGATCGGCGCACTGCTGTCGGCGATCGGCATCGCCGGCATGGACCGTCTGGTCCGCTTCAACGTGCTGGCGATGTCCGGCCGTGCGGTCGAGGCCGCCGGAGACGTCGACACGCTACTGCTCGACAAGACCGGAACGATCACGCTCGGCAACCGCCAGGCGACCTCCTTTCGCCCGGTGCGCGGGGTCACCGAGCAGGAGCTGGCGGACGCGGCCCAGCTCGCCTCGCTCGCCGACGAGACCCCGGAGGGCCGTTCGATCGTGGTGCTGGCCAAGGAAAAATACAGTATCCGTGGCCGCGACATGGCCGAGTTGGGAGCCACCTTCATCCCGTTCACGGCGCTGACCCGCATGAGCGGCGTCGACGCCGGCGGCTCGTCGGTGCGTAAGGGCGCGGTCGATGCGATCCTCAACTATGTCGGTGGCGGTGGACCGCTGGTGGTCGCCTCCGGCAACACGGCTCGTTCCATCCAGCCCGCCGGGCTCTCGGACATCGGCCGCGAGATTCAGACCATCGCCGACGACATATCGAAGGCCGGCGGCACGCCGCTGGCGGTCGCCCGGGACGGCAAGCTGCTCGGCATCATCCAGCTCAAGGACATCGTCAAGGGCGGTATCCGCGAGCGCTTTGCCGAGCTGCGACGCATGGGCATCCGCACCGTCATGATTACCGGCGACAATCCCATGACGGCGGCCGCGATTGCAGCGGAAGCCGGCGTCGACGACTTCCTGGCGCAGGCAACTCCCGAGGACAAGCTCAAGCTGATCCGCGACGAGCAGGCCAAGGGTAAGTTGGTGGCGATGTGCGGCGACGGCACCAACGATGCGCCGGCGCTCGCGCAGGCAGATGTCGGTGTCGCCATGAACACGGGCACCCAGGCGGCTCGCGAGGCCGGCAACATGGTCGACCTCGACTCCAATCCGACCAAGCTGATCGAGGTGGTCGAGATCGGCAAGCAGCTCCTGATGACGCGCGGCGCGCTGACTACATTCTCGATCGCCAACGACGTCGCGAAATATTTCGCGATAATCCCGGCGATGTTCCTGGCGTTCTACCCCCAGCTCAATGTGCTCAACATCATGAATCTGTCGAGCCCGCAGAGCGCCATCCTGTCGGCGATCATCTTCAACGCGCTTGTTATCATCGCGCTGATCCCGCTGGCGCTGAAGGGCGTCGCCTATCGCGCGGTCGGGGCCGGCGCACTGCTCCGGCGCAACCTGCTGATCTACGGCCTCGGCGGAATCGTCATTCCCTTTATCGGCATCAAGGCGATCGACCTCGTGGTGACCGCTTTGCATTTGGCCTAACCCCGTCATTGCGAGCGAAGCGAAGCAATCCAGAATTCTTGCCGCGGCTGAGAGACTGGATTGCTTCGTCGCTTCGCCCCTCGCAATGACGAAAGAAATAGGAGAAACACATGCTCAGAGAAATCCGCCCCGCCATCGTCCTGCTGCTGGTGCTCACCGCCATCACTGGCTTAGCCTATCCGCTCGCGATGACCGCTATTGCCGGCGCGATCTTCCCCGCGCAGGCGCAGGGCAGCCTGATCGAGCGCGACGGCAAGGTGGTCGGCTCCGCCCTGATCGGGCAGGAGTTCAAGGACGACAAATATTTCCACGGCCGTCCCTCGGCGACGGTGGCGCCGAATCCGAACGATTCGACCAAGACGGTACCGGCGCCCTACAACGCCGCGAATTCGGGTGGCTCAAATCTCGGCCCGACCAGCAAGGCGCTGGCCGACCGGCTGCAGGAAGACGTGGACAAGCTCAGGGGCGAGAATCCGAATGCCGCCGTGCCGGTCGACCTCGTGACGACCTCAGCCAGTGGCCTCGATCCGGATATCTCGCCGGAAGCGGCGCAATTCCAGGTGCCGCGCGTCGTGAAGGCGCGAAACGTGCCGGAGGATCAGGTCAAGCAACTGGTGGCTTCCAACACCCAGGGCCGCCTGCTCGGCCTGATCGGCGAGCCCCGGGTCAACGTGCTGACTCTGAATCTCGCGCTCGATCGTGCCACGAAGTAGTCTAGGCTAGGTCCGCGCGGATGATTATATTGATCTGATGGTCCGAGAGCGCCGCGATCCCGAACAACGTCCTTCGCCCGAGGCGCTGCTGGAGGCCGCGCGCCGGGAGGAGGGCGTGAGCGGCAAGCTGAAAATCTTCGTCGGCGCCGCTCCCGGCGTCGGCAAGACCTACGAGATGCTGCAAAGCGCCCACGCCAAGCGCAAGGCCGGCATCGACCTCGTGGTCGGCTTCGTCGAGACCCATGGCCGGGCCGAGACAGAGGCGCTGGTGCGTGGGCTGGAAGTGATCCCGCGCAAGAAGCTCGACTACCGCGGCCAGATTGTCGAAGAAATGGATCTCGACGCCGTGATCGCGCGCCGCCCGAAAATCGCGCTGGTCGACGAGCTCGCCCACACCAATGCTCCCCTTTGTCGCCATCCAAAACGCCATCTCGATGTCGAGGAGCTGCTGTCCCACGGCATCGACGTCTACACCGCCGTCAATATCCAGCACATCGAGAGCCTGAACGACGTTGTCGCGCAGATCACCCATGTGCGGGTGCGCGAGACCGTGCCGGATTCGGTGTTCGACCGCGCAGACGCCATCGAGCTGATCGACCTCACGCCCGACGACCTGATCCAGCGCCTGAAGGAAGGCAAGGTCTATGTCCCCAGGCAGGCCGAGCGGGCGCTGGAGCATTATTTCTCGCCGGGCAACCTGACCGCGCTGCGTGAACTCGCGCTGCGGCGCACGGCCGAACGGGTCGACGAGCAGCTACTCAGCCACATGCAGGCGAACGCGATCGCCGGTCCCTGGGCCGCAGGCGAGCGCATCCTCGTCTGCATCAGCGAAGATCCGCGCGCGGCCAGCCTCGTGCGTTACACCAAGCGGCTGGCCGACCGGCTGCACGCGCCGTTTATCGCGGTGTCGATCGAGACGCGGCGGTCCCTGCAAATGTCCGATGAGGAGCGCGACCGGCTCGCCGATACGCTGCGGCTCGCGGAATCGCTCGGCGGCGAGGCACTGACGATTCCGGGCGTCGGCCGCCGCCTCGCCGACGACGTGGTCAACTTCGCGCAGGGCAACAACGTCACCCAGATCGTGATCGGAAAGTCCACGCGCTCGCTCTGGTTCGAGATGACGCGCGGCTCCGTCGTGCACGATCTGGTGCGCCGCGCCGGTAACATCAGCGTGCATGTCATCCCTGGCGACGAATTCACGAACGAGCCGCCGCCGAAGACGGCGGTACAGACCGCAACGCGATCGGACCCGTTCGATGGGCGGCCCTATCTGAAGGCGGTCGGGATCACCGCGCTTGGCCTCGCTGCCGCCGTGGCGATCAAGCCGTATTTCGGCATTGAAAACGTCGACCTGATGTTTCTGACCGCCGTGGTGACGGTTGCCGTGCGCTACGGATTGTGGCCGTCGTTGCTTGCGAGTGTCGCGGCGTCCCTCGCCTACAATTTCTTCTTCCTGCCGCCGGTCTATACCTTCACCATTACCGATCCGACCAATGTCGCGGCGTTCTTTTTCTTCATGCTGATTGCGTTCGTGGTGTCGAATGTGGCGGGGCGGGTCCGCACCCAGGCTGATGCTGCGATCGGCCGCATCCGGACCACCGAGCAGCTCTATGCTTTCAGCCGCAAGCTCGCCGGCACCGGCACGCTCGACGACGTGCTGTGGGCGACCGCCTACCAGATCGCGCTGATGCTGAAAGTCCGCGTGGTGCTGCTGTTGCCGGACGAAGGGCTGCTCACGGTGAAGTCGGGCTATCCGCCCGAGGACGATCTCGATCGGGCCGACCTTGCGGCCGCCAACTGGGCCTGGAGCAATGACCGGCCTGCAGGCCGCGGCTCGGACACGCTGCCTGGTGCAAAACGGCTATTCCTGCCGATGCGCACCGGGCGCGGCCCGATCGGGGTCATCGGGATCGACAACGACCGCACCGGTCCCTTGCTGACGCCGGACCAGCGCCGGCTGCTCGATGCGCTGGTCGACCAGGGTGCGCTGGCAATCGAGCGCGTGCTGCTGGTCGAGGACGTCGATCGCGTCAAGCGCTCCGTCGAATCCGAGCGGCTGCGTTCCGCATTGTTGACGTCGATTTCGCACGACCTGAAGACGCCGCTCGCATCCGTGCTGGGTGCGGCCTCGACCATGCGCGATCTCGCCAGCGCGCTCTCCGACACCGAGAAGCGCGACCTGCTCGCCACCGTGATCGACGAATCCGAACGGCTCAACCGCTTCATTGCCAATCTGCTTGACATGACCAAGCTCGAATCCGGCGCCATCGTGCCCAACGCTGCGTTGCACGATCTCGGAGAGATCGTCGGCAGCGCGCTCCGGCGGGCAGCCAAGATCCTCACCGCCCACAAGGTGGAGCTGGAGTCGGCCGCAGACCTTCCCATGCTCCAGCTCGATGCGGTGCTGTTCGAGCAGGTGCTGTTCAACCTGCTCGACAACGCCGCCAAATATTCGCCGCCCCACGCGACGGTCTCGATTCGCAGCCGGCGCGACGGCGATCATGTGGTGCTCCAGATTACCGATGAGGGCGAGGGTATTCCGTCCGAGGAGCTCGAGAGCGTGTTCGACAAGTTTTATCGCGCGCGGAGGGGCGATCATGTCCGTCCCGGTACCGGGCTCGGGCTCGCCATCTCCCGCGGCTTCGTCGAGGCGATGCGTGGCACGATCTCGGCCGCGAATCGCAGCGACCGGAGCGGCGCGGTTCTGACCATCCGTCTGCCCATTCCGGCCCGGACCCACGCATTGGATACCGCCGCATGAGCGCAGCCCCGATCAAGGTGCTGGTCATCGACGACGAGCCGCCGATCCGCAAATTGCTGCGGATGGGGCTCTCGACGCAAGGCTATGAGATCCTGGAGGCGTCGAACGGCAAGACCGCGCTGGAGAAGCTCAGCGAGGGTCCCGCGCTGATCATCCTCGATCTCGGCCTGCCTGACATTCAGGGCCACGAGCTGCTGCGCACCATCCGCGCCCGCAATGAAGCTGTGCCGATCGTGGTACTGTCGAGCCGTGGCGACGAAGCCGGCAAGGTGGAGGCGCTCGATCTCGGGGCCGACGATTATCTGACAAAGCCGTTCGGCATGGACGAGCTGCTGGCGCGCCTGCGCGCCGCGCTGCGGCACCAGCTTCAGATCCAGGGCGAACGGCCGGTGTTTCGTGCCGGCGATCTCTCGGTCGATCTGGTGCGCCGGGTCGTCAGGGTCGGCGAGCGCGACGTCAAACTGTCGCCGAAGGAATATGACCTCCTGCGTGTGCTGGTGCAGCACGCCGGCAAGGTGCTCACCCACCGCTTCCTGCTGAGGGAGTTATGGGACGAGCTGACCGACGCGCAATATCTGCGCGTCTATGTCCGCCAGCTCCGGCAGAAGATCGAAGCCGATCCGGAACGGCCGCAATATGTACTGACGGAAACGGGGATCGGGTATCGGTTAAGGGCAGGGGATTAGGGTTGCCCGCGTGCAACGATCCGTCATGGCCGGGCTTGTCCCGGCCATCCACGTCTTGACCCAGGGGACCGAGAACGTGGATGCCCTGGACAAGCCCGGGCATGACGGTCGGCGCAAGCCTGCATCAGCATCGTCATTGCGAGCGCAGCGAAGCAATCCAGACTGCCCCCGCGGAAAGATACTGGATTGCTTCGCTGCGCTCGCAATGACGGATTAAGTCAACCCGCCTTCCTCTGCCGCGCGGTCGACCGATGCGTCTTCTTCGCCGCGCCCGTTCGCCCCGACGCCCGGCGCGCATGGGACTTCGCCGCCGTCTTCTTCCCGCCGCGTCCCTTCAAGCTCTGCTTCAGCGCATCCATCAGGCTGACCACATTGCTCGGCTTCTCCTCGGGCTCCGGCAGTTCGATTGTCTTGCCGCTGGCCTTGCGCTTCACCAGGGCCTTCAGCGCGGTCTCGTAGTCGTCCTTGAACTTGCTGGGATCGAAATGGGAGGTCTTGGTCTGGAGGATATGGCCGGCGAGCTCAACCATGTCCTTGGTGATCTTCGGGCTCTTGATGTCGTCGAAGAACTGGTCCTCGTCGCGCAGTTCGTAGGGGAAGCGCAGCGTGGTGCCGAGCAGGCCCTTGCCGAGCGGCTCGATCGCGATGATGTGCTCGCGATTGGTGAGCACGATCTTGGCGAGCGCGACGCGATCCTGGTCCTTCATGGCGTCGCGGATCACGGCAAAAGCATCGACCGCGGCCTTGCCGTCGGGCGCGATGTAGTAGGGGTGGTTGAGATAGCGCTGGTCGATCTCGTCGCTCGGCACAAAGCTCTCGATGTCGATGGTGTGGTTGCTCTCGATCTGGACCGCTTCGAGCTCCTCCGGCTCGATCTCGACATATTTGCCCTTGCGCAGCTCGTAGCCGCGCCCCTTCTGGTCGCTCTCGACGACGTCGCCGGTCTCGGCGTCGATCATCTGCTGCTTCAACCGGTTGCCGGTCTCCCGGTTGATCATGTGAAACCGCGTCTTCTCGGCCGCGGTGGTCGCCGGATAAAGCACAACGGGGCAACTGACCAGCGAGAGCTTCAACGTTCCCTTCCAATAGGCGCGCGGTGCCATTCCGTTCTCCAGAGTCATTTTGGAACCCCAACCGTCCCGCGGGGTTTTGGTTCCGGGTGGGATGCGGGCCGTGATAGGCTTCACGCCAAAGAGAATCCGGGACCAGTCGTGCTGCAAAAGCTCTCCAAGTATCGACAGAAACGTGATTTCGAGAAGACGCCCGAGCCATCGGGCAAGACCGCGGTGGCGCCGTCGAAGCAGCGCCGCTTCGTGATTCAGAAGCATGACGCTTCGCGGCTGCACTACGATCTGCGGCTCGAGTTCGATGGCGTCTTCAAGTCCTGGGCGGTGACAAAAGGGCCCTCGCTCGATCCGCACGACAAGCGGCTGGCCGTCGAGGTCGAGGACCATCCGCTCGACTATGGCGACTTCGAAGGCACGATTCCGGAAGGCCAGTACGGCGGCGGCACGGTCATGCTGTGGGATCGCGGCACCTGGGAATCCGATGATCCCGAACGCGGTTTCAAGAAGGGCGATCTGAAGTTCACGCTGCACGGCGAGAAGCTGCACGGCAGCTGGGTCCTGGTGCGCATGCGCAACGACCGCACCGGCGGCAAACGGACCAATTGGCTCCTGATCAAGCATCGCGACGAATATGTTCGCGAGGGCGCAGACAACGACATTCTCGAGGAGGACAAATCGGTCGCCTCCGGCCGCGCGATGGATCAGATCGCCGAAGGCAAGGGCCGTGCGCCAAAACCGTTCATGCTGGCGAAGGGCACCAAGGCCAAGGCCGACGCGGTCTGGCAGTCCAACCGGGCGGACGAGGCGAAAGAGCGCACGGTCAAGCCGGCGCCCCGCGCGGCGTTGAAAACCGGCAAAACGGTCAAGAAGAAAGCGACGACCGCGACGACCGCGAACAAGGCGGCGGAGATGCCGGATTTCGTGGCGCCGCAGCTCTGTACGTCGGTCGAGCGCCCGCCGGGCGGCGACGGCTGGTGCCACGAGATCAAGTTCGACGGCTACCGCGTGCAGCTGCGGGTCGAGGGCGGCAAGGCGACATTGAAGACGCGCAAAGGCCTCGACTGGACCGAAAAATTCGCAACTATCGCGAAGGAGGCGGGCGCGCTGCCGGATATGATGGTCGACGGCGAGATCGTCGCGCTCGACCACAATGGAGCACCCAATTTTTCGTCGCTCCAGGCCGCGCTGTCGGACGGCAAGACCGAGGAGCTCATCTTCTTTGCGTTCGACCTGCTGTTTGCGGAAGGCCTCGATTATCGCCGGCTGCCGCTCGGCGAGCGCAAGGCGCGGTTGAAGGAGCTGCTGGAAGCGCGTAAGCGCAAATCGAGCCAGATTCGCTATGTCGAGCATTTCGAAAGCGGCGGCGACGCCGTGCTGCAATCCGCCTGCAAGCTCGAGCTCGAGGGCGTGGTGTCGAAGAAGCTGGACGCGCCCTATCGTTCGGGGCGGACAGAAAGCTGGACCAAAGCAAAATGCCGCGCCGGCCATGAGGTCGTGATCGGCGGTTACAAGACCACCAATGGCAAATTCCGTTCGCTGATGGCCGGCGTGCACCGCGGTGATCATCTCGCCTTCGTCGGCATGGTCGGCACCGGCTTCGGCGCGGACAAGGTCAAGCGCATCATGCCGTCCTTGAAGGCTATGGAGGCGAAGCAAAGCCCCTTCGGCGGCAAGAACGCACCGAAAAAGACGCGCGAGGTGCACTGGCTGAAGCCGGAGCTCGTGGCGGAGATCGAGTTCGCCGGCTTCACTGCCGACGGCAATATCCGCCAGGCCGCCTTCAAGGGTCTGCGGCAGGACAAGCCGGCGGAGGAGGTCGAGGCCGAGACACCGGTCGATACCGAGCTTGCCGAGCCCTCGACGAAGCAGCGCGCGAAGCCGCGCGCGCAAGCGAAGACCGGTGCACGAACAGCGCAAGCCGGCACTGCCGAAGTGATGGGTGTCGTGCTCTCGAAGCCGGACAAGGCGCTGTGGCCGGACGACGGCAATGGCGATCCCGTTACCAAGCTGGATCTCGCGCGCTACCTCGAAGCCGTCGGCGAATGGATGATCGTGCATCTCAAGGGCCGGCCGTGCTCGCTGATCCGCGCCCCTGACGGCATCAAGGGCGAATGCTTCTTCCAGCGCCACGCCATGCAGGGCACCTCGAACCTTCTGGAGCTCGCGCGGGTCTCCGGCGACCGCAAGCCCTATTTGCAGATCGACCGCATCGAAGGGCTCGCGGCCGTGGCGCAGATCGGCGGCGTCGAGCTGCATCCCTGGAATTGCGCGCCCTACGCCTACGATACCCCGGGCCGGCTGGTGTTCGATCTCGATCCCGCGCCCGACGTCGTCTTCGCCGAGGTCGTTGAGGCCGCCAAGGAGATGCGGCAGCGGCTGACCGACATCGGCATGGAAAGCTTCTGCAAGACCACCGGCGGCAAAGGTCTGCATGTCGTGGTCCCGCTGCGTCACGGCGCGCGCGACCAGGTGAGCTGGAAGGAGGCCAAGGCCTTCGCGCAAGGCGTCTGCCAGTGGATGGCGGACGACGCTCCCGAGCGCTATCTGCTCAACATGTCGAAGAAGCTGCGCAACGGAAAGATCTTCCTAGACTATCTGCGCAACGATCGGATGTCGACGGCGGTGGCGCCGCTGTCGCCGCGTGCGCGAGATGGTGCGACTGTGTCGATGCCGGTCACGTGGGCGCAGGTGAAGAGCGACCTCGATCCGAAGCGGTACACGGTGCGGACGGTGCCCGGCTTGCTGGCGCGATCGAAGGCGTGGGATGGTTATGACGATGCAGCCGCGTCGATCAAGGCGGCGATCAAGAAGCTCGCCGGGAAAACGAAGTAGGGTGGGTAAAGTGAAGCGTGCCCACCATCTTCTCTCAGCCGAGCAAAAAGGTGGGCACGGCGCATTGCGCCTTTGCCCACCCTACTAGATCTTCGTTTGGTGGCTAGATCCGTCCCAGCAGGAGCAGGATCAGCAGGATCACGATGACGAGCCCGAGACCGCCGCCGCCGTAATAGCCGGTGCCGTAGAACGGGCCGCCGCCGATGCCGCTGAAGCCGCCGAGCAGCGCGATGACCAAAATGATCAGAATGATCGTACCGATAGACATGCGGAAATCTCCTCCGGCCCTTCGTCAAAAAAGGGTTCCTATGTTGTGCTCAGGGCAACTTGCCGCACCTTTTAAAGTTCCATCTTTGAAACACGGGTGGCCGCCAAAGACGCATGGAACCTTTGTGGCACCGCCGGGGATGCCTACGTGAGATTTCATCACAGCCGGACCGGGTCATGTCAGCACCGCTTGTCGTCTCCATTCCCCACCGCCTCGGCCGCGAGGAGGCGGTGCGCCGGCTCAAGACTGGGCTAGGCCGTGCTGCGGCGAGCATTCCCGTGATGCAGGTCGAGGAGGAGAGCTGGAGCGGCGACAGCATGAATTTCCGCATCCGCGCGCTCGGGCAGATCGCGACGGGGCAGGTCGACGTCGCCGACGACCATGTCAAGGTGCAGGTGGTGCTGCCCTGGCTATTGCAGCGCTTTGCGGAGATGGCGCAGGCCACGATTCGCAAGCGCGGCCAGCTGCTGTTGGGCAAGGACGGGAAAAGCTAGCGTTCAAGCACGGGTGCGCTGTCGCACCGGTTTCGCCGCGCCCGCTGGACGCGCGGGGATGACCGAAGCGGGAAAACCGCGAAGCGCCTGCGCGAGCGGCAGATCGTTGCCGGCGAAACCCGGCACACTATAGCCCGTGACGTCAATAGTGGCGTCGGCCCCATCGAACGCCGGCCATTCGCGGCCTGCTTGCGTGAAAGGTGCGAAGTGGCGCCCGACCGCGACGATCGCCGCAGCGCGGCCGTGGCGGCGGGCAAACGCTACGACATGGTCGGCATGTGCGCCCCGCACCTGAAGCGGCTGGTAGTCACCTCGCGCGAAGACGTCGGGCAGCTCGTTGCGCAGCTTGAGCAGGTGCCGCGTCCAGGCCAGCTTGAGCTGACCGTCCGGCCAGCTCTTGATTAGGTGATTCCAATCGGGATTCTCCAGCCTGCCCAGCGCCACATGTCGCGCGGAAAAATCCACCGGGCGGCGGTTGTCGGGATCGACCAGCGACAGGTCCCAGAATTCGGTGCCTTGGTAGAAGTCGGGTACGCCCGGCAGTGTCGCCTTGAGCGTGAGCTGGCTCAGCGCGTTCAGCGCGCCGAGCAGCGCGACGCGGCGAGCCAGCGTGTTCAGCGCCTCCAGGAATTCGCCTGATTGCGCGGGATCGAGGATCTTCGCGATGAAGCTCTTGACGCCGTTCTCATAAGCCTCGTGCGGGTTGAGCCAGCTGGTCTCCTCCTTGCCCTCGCGCGCGGCCTTGAGCGCATAGGCCTGGATACGCGCGACGAAACCGGCATCGGCCGGCTCCTGGAGGGAGCAGGCGCCGAGCAGCGTCTGGTAGAGCATGTATTCGAACGTTGCCGACGGAGCGCGCAGATTGCCGTCGAGCGCGAGGTGCGGCGCGTTCAGGACTTTCCAGCGTGCCACAGCGCTGGTCCATTCGCCGGGAATTTCACTTAAGGCAGCGATCCGCGCGCGGGCGTCCTCGCCACGTTTGGTGTCGTGCGTGGCGGTCGCCGTCATCCCTTGCGGCCATTCCCTGGCGCGGGCCTGCATGGTGTCGTGGAAAGCGGGAATGGTGAGGCCCTTGCTCGCGGGATCGCCGCCGACCTCGTTTAGGGCGAGCAGCCGGTGGAATTGATAGAAGGCGGTGTCCTCCAGCGACTTCGCCATCATCGGCCCGGTGAATTGCTGCACCTTCAGCGCAAAGCGGCGCACCCGCGGGGCGCTGTGCGGGGGACGGCCAGGCTTGAGCAGGTCCATGGTGAGCGCGTCGCGCAGGAAGTCGAAAATGCCTTCGTCCGCGGCGAACCATTCCCGGCGAGCGTGCTCGATGGTGTTGTCGATCAGCTTGCGATCGTTCGCCGTCGGCGCGCCTGTCGTGAGGTAGGTGCGGTATACCGGGAAATGCAGCACATAGAGCTCGAGCGCCTGCCGCAGGCTGTCGGCGGAAAAGTCGCGGGTCGAGTAGTGCCCGTTGGCGATGCGCGCAAGCAGGCGCGTCAGAACCGTGAATTCGCTGGTCAGCAGCGTCTCCAGCACGCGCCGTTTGGCATCCTTGACGTAAGGCGCGAGCCGCGGCGGCCGGTTGCTGATCTGTCGCCAGGTCTCGTCCATGGCCTCCAGCCCCTTGGCGTCGACCAGAACGTGAGTGATGGCGTTCATCCACTCATAGCCGGTGGTGCCCTGGACGCCGGCGAAATGCGGCAGGCGCTCGTGCTCGCACAGGATTTTCTCGATCACCGTATAGAACGGCTTTGTGGTGCCCTGAGCGTCGCGCACCAGCCGGCGCAGCCGCTGGCAATATTGCGCGGGATCGCGCAGGCCGTCGATATGATCGAGCCGGATGCCTTGCAGTTTGCCGTCGGCAATGAGTTGCTTCACCAGCCGGTGCGTGGCGGCGAACGTGCCGGGATCCTCGACGCGCATGCCGGCGAGCCCGTTGACGTCGAAGAAACGTCGATAGTTGATGTCGCTGGAGGCAAGCCGCCAGTGCCCCAGCTTGTAGTGCTGGCGCTCCAGCAAATGATGCAGCGCCAGCGTCTGCGCGGGACGGTCCTTGGCCGCGCGATAGGCGCCGAGGCCGCGCCCGATGATATCGGCGCTGCCTGCGATCTCCCTGAGCTCCGCCTTGAAGCCGGGTGCTTCCTTGCGGTTGGGGCGGCGCAGTCCCGTGTAGCGCGCCGCGAGCGACAGCAGGCGCTTGCCCGTCTCGGTCTCGGCGGCGTCGGCGTCCTTCACGATGATCCGCAGCACCTCGCCATAGCGCTCCGGCGCGATCGGCAATCGATGTTCGAAATACCAGGCGGAAAAACTACCTTCGTTGGGATCGTAGCGCAGCTCGATATCGCCGCTCTCGAGCGCTTCGCCATAGGACGCTCCGAGGATCGGCAGCAGCACGCCGCCGCGGGCGCGGAAGGCCAGTTGATCCCAGTCGATATCGAAGGAGACGGCGTGCGGCGAGGCCTGGCCCCATTCCAGCACGTCCAGCCACCAGGGATTGTCGGCGAAGTGCACGCCGACATGGTTCGGTACGAAGTCGATGATGAGGCCGAGGTCGTGTCGCGTCAGCGCCTCGCTCAGCCGCGCGAAGCCGGCCTCGCCGCCGAGCTCCGGATTGAACTGGCTGTGGTCGACGGTGTCATAGCCGTGCGTCGAGCCCTTGCGGGCCTTCATCACCGGCGAGGTGTAGAGATGCGTGATTCCCAGCGCCTTCAGGTAGGGCACCACCGCGGCGGCCTTGTCGAAGTCGAAATCCGCGGTGAGCTGAAGCCGGTAGGTTGCGAGAGGAATGGCTGGAGGCATCTCAACCTCCGAGGCGCCAGACCACCGACCAGGGCGCAAGCCGGTCGCCGGTTGCGCCGCCCCAGATCAGGGTCCCCACACCGCCGTCGGAACACGCGATGTCCTTGTCGGAGAGATTGGCCACGAGGCGCAACGTCGCGCCATCTCCCATGTGCCAATGTGCGGTGAGCAGGCCGCTATCGGCCACGGCGGCATCACCGAAGCGCGCACCTTTCAGTCGTGGCGCGATCTCCTTGTGGCGGAGTGCGAGCAGCTCCCGCACCAGCGCGAGACGCGCATCCTGCTCCGGCGTGTGGTCGGTCCAGTCGAGCACGGCCGATTGCAGTGTTGCCGGATCGAGCGGGTCGGGCACCTCGTCGCCGTACTTTTCATAGGCCCAGGCGTATTCCTGCCTGCGCCCCTTGCGGACGGCATCAGCCAGTCCGCCCTGGAAGTCGCAGAAGAACGGGAAGGGCGCGATGGAGCCCCACTCCTCGCCCTGGAACAGCATCGGCACCATCGGTGCGAGCAGGGTCACCGCGAGTGCGGCTTCGATCTGCTCGGGCGATGCCAGGCTTTCGAGCCGGTCGCCAAGCGGCCGGTTGCCGATCTGGTCGTGGTTCTGCAGGAAGTTGACGAAGGTTGCCGGCGGCAGCTCGCCGCTGTTCTCGCCCCGCGGCTTCTTGCCCCAGAATTCCGAGATCTCGCCCTGATAGACGAAGCCGGAGGCGAGCGCGCGTGCGAGATCGAGCCGCGGAGTTTGATAGTCCGCATAATAGCCGGCGAGTTCGCCCGTCAGCATCACGTGCCAGACGTGGTGGTAGTCGTCGTTCCACTGGCCGCGATATTTGCCGTTCGGAGGCTCCTGCGCCGCGTCGAGCAGGCTCGCGCGGTTGTCGCCGTTCTCCAGCACGAGATGGATATGGCGCTCCGTCGCCTTGGCAAGCTCGCCCGCGGCGACGCTAAGGTCTTGCAGCATCGATTGCTCGCCGGGGATCGCCATGATGTGATTGGCGGCATCGAGCCTCAGGCCGTCGAAGCGATAGTCGCTGAGCCACGACAGCGCGTTCTCGACGGCAAAAGCGCGAACCTGCGGCACGCGATAATCGATCGCACTGCCCCATGGCGTGTGCGCGTCGGTGAAGAAGGCCGGCGCGTAGCGGCCGAGGTAATTTCCCTCGGGGCCGAAATGATTGTAGACGACGTCGAGGAACACCATCAGCCCGCGCAGATGGGCTTCGTCGATCAGCGTCTTCAATTCATCGGGATGACCATAGGCGCTGTCGGGCGCGTACCACAGCACGCCATCATAACCCCAGCCGCGGCGACCGGCGAAGTCAGCCAGCGGCATCAGTTCGATCGCGGTGATGCCGGTCGCGACGAGATGATCGAGCTTGTCGATCATGGCACGATAGGTGCCTTCCGCAGTGAAGGTGCCGACATGCGTCTCGATCAGCACCGTCTCTTCCCACGGGCGGCCGCGCCAATCGGATGCGCGCCAGGCGAAGGCGTCATGATCGATCACCTCGCTCGGGCCGAACACGTCGTCGGGTTGGAATGCAGACGCCGGATCGGGCACGTCGATCTCGTCATCGATCCTGAATTTGTAGTTGCTGCCGACGGGCAGATTGGCAATCTCGGCGACATACCAGCCATCCTGCCGGCGCTGCATCGCGTGTCGTCTGTCGAGCAGGAGATCGACACGGCGCGCGGCAGGCGCCCACAGCCGGAACGATACGCCGTCCTTCGTCGGCCTCGCCCCGAAGGATGGCCTCATAGCGCCCCCGCGAAAGCGATCACGGAGCGCGGCGGCGCCTTGCTGTCGCTCCCGGGCTGGAAGTCGATCGTATTCAGCTTGGCGTCGGTCGTGTTCAGGATCTGCTGCCAGCTCTTGTATTCAGTCATTTTTGGCAATTTGAATGCGATCTCTTCGGGGGCTGCGTTGAGTACGATAAAGATCGCGGCGCTGCCCGGTTCCATCGGCCCCATCACATAGGAGAGGAACCGCCCTTCCGGGAATTTCCAGTCGCTTTCCGTCATTTCGTCGCCGGCCGGCGTCAGCCACAGCGCGCCATAGGAGATGCCGTCCTTGGGGCGGCCGTCGAGCCAGCGATGGCTGCGAAGCTGCGAAAACCGGCGGCGGATATCGGCGAGTTCGGCGACAAAACCGACCATGTCGTCGCCGTCCTTGCCGAGATTGTCCCAGCCGACCCAGCCCACCTCGTTGTCCTGGCAATAGGCGTTGTTGTTGCCTGATTGCGAATTCCCGACCTCGTCGCCTGCGAGGATCAGCGGAATGCCCTGCGCCAGCATGAGGCAGGCCAGTACGTTCTTGCGAAGCTGCCGGCGCAAGCTGACGATTTGGGGATCGTCGGTCGGACCCTCGACACCGCAATTGTTGCTGTGGTTGTCGTTGGAGCCGTCGCGATTGTCCTCGCCATTGGCCTCGTTATGCTTCTCGTTGTAGCTGAAGAGATCGGCCAGGGTGAAGCCGTCATGCACGGTGATGTGGTTGATGCTGGCGCGCGGCCGCCGTCCGTCGTGGTTGAACAGGTCGGAGGACGCCGTCATGCGGCTGGAGATATCGCCGATCAGGCTGCCTTCGCCGCTCCAGTAGCGGCGCATGGCGCTGCGGTAACGGTCGTTCCACTCCGACCATTGCGAGGGAAATGCGCCCACCTGATAGCCGCCAAGGCCGAGATCCCAGGGTTCGGCGACGAGCTTGACGCTCGCCAGCACCGGGTCCTGGCGGATCGCGGTCAGGAACGAGCTGCCTCGATCATAACCGTTCGGTCCGCGGGCCAGCGTGGTGGCGAGGTCGAAACGGAAGCCGTCGACGTGGCAGACCTCGACCCAGTAGCGCAGTGAATCCATCACCATCTGCAGCACGCGCGGGTGGGTGAGGTTCACCGACGAGCCGCAGCCGGTAAAATCGTCGTAGTAGCGCGGGTTTTCGCGGTTCAGCCAGTAATAGGAGGCGTTGTCGATGCCGCGATAGCACAGCGTCGGACCGAGATGATTGCCCTCGGCGGTGTGATTGTAGACGACGTCGAGCATCACCTCGATGCCGGCATCGTGCAGACGTGCGATCGTGGTGCGGAAGGAATCGAGAGCGTTGTCCTGGGCGTAGCGCTGCTCGGGCGCGAAGAAGGACAGGGTGTTATAGCCCCAGTAGTTGACGAGCTTCTTCTCCACCAAGATGCGGTCGTCGACGAAGCTGTGCACCGGCAGAAGCTCTACCGTGGTGACGCCGAGCTTCTTCAGGTGCTCGATCATCGCGGGCGAGGACAGGCCGCCATAGGTGCCGCGCAAATTCGGCGGCACGTCGTCGCGCTTCTGTGTCAGTCCCTTGACGTGGGCCTCGTAGATGATGGTATCTTCCCAGGGAATGTTGGGCCGGATCTCGCGGCGGCCCCAGTTGAAGGTCTCGTCGACGACGACGGCCTTCGGCATGCCGCGCGCGTTGTCGCGCCGGTCGAACGACAGGTCTTCGCGCGGGCTTCCGGTGCGATAGGCGAAATGCGCGTCACTCCAGACCAGCCGCCCGGAAAGCCGCTTGGCATAGGGGTCTAGCACGAGCTTGTTGGCATTGAAGCGGTGGCCGTGCTCCGGCTCGTAGGGGCCATGCACGCGGTAGCCGTAGAGCTGGCCGGGCGAGACGTCGTTGAGATAGCCGTGCCAGACATCCTCGGTGCGCTCCGGCAGCTCGACGCGCTCGAGTTCGCGGCGGCCCTGCATGTCGAACAGGCACAGCTCGACCTTCTGCGCGTTGGCGGAGAACAGCGCGAAATTGGTGCCGCGTCCGTCCCAGCTTGCGCCGAGGCGTGCGGGCGATCCAGCAGTCAGGCGCATCGTTCAGCTTTCCGGAACGAGGAAGATCGCGGCGAGCGGCGGAATGGTGAGGCGGAGCTCGCCATTGACGGCGTGGACTTCGCCGATGTTGCCGACATTGCTGCCGCCGTAATGAGCGGAGTCCGAGTTGAACACTTCCTTCCACTTGCCACCGAACGGCGCGCGAACGCGGTAATTGCGATAGACATTGGGTGAGAAGTTGACGATCACCATGCACCGGGCGTGCTCGTCAAATCCCTTGCGCAGCCAGGCGAACACGTTGCGGTTGGCGTCGTCGGTGATCAGCCATTCGAAGCCGGCCTGCTCGCAGTCCATCTGGTGCAGGGCGGGCACCGCGCGATAGAGCCGGTTGAGATCGCGGATCAACGCCTGGATGCCTGAATGGGGCTTGTACTCGAGCAAGTGCCAGTCGAGCGATTGGTCGTGATTCCATTCTCGGCTTTGCGCGATCTCGGCGCCCATGAACAGCAGCTTCTTGCCGGGATGGCCGAACATGAAGCTGTAATAGGCGCGCAAATTCGCGAAGCGCTGCCATTCGTCGCCGGGCATGCGCCCGAGGATAGAGCGCTTGCCGTGCACGACTTCGTCGTGCGACAGCGGCAGGACGAAGTTCTCCGAGAAGGCGTAGTGCAGGCCGAACAGGATGTCGCCGTGATGATGCTTGCGGTGGATCGGGTCCTTGCTGATGTAGTTCAGCGTGTCGTGCATCCAGCCCATATTCCACTTGTAGCCGAAGCCGAGCCCTCCGAATTCGACCGGGCGCGAGACCTGCGGCCAGGCGGTGGACTCTTCGGCGGCCGTGGTCGCCTGCGGGAAACGCGCGAACAGCTCGGTGTTGAAGCGGCGCAGGAATGCGATCGCCTCGATGTTCTCCCGGCCGCCATGCTGGTTCGGAATCCACGCCCCGGGCGGACGGCTGTAGTCGAGGTAGAGCATGGATGCGACGGCATCGACTCGCAGTCCGTCGATCGCGTAGCGCTCGAGCCAGAACAGCGCGTTCGAGACCAGGAAGTTCGTCACTTCGGTGCGGCCGTAATTGTAGATCAGCGTGCCCCAATCGAGATGCCGGCCCTGGAGCGGATTGGCGTGTTCGTACAGCGCTGTGCCGTCGAAGCTGCCGAGCCCGTGCGGATCGTCCGGGAAGTGGCCGGGCACCCAGTCGAGCAGCACGCCGACGCCCTCGCGGTGGCAGGCATCGACCAGCGCGGCAAAATCCTCCGGCGTGCCGAAGCGGCTGGTCGGCGCATACAGCCCGGTCGGCTGATAGCCCCACGAGCCGTCGAAAGGATGCTCGCTGACGGGGAGGAATTCGAGATGGGTGAAGCCCATGTCGCGGGCGTAGGCCGGCAGCTGCTCGGCCAGCTCGCGATAGGTCAGCCATTCATTGCCGTTCTTGCGCCGCCATGAGCCGAGATGGACCTCGTAGATCGACATCGGCGCGGACAACGCGTTGATGCCGTCGGGCGCCGGTCGCGGCCGCGGCAGATGCGCTTCGTCGAACACGATGGAAGCGGTCTTCGGGCGCACCTCGCTTGCAAAGGCCATCGGATCGGATTTCAGCGGAAGCAGATGGCCGTGCGGTCCGATAATTTCGAACTTGTAGTGGTCGCCGGCCTTGGCGTGCGGGATGAACAATTCCCAATAACCCGCGCCGCGCACCCGCATCGGATGGCGCCGTCCGTCCCAGAAATTGAAGTCGCCGACGACGGAGACACGCCGGGCGTTGGGCGCCAGCACCACGAAGCCGATGCCATCGATGCCTTCGAGCCGCATCGGATGCGCGCCGAGCTTGTCGTAAAGGCGCTGGTGGGTGCCTTCGCCGAGCAGATAGAGGTCGAAATCGGTCAGGATCGGCGGAAAGCGATAGGTGTCCTCGAATTCGATGACGTTGTCGCCGAACTTCGCGCGGAGCTGGTAGTGCTTCGCGCCGTTCGGCAGAGCGCCGATGAACAGGCCGGCATCATGGACGCGATCGAGCTTCGCCACCTCGCCGTGCTCGCCCACCGCCTCGACGTTGGAAGCATCGGGAAGAAACGCGCGCACCACGCTCTTGTCGCCCTCGGGATGCAGCCCGAGATAGTGGAACGGATCGGAGTGGCGACCCTCGATGATCGCATAGGCCTCGGCAGGGAGTTTAGGCATGGGCTTCGCTCTCGATACTGGACAGAATGCGAAGCAGTCCGGACAGCGGCGCATGGAGCCCCTCAGGCCGGTGGGACAGCTCGTACTCTACTTCCTCGAACGCTTGATCAAGCAGGAAAAACCTTAACAGGCCAGCCGCAGATTGCGGATCTTCCGGCCACAGCCGCCGATCGGTCATGGCTTCGCGGTAGGCGGTGAGGAACGTCGCGGTGGTGCGCTCGCGCCATTCGTCGAGCGCAGCCGTGAGACGGCCCTGTTCGTCGGAGGCGCCCGTGAGCGCGCGGTGAAGCGCCGCGTTAACCGAAAGATCAATCGAGCGGATCAGGCCGGCAACGTCACGCGCCGCAGGCAGCTTGCGCCGCTTGTCGGCCAGCGGCAAACGCGGATCTCCGTCGAAGTCGATGATGAAGATATCGTCCTTCACAATCAGAGTTTGCCCGAGGCGGAAATCGCCATGATGACGGATGTTCAACCCGCCGAGCTCGGAAGGTAAGAGCGCGTTGAGCCGGCCGGACAGGGTCGCGCGCTCCGCGGCGAGCTGATTGATCAGCGGTCGGTCCACCTCCCGCAGGCGGTCGGTGCTGGCGGCCAGCCGCTCGAAAACCCGCTCGGCCCGTGTCTCGAGCTCGGATGACCAGCGCTTGACGTGTGCGGAGCCAATGGGCTCCGGCGCGAGATCTCCGGGCTTTGCAGCGGCCAGAGCCACATGCAGCTCGGCGAGCCGTCGGCCGATCTGCGTAATGAAGTGCAGATAGGGCGCTTGCTCCTGGGTCTCGCGGGGCATCTCGCCCGGTGGCAGCACCCGTTGCTCGTCGATATAGCGGTCGAGATAGCCCGCGGTGACGCCCCAGCCGTCGCCCTGGTTCTCGACATAGGCGTGCAGCACGCCGACTGCGCTGCGACGGTCGTCTTCGACCAGCTCGACGCTGCCGAGCAGTGCCGGCGTATTGGCAAAGCGGGCGATCTCGGTGAGGTAGGAGCCGATCTCGATCTCGGGATTGATGCCGGCTTCGAGCTGACGATAGATCTTGGCGACATACTGGTTGTCGACCAGCGCGGTGCTGTTCGACTGCTCGATCGTGCGGATGCGTTCGGGCTCCTTGATGGTGTACTCGGCAAACCGGCTGGTCGCCTTGAACTCCAGCCGCAGATTGTTTTCTTCCACCACCAGGTTCTGCGACAGATTGCGCAGGAACAGGCCGATGAAGATCTGCTCGGTTGCCACGTCCAGCAGCGTCCCTTCGCGGGCCCCCTGACGCACGGCGGCGAGCGCCCTGGGATTGAAGCGTTCGCGGTCGAAGCGCACCCATTCGATCTGCATCGGCAGCACGTAGCGCGTGGTGACGTCGCCCTGCGCCGCCTCGAAGAACGCGATCCAGGGCCTGTTGTCGCCGATGTCGCAGAACGGCACCGCCGAGGTCAGCGTCGGCTTGATGTGCTTGGGATTGTGCTCCGGATACCAGCGCGTGCGCGACAGGAATCCCGGCAGCACCTCGTGCTCGAACACGCCGCGCTCGCGCGCCAGCGACACCCAGGTCGAGTTCACCGGCACCACCAGCGTCTCGAATTCGGGCACTGCGCGCGGCGTCACCGGCTCGGACTTGTCGCGCTCGGTGAGCTGGAACCAGTAGAAGCCATAGGGCCCCAGCGTGACCATGTAGGGCAGTTCGCCGATCGCCGGAAAACGCGTGCGGCCGAGCATCTCCTGCGGGATGCGGTCCTTCCAGGGCGACAGATCGAGCTCGGTCGCCTGGGCCGCGCGCGACAGATTGGCGACGCAGAGGATCACCTCGTCGCGGTACTGCCGGACATAGGCCAGCACGGCGCGGTTGGCCGGGCGGATGAAGGTCATGGTGCCGCGGCCGAAGGCGAGCGTCGATTTGCGCACCGAGATCAGACGCTTGGTCGCGCTGAGCAGCGAGGACAGGCTGCGCGACTGCGCCTCCACGTTCACCGATTCATAGCCGTAGACCGGATCCATGATCAGCGGCGCGTAGAGGCGGGCCGGGTCGCAGCGCGAGAAGCCGCCGTTGCGGTCCGGGCTCCACTGCATCGGCGTGCGCACGCCGTTGCGGTCGCCGAGATAGATGTTGTCGCCCATCCCGATCTCGTCGCCGTAGTAGATGATCGGCGTGCCGGGGAAGGACAGCAGCAGCGAGTTCATCAGCTCGATCTTGCGCCGGTCGTTGTCCATCAGCGGCGCGAGGCGCCGGCGGATGCCGACATTGATGCGGGCGCGCGGATCGTTGGCGTAGGTGGTCCACAGATAGTCGCGCTCGACGTCGGTCACCATCTCCAGCGTCAGCTCGTCATGGTTGCGCAGGAACAGCGCCCATTGGCAGCTCGCCGGAATATCCGGCGTCTGGCGCAGAATGTCGGTGATCGGGAAACGGTCCTCCTGCGCGATCGCCATGTAGATGCGCGGCATCAGCGGGAAGTGATAGGCCATGTGGCACTCGTCGCCGCGGCCGAAATATTCCTGCACGTCCTCCGGCCATTGATTGGCCTCGGCCAGCAGCAGCTTGCCCTTGGAGTAGGAATCCAGCTCGTGGCGGAGCCGCTTGATGATGGCATGCGTCTCGGGGAGGTTCTCGTTCGAGGTACCTTCGCGCTCGCAGAGATAGGGAATGGCGTCCAGACGGAAGCCGTCGACGCCGGCGTCCAGCCAGCGCTTCATCACCTGGATCAGCGCGCTGACGACGCGCGGATTGTCGAAATTGAGATCCGGCTGGTGCGAGAAGAAGCGGTGCCAGTAGAACGCGCCGGCCTCGTGATCCCAGGTCCAGTTCGACTTCTCCGTGTCGGTGAAGATGATACGGGTGCCCTGGTATTTCTGGTCGGTGTCGCTCCAGACATACCAGTTGCGGGCGCTCGAGCCTGCCGGGCTGCGGCGAGCACGCTTGAACCAATTGTGCTGGTCCGAGGTGTGGTTGACGACGAGCTCGGTGATGACGCGCAAGCCTCGCTTCTGGGCCTCCTGGATGAAGCGCTTGAAATCCTTCATCGTCCCGAAATCGGGATTGACCGAACCGTAGTCGGCGATGTCGTAGCCGTCGTCGCGGCCGGGCGAGGGATAGAACGGCAGCAGCCAGAGCGCGGTGACGCCGAGCTCCTGGAGATAGGGCAGCTTCTCGGTCAGCCCGGCGAAGTCGCCGATGCCGTCATTGTTGCTATCGGCAAACGCCTTGACGTGAAGCTGATAGATAATGGCGTCCTTGTACCAGAGCTCGTCCACGATCTCGGCAGCCTCGGCTTTCTTGGTGTCGACGGAAGACAATACGTTCATGGCGTGCGCCCTTACGCCAGGCAGCGGAACAGCAGCGCCGGATCGCGCTCGGGATCGATACGCAACCTGATCCCGCCCCATTCGATGCGGGCCTGTTCGCCGGTGAGGAGGTTTTCGAGTGCCGACACATGGTGTCGCTGCCCGCCGGCGTCAACCGTGACGTCGCCGAGCGGCAACCAGAATTCGCGCACGTGGCACGAGAGCGCAACCACGGCCACGACGATGTTGGCCGGGTCGGTCGCTTCCTTGACGAAGGCGATCGTCTCGCCGTCTTCGATGCCGAGGAAGCGCAGGTTCGCCGTCTGCTGAAGCGCAGCATTCTCGTTGCGGATGCGATTGATCTCCGTGATGTAGGCCTTGATGTGGCCGGGCTTGTTCCAGTCGCGCTGCTTGATCTGGTATTTCTCGGAGTTGAGATATTCCTCGCGGCCGGGGATCGCGTCGTGCTCCAGCAGCTCGAACCCGCTGTAGACGCCGTAATTGCCGGACAGCGTCGCCGCCAGCGCGACGCGCGATTTGAACGCCCATGTCTCGCCGCCCTGGAGATGATAGGGCAAAAGATCGGGCGTATTCACGAACAGGTTCGGCCGATAGAAGTCACGTTCGGGATAGCGCGTCAGCTCGCCGAGATATTGCTCCAGCTCCCACTTCGCCGTGCGCCAGGGGAAATAGCTGAACGATTGCGCAAAGCCGAGCTTGGCGAGGCCCTTCATCAGCTTCGGGCGCGCGAACGTCTTGGAAAACAGGATCACCTCGGGATGCCGGCGGCGGATGTCACGGATCAGCCACTCCCAGAAGGCGAGCGGCGCGGTGTCGTGATTGTCGATGGCGAAGATGGTGACGCCGTGGTCGATCCAGAACAGCATGGCGTCGCGAAACGCGTTCCACAGTCCAGCCCGGTCGACGGACGCGAAATCGGGGATGACGATATCGGAATAGGGCCCGTCAGCCGTCCGCACCGACCGATCCGGGCGCCATTTGAACCATTCCGGATGCTGCGTCAGCCACGGGTGGTCCGGCGAGCATTGCACGGCGAAGTCGAGCGCGAGTTCGAGGCCGTATTCCAGGCAGGTCGCGACCAGCGCGCGAAAATCCTCGATCGTGCCGAGTTCGGGGTGCAGCGCGTCGTGCCCGCCCTCGATGGCGCCGATCGCATAAGGCGAGCCGGGATCGCCGTCGCCCGCCACCGGCATGTTGTTGCGGCCCTTGCGCCGGGTGCGGCCAATGGGATGGATCGGCGTGAAGTACAGCACGTCAAAGCCCATCGCGGCGATGTCGGGCACGCGCGCGATGCAGTCGCGGAGCGTGCCATGCTGTCCTGGCACCACGCTCTGGCTGCGCGGCATCATCTGATACCAGGCGCCGAAGCGTGCCTTGTCGCGGTCGACGAACAGTGGGAATAGCGCCGAGCGCGTGAGATCAGGCCGCAACTGGCTCTCGGCCATGGCTGCGCCGAGCTCGGTTGCCAGCAGCGGGGCAACGTCGCCGGTCTGAAGATAGTCCTCGCATCGCCTGACGATGACGGCGGCGGCGTCCTGCTGCGCGCCATGCGCCTTGGTCAAAAGGCCGGCGCCCTCGATCGCATCGAGCGTGACGTCGGCACCGGAGCGCTGCTTGCGCGCGACCGCGTGCGACCAGGTGGCGAATTCGTCGGTCCAGGCTTCGATCGCATAGACATATTTGCCGGGCTCGACGGGTGTGAACGCGCCGGACCAGCGGTCATTGCCGTGAGGGATCATCGGCTCGCTCTGCCATTCGCGGTCCTGCTCCTGTCGCCAGATCAGCGCTGCGCCGATCACGGCGTCGCCGTCCCGGTAGATGTCGGCCCAGACCTCGACCGGTTCGCGCGCGATCCGCTTCACGGGGAAGCGCCCGCCGTCGATCAGGGGATAGACGTCCTCGATGAGGAAAGTGCTGCCGGCTGCGGCACTCTCGACAGTTTGAATTGTCTTGTTCACGGTGATGCCATTGACAAGAAAGCAGGAGCCCGTTTCCCTTGCCGGGAACCTACGCTTGATACCACTATAGAAAGCCGCTTGTGTGTCATTGGTTCCCTGGGGAACGGCAGGCGCGGCTCGCGAGTTAACCCTGACTAACCTCTTCCGCGACCTCGTTAAAATCGATGCCCCCGGCCACAAAATGGCCTGCAAGCTGCGTGCCGAATGGATCTTTTAGCTCAAGCCCGGATCAAGGGCGTTCAATCCGAATTCGTCGATGCCCTCGGAAAGCTGCGGGTCACCGATCCCGTGGCCCTCAAATCCATCCTCGACGCCTTGCCGGAAAAACGGGTTTACCGCTTCGTCAGCGGGCCTGTGGTGGTACGCGCCTTGGGCCATCCGCGCACCGAATTGGTGACGATCGGTGCGCCGCCGCTCAAATGGAAGATGACCGGCAACGGCAATTTGATCGCGCAAGGTGAGACGCGCGAGCCCGTGATTGCCTGGCCGGCCGGCCTGCCGCTCGGCTATCACCGGCTGACGCTGACGGATGCCGGAGGCGTGACGGAAGAGGTGCCGATGATCGTGGCGCCGGAGCGGGCCTTCGGCGGCGATTTCGACCGGGGCTGGCTGCTTGCCGTGCAGCTCTACAGCGTCCGCTCGGACCGCAATTGGGGCATCGGCGATTTCACCGACCTCGCCGGTCTGGTCCGGCTCGCGAAGCAGTTGGGCGCCGACGGCGTCGGGCTCAATCCCCTGCATGTGTTGTTCGATGACCATCCGGCCGATTGCAGCCCCTATTCGCCGAACAGCCGGCTGTTTCTCAATCCGCTCTATATCGACGTCGAGGCGATCCCGGAATTTTCCCCCGACCTCGTCCCCGATGCGGCCGCGACCGCCGCGCGGCTCCGCGACGGTGATCGTGTGCCCTATCCGGACATGGCGGCCTTGAAATGGTTGGCCTTGCGTGCCGCCTTCGACAGCTTCGTGAAAACCGCGAGCGGCGTCCGCCGCAACCAGTTCGACGCCTTCCGGGCGGCTCGCGCGCCGCTGTTGTCCCGTTTTGCCTGCTTCGAGGTGCTACGCCATCGCTTTGCGGCGCCGTGGTGGGAATGGCCGCAGGAATGGCAACAGCTGGATGAGACGAAATGCGCCGAGCTGCGCAACGGCCCGGACAAGCACGAGGTCGAGTTCGTCGAATTCGTGCAATGGACCGCCGATAGCCAGTTGCATGCGGCCAAGGAGCTGGCCGGCCAGCTCGGCATGCGGGTCGGGCTCTATCTTGACGTTGCCGTCGGCGTGCAGTCGAACGGCTTCGATGCTTGGAACGAACAGGGGGCGATCTCCCGTCATCTCGCCGTCGGCGCGCCGCCGGACGTGCTCAATACCATTGGCCAGGATTGGGGCTTGGCCGGCTTCAATGCCGGCGGCCTGGAGGCGCAATCCTTCGTGCCATTCGCCGATATGCTCGCGGCTTCGATGCGCCATTCCGGAGCCATCCGTCTCGATCACGTGCTCGGCTTGAAGCGGCTTTATCTGGTGCCGCGCGGCTTCAAGCCCGACAACGGCGCCTATGTGCAGATGCCGTTCGAGGCGCTGCTGGCGACCGTGGCGCGGGAGAGCGCGGCCCATAAGTGCATTGTGATCGGCGAGGACCTCGGCACGGTGCCGGAAGGTTTTCGCGAGACCATGCAGGATTTCGGCATCTGGTCCTACCTCGTCATGATGTTCGAGCGCGACGATGCCGGTCACTTCCGGCCCGTCGATCACTACCGGCCCAACGCGCTGGTGACGTTGAACACGCATGATCTGTCGACCTATGCCGGCTGGCGCTCTTTCAGCGATCTCAGGATGAAGCGCTCGCTCGGGCTCGATCCGGGCGAGAACGATCAGGCCCGCTGGGATGCGCTCGGCCTGCTCGACGAGATCCTGCGTGCCAACGGCATCCGTGCCAATGATGTCTATTCGGTGCTCGCCTTCCTGTCGCGCACGCCGTCGCGGCTGCTTGCGGTGTCGCTGGAGGATCTGCTCGGCGTGATCGACCAGCCCAACATTCCCGGTACGATTGACGAGCATCCGAACTGGCGCCAGCGCCTGCCTGTGACGCTCGACAAGATCGTTTCGAAGGTCGATGTCGCAGCCTTGAAGGCCGCGACACGGGAACGCTCGTTACCCGGCGGGCGTTGATCGCCGGGGTCTCCGGACGTCGTTTTCGAGGCTCGCACGACATTGTCTCAGAGGATTGAAGATTATGCGCTGATCGGCGACTGCGAGACCGCGGCGCTGGTCGGCCGCAACGGCTCGATCGACTGGCTGTGCTGGCCGGCCTTCGATTCCGATGCCTGCTTTGCAGCGCTCCTCGGCACGCACAAGAACGGCCGCTGGCTGATCGCGCCGAGCGAGGACGTCACCGCGACGTCGCGCCGCTATCTCGGCGACACCCTCATCCTCGAAACGCGCTTTGAGACTGACGGCGGCACCGTTGCGCTGATCGACTTCATGCCGCCGCGCGGCAAGGCCTCCGACATCGTGCGGCTGGTCCGCGGTGTCAGCGGCAAGGTGAAGATGCGGATGGAGCTCGTCATCCGCTTCGGCTTCGGCGTCGACATCCCGTGGGTGCGGCGGATCGACCATTCCCTGCTGGCGGTCGCCGGGCAGGACATGACCGTGCTGCGGACACCGGCCAAGACCCGAGGCGAGGATCTGACCACGGTTTCCGATTTCGAGGTGAAGGCCGGCGAGACCGTGCCATTCGTGCTGACCTACGGCCCCTCGCATCTCGAGCCGCCCGCGCCAATCGATCCGGAGGTCGCACTCAAGGAGACCGAGAAATTCTGGCAGGACTGGTGCAGCCACTGCAATCGCGATGGCGACTATCGCGACCTGATCGTGCGCTCGCTGATCACACTCAAGGCGCTGACCTTCGCTCCGACCGGCGGCATCGTCGCGGCGCCGACCACCTCGTTGCCGGAGAAGCTCGGCGGCGCCAGGAATTGGGACTACCGCTTCTGCTGGCTGCGCGATGCCACCTTCACGCTGCTGGCGCTGATGAACTCGGGTTACACCGAGGAAGCCTCGGCCTGGCACAATTGGCTGTTGCGTGCGGCGGCAGGCTCACCGGCGAACATGCAGATCATGTACGGCATCTGGGGCCAGCGGCGGCTGCTGGAATGGGAGGCCGGTTGGCTCGATGGCTACGAGGGCGCACAGCCGGTGCGCGTCGGCAATGCCGCGCATGCGCAGCTCCAGCTCGACGTCTACGGCGAACTGATCGACGCCTTCCACCAATCGCGGATGGCCAAGCTCAAGCTCGACGACGAGAGCTGGGCGCTGGAATGCGCCGTGCTCAAGCATCTCGCCGAAGTCTGGGACCAGCCCGATCACGGCATCTGGGAGCGGCGCGGACAGCCGAAGCACTATGTCTTCTCCAAGGTGATGACCTGGGTCGCCTTCGACCGCGGCATCAAGAGCGCCGAGACCTTCGGCTTCAAGGCGCCGCTGCTGCACTGGCGCACCTTGCGCGACGCCATTCATCGCGACGTCTGCAACCGGGGCTTCGACGCGGAGGAGAATGCCTTCGTGGAGTCCTACGGCTCGAAGCTGCTCGATGCCAGCGTGCTGCTGCTGCCGTCCGTTGGCTTCCTGGAAGCGTCGGATCCGCGCATTCGCGGCACCATCGCGGCGATGGAAAAGCACATGATGCCTGACGGCTTTGTGCTGCGGCACGATCCGCGCGAAGTGTCCGAGGAGAAGCAGCCGATCGAGGGCGCCTTCCTCGCCTGCAGCCTGTGGCTGGCAGATGCCCATGTACTGGCGGGCGATCTCGACAAGGCGCAAGCGTTGTTCGATCGCGTGGTCGGTGTCGCGAATGATGTGGGACTGCTGGCCGAGGAATATGATTCAGGCGCCAGGCGTCAGACCGGCAATTTCCCGCAGGCGCTGACTCATATCGCGCTGGTCAACACCGCGCATAACCTGTCGGCCGCAAGGCAGGGCAGCAAGAAGCCCGCGATGCAGCGGTCGAAGCAGTGACCTAGGTGACCTCGTTCCGCTTCAAAATCATCTCCATCGCTTCCGCAAAACCGTCCTGCTCGTTGGTCGCGGTGACGTGGGTCGCCTGGTCCTTGACGTTGTCGGCCGCATTGCCCATTGCGATCGAAACGCCGCTGACGCGAAACATCGCGAGGTCGTTCTGCATGTCGCCGATGGTGGCGACCGCGTCCGTTGAAATGCCGAGGCGCTTGGCCATGGCTTGCACGAATGTGCCCTTGTCGAAGCCGGGCGGGGTGATGTCGAGGTAATAGGTCTGCGAGCGCACCGCCATCGCCTCGCTGCCGAGCGCCTTCTGCATCGCCTTCTCGCAAGCTTCGAGGCCGGCTGCATCGGCGCTGGCCCCGACGATCTTGCAGGCGCTCGCGAGATACGGCGAGAAATCCGTCACGATGGTCGGGTCGGAGCGGATGGTGTGCTGCTCATGTGCCACGTATTGGCCATCAGGCTTGTCGATCAGCCATTTGTCGGTGGTGAACAGCCAGATGTCGGCGCCGAAGTCCCGCAGAATTTGCAAGCTTCGCTCGGCCGCCGCGGCGGGGACGAGATGCTGTTCGACCGGATTCATCTCGGGGTCGACGATCGAGGAGCCGTTGAACGGGCCGACCGGCAGCCAGAGCGCCAGCGGTTCGATCAGGAAACGCATGCCGATCGCGGGGCGGCTCGACGTAATCGTGAAGCCGATGCCGGCCCGGTGCAGACGCTGAACCGCGGACCTCGCGCGGTCGGTCAGCGTCTTGTCCTTGGTCAGCAGCGTACCGTCGACGTCGGAGACGACGAGCGAGATTTTTGTCATGACGGTCCCTTGGGTGTTTCTTGGGTGTTTGGCCTCAGCGTTTCGCGCCGCCCAGTTTCAACTGCCGCACCGCGCCGTCCACGATCGCTTCCACGGATTCGTCGATCGAGACTGTGATCACGTGCTCGCCAGCCTCCGGCGGCTCCAGCGTGTTGAACTGGCTCGTCAGCAGGCCGGGCGGCATAAAGTGCCCCTTGCGTTGCGCCAGGCGTGCGGCGATCAGCTCCTTCGTGCCCCTCAGGAAGATGAAGCGGACGTCGTCGCGTCCGCGCAGGAGCACGTCCCGATAGGTATGCTTCAGCGCCGAGCAGGCGATGATGACGTGCTCGCCCTTGTCACAGACCCTCGCGATCTCGTCGGCAATGGCGTTGAGCCAGGGCCAGCGGTCCTCGTCGGTGAGGGGATGGCCGGCCCGCATCTTCTCGACATTGCTGGCGGGATGAAAGCTGTCGCCGTCCTCGAAACGCCAGCCGAGGCGCTCGCCGAGCGCTTTTGCAACCGTGCTCTTGCCCGAGCCCGACACGCCCATCACGATCAATGCACAAGGTGCTTCAACGCCCGCCACGAATTCCCTCCGGAAGCGCGGCCTGGTCGACCAGCCAGACGGTCTCGCCATTCGAGCGCGCGCGTACAACCGGCAGAGTCTCGCCATTGAGCAGGCGCGTCAAGATCGGCTGCTTGTCGTGCCCCGCTATCTCGAACAGCATTTCGCGGCAGGACGCCAGCGCGGGCAGGGTGAGCGAGACCCGCGGCACGAAGGGGGCAACATTGGCCTTGGGGACGCCGACCACCCAGCGTCCCATCTCCTCGATCGCGGGGTAGCCCGGGAAGAGCGAAGCCGTGTGGCCGTCCGGCCCCGCGCCCATCAAGACCATGTCGAACAGCGGCCGTGCCGGATCCAGGCTTTCCGCGCCGTAGAAAGCCTGCAACTCGCGCGCATAGGCCTCGGCGCTCTGATCAGGGTCGTCAGCCGTCGTCGGGATCGGGTGAACATGGCCGGAGGGCGCGTTGCGATCGAGAAAGGTCGCGCGCGCGACCGCCATGTTGTTGAGGGGATCGCTTTCGGGCACGAAGCGCTCGTCACCGATGAACCAGTGCACGCGCTCCCACGGGATTTTTTTCGCGCCAAGCCTCGCTGCCCAGCAGCTGGTAGAGCCTCTTTGGGCTGGAGCCGCCGGTCAGGCAGATCGCAATGCGCCCAGGATTGGCCGCGATTCGCGCCATCACCCGTCCGGCCGCGGTCCGCGCGAGAGCCTCGGCGTCGGCCTCGACGATCAGCTTCGGCTGTCCGGCCGTCGCCGTCACGAAAATTTACGCCAGCTTCGGCCGTCGCGGCGGAGCAATTCATCGGTGCAGGCGGGGCCGTCGCTGCCGGCTTGATAGGTCTCGATGCCGTTGCTGCCCGCGTTCTTCCAGGCGTCAAGGAACGGCTGCACCGCCTCCCATCCGGCTTCGATGCCGTCGGCACGCTGGAACAGGATGTTGTCGCCGATCATACAGTCGTAGATCAGCGTCTCGTAGCCGGTCGAGGGATCGGCCCGGAAATAGTCGCCATAGCGGAACTTCATCTCGACGCCGTCGATGGTGACGCTCGGCCCCGGGATCTTGGCGTTGAACTGGAGCTCGATGGTCTCGGTCGGTGCGATGCCGATCGTGAGGAAGTTCTGAGAGAGACGATCGACAGCCGTGCCTGAGAACATCGACAGCGGCGCCTGCTTGAACTTGATCGCGACTTCGGTGCGCTTGTGGCCGAGCGCCTTGCCGGTGCGCAAATAGAACGGCACGCCGGCCCAGCGCCAATTGTCGATCATCAGCTTCAGCGCGACATAGGTCTCGGTAGTGCTGCCGGGTTTGACGTCCTCGGTCTTGCGATAGTCCGGGATCTCATCGTCGCCGATGCGCCCTGCGAGATATTGGGCGCGCACCGAGCTCTTCAGCGCTTCCTCTTCGCTCGGGCGCTGAATCGAGGTCAGAATCTCGGCCTTCTCGGAGCGCACGGAATGGGCGTCGAAACGCGCCGGCGGCTCCATCGCGACCAGCGACATCAGCTGGAACAGGTGGTTCGGCACCATGTCGCGTAGCGCGCCGGTGGCGTCGTAGAAGCCGCCGCGATGGCCGACGCCGAGCTTTTCCTCCACCGTGATCTGGATGTGATCGATATGGTTGCGATTCCAGATCGGCTCGAACATGCCGTTGGCAAAGCGCAGCACCAGGATGTTCTGCACCGTCTCCTTGCCGAGATAGTGATCGATCCGGTAGATCTGGTGCTCGTCCATGATCTTCAGCAGCTCGCCATTCAGCGCGCGCGCCGAGGCGAGGTCGGTGCCGAACGGCTTTTCGATCACCAGGCGCCGCCACGCCCCGTTCTCCTTCATCATGCCGGTGCGGCCGAGCTCGCGCGCGGTCGGCGCGAACGCAGCCGGCGGGGTCGCGAGATAGAACAGCCGGTTGCCGCCGGTATCCTGCGCGCATTCCAGGGAATCCAGATGCTCACGCAGGCGATCAAAGGATGGCGGATCCTTTGCGTCGGCTTCGACGAAGGTCACGCATTCCAGCAGCTTCTTGGCAATGTCATCGTCCACCGGCCGGGTCGCGAACTGGCGCAAGCCCTTCAATAGGCTGTCGCGCAGCTCGTTGTCCGACTGGCCCCGGCGGGCGACGCCGACCACGCAGAACTTTTCGGGTAACAGATGCTCGGCCGCCAGATTGTAGAGCGATGGCATCACCAGCCGATGGGTGAGGTCGCCGGTGACACCAAAGATGACGAAGGCGCAATTTTCCGGCTTGCGCTTGGCTTGCGGGTCTTTTGTCACGAACTACTGGCCTTCGCTCTGCTAATTGCTATTTCGGCTTCGAAGCGGCCGGCTGCTTCGGCTCCTTGTGGCCGCCGAAGCCGGCTCGCATCGCTGAGAGAATTTTCTCGGCGAAAGTGTGTTCCTTGCGGGAACGGAAACGTGCGAACAGCGCCGCGGTCAGGACTTCGGCCGGCACGGCCTCGTCGATCGCCGCGTTCACGGTCCAGCGTCCTTCGCCGGAATCCTCCACGAAACCCGAATACTCCGCCAGTGCAGGGCTATCCGCGAGCGCGGTCGAGGTAAGGTCGAGCAGCCACGACGGGATCACGCTGCCACGCCGCCACACCTCGGCGATATCGGCGAGATCGAAATCGTAACGATGATCCGCCGGCAAGGCCTCGATGTTGGCGTTCTTGAGGATGTCAAAACCTTCGGCGTAGGCCTGCATCAGGCCGTATTCGATACCGTTGTGGATCATCTTGACGAAATGACCGGCGCCGACGGGGCCGGCATGGATGTAGCCCTGCTCGATGCGGGGATCGCGCCCCTCACGTCCCTCCGTGCGCGGAATGTCGCCGGCGCCGGGCGCGAGCGCGGCGAAGATCGGATCGAGCCGATCGACCACCTGTTTCTCGCCGCCGATCATCATGCAATAGCCGCGGTCGAGGCCCCAGACGCCGCCGGAGGTGCCGACGTCGACATAGTGGATGCCGCGCTCCTTCAGCGCCTTGCCGCGGCGGACGTCGTCCTGCCAGAACGTGTTGCCGCCGTCGATGATGACGTCGCCTTCCTGCATCGCGCCCGCGATCGTGTCGATCGTGGTCTCGGTGATGTGGCCGGCCGGCAGCATCACCCAGGCCGTGCGCGGCCGCTCCAGTTTCGCAATGAACTCTTCGAGCGTCGCCGAGCCGACCGCGCCGTCTGCCGCAAGGCCGGCGACGGCCTTGGCGTCCTTGTCGTAGACCACGGTCGAATGTCCCTGGCGCATCAGTCGGCGAACGATATTGCCGCCCATCCGGCCGAGGCCGATCATGCCGAGTTGCATTTGAAGAATTCCCTTAGTTCAGTGCCTCGTTGAGCGCCGCATTGAGCGCCGCGAGGCCCTTCTTGAGCCCGCCCTTCAAGTGGACCCGCAGCGCGCGCCGGCCGCGCTCGGTAAGCACGTCGAAGTCGCCGCGCGCCTGCGCGGCCTTGATGACGCCGAAGCTGGCCTTCTGGCCCGGCACCGGCAGGTCCCTGGCATCGTCGGCGGTGATCTGGAGGAACACACCGCTGTCCGGCCCGCCTTTGTAGGCTTGCCCCGTCGAGTGCAGGAAGCGGGGGCCGAACTCGGCGCAGGTCGCAACGTGTCGTTTCTCGCGCACCTCGAGCCGCATGGCCTGGAGCGCGTCGATCGTCGCCTTGTCGCGGGCGATGTAGCCGAGCAGGGCGACATAGTCGCCATGATTGGAGCGCGACAGATGCGCCTTCAGCCAGGAGGTGAGGTCGCCGTTGGCGCCGGCAGCGCGCAGGGCTGCGGCATTGGTCTCGTCGGTGTAGAGATCGGCCTCGGTGGTGCTGACCACCGGCTGCTCGGCCGGCAGCGCGCCGGTCTTTTCGAACGAGGCGGTGAGCTCTCGGGTCTTGATCTTGGCCGCTTCCACGTCCGGCTGGTCGAACGGGTTGATGCCGAGGATGCTGCCCGCGACCGCCGTTGCCATCTCGAAGCGGAAAAACTCCTGGCCGAGATGGTCGATCGACTTCATCACGATGCGCACGACGGGATGGCCGGCCGCTTCGATCGCAGCAAGCTGCGAGTCATGGGCGGCGTCCGCTTCGCCCTCGATACGGATGTCGATGAAGAGCCGGTCATTGCCGTAGACCGCCGGCTCGCCCAGCGGCTCGCCGTCGATCGGGATCAGGCCCTTGCCGTCCTTGCCGGTCGATTCCGCGATGAGCTGCTCGGCCCAGGCGCCGAAATCGGCAATCTTCTTCGACGACAGGATCGTCACCTTGTCGCGGCCTTCGAGCGCTGCATGGCCCATGGCAAGGCCGAGCTGCACGCCGGGGTTCTCGGCCGGCGGCACGTCCGGTCCGCAGGAGCGGGCCATCGCAAGCGCGTGCTTGATGAAGGTCTTGATATCGACGCCCGCGGTTGCCGCCGGCACCAGGCCGAATGGCGAGAGCACCGAGTAGCGTCCGCCGATGGAGGGCTCGCCGTGGAAGATGCGCGCATAGCTTAGCGTCTTCGCCGCCGTCTCCAGCGACGATCCGGGATCAGTGACCGCAATGAAGCGATGGCCGGTCTTGACCTTCGGTCCGACCGCCTGCGCGACGCGCTGGTGGAAATAATCCTTCATCGCATTCGGTTCGGTGGTGCCGCCGGACTTGCTGGAGACGATGAACACGGTGTTGGCGATGTCGATCCTGGCCTCCATTGCCCGCACCTGCGCCGGATCGGTGGAATCCAGCACGTGCAGCTTCGGGAACCCGGGCTTCTTGCCGAAGGTCTCGGCCAGCACCTCCGGCCCGAGGCTTGACCCGCCCATGCCGAGCACGACGGCGTCGGAGAATTTCTGGCCTTTCACGCGGCTGGCATAATCCTCATAATCGGCGACGTCGGCCTTGGCGGCGCTGTCGAGCCAGCCGAGCCATTTGTCCTCGTCGGTGCCGGTCCAGACCGATTTGTCCCGTTGCCACAGCCTGCGGATCTTTGCCGACGCGCGCCATTCCTCGGTGCTCTTGGCCACGGCCTTGCCGAGGCCGTCGCCGAGCGAGAGAAGCTGGCGGTCGATCGCAGGCCCGAGCACGGTGGCGCGCTTGTGGGCGACAGCGCCATAGAGCTTGTCGGCGGCGTCGGCGAACTGCTTGACGCCGTCCTTGACGAGTTCCTCGGTGATAGCATCGAGCGAGACGCCGGAGCGCTCCAGTTCTTCCAGCACGCGCCTGGCGTCGTCGACATTCTCTTCCAGGCTGTCCCGCGGCGTGCCGTGGTCGCGGAACGCATCCAATGTCGCCGGCGGCACGGTGTTGATGGTGTCGGGACCGATCAATTCCTCGACATAGAGGACGTCGCTGTAGTCCTTGTTCTTGGTGCCGGTCGAGGCCCACAGCATGCGCTGCGGCTTGGCGCCCTTGGCCGCGAGCTTGTCCCAGCGCGGACCTGAGAACAGGCGCTTGTAATCCTGGTAGGCGACCTTCGCATTGGCGATCGCGACCTTGCCCTTCAGCGCGGCGAGCCGTTCCTTCTCGCTCGGGTCGTTGGCGCGGGCAATCTTCTCGTCGAGCTGCTTGTCGACCACCGAGTCGATGCGGCTGACGAAAAAGCTCGCCACGCTCGCCACGTGCGAGGGATCGCCGCCACCTGCGACGTATGTCTCCAGACCGGCGAGATAGGCCTCGGCAACCTGCAGATAGACGTCCCTGGAGAACAGCAGCGTGATGTTGATGCTGATGCCGTCGCCGATGAGGGTCTCGATCGCCGGCAGGCCCTCCGGCGTTGCCGGCACCTTCACCATCAGGTTCTTGCGGTTGACGTCCTTCCAGAGCCGCCGCGCCTCTGTGACCGTTTCACCCGTGTCCATCGCCAGATAGGGCGAGACTTCCAGGCTGACATAGCCGTCGCCGCCCTTGAGGCGGTCGTAGACCGGGCGCAGCACGTCGGCGGCGTTCTGGATGTCCTCGACCGCGACGGCCTCGAACAGATCGGCGACCGACCGATCGCCGCGCTTCAATGCCTTGCCGATCGGCGCGTCGTACTCGTCCGAGCTGCCGATCGCTTTCTCGAAGATCGAGGGGTTGGAGGTGACGCCTTTGACGCCGTCGGTGTCGATCAGCCGCTTCAGGTCGCCCTTGGCGATGAAGCCGCGGGCCAGGAAGTCCAGCCAGACGGCTTGTCCGTGCTTTTCCAGCTCTTTGACGGGATTCATGATGCTAATTTATCTCCAAGCCTGCGGGCGAGGGGTTTCCGCGCCGGTCCTGACGCGCTATCCTCTAGCTTACATGCTTCCTTGAGGGAACCAATCAAGGGTATGGGCGTCATATCCTCCAGTGTAACTCCGTCGCGATCATGGCGATCCGCGTAGAGGGAGCCGAGTTGCGTAAAAGGTCGTTGGCCGTGAGGAATCGGCTAGGCCCTTGTTGTGTAACGCCAGCTGCCTCGCCTCGCCGCCAGCGGCTGCGTGGAGTACTCATCAGCGGATTCCGGTCCGCCTGATGCATCGTGGCTCGGTCGCGAATGGCCATGCTGGGGGAAAGCATGCAAGCACATCATGACCGTCTGGCGCTCGCTGTCACAGACAGCCCCCAGTCGGTCACGTCGACCGGATGCGTCGATGCGTCCCACGATCTCGAAATCGGCCCATGTACGACCCAACTGCGGTTGCTGATCGTTGCGGGTTTCGCCATGACGCTGCTCAGCGCAACGCTCGCCTTGGGCTGGTGGAACGCTTTTGGCGATTACGACACGACGGTCGGCTATGCCGGCGTGGTGGCGTTCGCCGCGATGACCGGCCGGCTGATCTGGATGCTCCCCGCCGAGCGGGCATCGGTGGTGATCGTCACCCCCTATGGCATTCGCGACCTTCGCATCGGCAATGAATTTCTGCTGTGGGACTCGATCGCGGAGATTTCGGCTGAAGAACGCCGCGGGCGCAAGGTGATCGTGCTGACGCCGACGCCGGCCTTGCAGAGGCAGCTCTGCAGCATCCGCGGCTTGGCCCGCGGTGTGACGGACGATCGCATCGTCATCCGGTCGGAGGGCCTGGCGACCGATTTTGATACACTGCTGCGCGTTTGCCGCGACTGTCACGCCGCCGGCGGTCCACGCACCGCATTGCAGCAGGAAGATGAACGCGCCACGCAAGGCTTCGCCGCACAAGCGTCATAAGATCGCCGTTCGCAGACGGCTATGATGCGGCGCCGGATGAACGCATCCCCGGTAATGCCCGGATGTTGCGAGCGAGTGACATTTTCTGGAAATGAGCCAATATAGACAAAGATCTGCTCAAATATCAGGCAGGTGCCTGTTCGTAACTCACCCTGTGCCTACGTTGTGCGTTGCGCCGAGAAGGCGCCCGGGTGTCGAATGATCGTCATGTGCTCACGCTGATCTGAGAGTGGCGCTAAGGAACGGTCCGGTCGCTGCTTTCGTTCAATTGTGTAGCGGAACTCACGCGGAGAGGGATCATGTACAACGATTCTCTATTCAACGCTTTCGCTAAGTCGTTCGAGGCGAGAAGCCAACACGACATGTCGATGGCGGAATATCTGGAATCGTGTCGAAGCGATCCCATGAAATACGCAAACGCGGCCGAACGACTGCTAGCAGCGATCGGTGAGCCCCAGACGATTGACACGGCCAAGGACCCACGCCTTGGCCGTATTTTTTTGAACCGCACGATCCGTACCTATCCGGCCTTCGCCGGTTTCTACGGCATGGAAGAAACCATCGAGCGCATCGTCGGTTTCTTCCGTCACGCGGCGCAGGGCCTCGAAGAGCGCAAGCAGATCCTGTATCTGCTCGGTCCGGTCGGCGGCGGCAAATCCTCGCTCGCTGAGCGGCTCAAGTCGCTGATGGAAGTGCATCCGATCTACGTGCTCAAGGCCGGCGACGAGCTCTCGCCCGTGTTCGAAAGCCCGCTCAGCCTGTTCGATCCGGATCAGCTCGGCCCGATGCTGGAAGAGAAATACGGCATTCCGCGCCGCCGTCTCACCGGCCTGATGAGCCCGTGGTGCTACAAGCGGCTGGAAGCCTTCGGCGGCGACATTTCCCAGTTTCGGGTTGCAAAGATCCAGCCGTCGCGGCTGCGCCAGATCGGGATCGCCAAGACCGAGCCGGGTGACGAGAACAACCAGGACATCTCCTCGCTGGTCGGCAAGGTCGACATCCGCAAGCTCGAAACCTACGCGCAGAACGATCCCGACGCCTACAGCTATTCCGGCGGCCTCAACCGCGCCAACCAGGGCGTGCTCGAATTCGTCGAGATGTTCAAGGCGCCGATCAAGATGCTGCACCCGCTGCTCACCGCGACGCAGGAAGGCAACTATATCGGCACCGAGAACATCGGCGCGATCCCGTTCACCGGCGTCATCCTCGCGCACTCCAATGAAGCCGAGTGGTCGAGCTTCAAGGCCAACAAGAACAACGAGGCCTTCATCGACCGCATCTGCGTGATCAAGGTGCCGTACTGCCTGCGGATCACGGAGGAGCAGAAGATCTACGAGAAGCTGATCCAGGGCTCCGAGCTCGCGGCCGCGCCTTGCGCGCCCGCGACGCTGGAAACGTTGGCGCGGTTCTCGGTGATGTCGCGCCTGCGCAAGCACGAAAATTCCACGATCTACGCCAAGATGAGGGTTTACGACGGTGAGAGCCTGAAGGAGACCGATCCGAAGGCGCGCAGCGTCCAGGAATATCGCGATGCCGCCGGCGTCGACGAGGGCATGGACGGTGTTTCCACCCGCTTTGCCTTCAAGATCCTGGCTGCGACCTTCAACCACGATCCGCAGGAAGTCGCCGCCGACGCCGTGCATCTGATGTACGCGCTGGAGCAATCGATCAAGCGCGAGCAACTGCCCGAGGAAGTCGAGAAGCGCTACCTCGAATTCATCAAGGCCGACCTTGCGCCGCGTTATGCCGAGTTCATCGGCAACGAGATCCAGAAGGCTTATCTCGAATCCTACTCGGATTACGGCCAGAACCTGTTCGACCGCTACGTCGACTACGCCGATGCCTGGATCGAGGACCAGGATTTCAAGGACGCCGACACCGGCCAGCTGCTGGATCGTGAGCTTTTGAACCAGGAGCTGACCAAAATCGAGAAGCCGGCGGGCATCGCCAACCCGAAGGATTTCCGCAACGAGGTGGTCAAATTCTCGTTACGGTCGCGCGCCCAGAACGGCGGCAAGAATCCGACCTGGATCTCCTACGAGAAGATTCGCGATGTGATCGAAAAGCGGATATTCTCCCAGGTTGAGGACCTGCTTCCGGTCATCTCCTTCGGGTCGAAGAAGGACGGCGAGACGGAGAAGAAGCACGGCGAGTTCGTCGCACGCATGGTGGAGCGCGGCTACACCGAGCGTCAGGTTCGCCGGCTCGTCGAATGGTACATGCGCGTGAAGCAGGCCGGTTGAGGCGGATGGAAAAGTGCCGATTCACATTATTGACAGGCGCCTGAATCCAGGCGGCAAGAGTCTCGAGAACCGGCAGCGGTTCTTGCGTCGGGCCAAATCCCTGGTGCAGGGCGCCGTCAAGAAGACCTCGCAGGAACGCGACATCAAGGACGTCCTGGAGGGTGGCGAGGTCACCATTCCGCTCGACGGCATGCACGAGCCGCGTTTCCGCCGCGACGGCGGAACGCGCGACATGGTGTTGCCCGGAAACAAGAAGTTCATCGAGGGCGACTACCTCCAGCGCTCCGGCCAGGGCAGTGCCAAGGATTCCGGTCCGGGCGAAGGCGACAGCGAGGACGCCTTCCGCTTCGTGCTCAGCCGCGACGAATTCGTCGATCTCTTCCTCGATGACCTCGAACTTCCTGATCTCGCCAAGCGCAAGATCGCGCAGACCGAGAGCGAGGGCATCCAGCGCGCCGGCTACACCACGTCGGGCTCGCCATCCAACATCTCGGTGAGCCGGACGGTTCGGCGCGCAATGGCGCGCCGTATCGCGCTCAAGCGGCCCAGCAAGGAGGAGATCGAGGAGCTGGAATCCGCCATCGCCGCCTCCGCAGACGAGGACGAGCGTCTGCTGCTGCTGGCCCAGCTCGAAAAACTGAAGGCGAAGTCCAAGCGCATTCCCTTCATCGATCCGCTCGACATCCGCTACCGCCGCTTCGAGACGGTGCCAAAGCCCGTTGCCCAGGCTGTGATGTTCTGCCTGATGGACGTGTCGGGCTCGATGTCCGAGCACATGAAGGATCTCGCCAAGCGCTTCTACATGCTGCTCTACGTATTTCTGAAGCGCCGCTACAAGCATGTCGACATCGTCTTCATCCGCCACACCGATCGCGCCGAGGAGGTGGACGAGCAGACCTTCTTCTATGGCCCGGCTTCCGGCGGCACGCTGGTCTCCAGCGCGCTGCAGGCCATGCACGAGATCGTGCGCGAACGCTTCAGCCCGTCGGACTGGAATATCTACGCTGCGCAAGCTTCCGACGGCGACAATTCCTATTCCGACGGCGAGCTCGCGGGCATGCTGCTGACCGACAAAATCCTGCCGGTCTGCCAGTTCTTCGCCTATCTCGAGGTCGGCGAGTCCGGCGGCAGCGCCTTCGATCTGTCCGACTCCTCGCTCTGGACCCTCTACGAGCGCTTGCGCAACAGTGGCGCACCGCTCTCGATGCGCAAGGTCAGCGAGCGCAGCGAAATTTTTCCGGTGTTCCACGATCTGTTTCAGCGCCGCGACACTGCCCAGGAGAAAGCCGCTCCATGACGGAACGCTTGTTCGAAGGCGCCGATTGGGATTTTCACACCTTGCAGCGCATCACGGATGCCTGCGAGGAGGTGGCGACGAAAGATCTCGGGCTCGACGTCTATCCGAACCAGATCGAAGTCATTACCGCGGAGCAGATGCTGGACGCCTATTCGTCGGTCGGCATGCCGCTGTTCTACAAGCACTGGTCGTTCGGAAAGCACTTTGCGTATCACGAGGCCTCATACCGCAAGGGCCTCATGGGCCTCGCCTATGAGATCGTGATCAACTCCTCGCCCTGCATCTCCTACCTGATGGAAGAGAACACGGCGACGATGCAGACCCTGGTGATCGCGCACGCCGCCTTCGGCCACAATCACTTCTTCAAGAACAACTATCTGTTCAAGCAGTGGACCGACGCCGATGGCATCCTGGACTATCTGGATTTCGCCAAGAACTACGTCATGCAATGCGAGGATCGCTACGGCCGCGTGGAGGTCGAGCGCACCCTCGATGCCGCGCATGCGTTGATGTCGCATGGGATCGACCGCTATCCCGGCAAGAAGAAGCTCGACCTCCGCGCCGAAGAGAAGCGGGCAGGGCGCCGCCGCCAGCACGAGGAGGAGGTCTTCAACGACCTCTGGCGCACCGTGCCGGCGGGAAAGAGCAAGACCCGGTCCGCGCTCAGCATCGAACGCCGCCGCAAGCTGCTCGGCCTGCCGCAGGAGAACCTGCTGTATTTCCTCGAGAAGAGCGCGCCGCGGCTGGCGCCCTGGCAGCGCGAGCTGTTGCGCATCGTCCGCCACATCGCGCAATATTTCTATCCGCAGAGCCAGACCAAGGTGATGAACGAGGGGACGGCGACCTACGTCCACTATCGCATCATGACCAAGCTGCATCAGCAGGGCCGCACAAGCGACGGCAATTTCCTCGAATTCCTGCAGTCGCACACCAATGTCGTGTTCCAGCCCGAATTCGATGACCAGCGCTTTTCCGGCTTTAATCCCTATGCGCTCGGCTTCGCCATGATGCAGGACATCGAGCGCATCGTCACCAGGCCGGAAGACGAGGACCGCGAATGGTTCCCGGACATCGCCGGCAAGAACGACGTGATGGGCGTGCTGCGCGACGTCTGGGCCAACTACCGCGACGAGAGTTTCATCGCCCAGTTCCTGAGTCCGAAGCTGATGCGGCACCTCCGCATGTTCCACCTGCATGATGACCCCGAGGAACGCGCCGGCATCCGGGTCGACGCCATTCACGACGAGCGGGGCTTCCGCCGTGTCCGGCGCGAGCTGGCACGGCAGCACGATGTCGGCTACATCGACGCGAATATCGAGGTGGTCGACGTCGATCTCTCCGGCGACCGGCGGCTGATCCTGCATCACCATGTCATCAAGGGCGCGCAGCTCAACGAGACCGACGCCAAGCGCGTGCTCCAGCATCTAGCCGATCTCTGGACCTACGACGTCGCACTGATCGAGGTCGACGCCAGTGACAAGGTGCTGCGCGAATATGTCGTGAGCCCGCGCCCGATCTCGGCGGTGGCCTGACGCTGCTGACTATGCGGAGCAATACGGCGAGATGCGCGTTGATGCGCCCTCGCCCCTTGTGGGAGAGGGCGGCGACGCTCGGAGACACAAGCTCACTGCGGTGAGGGGTATCTCTCAACGTTTCCCGTGTCGATAGAGACCCCTCATCCGGCGCTTCGCGCCACCTTCTCCCACAAGGGGAGAAGGAAAGCGTTCGTGGCTCCACAACGGCTGTTCTATCCGGAACGTTTCGCCGGCTTCTTCTTGGACGCATTCAGCGCCACGGCTGCGCGGATCAGCGCCTTCAACGCCTTCTCGTTGATCTTCTCGCCTTCGCGAATATCGATCGCGCGCCGCACGTTGCCGTCGAGGCTCGAGTTGAACAGGCCGGCTGGATCGTCCAGCGCTGCGCCCTTGGCAAAGGTCATCTTCACCACGGCCTTGTAGGTCTCGCCGGTGCAGATGATGCCGTCGTGCTCCCACACCGGAACGCCGCGCCATTTCCATTCCTCGACGACGTCAGGATCGGCCTCCTTGATCAGGCCGCGGATTCGTCCGAGCATGTCGCCGCGCCAGTCGCCGAGCTCCTTGATCCTGCCGTCGATCATCCTGGATGGCGAAGCGCCATCCGCCTTCGTCGCGCTGCTGTTTTTCACGGTGACGGCCTTCTTCATGTTCACGCCTCTTGTCGGGCGCCGCGGCTGCGGCCGAGATATGGCAGCGCGAACATGTAGAGTCCGGTCGCAAGCAATGGGATCAATGGGACGAAGGCGAGCAAGCCGATCCACGTCGCCTGGACTTGCAGCGTCAGGGCGACGATGTTGGCGATGACGGCAAGCGTGAAAGCGATCGACAGCCAACGATGGATCTGTCGAACCCACATGTTTCCGGTCAATGAAACCTCCTCTTGAGATGATTGAATGAAGGCCGGCGGCCAAGCTAGTCTGCCCTTGCCAGCAGCTCGTCCAGCTTGGCGAGAAACTGCTTCCAGCCGGCATGCGCGCCGCCAAAAGCCTGCTTCTGCGTCGGGCTGAAGCCCGCTTGCTCGACGCGCAGATGCGTGCCTGCGCCCGCCGGCGTCAGCGTGAAGGTCACGACGCTCTTGAGATCGAACGCCGCGTCGTCATGCGAGAAATTCCAGGTGTAGGCGAGTGTCTTCTGCGGCTCGATGGTGAGGACCTCGCAGTCCAGCACGCCGCCCCACTCGCCGCGAAGGTTGAAGCGGTGGCCCACGTTCGGCTTGAAGTCGTTCTTCATCAGCCATTCCTCGATCAGATGTGGCTGCGTCAGCGCGCGCCAGATCCGCTCTGCCGGAAAGGCATATTCGCGCTCGACGACGACAGATCGGGTTTCGGTGGGGGATTCGTTCATTGGTCCATCCTCTTCAGGAGATCGTCGAGCGCATCGAGCCGGTTCTGCCAGAATCCGGTCATCTGGCTGGTCCAGTCGATCAGCGGATTGAGCGCGCCGGGCTGGGCGCTATAATGCGTCTGCCGCCCTTGATGCCTGTCGCGCACCAGGCCAGCCTGCTTCAGCGCGCCGAGATGTTTTGAGACCGCGGGCTGGGAAACGCCCGACAGTGCTGTCAGGGCCCCGACCGTCTGTTCGCCCTCGCGGCACAATCGCTCGAAGATCGCCCGACGGGTGGGGTCGGCGAGCGTCCTGAACAAAAGGTCGTGGGCGGTGGCGGGCATAAAATCCATAACCTGCAAGTTATGGATATATTCATAACCCTGGGGTTATGTGTACGTCAAGGGGGTGTCGAGCGCCCGCCCCTACGGCCGCAGATAGAGATAACCCTGCGACTGGAGCTCGGCCAAACGGACGACGCCACCCTTCTCCGCGCTGACGAAGCCCGGCAGCAGATCCGTGAGCGTGACGTTCTGCGCCTTCATCGTGTTGCCGCAGGCGGCAAGCTCGACGCCATCCTTGGAAAAATCGCCGACGCGCTTGCTAATGTCAGGGTTGGCCTGCGCCGAGTGAAACGCCTTCAGTGCCGGGCCGTGGATCACCAGCGCGATCGTCACATGGTCGGGGCCGCCGACGCCATCGATGTGGTTCTGGATGTTGCCGAGGACGAAGTTGACCTTCTCGGCATCGCTCAGGTGATAGACCACCTTCAGCTTGTTGCCCGTGCCGCCCTCGGTCGCGGCCTTCGCGCTGGAGGCGCCAAGTGCCGCGCCCAGGCCTGAGACGGCGCTCCACAAGATGTTCCGGCGGTTCATGACGATCTCCCCTCGATTGTGCCGGACACATATCATTTGTGGCGAAGCGCGGCGAGTTCCTTGCGGTCGGTCACGAGCGAGGCGCATTCCTTATTGTCCGTTCGATCTAGGCGGAAAATCCCGTCGTCGGCCCCGGCGACCAGTGACAGTTCGGCATCCTCGTCCGGCTTGTTGTTCTGCCAGACCCTGACCCGCGCCAGCCGCACGACCGCCGATTTGTCGTCCTTCGAGAGCGCGACGCCGATGCCGCCGCCCTCGCAGTCGACGCCGCAACCGAGGCGGATTTCGGTGCCGTCCTTGGTGAACACGGCGTGATGACAGGAGCCGCTGGAATCGAAATCGCCGGAGCGGTGACGATATCTGAAGCCGAGGCGGAAGGAGTTGTGGAGCTGCTTGTCTTCGGTGTCCATCTCCGCCGAGATCAGCAGCTTCATCGAGGCGACCTTCTGCTTCGGATGGTGCGCCAGATGCTCGGCATCGTAGCGGCGCACGAAGCAGGCATAGGCCTTGTTGCCGGGTTCGCCGGCATACATGCGCACGTTGAAGGTTTCGGCTTCGGCCTTGCTGGCCTCACGGATATCGTCGGCCTCCTCGGCGTGAGCGGCGCCGCCGAGCGCGGCAAGGAAGACGGCCGCAACGAGAAAAGACTTCATGATGGCCTCGCGTGCAGCAGCTGAGCTGTACGCTGTAGACGCAGCCCCGGCGCGACGCGTTCAACGTCCGCACAGCTGACAGCATCATCGCAGGGCGGAGCGAGGTGATTAGTTCCACGCCGGGCGTTAGTCGTCGGTGGGGTCCTGAAGGTTCATTCGACGTGACGCCTTCGCCTTTCGGAACTCGGCGCCTGCGATTCCACGGACATTGCCCGATTCCATCGATGTGATAGCCTTCACAGACGATCGCCTTTGGCAGTCGTAGGCTGGGGTCTGCCTTTGCAAGTTTGTGGAGTCCCCGCAATGGGCGAAATTCGCAACTTCAGATCCGGGAATGACGAGCCGCCTTCGCACGGCCCTATGCCTCGTCGCCTCGCGGCCATCATTGTCGGTGACATCGCTTCCTACAGCCGCCTGATGCAGGCCGACGAAGAGGGCACGCACGTCCGCGTCAAGCGGATCGAGCGGGATCTCATCCAGCCCAGCATCGTCGAGCACAACGGAAGTCTGGTGAAGACGACGGGCGATGGCTTCATCGCGATTTTCGACAGTCCGGTCGAGGCCGTCCGATGCAGCATCGTCATCCAGCAGAATCTCATCGGCCGCAACGCCTCGCTTCCGAAGAACACCCGGATCGAGTACCGGATTGGCGTCAATCTCGGTGACGTCATCGTGGAGCCTGACGACGTCTACGGCGACGGCGTCAATATCGCCACGCGTATCGAGGGCATCGCCGAGCCAGGCCAGGTCTTTATCTCCGGCGCGATCTACGAGCAGATCAAGCACAAGGTCGTGTGCGGTTACGAGTCGCTCGGGGACCGCAAGGTCAAGAACATCACCGATCCCGTGCGCGTTTATAAAGTGCTGCCGGATGCAGACGCGGTCGGCAGGACGCGGGGGCGGCGCGAGAATGCCCTGATCTTTCTCCTGGGTATCACGCTGTCGGTGATGGCCGCCGGCGTGCTGTGGTATCTTCTGGCTCAGGCGCCGGGCAGGGTGGGCGAGCAGGCCGCCCTCACTCCCGCTTCTCCTGCCGCATCGCCGAGCCCGCAGCCTCCGCCGCGCGAAGCGGCGCCGCAGACGCCGCAGCCTTCTCCCTCGTCGGCCTCGTCATCTCCATCGCCCGCTCAGGCGCCAAATCAATCGACGAGTCAATCGGTAAGTCAATCGCCCATTCCCGTCCGCGAACCCGAGATCGTCGCCATTCGCGGCGGCAGCTTTGCGATGGGAAGCAACGACGACCCGACCGAGCGTCCCGTCCATCAGGTGACGGTGAAGCCGTTCTCGATCAGCAAATATCCCGTGACCGTGCAGGAATGGAACGAGTGCGCCGCTGCAAAGGCGTGCAGCTTCACCGCCATCGGCAAGGACGATGCGCCGGTCAGCAATGTGAGCTGGACCGACGCGCAGCAATATGCGGCCTATCTCGCCAAGGCGACGAAGAAGACGTATCGGCTTCCGAGCGAAGCCGAATGGGAATATGCCGCGCGGGGCGGAACGCAGACCAGATATTGGTGGGGCGACAAGCTGCAGCCGGGCATGGCCGGTTGCAAGGATTGCGGTGATCTCGCGGCCGAGCAGCCAGCGAAAGTCGGCAGCTTCAAGCCGAACCCGTTCGGGCTCCACGACATGGGCGGCGGCGTCGATCAGTGGGTCGAGGACTGCTGGCACAAGACCTATCAGGGCGCGCCCACCGACGGCTCGGCATGGAGCAGCGGGGACTGCAGCGCTCATGTCCTGCGCTCGGGCTCCTGGAAGAACGATTCGAGATATGTGCGGCCGTCCAACCGCGATGGCTACGACACCAATGTTCGTTACCCCACGCACGGATTCCGCGTGGCGCTCAGTCCTTAAGTGGTGGAGTTGGTTTGATGCAGATCCTTCGTTGCGTCGCGCTGGCGGCGGCGCTCGCATTGCTCCCGGGGGCAGCCTTTTCGCAGGGCAAGGCAGCGCCCAAGGACGCAAAGCTCTATTTCATCACCCCGCGTGACGGGCAGAAGGTGCGCGGCGGATTCTGGGTCCGGTTCGGCTTGCGCAACATGGGAGTGACCCATGCCGGCGACGAGTACCAGAACGCCGGTCACCATCATCTGCTGATCGACGTCAACGACCCCATCGATCCCAAGGAGCCGATCCTGCAGGACAAGTCGCATCTGCATTTCGGGGCAGGGCAGACCGAAACGCTGCTCGAGCTTCCGCCCGGGACGCACACGCTTCAACTCGTGCTGGGCGATGCCAAGCACTATCCGTTCGAGCCGCCCATCGTGTCGGAGAAGATCACCATACGCGTCCGGCAGCCGGCCGCGGCGCGATAGGCAATCACCGCAGGCTGGCGTTGAACTTGTCCAGCGCCGCCGAGCCCGGGCAGAGCGTGTCGGCTTCCAGCGTGTTGAGCGGCGTTTCGACCGTGTTGAGATGCTCGTGCAGGTCCTCCGCGTCGGGATCGACATAGAGCAGGCCGGTGACGATCTGTCCCTTGGCGGCGTGCTTTTGCAGGAAGGTTTGGGCGCCGAGCCGGTCGTGCGGATCGTAGTCGGCGTCGATCTTGCGCAGCGCGATCCTGCTGCCGTCATGCTGCTCGACCATTTGCACCGTACCCGGTGCGTAATCCACCGCAATCGGATCGCGGCCGACCAGCACGTCGAGCCGGTTCACCGCGTCATTGTGCTCGCGGACATAGTCGAAGCTCTTGGTCGAGCCGGCATGGTTGTTGAAGGCGATGCAGGGGCTGATCACGTCGATGAACGACGCACCCTTGTGGCGGATCGCGGCCGCGATCAGCGGCACGAGCTGCGTCTTGTCGCCGGAGAACGAGCGCGCGACGAAGGTGGCGCCGAGCTGAAGCGCGATGGCGACGAGGTCGATGGCGTTGTCGGTGTTGGTGACGCCTTTCTTGGACTTCGAGCCGCGGTCGGCGGTCGCCGAGAACTGGCCCTTGGTCAGGCCGTAGACGCCGTTGTTCTCGACGATATAGGTCATGTTGACGCCGCGCCGGATCGAATGCGCGAACTGGCCGAAGCCGATCGAGGCGGAATCGCCGTCGCCGGAGACGCCGAGATAGATCAGGTCGCGATTGGCGAGATTGGCGCCGGTCAGGACGCTGGGCATGCGGCCGTGCACGGAGTTGAAGCCGTGCGAATTGCCGAGAAAATAGTCCGGCGTCTTCGACGAGCAGCCGATACCCGAAATCTTGGCGACCCGGTGCGGCTCGATCGAAAGCTCATAGCAGGCCTCGATGATGGAGGCCGTGATAGAGTCATGGCCACAGCCGGCGCACAGCGTCGAGATCTTGCCCTCGTAATCGCGATGGGTGTAGCCGAGCTCGTTCTTCTTCAGCCCGGGATGGTGGAATTTCGGCTTTGCAATGTAGGTCATGACACGGCCTTGCGGAGCGGGGTCACCTTGATGTGATCCTGGTGGTCGCCAATGGCTTTTGCGATGAAGCGGGCGGTGATCGGCGAGCCGTCGTAATGCACGATCGGCACCAGCCGCACCGGGTCGATGCCGTTTTCGTTGACGATGAGCTGGCGCAGCTGGCTGTCGCGATTCTGCTCGACCACATAGACGAAATCGTGCTCGGCGAGGAAGCTCGCCACGCTGGAGTGGAACGGGAAGGCGCGGATGCGCAGGCGGTCGAGCTGATGCCCGCGCGCTTCCAGCAATCCGATCGCCTCGTCCATCGCCGGCGTGGTCGAGCCGAAATAGATCACGCCGTATTTGGTTGGCCGTTCCGCATTGGCCTGGAGCGGCCGCGGCACCAGATCCTGCGCGGTCTCGAACTTGCGCATCAGGCGCTGCATGTTGTCGGCGTAGACCGAGCCCTCTTCGGAGTAACGCGCATAGCGGTCACGCGACGTGCCACGGGTAAAATAGGAGCCCTTGGTCGGATGCGTGCCGGGATAGGTTCGGTAAGGGATGCCGTCGCCGTCGACGTCGAGATAGCGGCCGAAATCGCGGCCTTCGTCCAGCATCTCCGCGGTCATCACCTTGCCGCGGTCATATTGCTTCGCGTCGTCCCATTTCAGCGGACGGCAGAGCCGGTGGTTCATGCCGATGTCGAGGTCGAGCATCAGGAAGATGGTGGTCTGGAGCCGCTCGGCGAGATCGAAAGCCGCGGCCGCGAACTCGAACGCTTCGGCGGGATCTTCGGGGAACAGCAGCACATGCTTGGTGTCGCCATGCGAAGCATAGGCGCAGGCGATGATGTCGCATTGCTGGGTGCGGGTCGGCATGCCGGTCGAGGGACCGGCGCGCTGGATGTTCATGATCACGGCCGGGATTTCGGCGAAATACGACAGCCCGATGAACTCGGTCATCAGCGAGATGCCGGGGCCGGAGGTCGCGGTGAAGGCGCGCGCGCCGTTCCAGGAGGCGCCGATCACGATCCCGATCGAAGCCAGCTCGTCCTCGCCCTGCACGATGGCGTATTTCGCCTTTCCGGTCTCCGGGTCGTGCCGGTACTTCTTGCAGTGGGCGGTGAAAGCTTCTGCCACCGACGAGGACGGCGTGATCGGATACCAGGCGCACACCGTGGCGCCGCCATAGACGGCGCCCAGCGCGGCGGCGCTGTTGCCTTCGATGAAGATGCGGTCGCCGACCTTGTCGGACTTCTTCACCCGCAGCCCGGTCGGGCATTTCAGGTTTTGCAGCGCCCAGTCGCGGCCGAGATGCAGCGCGTGGACGTTGGAGGACAAGAGCTTCTCCTTGCCCTTGTACTGCTCGCCGATCAGCTGCTCGATCAGCTTCGGATCCATGTCGAGCAGCGCCGAGAGCGCCCCGAGATAGATGATGTTCTTGAACAGCTGGCGCTGGCGCGGATCGGTGTAAGTCGAGTTGGTGATCGCGGTCAGGGGGACGCCGATCACGGTGATGTCGTCGCGGAATTTGGTCGACGGCATCGGCTTGGTGGAATCGTAGAACAGATAGCCGCCTGGCTCGATGCCGGCGACGTCCTTGTCCCAGGTCTGCGGGTTCATGGCGACCATCATGTCGACGCCGCCGCGGGCGCCGAGATGGCCGTCTTCGGTCACGCGCACCTCGTACCAGGTCGGCAAGCCCTGAATGTTGGACGGGAAGATGTTACGGGGGCTCACCGGAACGCCGTGGCGCAGGATCGCGCGCGCAAACATCTCGTTGGCGCTGGCCGAGCCCGATCCGTTGACGTTGGCGAAGCGGACGACGAAGTCGTTTACGCTGCTGATCGGCTTTTTGTCGGACATGCTGAACCTGCGTGAGTCATCTCGATCAAATATTTCTGCATGTCCCAGGCGCCGGTGGGGCAGCGCTCGGCGCACAGCCCGCAATGCAGGCAGACATCCTCGTCCTTGACCATCACGCGCCCGGTCTTGAGGTCGCTGGACACATAGAGATCCTGGTCCGGATGCAGCGAGGGTGCTTTCAGGCGCTGACGGAGATCGCCTTCCTCGCCGTTGTCCGTGAAGGTGATGCAATCCATCGGACAGATGTCGACGCAGGCATCGCACTCGATGCAGAGCGAGGTCGAGAACACGGTCTGGACGTCGCAGTTCAGGCAGCGATGAGCTTCGCCCAGCGCCAGCTTGACGTCATAGCCGAGCTCGACCTCGGTGCGGATGTCCTTCAGCGCGATCACCTTGTCGCGATGCGGCACCTTGTAGCGCTTGTCGTTGGAGATGTCGTTGTCATAGCTCCATTCGTGGATGCCCATCTTCTGCGAGGAGATGTACACGTCGGGCAATGGCCGCTCGGTGATGTCCTCGCCCGAGAGCATTTTGTGGATCGACAGCGCGGCGTCATGGCCCTGCGCCACCGCCCAGATGATGTTTTTCGGCCCGAACGCGGCGTCGCCGCCGAAGAACACCTTCGGGTTGGTCGAGACGAAGGTTTGCGGATCGACCTTGGGCATGTGCCATTTATCGAACTCGATGCCGCAGTCCTGCTCGATCCAAGGGAAGGCGTTCTCCTGGCCGACCGCGACCAGCACGTCGTCGCATTCGATGGTCTGGTCCGGCTCGCCCGAGGGGACGAGGTTGCGGCGGCCCTTGGCGTCGTATTCGGCCTTCACCTTCTGGAAAGTGATGCCGATGAGCTTGCCGTTGTCGTGGACGAAGGCTGTGGGCACGAGGAAGTTGAGGATCGGGATGTCCTCGTGGAGCGCGTCTTCCTTCTCCCAGGGAGAGGCCTTCATTTCCTCGAAGCCGGAGCGTACGACGACCTTCACCTCTTCGCCGCCGAGGCGACGCGCAGTGCGGCAGCAATCCATCGCGGTGTTGCCGCCGCCGAGCACGATGACGCGCTTGCCGATCTTGTCGGTATGACCGAACGAGACCGAGGACAGCCAGTCGATGCCGATATGGACGTTGGCGGCTGCTTCCTTGCGTCCGGGGATGTCGAGCTCGCGGCCGCGCGGTGCGCCGGAGCCGACGAAGATTGCGTCGTACTTCTCCGCGAGCAGCGCCTTCATGCTCTCGATGCGATGGCCGCCCTTGAAGTCGACGCCGAGACCCAGGATGTAGCCGGTCTCCTCGTCGATGACCGAATCCGGCAGGCGGAATTTCGGGATCTGCGAGCGCATCATGCCGCCGGCTTGGGCATCGGCGTCGAACACGGTGCAGTGATAGCCGAGCGGCGCGAGATCGCGGGCGACCGTCAGCGAAGCGGGACCACCGCCCACGAAGGCAACGCGCTTGCCGTTCTTGGCCGAGGGGCGCGGCAAGCGCTGCGTGATGTCGTCCTTGAAGTCGGCGGCGACGCGCTTCAGGCGGCAGATCGCGACCGGCGTCTCCTCGACGCGTCCGCGGCGGCACGCCGGCTCGCATGGACGATCGCAGGTCCGTCCCAGAATTCCGGGAAACACGTTCGATTTCCAATTGATCATATAGGCGTCGCTGTAGCGGCCTTGGGCGATCAGTCGGATGTATTCGGGAACGGGAGTGTGCGCAGGACAGGCCCATTGGCAATCGACCACTTTGTGAAAGTAGTCGGGGGCCGCAATATCGGTCGGTTTCATTCCTACCCTGTCCGCGCAGGCTCAAAGACCCCGCGGCCTTTTCTTGAGCTTGCGAACGCTAACGCGCGGCGATCTGGTTTCTGAATGACGTCATTGGGTTAGCTTATTAGAACCGCTCCGAAGTACAACGGCAAATTTCGCGCTTCCCCTCTTTCATGGGAGCTACGCGCGCACAGCATTAACGGCCGTGCGCAGTATGTGGCGGTGCAGCATGTTGCGATGCGTCCGATGGCTTAGTTGCGCGCGATGTCGCTCTTCGCGAGGTCCCACATCAGGCAGTAGGAGCCGACCGACACGGGAAGCGGGAATGGCGAGGCGGCAGGGCCGGTGAAGCGCTCGGCGATCACGGACGAGACCGCGCCGACATGCGTGCCGTCGATCAGCACGAACCAGTCGCGCGCGCCTTCGTTGCGCACCGCCGGAATATCCGCGGTCGCGCCTGATAGTTCCGGCTCGCTTTCGAGCAGATGCATGGAGATGATGCCGTCGTGTTTTTCCGGCGCCAGCCGTTCTTGCAGTGCGTCACGCCACGCGACTGCATTGTCCGGCGTCGGCCGCAGCCGCACGAGGCCGAGCGCCGCGCCGCGTCCGGTACCGTTGCTGATCGTGATGCGGGCGACCACGCGGAGCATGTCCTTGAAATGCGCCATGCTCCGCCGCGACCATTCGGTCTGACTGGCGAGCCTCGCCCGGTAGGCGGGACTGTCGAGCACGTCGAGCGTCGCGGTTGAATACAGCGAGAGATATTTGGGATTGGCGGCGTGCGCGACATAGCGCCGCGCTTCGAGAAAGCCCTCGATCGCAACGCGCTCTTCCAGATGCTCGCGATCGTACCAGCGGTTGAAATCGGGTTCATTTGGAACGTCGATATTCATCGACGTGAGCAACATGCCCTTCCCGGCGAGTGGCATTTTCTTGTCCCGCTATCGCGAAATCTTCGAAGCGATATCTGCGATCGACTTCATGACCGCGTCCCGCACGCCGGTATCATAGAGCGAATGGCCGGCTTCTTCCACGATGCGAATCTCGGAACCCGGCCACACTTTCGCGAGCGCCTGCGATGTCTCGGGAGGGCACAACAGATCGTAGCGGCCCTGGACGATGATGCCGGGAATGCCGTCGAGCTTGCCGGCGTTCCGCAACAACTCGTTCTCCGTCATGAAGCTGTCTTGGACGAAATAATGCGCCTCCATGAACGGCGTCGCCGGCAATGTGCGCCACACGTTCAGCGACGCCAGATCCAGCCGTGTCTTTGCCGCCTTGTGCTCCGACAAGGCGCGTTCGGTATCGTGCCAGGCGCGCGAGGCCGGGCCATGCACCGCCGGATCGGGATCGAGGATGCGGCGATAGTAGGCTTCCACCGGTTGCGCGCGCTCCTCGACCGGCAGCACGCTCAGAAAATCGTCGTAGAGCGCGGGGTAGAATTGCGACAGGCGGGAGGTGAAGGCGATCTCGACTTCAGCACGCGTGCCGAGAAAGGTCGCGCGCAGCGCAATTCCGGAGACGCGCTCGGGATGCGCCTGCGCATAAGCCAGCGCCAGCGTCGCGCCCCAGGAGCCGCCGACCACCATCCAGCGCGCGACGCCGAATTTCTCGCGGATCTTTTCCATGTCCGCGATCAGATGCTGCGTGGTGTTGTGTGCGCGCGATCCCTTCGGCCGGCTGCGACCGCAGCCGCGCTGGTCGAACAGCACGGCCTGAAAACGGTCGGGATCAAACAGCCGGCGGTGGTCGGGCTGGCAGCCGCTGCCGGGGCCGCCATGCAGATAGACCGCCGGGATTCCGTCGGTGCGGCCGACGCTCTCGACATAGAGCTCGTGGCCGTCGCCGACGTCGAGCATTTCGGAGGTCAGCGGTGCAAAGGGATCGGCGCGCTTGACTGAGCTGGCCGCGTCGGCGTCAGGCACCATTCTCGGATTCCAGGGTGCCGCCAGCGAAATTGCGATAGAGGAAGCGGTTGGTTTCGCCCTCAGCCTCGCGCTCGGCCTGCTTGAAGATGGTCTCGTGCAGCGGCGACAGCGCGCAGGCGGGATCGGTGTTGGCGGCGTCGCCGGTCAGCGCAAAGGCCTGGCAGCGGCAGCCGCCGAAATCGATCTCCCGGAATTCGCAACTCTTGCACGGCTCCTTCATCCAGCCGGTGCCGCGGTAGCGGTTGAAGGCGTCCGAGTTCTGCCAGATCCAGGCGATCGACTGGTTGGAGCGCACGGATTCGAAGTCGAGCCCGGTGATGCTCTCGGCGGCGTGGCAGGGCAGCACCTTGCCGGCCGGCGAAATGTTGAAGAACTGCCGACCCCAGCCGCCCATGCACTTCTTCGGCCGCAGCGCGTAATAATCAGGCACGACATAGTCGATCGTGAGCCGGCCCTTCAGCCGCTCGCGCGCCTCCTCGACGATGCGGGTGCACTCGTCGAGCTGCGCCACCGTCGGCATCAGCGCGGCGCGGTTCTTTAGCGCCCAGCCGTAATATTGGACATTGGCGACCTCGAGCCGGTCGGCGTCGAGGTCCACCGACATCTGGATGATATCAGACAGCTGGTGCAGGTTTTGCCGATGCATCACCGCATTCACGGTGAGCGGCAAATCGAGCTCGCGCGTCCATTTTGCGACTTCGAGCTTCTTGCGGTGCCCGTTTTTGTAGCCGCCGACGCGGTCGGCGAGGGCTTCTTCAACGCCCTGAAAACTGATCTGGACGTGGCAGAGCCCGGCATCGGCAAGTTCGCTCAACCGCTCACGCGTCAGCAGCACCGCCGAAGTGATGAGGTTGGTGTAGAGCCCGACGTCGCTCGCATGCTTGACCAGCTCGACGAGGTCCTTGCGCGCCGTCGGCTCGCCGCCGGAGAAATGCACCTGCAGCACGCCGATCTCGGCGAGTTCGCTCAATACCTTCTTCCATTCCTCGGTCGTCAGCTCCTTGCCCGAGCGGTCGAGCTCGACCGGGTTGGAGCAATAGGGACATTGCAGCGGGCAGCGATGGGTGATCTCGAGCAGCACGGCGAGCGGAATGCCGAACGTCTCTGCCGTCGAGCGGCTCTTCTCCAGCACCGCGAGGCTGTCGCTGGCGTCGGGCGGGATGGTGGGATTGCCGAGCACATCGCTCATGACGTCTTCTCCCGGGCCTCCGTGAGAAAGCCCTTGTCGGCGAGATCCTGCAGCATGACAATGACGTCGGCCAGGATCGCCTCGCGCGGCGCGGCGTATTTTGTCGCGAGTTGGTCGGACATTTCGCCGACATTGCGCTCGCCGTCGCAGAGCTGCAAGACCTCGACCGCGATCTCGTCCGGCGCCAGCACGCGTTCGGGCGCCAGGATCACCCAGACTTTTCGCGTTTCGTCATATTTCAGCTTGGCGTGCCGCGGCAGAACCGGCCGGCTGGTCTCGCTGACGCTGATGTGACGCGGCCCGGCCATCGGTGGTTCCTCAGCTCGCCCTTCGGTGTTCTTGGGGCACGAACGCGCCCGGCGGAATATGGCCCTCGACATAGGCGTGTTGCAACGCGTCGAGCTGCACCCATAGCACGTTGGTCTTGAAGATCAGCGCATTGCAGACGGACGCGCGTTGCTCGGGCGTGACGGCATGCGCCTTGACATAGTCGAGCGCAAACCCGGCGTCGCGCGGCGCCTGCGCCAGCCGGCGCTTGAAGTAGCTCATGATATCAGGATTGACGAAGTCGTAGTGCTCCAGCATCCCGGAGATGCGCTCTTCGTGCAGGTTCGGCGCGAACAATTCGGTGAGCGAGGACGCGATCGCCTCCAGCGGCGACTTCTCGCGGCAATAATGCACATAGGCTTCCACCGCAAAGCGCGTCGCCGGCAGGATGCCTTCGGTCGATTCCACGTAAGCTGTGTCCAACCCGAGGCCTTCGGTCAGCTTCAGCCAGCGCTCGATACCGCCTTCGGAGCCGATGTCGCCGTCATGATCCTCGATGCGGTGGCGCCATTCCAGCCGCGTGGCGCGGTCGCGGAAGCGCGAGATCACCACCGCGTCCTTGATCGGGATGGTGCTCTGGTAATAGTAGCGGTTCAGCGCCCAGGCCTGCACCTGGCCCTTGTTGAGCTTGCCGCCATGCAGCAGTCTATGGAACGGATGCAGGCTGTGATAGCGCGTCGCACCGATGTGACGCAGCGTCGCCTCCAGCTCCTCGGCGCTAGTGAGCCTGATGTCCTTGCCGATCGAGAGCGCGGTCATTCCAGTCAGTGACGCGGCATTCACAGCACGATCTCCGTTCCGTCCGCGGGTATCTGCCAGCCCGCCGCTTCAGCGGCCTTGCGCTCCGGGGAAGCGGGCAGCAGCGCCGGATTCGAATTATTGATATGCAGAAATATCTTCCTGTCGAGTGTGAGGTCGGCGAGCCGCGCGATGGCGCCGTGGTCGCCGGACATCGCGACGTGGCCCATGCTTTTGCCGGTCTTGTGGCTAAGCCCGGCCTTGATCATCTCGTCGTCCTGCCACACCGTGCCGTCGAAGAACACCAGCGCAGCGCCGTCGATCTCGGCCTTGAGCGCGTCGGTGACCTCGGCGCAGGCGGCGATGAAGTAGAAGCATTTGCCGGTTGCTTTGTCGGTGATCTTCAGCCCCAGCGTATCGCCTTCGCCGCTGTCGCCGCCCGGATGCGTCTTGCCTTCCAGGTACCAGGCCGATTTGCCCGAGACCGCGAAGGGCAGCACCTCGAGTCCTGAGCGCGCCCCGTCCGGCAGCCGCGGCTCGAACGGCTCATTGATGCCGATCGGCTGGCGCTGCACGTTCTTCTCGTTCAGCACATTGAAGATGCTGTTCGCCTTCAGGATCGCCAGCACCTTCTCGTGCGCATAGACCGTGAAGGGCGAACCCTCGCGCATCGACAGCAGGCCGGCCACTGCGTCCACCTCGCTGTTGGTCAGGATCACGCCTGCGATCGGCGTATGGCGCAGCGCGCCTGCCTTCGGATGCAGCTGTGGCGTCGCATTCAATTGCTGGCGGAGGTCGGGGGAGGCGTTGATCAAGAACCAGTGCTCGCCGTCGCCGCTGAAGGCGACCGAGGCTTGGGTCCGTTGCAGCTCTTGGCCGTTATCACGGGCCGTCCGGCAGCCCTCGCAGCCGCAATTCCATTGCGGCACTCCGCCGCCGGCTGCGGCGCCCAGGACGACGACGCGAAGCATGATCCGTCTCCTGGAGGCAATGTCGCGAGGTGGACCTCACGCAAACACAAATCCTGTCTTCCGGACATGCATCGTGACCGAAAGATCCACCTGCGCAGAACGCGAACTCACCAACCGCTTACTTGCGGGTGGCGCTCACATACATGTTGATTTCCATGCCACACGGCACTTCGACGATCTTCGGGGCTTTCCAGGCCATTTTCGGCTCTCCATTTTCGAGAATTCGGACGTATCCGCCCACCCTTAAGTTAGTGCGGGTGGAAAAGTTCGCCAGTGAAATTTTCCCGAGAAAGCCATGTTGCGGCGCGAAAAAATGCCGCCGGAACGATACTTGCTGGTGATGCTGCCTTGCGCCCGGCGCATTCGGTCGCGAACCCTGTCCTGATAAAGCAGTTGTGAGTGCAGTGCAGCTTTCAATCCGGTACAGGCGACCCAACTGGAACTTCGTGATGCCTAGATATTTCTTCAACACCCGTATCGGCGACGAACTGATCGTGGATCCTGAGGGAGAGGATTTGCGCAATCCCGATCGCGCCTGGGAGGTTGCCCGCCAGATGATTCTGGAGGTGCTGAGATCGGAAGGCACCCAGCCGGCCCTGCTTGAGGCCGTCATCGAGGTCACCGACCGCGAAGGCGAGATCGTGCTCGAATTCCCCTTCACCGAGGCACTCCTGGACATTCCGGACCAGTCCGCCACCCGGCATTAAGACTTGCTCTCGCCACCGTCGCAATGGCGGAGGAATCCCTGCGAAATCCGCATGGCTTTGCCGCGTTCCCGGGGCTAAAAGACGCCGGTTACACGGAGCAAGTCATGCAAGATCTCTGGCGCCTGTCGGCGGCCGACCTCGCCAATCTCGTCAAAACCAAAAAGGTCTCCGCCAGGAGGCCGCGCAGGCCGGCCTCGCCCGGCTCGACGCCGTCAATCCGAGCCTCAACGCCGTGATCGACCACCGGCCCGAGGACGTGCTCAAGCAGGCCGACGCCGTCGATGCCGCCATCGCCAGGGGCGAGGACCCCGGCATGCTGGCCGGAGTGCCCGTGACTATCAAGGCCAATGTCGACCAGGAGGGCTTTGCCACCACCAACGGCCTCAAGCTCCAGCGCGACCTGATCGCGCGCGAGGACAATCCGGTGGTCGCCAATTTCCGCAAAGCCGGCGCCGTTCTGCTTGGGCGCACCAATTGCCCGGCCTTCTCCTATCGCTGGTTCACCACCAACCTGGTCCACGGCGACACCAAGAACCCCCGCGACGCCTCGCTGACGCCGGGCGGCTCGTCCGGCGGCGCGGGCTCGGCGGTCGCGGCCGGCATCGGCCATATCGCCCATGGCACCGACATTGCCGGCTCGATCCGCTATCCCGCCTATGCCTGCGGCGTGCATGGCTTGCGCCCGACCTTGGGCCGCATCCCGGCCTTCAATCCGGCCCTGCCGGAGCGCCCGATCGGGCCGCAGATCATGGCGGTGTCGGGGCCGCTGGCGCGCACCGTCAACGACATCAGGATTTCACTCGCGGCCATGTCGGCCCGTGACGCCCGCGATCCCTGGTTCGTGCCGGTGCCGCTGGAAGGCCCCGCGCGGCCGAAGCGCGCCGCGCTCTGTCTCAACCCGGACGGCCTGGCCACCGCGCCCGAGGTGAAGGCCGCCGTCATCGACGCCGGCAAGCGGCTCGAACGGGCCGGCTGGACCGTCGAGACAATCGAGAATACCCCGCCGATGCGCGAAGCGGTCGAGTGGCAGATCAAGCTCTGGCTCGGCGACGGCTATGAGGCGCAGCTCGAGATGGCCGAGCGTGAAGGCGATCCCGGCGCGCTGGCGTGCCTGCGTGGCAACCGTGCCAGGGTCACGCCGATGGACCAGGCCAATTACGCCAAGGCATTGACCCGCCGCGCCAGGCTGACCCGCGACTGGATGCTGTTCTTCGAGACCTATGCCGTGCTGCTGACGCCGGTCTCCGGCGAACTGCCGTTCCCCGATCATCTCGACCGCAAGGACGACTCTTCCTTCAAACGCGTCTGGGAAGCGCAGTTGCCGCAGATCGCCATTCCCTTCATGGGCCTGCCGGGCCTCGTGGTCTCCACGGGCCTCGTCGGCAAGGCGCCGGTCGGCGTGCACATCGTGTCGGGCCGCTATCGCGAGGATCTCTGCCTGCTCGCAGGCGAGGCGATCGAGGCGGGCGGCGTGCCGCCGTCGCCGATCGATCCCGTAGGTTAGCGATGTCCGCGATCTACGACTTCAAGGCCAACTCGCTTCTCGGCGAAGAAGTGCCGATGCGCAGCTTCGAAGGGCAGGTGCTGCTGATCGTCAACACCGCGAGCAAATGCGGCTTCACGCCGCAGTATCGCGGGCTGGAGGATCTGCATCGCGACCTGTCCCCGCGCGGCTTCTCGGTGCTCGGCTTTCCCTGCAACCAGTTCGGTGCGCAGGAGCCAGGGCAGGCGAGCGAGATCCAGGCGTTCTGCTCGACCAATTACGACGTCACCTTTCCCCTGTTCGAGAAGATCGACGTCAACGGCAGCAATGCCCATCCGTTGTATGAGTACCTGAAACGCCAGCAATCCGGCCTGCTGGGCGCCTCCATCAAATGGAATTTCACGAAATTCCTGGTGGACCGCGCCGGCAAGGTGGTTTCGCGCTATGCGCCGACCGCGCGGCCCGAAGGATTGCGGCAGCAAATCGAGACCCTGTTATGAGCGAGACAATCATGAGCGACGAATTTCCGGACCGCCTCTCGGTCGATCCGAACAGCCCCTTTTACAATGCGGACATTCTGGCGCGCGACGTCGGCATCCGCTTCAAGGGTGTCGAGAAGACCAATGTCGAGGAATACTGCATCAGCGAAGGCTGGGTCCGCGTCACCGCTGGCAACGCCAAGGACCGCCACGGCAACCCGCTGACCATCAAGGTGCACGGCCCGGTCGAGCCGTATTTCAGGGATAAGAAGTAGTTTTGGAATGCGAAGCGTGCTTGGGGCACGCCGTCATGCCCGGGCTTGTCCCGGGCATCCACGTTCTTCGAGCGGCTAAGACGTGGATGGCCGGGACAAGCCCGGCCATGACGAGAGGAGGGAGCCCGCAGAAAGCCAAACCCCATGTCCGTCCGCATCGTCGACGTCCGCGAGATCACGAAGCCGATCTCTTCGCCGATCCGCAACGCCTATATCGATTTCACCAAGATGACGACGAGCCTGGTGGCCGTCGTCACCGACGTCGTTCGCGACGGCAAGCGCGTCGTCGGCTACGGCTTCAACTCCAACGGCCGCTACGGGCAGGGCGGCCTGATCCGCGAGCGTTTTGCCTCGCGCATCCTGGAGGCCGATCCGAAATCGCTGCTGAACGCGGCCGGCGACAATCTCGACCCCGACAAGGTCTGGGCCGCGATGATGACCAACGAGAAGCCGGGCGGTCACGGCGAGCGCTCGGTCGCGGTCGGCACCATCGACATGGCGGTGTGGGATGCGGTCGCGAAGATTGCGGGCCAGCCGCTGTTTCGCCTGCTGGCTGAGCGTCACGGCGTCAAAGCCAATCCGCGCGTGTTCGTCTACGCTGCCGGCGGCTACTACTATCCCGGCAAGGACCTCTCGATGCTGCGCGGCGAGATGCGAGGCTATCTCGATCGCGGCTACAACGTCGTGAAGATGAAGATCGGCGGCGCTGATATCGAGGACGACCGCACCCGCATCGAAGCGGTGCTGAAGGAAATCGGCAAGGACGCGCAGCTCGCCGTCGACGCCAACGGCCGCTTCGATCTCGAGACCGGCATCGCCTATGCCAAGATGCTGCGGGATTATGCCTTGTTCTGGTACGAGGAAGTTGGCGACCCCCTCGACTACGCGCTGCAGGCAGCCCTCGCCGAATTCTATCCGGGCCCGATGGCAACAGGCGAAAACCTGTTCAGCCACCAGGATGCCCGCAATTTGATTCGCTACGGCGGCATGCGCCCCGACCGCGACTGGCTGCAATTCGATTGCGCGCTGTCCTACGGCCTGTGCGAATACCAGCGCACGATGGAGGTGCTGAAAACTCATGGCTGGTCGCCGAGCCGCTGCATCCCCCACGGCGGCCACCAGATGTCGCTCAACATCGCAGCCGGCTTAGGCCTTGGCGGCAACGAGAGCTACCCCGACCTGTTCCAGCCCTATGGTGGCTTCCCCGACGGCGTCCGCGTCGAGAACGGCCACATCACCATGCCGGAGCTGTCAGGCATCGGCTTCGAAGGCAAGTCGGATCTCTACAAGGAGATGAAGGCGCTGGCGGAGTAGGGGGCGCGACGGCCACGCCATGCTTTCCGCTGTCATGCCCCGGCTTAACCGGGGCATCCAGTACGCCGTGGCGAATGTGGCGAGAGCGAGCCGCTTCAACGGAGGCCTCTGGAATACTGGATCGCCCGGTCAAGCCGGGCGGTGACACCGAGATTGTGGACGAACCAACGCAATCAGCCGAGGTCGTCCCTTACGACAGTCGCATATCCAACAGCCGCCGCCCTTCGCCCTTCAAGAGCTTCTTCACCGCGCTCGAGGCCACGACCTCGCCGTCATTGGCGTAGGCTTCGTGGTTCTTCTCGATGTCGTCGAGGCGGTAGAGGTAGTTGACCATCACGCCGGCGGACTCGCGCACGCCCTTCGGCGAGAGATCGCCTAACCAATTGATGCGCTCGAGGCGGGCGCCGTTGCCGAGATGGAAGCGCGCGACGGAGTCGATCAGCTTGCCTTTGGGTGTGCGCGCCTTCAGGAAATAGTGCGCCGCGAGCGGTTCGATCACGCCACGTAGCAGTGTCGTGGTCTCGGGGTTCTCGAACCATTTGGGATCGTCGAGGCGCTTCAGGATCTCGCGGTCCTCGTCCGACAGCGGCAAATCCTTGTCCTGCTTCACCCATGGCATGAAGCCCGGCACCGGCGACAGCGTCACGAAATTGTCGAGCTTGGGCAATTCGCGGCGCAGCTCCTCCACCACCTGCTTGATCAGGAAGCTGCCGAAGGAGATGCCGCCCAGACCGCGCTGGGTGTTGGAGATCGAGTAGAACACGGCGGTACGGGCGCGCTCGATCGGGACGGATGGGCGATCGACCGCGAGCAGCGGCGCGATCGCGCCGGGGATCGTCTCGGTCAACGCGACCTCGACGAAGATCAGGGGCTCGTCCACCATCGCGGGATGGAAGAAGGCGTAGCAGCGGCGGTCGACCGGATCGATGCGGCGGCGCAGATCGTCCCAGTCGCTGATCTCGTGCACGGCCTCATAACGGATGATCTTTTCGAGGATGTTGGCCGGGGTCGACCAGTCGATCCTGCGCAGCACGAGAAACCCCCTGTTGAACCATGACGAGAGAAGATGCGAAACGTCGCGATCGAGTGCGGCGAGATCGGCGTGCCTGTTCATCATGTCGAGCAGGTCGGCGCGCATCTTGACGAGATCGCCGGTGCCGCCGGGTGCGCGGTTGAGGCGGCGGATCAGCTCCTGCCGGCGCGGCTCGGAGGCGAAGTGCAGGGCGCTGGCATCCTCGTCGGCCGGCTTGGCGCGCCATGTCTCGATCGCCTTGGACAGGCGTTCCCGATCCGGGCCGAAATCGCGCACCAGGGCTTCGAAAAAGGCGCGACGTCCCGCCGCATCCAGGTCCTGGTAGATGTCGAGCACCTCACGCGCCATGGCGGTGCCGGAAGCTTCACCCCGGCCCGACAGCAGCGCGCCACAGAGCTCGATCAGCCCATCGGCGTCCGGCTTGGTGTCGGCAGAATCCCCGCGGCGAAGCAGCGTGCGGCCGCGCTCGGAGATGGTAGTAAGTAAGTCGGAGAAGAAGGCGTTGGCCATCGGGGCTTTCGTGTCGGGTTTGTGCGGTGCGGGAATCTTACACGGGATTTGGGCGGAATCCGATCACAATCAAGCGGGGGATTTTGGCAAGTTTAGCGGGGGGTGTGGATTTCCAGAATGCCGTCATGCCCGGCGAAGGAGGGACATCCAGTACGCCACGGCCTGCGTGCCGCGGGTGGCAGCCAGGGCGTCCCTGATCCGGGCCCCTCCTGCCAGCGCAAGGAGACAGCCTGCTCAGTGACCGGATTTCCTGAATTGGACCAGGCTGAACGAGCCGATACCGGTCGTCCGGACGAAAGCGAAGCCGGCCGAGTCCGCCAGCTTGCGATACTCGGCTTCGGTCCGCTCGCAACCGCCCGGTCCTCGCAGCATGTTGAGGTCGCTCATGACGCAGGAACGATCCTCGGGCGCCGTCGTTGCGCGCTCCGGCATGATCCGCTCGATCACGATCAACGTCCCGTCGGACGGCAGCGCGTTCCGGCAATTGCGCAAGATGATCCGGCAACGGTCGTCGTTCCAATTATGGAGAATGCTCTTCATCACAATCGTGTCGGCGCCGCTCGGAATATCTTCAAAGAAGCTGCCGGTGACGAAGCGACTGCGGCCGGCGATCCCGAGACGATCGAAATGTGTGCGCGCATCTGTCTCGCAACGCGCGAGATCGAAGACGATGCCCTCAAGGTGAGGGTTGTGCTGAACTATGGCGCCGATCAATTCGCCGGTGCCGCCGCCGATATCCATGACGAGGCGCGCTGCGGCGAAGTCGTGGGCCGTAACGATCTTCGGAACGATGGACCGCGTGAGGCTGACCATCGCAGCGTTGAACCGGCGGTTTGATTCCGGCGTATTGCCTGTGGCCGCATAACGGTCGTCGCCTTCTCCGCGCAGCTGGGTCGCGGTCTTTCCGGTGCGAACCGAATCGACCAGTCCGCTCCAGGATTGCGCGAGCATCTCGCCCTCAAAGAGAACCCAGTCCTTGAAGGATGGGTCGGCCGTCTCGCCGAGCTGCAGGCCGAGATCGGTCATAGCAAACCGGTCGTGGTCTGCCTGCCTACAAAGACCAAGTGTGGTCAGACCAACGAGCAGTCTGCGCAGAGCCCTTTCGTCGGCGGACACCAGCCGGGCAAGCTCAGCCACGGATTTCGCCTCGTCTCCGACGGCCTCCGCGAGACTAAGCTTCGCCGCAGCATAGATCACCGCGGTGATGCGATGCGACTGCACGAGATCAAGGACGGACGCTGGCCGGCTCATCTGTTGCCTCCGTTGCTGCGATCAATCGGTCGGGACAAACCCCGTTTCATGCACGATCGCCTTCCACCGGTCGGATTCGGATGCGATCAGCCGGGCGAAATCGTCCATCGCGATCACGTCCGGCTCGACGGCCAGCTTTGCCATACCGGCCCTGACCTCGTCGGTGCGAACGGCCGTCTGGATCGCGGCGCTGAGCTTATCGACAATCGGCGCCGGCGTCTTCGCTGGAACGAAAAACGCAAACCATGTGAGGTCCTCGAGCGAGGGGTATCCCGCCTCCCGCACCGTCGGTACCGCCGGAACGAACGGGCTGCGGCGCGGTCCAGTGGTCGCCAGCGCACGAAGATCTCCGGATTGGACAAGTCCGAGCGAGCTGCCGATCGGCATGACGGTCGCTGCAATCACGCCCTTGACCAGATCCTGAATCGCGCCACCGCCCTGATAGGGCACGTGGAGAAAATCGAAGCCTGCGCTGCGGCCCAGCATCGTACCGAGAAAATGCAGCGTGGTTCCGGCGCCCGGCGTGCCAAAGGTGGCAAGCTTCGGATTGGCTCGGCACCAAACAACGAAATCCGCCAGTGTCCTGACGTCGGCCGGAACCGCCGGGCCGACTGTCAGCAATGTCGGGGTCGAGGCGACGGTCGACACCGGCGTGAAATCGCGCGGCTGGTACCTCAGCGTCTTGTAGACGTGCGGAAAAAACATCATGAAGCCGAGCGGCGAGAACAGCATGGCCGATCCGTCGGCATCGGCGTTCTTCACCGCCTCCACCGCGATACGGCCGCCTGCTCCTGGCCGATTCTCGACCACGATGGTCTCCGCATAGCCGCTCATCTGTCCGGCCACGAGCCGCGCCATGGCGTCCTGCAGTCCGGGCGAGAAGCCCGTCAAAATGTGCGCGGTTTTGGAGAGCGGCTGTGCGAGCGCGCGCGACACGCGGTGCGAGGCGGAGCTCGCCACACAGGCCGCAGATGCGGCCAATACGCTACGACGCGTGATCATTCCCTGTCTCCCTGATCCATTTGGCGCTCAGAGCGGGTTCTACCGGCGGATGTGTCACATGAGGGACGAACGGGCTTGGTCGCCGGCTTACATTTTCCTTACCGGCAGCTTACTCTTACGCATCGCACGGATTTTGACGACGGACGGCGGTCTCGGGGAAGTCGCTTGCGCTATTTCTTCAACGATTTTTCACTCGACACTGAGCGGCGCGAGCTTTGTCGCGGGCCGGAGGTCGTCGCCATCGCGCCGCAGGTGTTCGACCTGCTTCGTTATCTGATCGGCAACCGCGAGCGCGTGGTCAGCAAGGACGACCTGATCCGCGCCATCTGGCATGGTCGCGTCGTCTCCGACGTCGCCCTGACCACGCGGCTTGATGCGGCGCGCAAGGCGATCGGCGATTCCGGGGACGCGCAGCGCTTGATCAAGACATTTCCGCGCAAGGGCGTCCGCTTCGTCGCGGAGGTGCGCGAAGTGCCTACAACTGCGACTGTCGCGCGCTTGCCGAGGCCCGCCGCAGGCAAGCCGTCGCTCGTGGTTCTGCCTTTTGCCAATCTGAGCCCCGATCCCGCCCAGGACTATTTCGTCGACGGCGTGACCGAGAGCCTGACCACGGATCTGTCGCGAATGGCCGGTATCTTCGTGATTGGCTGCAACACCGCCTTCACCTACAAGGGCGTGCATGTCGATCTGAAGCAGCTCGGCCGCGAACTCGGCGTTCGCTACGTGCTCGAGGGCTCCGTGCAACGGGCCGGCAGCCGAATGCGCATCATCGTCCAGCTCATTGATGCCGAGACCGGAAATCATTTGTGGGGCGACCGTTTCGACAAGCAGGTAGCAGATCTTTTCGACATGCAGGACGAAATCGGTGCGCGTCTTGCCAATCAATTGGGAACCGAGCTCGTCAGGGTAGAGGCACGGCGCGCTGCGCGTGCGCCACATCCAGATCCGACCGACCTTTATTTCCAGGGCATGGCGTATCTGAATCGCGGGACGGATCCCACGAGCCTGTCGCAGGCTCGCCCGTTCTTCGAACAAGCGCTCCTGCTGGACGCTTCAAACGTTGAAGCTATGGTGGGAATCACAGACGTCGATACGATGCGGGCGACCTCCATGCTGATCGACCGCACGGCGCCTCTGCAAGTGGTCGAAGCGTCCTTGACCAGGATACTTGGCCACACGCCCAATCACGCGAGGGCACATTGCCTGATGGGCGTCGTCCAGATTTTCACGAACCGCGCCGCCCAAGGCATCGCCGAGTGTGAGCGGGCGTTGGTGCTGGACCGGAATCTTGCCACGGCCCATGCGTGGATCGGACTTGGCAAGTGCAATCTGGGCCGAGCCGAGGAGACCGAAGCGCACGTCATGGAGGCTTTCCGACTCTCTCCCCGCGATAACAAGGCCTCTTCCTGGATGAATACGGCAGGAGTCGCGCAATCATATCTCGGCGCCGATGAGGCTGCCGTTCGTTGGTTCAAGCGATCGATCGAGACCAACCGTAATATTGCACCCTTTGTCCATTTTTATCTCGCCGCCGAGCAGGCGCATCTCGGTGAGATCAAGGAAGCGCGGACTCATATGCAGGCGGGGCTGACGCTCGCTCCGGGCTTCAGCATCGCCCAATTCCACGCCAGTTCGCCAACGGATCATCCAACCTGTCTTGCGCAGCGAGCTCGTATCGCCGTGGGGTTACGCAAGGCAGGTCTTCCCGAAGAATAGATATTGCGCGGCTCGTCGAGGCCAAAGGGGCCGCCGGCCATCGCGTATTCTGGCGAACCGGGCCCGCAGGACGATCGGCAGCCCGCCTCTGCGCTTACCCCTTCCCCGCAAACTCCGTCGGCGTCCGTCCCGTCACCTGACGGAACGCCGCCGAAAACGCCGGCACGCTGGCATAGCCGAGCTGGGTCGCGAGCTGCTTCACGGACACATTGGCATCGGTGGACAGCCGCTGGATCGCCGCCGCAATCCTCGCACGCTGGCACCAGCTCTTGAAGCTCAGCTGCGTCTCTGTCGAAAACAGCCGCGACAGCGTGCGCGCGGAGGTTCCGACCTCGCGCGCCAGCGCGTCGATGTCGTGCAGGCCGGTGGGATCGTCGAGCACGATCATGGCCGCGCGTCGGCAGCGCGGCTCGTGCGGCAGCGGCACGAAGGTCGCGGAGTCCTCGGCCCGGACCAGTTCCAGCATCACCAGGCGAACCAGCAGATCGGTCCGCTCCTCGGTATTTTGCGCGTCGAACAGCGCGAGGATCGCCTGGTTCAGCAGCGGCGACACCCGCACCACGAATTCCTTGGTCAGTCCCTCATGGCGCTGCTCGCGCTTCAGCCAAGCCAAGTCGAAATAGAGCGTCCGCATCTCGATGTCGGCGAGCAGATCGATGGCGTGCTGGAGCCCGGCGGGGACCCAGACCGCGCGGTCCGGCGGCACCAGCCAGCGCCCTCCGGGCGTCGTTACCTGCATGGTGCCCCTGGCGGCATAGATCAGCTGTGCCTCGCGGTGCAGGTGCGGATCGATCCGCATGCCCTTGGGGTAGTCGCGCGCGACCAGATGCACGCCCGCAGGTGAGCGATGATTGCTCCGGACCGCCCGGAGGATTGGCGTCTCGACGACAGTCATTGGCAGCATCCCGTCATGCCCAAGACATATAACTCATTTCGGAGCAGGAGAGGATTCCCATGAACAGCCCCAGCCGGGTGATCAGTTTCGTCAACGCGGGCCATTTCATCGACCATTACGCGATGCTGATTTTCGCCGCCGCGGTGATCATCATGGGACCGGCGCTCGGCATGGCCTATTCGGAACTCTTGCCTTATGCGACGCCGGGCTTCGTCGCCTTCGGCGCGGGCTCGCTGCTTACCGGCTGGCTCGGCGACCGCTGGAGCCGCCGCCATATGATGCTGATCTTCTTCGTCGGCATCGGCGCTTCCATGATCTCGGTCGGCTGCGTGCAGACCCCGGCGCAACTCGGCGCGGCGCTGTTCGCGATCGGCATTTTTGCCTCGATCTATCATCCCGTCGGCACCGCCATGATCGTCTCCTACGCTGACAGGCTCGGCCGCGAGATGGGCATCAACGGCGTCTGGGGCAATCTCGGCGTCGCATCGTCGGCGCTGGTCACCGGCGTGATCGGCCAGTATCTCGGCTGGCGCTTCGCCTTCATCGTCCCCGGCATCGTCACCATCCTGATCGGCATCGCGTTTGCGATGATGGTCGTGCACGAGGACCGCAAGGGCTCGAAGCAGGCGGCAGCTCAGGCGCGGGTCGCCAAGCAGGACATGTGGCGCGTGATCCTGTCGCTGCTGATTGTGGTGATCGCGATTTCCACCACGTTCAATGCCGTCACCGTGGCGCTGCCAAAGCTGTTCGCGGAGCGGCTTGCCGATCTCACCAAAAGCCCGGCGCTGCTCGGCGTCATCGCGGCCTGCGTCTACGTGTTCGGCGCGATGACGCAGTACACGATCGGCCGGCTGCTCGACCGCTATTCGCTGAAGACGGTGGCGCTGCCGCTGTCCTTCATGCTGGCGCCGTTCCTGTATCTGGCCGCGAGCCTGTCCAATCTGCCGCTGATCCTGGTCTCGATCGGCATCGTCATGGGCGCGTTCGGGCAGGTCACGGTCAACGACGCCATGGTCGGCAAATACACCAGCGAGGAATGGCGCTCGCGCGCCTATGCCGTGCGCTATTTCATCGGCCTCACCGCCGCCGGCGCCTCGGTCGGCCTGGTCGCCTGGCTCTACGAGCAGGGCGGCTTCGTCACCATGCTGCATGCCTTCGCAGCCCTCTGCCTGCTCGCGATCGCAGCCGCGATCATTCTCCCGCGCGAGATCAGGACACCGCAGGCGGTGTGAGGGATCGGCGTGAGGCGCGCGCCCGTTTCAATCCCGTCATTGCGAGGAGCGTAGCGACGAAGCAATCCAGAATCTTTCCGCGGAGGATTCTGGATTGCTTCCGCCTTCGCTATAGGTTCGGATGTCAAGTCGCTGCGCCCGCAATGACGTGGGAGTGGCGGCGGCTCGCGTAGTCTGCCGATGATGCCATCATGCCAGTGTTTTGCCCGACGGGGCAAGCATTTTCGGCAAAGACGAAATTAGATTTCGGCAAAGACGAAATTTTCTCCAGTCTTTTCAACTTCATCTCTACTGTGCATGGGGTTGTTTTCGCGTTTTTTTTGTTGAGGCCCCTTACCCGCCGCGAAGTCAAGGAACTCCCGTTGCCTGCCGCGGGTTCTATCCCCGTCATCCCGGCACCTCGCCGGGGCAGATGAAGGGGTAAAATTCCTGCATGCAGTGGAGCCTGCTCCGACCGGTCGGCCTTGTCCCCGCGGCGCTTGTCCTCACCACCGTTGCGGCCAGTGCCGAGGGCGGCAAATCGGCCGGTCCCTCGGAATTCCTGCTGGTGGCCCAGATCGTGCTGTTGATCGCGGTCGGCCGCGGCCTCGGCGAGATCATGCAGCGCCTCGGCCAGCCCTCGGTGATCGGCGAATTGCTCGCCGGCATCCTGCTCGGTCCCTCGCTGTTCGGTTGGGTCTGGCCTGACGCACAGCAGGCAATCTTCCCCAAAACGCCCGAGCAGAAAGCGATGATCGACGGCATCGCGCAGTTCGGCATCCTGCTGCTGTTGCTGCTGACCGGCATGGAGACCGACCTCAAGCTGGTCAGGAAGGTCGGCAAGGCCGCGATCGCGATCTCGATTGCCGGCATCCTCGTGCCCTTTGCCTGCGGTTTTGCGCTCGGCGAATTCCTGCCAGATGCGCTGTTGCCGAATCCGCAAGCCCGCCTGGTTGCGTCGCTGTTCATGGGCACGGCGCTGTCAATCTCCTCGGTGAAGATCGTCGCGGTGGTTGTGCGCGAGATGAACTTCATGCGCCGCAATGTCGGCCAGATCATCGTCGCCACCGCCGTCATCGACGACACCATCGGCTGGATCATCATCGCCGTCACCTTCAGCCTCGCCTCGCACGGCGCGCTGGATATCGCCTCGGTGGCGAAAGCTGTGCTGGGCACGCTGGCCTTCCTCGCGATTAGCTTCACCATCGGCCGCCGCATCGTGTTCCAGCTCATTCGATGGGCCAACGACAATCTCGTCAGCACCGCCCCGGTCATCACGGTGATCCTGCTGCTGATGTGCGCGATGGCGCTGGTCACGCATCTGATCGGCGTCCACACCGTGCTCGGTGCCTTCGTCGCCGGCATTCTGGTCGGGGAGTCCCCGATCCTGACGCGGCAGATCGACGAGCGGCTGCGCGGGCTGATCTCGAGCTTCTTCATGCCGGTGTTCTTCGGTTTGGCCGGCCTGAGCGCCGACCTCACGGTGCTGCGCGATCCCCATCTGCTGATGCTCACCGGCCTGCTGGTCGTGATCGCCAGCGTCGGCAAGTTCGGCGGCGCCTTCGTCGGCGGAACCGTGGGCGGGCTGAACACAAGGGAGTCGCTGGCCCTCGCAAGCGGGATGAACGCGCGCGGCTCGACCGAGGTGATCATCGCCACCATCGGTCTTTCGATCGGCGTGCTCAGCCAGAACCTGTTCACGATGATTGTGACCATGGCGATCGTGACCACGATGGCGATGCCGCCGATGCTGCGCGCCGCGCTGGCAAAGCTGCCGATGAACAAGGACGAGCAAGAGCGCCTGGAGCGGGAAGAATTCGAGAAGCGCGGCTTCGTCGCCAATCTCGAACGCCCCTTGCTCGCCGTGGACGAGAGCGTGAACGCCACCTTCGCTGCCCACATCGCCGGCCTGATCGCCGGCATGCGCGGCTTGCCAATCACCGTGCTGCACATCGGCAAGCGCGCCAAGGATCAGGAGAAGGGCCGCGATGAAGAGGAAAGCGCGGAAACCGTGGTGAAGAAGGCCGCCGAGATCGTATCGGCCCATGGCGATGGCGATGTCGGCAGCGTCGACGTCGTCACCCGGGCAAGGCGTGCGGAGCTCGGCGAGTCCATCGCCGACGAAGCGCGCAAGGGCTTCGATCTTCTGGTCATCGGCGTCGACAAGGTTGCTGCCGCCAAGGATCGCTTCGATCGGAGGATCGAGGACATCGCAGCGAAGTTCGAGGGACCGCTCGCGGTCGTGGCGGCCAAGGGCAAGCACCTGAAGCAGCCGACGCCCGAGGCGCTCAACATCCTCGTTCCGGTCTCCGGCAGCGGCGTCTCCAAGCGCGGCGCCGAGGTCGCGGTCGCGCTGGCGCAGGCGGGATCAGGCTCGCTCCGGGTGATCTATGTCGCGACGACGCGCGACAAGGGCGCGCAGCGCGGCGCCTCGCGTGGTCTGAACCAGGAGGCCGGCATCCTGAAGGACGCCAGCGATCTCGCCGCCCGTTACGAGGTCGACATCACCACGACCTTGCGCGCGAACCGGGCGCCTGAAGCGGCGATCCTGCGCGAGATCGAGACCACCGCCGTCGATCTCGTGGTGATGGGCGTCGATCGCATCCAGGCCGATCACCTCTCCTTCGGCGGCGTCGCCGACGCCGTGCTCAGGCAAGCGAAGGTCTCGGTGCTCCTGGTCTCGAGCGGCGAGGCGCGTCCGACGTCCACGGAGAAAGCCTAGGACTTCACTTCGGACACTGCCACCGCCTTCGGCGTCTTCTTCGACGCACGCCAGTTCTCGAAGCGCTGCACCACCACGAAGAACGCCGGCACGAACAGCACCGCGAGGCAGGTCGAGGCCAGCATGCCCGAGAACACCGTGATGCCGATCGACTTGCGCGCGCTGGCACCGGCGCCGGTCGCGATCACCAGCGGCACCACGCCGAGGATGAAGGCGAACGACGTCATCAGGATCGGGCGGAAGCGGGCGCGCGCAGCTTCGACCGCGGATTCCAGCACCGGCTTGCCATCGCGGCCGTGCAGCTCGAGCCCGACCTCGACGATCAGGATGGCGTTCTTGGCCGACAGCGCGATCAGCAGGATCAGGCCGATCTGGCAATAGAGGTTGTTGTCGATCTTCAATGCGTTGAGGATCAGCATCGGGCCGAGCAACGACAGCGGCACCGCCAGGATTATCGAGATCGGCGCATACCAGCTCTCGTATTGGCCGGCGAGCACGAGATAGACCAGCAGCATGGCGAGCCCGAACACCCAGTAGATCTGGTTGGAGACGGCCTTCTCCTGATAGGACATCGCGGTCCATTCGAAGCCGGTGCCCGGCGGCAGCGTCTTGCCCGCGATCTCCTCCATCAGCTTCAGCGACTGGCCAGAGGAGTAGCCCTGCGCCGGCAGGCCGATCACGGTCGACGATGGATAGAGATTGTAGAGGCTGATCAGCGACGGGCCGGTGGCGGGCGTGATCGTGGCAACCGTGCCGATCGGGATCATGTCGCCGTTCGAGTTGCGCACCATCATGTTGGCGATGTCGCGCTCGGTGACGCGGAAGGCGGGATCGGCCTGGGTGTAGACCTGGAACACGCGGCCGAACTTGTTGAACTGGTTGACATAGGACGAGCCGAGATAGGTCGAGAGCGCCGCGAACACCTGGTCCGTCGTCACGTGCAGCGTCTGGGTCTTGATGCGGTCGATCTCGACGTTGAATTGCGGCACCGAGGAGCGGAACGAGGATTGGACGCGCTGCAGCGCGCTCTGGCTCTGGCCATTGCTGACCATCGCGCCCGTGATGGCCTGGAGCTTGGCGAAATCGCTGTTGCCGTCGCGCAGCTCGACCTGCATCGAGAAGCCGGCCGCGTTGCCGATGCCCTGGATCGGCGGCGGCGGCAGCACCAGCGTGCGCGCTTCCATGATGGCCGCGAGCTTGTCGTTCAGCCCGTAGACCAGTGAGCGCAGATCCTCGCCCGGTCCTTTGCGCGCGTCCCAATCTTTCAGGATAATGTAGGCGACGCCGGCATTGGCAAGGCTGGCGCTGTTGTCCAGCGCGGAGATGCCGGCGATGGTGATGACTTGCTGGACTCCGGGCGTGTCCTTGATCAGCTCGCTCGCTCTGTCGAGCACCTTCTGGGTCCGTTCCAGCGCGGCACCGTCAGGCAGTTGCACGGCGGCGATCAGGTAGCCCTGGTCCTCGATCGGCAGGAAGCCGGTCGGTACCCGGGACAGCCCGTAGCCGCCGATCCCGATCAGCACCAGCGCGATCGCGACCGAGATCGTGCTGTTCCTGCACAGCACGCCGATCAGTCGGATGTAGCCGCGCTCGACGCGGTTGTAGACCGCGTTGAAGCCGCGATAGAAGAAGTTGCGCTGCTCCGGCGGCACCGTCGGCCGCAGCCAGAGAGCGCATTGCGTCGGCTTCAGCGTCGCCGCGTTGATGGCGGACAGAAGCGCGGTCGCCGCGATCACCAGCGCAAATTGCGAATAGATGCGGCCGGTGAGCCCGGCGAGGAACGACGCTGGCAAAAACACCGAGATCAACACCAGCGTGATGCCGACGATCGGCGCGAACAGCTGGTCCATCGCCTTGATCGCGGCGTCATGGCCGTTCATGCCCTGCTCGATGTTGTGGGCCGCGCCTTCCACCACGACGATGGCATCGTCGACGACGATGCCGATCGCTAGCACGATCGCGAACAGCGTCGACATGTTGATGGTGAAGCCGAGCGCGGCCATGGCGGCGAAGGCGCCGATGATGGTCACCGGCACAGTGGTCGCCGGCACCAGCATCGCGCGCCAGTCCTGCAGGAACACCAGGATCACGACCAGCACCAGCAGGCCGGCCTCGATCAGCGTCATGTAGACCTCGTGCACCGAGGCCTGCACGAATTTGGTGGTGTCGAACGGCGTGTCGTACTTCATGCCCTGCGGGAAGGCCTTGGCAAGCTCCGCCATCTTCTTCTCAACGGCCTGCTCGACCTGGAGTGCATTGGCGCCGGGCGACTGGAACACGCCGATGCCGGTGGCCGGCTGCTTGTTAAGCGAGAAGATCTGGCTGTAGGTCTGCGCGCCCAATTCGACCCAGCCGACGTCGCGCACCCGCGTGACGTCGCCGCTGGTGCCTGATTTGACAATGATGTTCTCGAACTCGGTGGTGTCGTCGAGCCTGCCGTTGACGTTGAGTGTATACTGGAACGCCTGTCCCGGCGGTGTCGGCGGTGCGCCGACCTGGCCGGCGGAGACCTGCTGGCTCTGCTGCTGGATCGCCTGGATGACGTCCTGCGGCACCAGGCCGCGGACCTGCAGCTTGTTCGGATCGAGCCACACCCGCATCGAATACTGACCGGCGCCGAACACGGTGACGTTGCCGACGCCGGGCAGGCGCGAGAGTTCGTCGCGGAGATTGATGGTGGCGTAGTTGCTCTGATAAAGGCTGTCGAACGTCTTGTCAGGCGAGGTCAGCGTCACGAACAGCAGGATCGACGTCGACCGCTTCTGTACGGTGACGCCCTGGTTCTGCACCGACTGGGGCAATTGCGACAGCGCGCTGGAGACGCGGTTCTGCACCAGCACTTGCGCGAAGTTCAGGTCAGTGCCGATCTTGAAGGTCACGGTCAGCGTATAGGTGCCGTCGGAGCCGCTGTAGGACTGCATGTAGAGCATGTCCTCGACGCCGTTGACCTGTTGTTCGATCGGCAAGGCAACTGTGTCGATCACGGTCTTGGCGCTGGCGCCGGGATAGCGTGTGGTGACCTGCACCGTCGGCGGCACCACGTCGGGATATTGCGCGATCGCGAGGTTGAACAGCGCGACGCCGCCGATCAGGATCATCAGCAGCGCGATGACGTTCGAGAGGACCGGCCGCTCGATGAAGAATTTTGAGATCATGGCCGGCGCTCCTACTTGCAGATCTTACTTGGCAGACGCCTGCGGCTGCTCGATCTTCGTCACCTGCGGGTCGATCTTCTGGCCCGGAATCACCCGCAGCAGTCCCGCGGTCACCACGCGGTCCTCCGGCTTCAAGCCGCTTTCGATCACGCGCAAACCGTTGTCCACGGGACCGATCTGCACCTTGCGCTGCTCGACAACGTTGTCGCCATTGACGACGAGGAGATAGCGGCCGCCCTGATCGCTGCCGAGCGCGGTGTCGGGCACGAGCAGGGCGTCCTTCTCCTGAGTGAAGGGCACGCGAACGCGGACGAAATAGCCGGGCAGCAGCACCCGCTTGTCGTTGGGGACAAGGCCCCGCACTGCGAGCGTGCCCGTCGACTGGGTGAGGGTCGGGGCGACATAGTCAAGCTTGCCCTCATGCGGATAACCGGCCTCGGTCTGCAAACCGACTTGAATCGGAAATTGCTTCATGTCTGCGGCGGTGAGCCCGCGGCGGGCGGCCTCGGCACGGATGCGCAGCACGTCCTGCTCGTTGACGGTGAAATTCACATAGATCGGGTCCATCGCGACGATGGACGCGAGTTGAGTTGGAGAGGAGACGCCGACGAGTTCGCCGACCGAGACCATGTGAGCGCTGACGATGCCGTCGAAAGGCGCGGTCACGTTGGTGTAGCCGTAGTTGACCTGGGCGAGCTTGGTGTTGGCCTCGGCCTGCTGGAGATTGGCCTGCGCGTTATCGCGCGTCGATGTCGAGGTGTCGAGCGTGGCCTGCGAGACGGCCTGGCGCTGCACCAGCTCAGCCTGCCGTTTGTAGTCGGCTTCCGCCTGCCGGACTGAGGCCTGCGCGCCGGCCTCGGCCGCCCGCGCCTGGTCGAGCTTGAGCTTGTAGGTCTCGGGCTCGATCGTGAACAGCTGGGTGCCCTGCTTGACGAAGGCGCCGTCCTGGTAGTCGATCGATTGCAGGAATCCCTGCACGCGCGCGACGAGATCGACATTCTTGATCGGCGCGGTGTTGCCGGTGGCCTCGACATAACGGGTCACCGGGCGCTGCACGGGCGCGGCGACGTCCACCTTGGGCGGCGGCGGAGCGACGAAACTGTTCTTGTCCTCGCAGCCGGCGAGCGCGGCCACGGCCATCGCGGCGGCCAGTGCCTGCCCGACATGTCTCCACGCTTCGTTGCGCCGTGCGGGAGATGCGGGATTCGCGCAGGTCATTCGGTAGCCCCCGGTTGCTGTCTGTCGAGGCGGGAGGCTACCAACAAATGCCCGGACGTGGAACACCATAGCCATGGCAGTCGTCGGCCTTGCGCTGCGGACCGCGCTGTGGCCTTTGGCAGTTTTGCCATCACAAACCGCTTTTCATCGCGCACACGATCGACCAGAATTATGTCACACGCCGAGCGACGGCGCGCGAAGCGGTCGGGACGAACAAGAGAAGAATACAAGAAGAAAAGGTCGGGAGATCATGACATGCCCACGTCGGTCCTTAAGTCGGTCCTTGCCGGCCTCATTCTCGCAGCGGCGGTCGTCATGCCCGCGCTAGGCGATGGACTTAAGGACGAGATCGCACCGACCGGCAAGCTGCGGGTCGCGATCGCGATCAGCCTGGCTGGCGGCGCGTTCTGGTCCACCAAGACCGGAGACGGCTATGCCGGCGTGCCGGTCGACCTCGGCAGGGAGATGGCCGGGCAACTCGGCGTGCCCGTCGAATATGTCGTGTACCAGAATTCAGGGCAGATCACTGACGCGGCATCGAACGGCAACTGGGACGTCACCTGGCTGCCCAAAGATCCTGAGCGCGAGAGCAGGATGATGTTCGGCCCGATCTACGAGGTCGCGGACGCCACCTACATCGTCAAATCAGGCTCGAACGTCACCAATTTCGCCACGCTCGATCAGGTGGGCATCAAGGTCGCGGCCGTGAACGCCACGACCACGATGCGCGGCGCGGCCGCGCATCTGAAGAATGCGAAGGTCACGGGCTATCAGACCTATGACGAGATCTTCGGCCTCCTCAGCAGCGGCCAGATCGATGCGTTTGCGCTGTCGCGCGACCAGCTCAACAAGATGGCGCAGAAGATCCCGGGCACGCGCGTGCTCGACGAGACCTTCAAGAAGACCGTCACGGCGGTCGCTGTGCCGCTCGGCCACCCCCAAGCGCTGACCTTCGTCACCAAATTCATGAACGAGGCGGTGACGAATGGCACCTTGCGCAAGGCCTATGACAGCAATGGCCTGAAGGACGCGCCGATCCGCACCGAATAGGATGGCGGCGCAGGATGACTGCGCCGCGCTCCGGCCCTACGGCTCCGCGGTGCGGATGCCCGCGGGGCTCACTTGCATCTTGAGCGTGGATGTCTTGTTCAGCGCGTTGCCATCGAACGAGAAGGCGATCAGCTCGTTTTCGACCATGCACTGGGCCACGACATATTTGGAGTCCTTGGACCACACCATGCCCTGGCACCAATGGCCGATCTTCGCTTCCGTCACCGGCGTAAGGTCAGTGCCCGAAATCTTGTAGACCTTGAGCAGGCCGAAATCGTTGAAGAACGGCGACGCCGACGGCTTGTTCGAACCGTTCATGACGGTCACGGCCACGTAGTTGCCGTCCGGGGACATCTTCACGGCTTCCGGCGTCTGCCCGACGGTGACTGTCGTGACGACGCGGATCGGTTTCGCCGTCATGTCGATCAGGCTGATCGAGTCGTTGTCGCCGCTGCTGGCGCCGACATTGCCGACGATGGCGGCGGCGCTGCCGGTGAGATCGATGTCGTAGGGGCGGATGCCCGCGGAGAGATCGCGCTTGGCGTACTCGACCTTGCTCCCGTCCACAGTCAGAAGCGAGATCTTGCTGTCTCCGTCGCGCGTGACCAGCGCGGTCGCGCCGTCATGGGAAAAGACCGCGTGGCTGGGGCCTGATTTGGCGTCGCCGAGCTGGATCTTGCCGACGGGCGCAAGCGTGCCCCCGCTGATGGTGAAGACCGAGACCGTTCCTTCGCTGCGGTTCGCAACCAGCGCCAGCGTGCCCGCGCGGTTGATCGAAACGCCGGCAGCGCCCGCGCCGGCTTGCAAGGTCGCCAGTACTTTGGGCGGCGTGGATTTCAGGTCGATGACCGAAAGCTTGTCGTCGGGCACCGTCTTGGTCGGATCCGCGGGATCGAGCTTCATCGCGCCGGTGACGAGGGCGAACGCGCCATCCGGCGCAATTGCCACGCTCGGCGGCGGTCCGACGACGCTGGCCGGGGCGGGCACCTCGCCTAGAAGTTTCAAGGCACCGTCGGTGAAGTCGATGACGCTCACCGTGTCCGGCAGTGGTTGCTTGCGCACCACGGCGCTGCCGTTCTCGAGCACCATCTTGCCGTCATTGGCCGTGACGACGATCTCGGCGTGCGCGGCGAAATTGGCGAGGCCCGCCAGGGATGTTGAGATCAAAGCACATGCGGCACGGCGCGTGCGCTTGCGAAGAGCGGCTGTCATGTGTCCCCCCGAGATTTGTTCTTGTCCGGAGAAGCTAAATGCACCGGTAGCAGGACGCAATGACCAGGTGGCGAGCGTTTGCCTTTGAAGACGCCGACGGACGGCTACAAGGCGGGAGCTCGCCTCTCAGTCGCGTGCCACGCGGCGAGGCCCCTCAGCGTGGCTTGATCTCCGCGTATTTCGCCATCGCCTTCTCGAACTTCCGCTTGAACAGCCACATCGCGCCAAGGATTTCCCGGAAGCTTGCCGAGGTGCGCGCCCGGTCGGCCTGTCCGAATGCGAAGATGCTGTTGTTGCGCAGGTGCTTCATGATCGTCGGACTGGACACCCTGTAGTTCAGGAGATCGCCGGACTTGAGCGCCGCCCGCGTCGGCGTGGGAACGATCTGGATCAGCTCGAACAGCTTCATTTGGTCGATCGGGTCGGGCAGCGTCTTCACGATTCCTGGGATCTCCCGGAAAATATCCGCATGCGCGTTCATCAGGCCGTCGCGCACGTTGGTCCAGTGATTGAAGCGAGATCGGTGCCCCGGGCTCGCGCCTCCTCCTTGTCGTCGCGCGCGCTCAACCCGGGATCGGCGGCCGCGATCTCGGCCTTGATGGCGTCCCATTTCCTATGGCCGTTGCGGTCCTCGGACGGGCCGGTCTGGAAGCTGCCCATATAGGTGTTCGAGCGCCCGTTGCGGACGTTCTGCTTGCCGTTGGTCTCGGCGAAGAACAGCCCCAGACTGATCCGGCCCGCGGCTTCGGCGTGGTCAGGCGCCAACCCCTTGGCGCGTGCGATCGCGACCGCGAGATCCACCACGTCCTTGAACGGTGTCGCCGAGTTCTGCGCGCCGGCCGGCGGCGCTTCCATGATCTCGAACAGCTTTGAGTATTCGTCCACCAGCGGTTCGATGTCGGCATCGAAATAGGCCGGCGGGATCTCGAACTTGTTGGGCCTGCCGGTCCGCGACGGCATGACGTCGGTGAGATCCTTGTAAGCACTGATCACGGCGACGCGTGCCAGATAGAGCGCCTGGCCCGGCAGGTTCGGCAGCGGCTGTTTGGCGTCGATCTGGCGGCGCCGCTCGGAGAGAATCGCTTTGAAATCGCCGAGCGCACGCTCGTAGGTCGCAACCGCCTCCGATTGCCTGGCCGTGAGCGTTTGCGCCAGGCTCGGGACGAAGGTCGCAAGGATCAGCCCAAGCGCCGTTATGACTGCGGCGGCGCGATGTCGTGCTCTCATGGCCGGTTCCCTGGGCCTGTCGATTCGATGGCCAAGGGGATCGTAAGCATCGGAGGCGAGGGCTGGCGAGCGGCAAATTCCACTCGGCCCGAATTCGCGGCCTCACGCCGCTTGGTAATCCGGCGCGGAGGCGAGAAATCGCGCATAGGCGTCCGCGTCCGGCGGCCGGAAGTGGCCCGCGAGCCCGCCGCGCTTCTGCTCCTTGGCGCCGATGTCGGCCATCAGCTCGTCGAAGTGACGGTAGTGATAGGGCGCGACGCAGAGGCCGCCATAGACGCCCGCAGCCGGCCGTTCGACCCGCTTGAAGTGCAGCATCATCTCGATGTTGTCGCGCATCTGTTGCGCGGTCGGCTGGCGTGCGAGCTGTCCGTCGGCGTAACGGACCAGCCAGTTGGCGGCGAGGTCGGCGCAGAGCACGGTGCAGAACGAGGAGTTGAAACCGACGAAACCGAGCTCCGGCAGGTCGGAATTGGCGATCAGGCGATAGAGCCGGTACTGCCCATCCGCATCGACCAGCTTTGCCTGGTACGCGGCGGGCAGGAATGGCACGCCGAGCTTGTAGCCGATCGCGAGCACCGCGACATCGGCCGCCACGCGCTCGCCGCCGCTCATCACGATGGTGTCACCGTCGTAATGATCGAAGCTGCCGAACACGGCCTTGATGCGGCCGTCGGCCACCATCGGATGGAAGCCGGGTGTTGCGATCGGCACCGAGCAGTTGACTCCGTCCTCGATCCGCTCCTTCGGCACCATGTTGCATTGCTTCAGCTTGAGCTGCGCCTTCAACAGGCTTTCCAGCCCGCGCCAGTTTGCCCAGACGAACGGTGCTGCGATGCGATGCGCAAGGCGCGACATCGCGCCGATGCCCCAGCCCGGAAACATCTCCTCCTGCGCACGGACGTAGAGGATGCGCTTGAAGTTCACGAGACCGCCGATGAAATAAGGAATGCGCCAGACCGGCTCGCGCATCACGATCGTCACCTCACGCGCGCCCGCTTTCACGGCGTTCACCGCGATGTCGGTTGCCGATTTCGATCCGCCGAGCACGACGACGCGCCGTCCTTTCACCACTTGAGGATCGTTGTATTTCGATGAATGCAGGATCTGCCCGCCCTGTGCTAGAAAGCCGTCTTCGCCGGGGCAGTGCAGCTCCCGCGGCTCGTTGAACTGTCCGGTGCAGACCGCGACGAAGTCGAAATCCTCAGCTGTGCTGGCGCCGCTCTTGTCCGAGAGCGCGAGCGTCCAGCCTGGTCTGCCGTCGGCGCGTCGCGCCATGCCCGACACGCTGGTGTTGAAACGCAGCATACGGTCGAGGCCAAAAATTCGTGCGTAGTCGGCGAGGTAGGCGTGGACTTGCGATCCGGTCGGCCATTCCGGATAGGCTTCGGGCATGGCGCGGTCGGTGTAGCGGTAGAGCTCCTTCGGGCTCTGGGTCTGCACCTCCGGATAGGAGCGCGCCGGCTCCCAGACGCCGCCGAGATCGGCGCTGCGTTCAATGATGGTGACCCGGTGACCGCGGGTCGAGAACGCCTTTGCGGCGGCAAGGCCGGAGACGCCGGCGCCGATCACGCAGACATGCTTTGGGTTGACCATGGGATTGCTCGCGAGCTCGAATGTTCTGGGCACAGCAGGCCGCGTTCGGCCGCGCTGCGCGGCCGCTGGACCTGCGACGAAACAGAAATGGGAGTGGGGCGGCCGCCTAGTCGTTGGCTTCAGGCGGCAGGAAGTCGACCTCGTGCAGGGCCGAGATGCGCACGACCTCGGCGGGGTCGGCCAGATTGTGGAGCTGGTTGAACAGCGCCTCCAGCTTCTGCATCGGCGAGACCCAGAACAGCGCGCGGGCCGGCTTGTCGGACTTGTTGAAATAGCCGTGCGGGATGCCGCGCGGCAGGCGCACGAGATCGCCGGCGTTGGCCTTGACCCATTTGCCGTCGAGCTTGAGGTCGAGCGTGCCCTCCTGCACCAGGATGAATTCGTCCTGGGTCGGATGGATGTGCACTGGCACGAACTGGCCCGGCTCGCTGTTGGTCTCGAAGGCAAAGGTGGAATCGGTGACGGCCTTGGGAAAATAGACCTGGCCCAGAATATTCCAGGTCTTGCCGCCATAGCCCGTGCCGTTCGCGGTAATGCCCTTCTCGAGTGCAGTCATGGCTCGCCTCCATCGTGGATCCCGACGAGGGTGGAGCTTCGGCCAGGCGCGGGCTGCTGTCTATCCGCTAAACAGATCCGGACACGTCCTGTGCCGTGCGGCACGACGTTTTTGCGACAGGGCTCTTTCCGGGGACGGTGAACTATTATAGGTTTAAAATATTCCGTGATGCCAAGCGTGGTCGGCGATGTCCGCAGCCGAGCTGGAAATGAGCACGCCTCGATCCGCGGCCGAAAGGCTCGCGGCTTTCGCCCGCGTCACCACCGACGACGCCGACGAGGCGGCCGAGCAGGTCGGGCGCATCTTCTGCCCGCATGCTCTGACGCCGATGCGGAGGTCGGGCTTCTCGGCCAGGCACAATTGTGCCGCCTTCGACGGCTTTTCCATCAACTATGTCGCCTATGGCGGATCCGTCACCATCGATCCCGGCTGCCTCGACCGCTTCTTCCTGGTGCAGATCCCGCTCGCTGGCACGGCCCGTATCCGCGCAGGTACCCGCGAACTCGACACAGCGCCGGAACGGACGGCGTCGCTGTTGTCGCCGACCATCCCGACCCGGATGATCTGGACCGAGTCGGCGCAAGCGATCCTGCTGCTCGACCGCCGCATGGTTGAGCAGCGCGCAGCGGCATTGTCGGGCAGGGCGACCGGCGCGGTCGAGTTCGACCCTACGCTCGACCTGAACGTGCCGGCCGCGCGCGGCCTCGCGGCGAAGCTCGTCGAGCTGATGATGCTCGCCGAAGGTCTCGGACCGTCCGGCAGGCTTTCACCGGTCGCGACCGCGGGCTGGCGCGAGGCGCTGCTTCATTACCTCCTCGACGGCCAGCGGCACGGCCTGTCCGACGCGATCAGAACGTTCTCGGGCCAGGGCGAGCGTCTGCCGCGCGCGCTGCACACTGCGCGGGACTGCCTCGCGGCGAATGCCTGCGAGCCGCTCGACCTTGCGCACCTCGCCTGTGAGTCCGGGATCGGCATCCGCGCGCTACAGCTCGGTTTCCGCCGTCATTTCGGCGTGTCGATCTCGCAGATGCTGCTCGACATGCGCCTCGCCAATCTCCACACCCGGCTCACGCAAGCCGAGCTGGACACTTCGATCACCGAGATCGCCTTCGATCTCGGCTTCACCCATCTCGGCCGCATGGCCGGCGCCTATCGCGAAAAATTCGGCGAGACGCCGTCAGCGACGCTGCGGCGGAAGATGAGCTGATGCGCCGGCGGCTTCCCGATGTCGGTTGGGGAGCGCGCGGCGCGAAGACGCGGCATCATTTGAACGTCGTCGCCTGAGTAACATCGCCCCAGCAATACTGATCGTCGCAGTCTTTTAGCTTGTCGTTGATTGACCATTCAACCATGCCACCCGCGTTGGAATTCGCAGCGGATGGCCTAGGTCTTCCGCGACCTTGTCGCGCCATCGCGTTCAGCCGCCTGCCTGCGCAGAAAGCCTTCGAGATCGGCCTGCACGGAATAGGGCGTCGGGATCGGATCGCCCGCGTCGTCGACAGCGGTGTCGAGAGAGCGGCGCAGCATGCGCGCGAGCTCGGCCTTGCGGTAGGGCTTTGTCAGAAGCGGTGCGCCCTTGGTGGCGCGTCCCTGCGCATGCGGGGCGTCGTAGGCATAGCCCGACGTGAATAGCACCCGCAGCGAGGGGCGCGACGCCACCATCTCGTCGGCGAGCTCTCGTCCGTTCAAGCTGCCGGCCATCACGATGTCGGTGAAAAGCAGGTCGAAGGGCGTGCCTTCGGCCGCGATGGCCAGTGCCTCGGCTGCATTCGCGGCCGGGATGACCTTGTAGCCGAGGCTTTCGAGCTGAACCGTGACGTACTGGCGGACGTCGCGGTCGTCCTCGACACAAAGAATGGTTTCCGTCCCGCCCACGACCTTGCGCTCGTCATAGCCGGTGGGGCGAAGCGTGCTCGCCTCCGCCTTCGGCAGATAGATCGTGAAAGTCGTGCCGCGTCCTTCTTCGGAAGCGACCTTGATTCCGCCACCGGACTGCTTGATGAATCCGAACACCATGCTGAGCCCGAGCCCGGTGCCCTTCCCGACGTCCTTGGTCGAGAAGAAGGGATCGAAGATCCGCTCCAGAATGGCCGGCGGAATGCCAGTTCCGGTATCGCCTATCTCGATCTCGACATAGTCGCCGGCATAGCCGGCCCCGACCGCCACGGCCTCGCGGACGCCGAACACGACGTTGCGCGTCGTCAACGTCAGTCTGCCGCCGTCCAGCATCGCGTCGCGGGCGTTGATCGCGAGGTTGAGAAGCGCCGAGCTCAATTGGCCGCGATCGACGAGGGCGAGCCAAATGTTGCCGTCGAGCCGGGTCACGATCTCGATCTTCTTGTCGAAGGTTGCCAGCAGCAGCTTTGCGAGCTCTTCGAGCAGCTCGTTGATGTCGCTCTCGGCCGGCTTGAGCGCCTGCTTGCGGGCAAAGGACAACAGGCTCGACGTCAGCGCGGCGCCGCGATCGGCGGCGTCGCTGATCAGCTTGGTGATGGTCGCGAGCGGCGGATTATCCTTCACGGCGTCGGCGAGGATCTCGATCGTGCCCGTGATCACGGTGAGCATGTTGTTGAATTCGTGAGCAATGCCGCCGGTGAGCTGACCGATCGCCTCCATCTTCTGGGCCTGGATCAGCTGCTCCTCGGCGGCGCGCTTCTGGGTGACATCCTTGACGAAATTGTTGATGAGGGTGCGCCCCCCGATGTGGAGCGCCGTGCTGGAGGCCTCGATCAGGATCTCGTCGCCGTCCCGGTGCAGCAGGGTCGCTTCGAACCGGATGCCGATCGGCGTATCCGACAATTCCGGCAGCAGCCGCATCATGCGTTGCCTGAAGCCGTCGCGCAGCGGCTCGGCGATGAGGAGGTTGACGACGTCCGTGCCGAGCGCCTCCTTGCGCGTCCATCCCGTCAGGGCCTCGGCCTGAAGGCTCCATTCCAGCACGATGCCGTTCTGGTCGGTCTGAACGAAGGCATCGAGCGCGGTCTTGATGACCGCTTGCGTCATCTGTGCGCTGGCCCGCGCCTGCTCGGTCAGTAGCGCGGCGGCCCGTTTTTCCTGCGCCGTTTCGATCGCGCGCGTGCACAGACGAGCGAGCAGGACCGCAATGGCGCCGCTTGCGAGCATGGCGACGATCTGGGCAATGCCGAACCCGGTTCCGGTCGCGGCATAGGAGACGAGGAGAGCCGCCGCGGTCACGATGACCTGCGCGGCCATCGCGAGTGTCAGAAGCCGCCTGAGTTTCATGGTCTCACACCAACGCGTCAGTGGCAGACCCTCGTGTCCGCCCTGTCAATGACCGGCTCCACGTGAGCTACAGATGTGAGCTACAGATTCCGCGCGGCAGCGTCGAGGGGCAATTTGCGGTGGTGCCGGGCTGGCGGCGCTTTCAACCTGCCGGCGAATCGGTCTGGCGCAGCGTCGTCACCCAGATCACGCGGGCCGTCTGCTGGGTCGGGTTGTCGAACATGTGCGGCACGATGCTCGGAAAGCGAAAGCTGTCGCCGGCGTCGAGCAGATGGGCCTGGTTGTCGAGCCACAGCCGCAGGCTGCCTGAGAGGATGTAGCCCGCCTTCTCGCCGGTGTGCTGCAGGAAGTCGGTGCCGGACGAGGCGCCGGGATTGAGCGTGAGCTCGTAGAATTCGAGCTGGCCTTTGTCTGCCGGCGTCAGCGCTTCCTTGACGACGCCGCTGGCGGTGAGCCGCAGCAGGCGCCGGCCGTTCTTGCGCACGATATAGCGCTGCACGTCGGCGGGATCGGTGGTCTCGAAGAAATAGGAGATGGGAACGTCGAGCGCGATGCTGAGCAGGCGCAGCGTGCGTATCGACGGCATGGCGCGCGCGCGTTCGAGCTGGCTGATCATGCCGTTGGAGAGGCCGGTCTTGTTGGCGACGTCCTGGATCGACAGGCCCGCGCGCTGCCGCAGCAGCCGCACGGTCTCGCCGAGGCGCTGGTCGACGGCATCATCGGCTTCGGTCGGCGGGGCATCCTTCGGATCGTTGATCTCGCCGCGACCATCCATGTCGCTCTCCCATGCATCATCTCAGCCCGGACAATGACGGTCCGGAGCTTCAGTCGGAGTGAAAAGGTCGCGCATCCTAGCAATATGATTGACAGCTGTATTTAGTCGTGATGAACTTTTGATGGAAAAATTTAGAAGCACTAAAGCCCACTCCTGTCCTTTTGCCGGGGTCTCGGCGCGCGGGAGACGGTGCCGCGTGCGACAACGGAGAGTGGTCATGGCGGACGACACCGGGAAGTTCGGCGTTGGGGCACTGCATCTCGGCAATCCGAATCGCCGTCAGATCTTTCAGCTCGGGGCCGGCGCCGCGGCGGGATGGACGCTATCGGGCAACGCATTTGCGCAGACAGAACGCCCGACCAATCCGCCGGACAAGCCGCGCGGACAGGTGATCGCGGCGCTGTCGCAGGAGCCGACGGTCTTTCATCCCCTGATGCCGGGCATCGAAGTCGATCAGGGCATCTGGTGGCAGGTGTTCTCGCCGCTCTGGTTCATCGATCCCGACGGCAAGTTCGTTCCCGACCTCGCCCGCGAAGTCCCGACGGTCGAGAATGGCGGCCTCTCGGCCGACGGCCTGACCTGGAAGATCAAGCTCCGCAGCGACGTGAAATGGCACGACGGCACGCCGTTCACGGCCGAGGACGTGAAGTTCTCGCTTGAGCTGATCAACAACCCCGATTTTCGCGCGCGCAGCCGCGTCGGCCATAGTCTCGTCAAGGACATCAAGATCGTCGCGCCCGACGAGATTCACTGGCGCATGGAAGCTCCCTATTCGCCCTATATGTCGATCCTGGGATCGCTGACCTTCATCGTGCCCAAGCACATCCTGGAGAAGGTGACCGATCCGAACGCCTCGCCGTTCCACAATGCGCCTGTCGGCACCGGACCGTTCCGCTGGGGCGAGCGCGTGCCGGGCGACCACATTCAGTTGAATGCCCATACCGGCTATCACGCCAAGGGACCCTACGTTGAGCGCGTGGTGTTCAAATACATTCCAGACCTGACCGTGCTCTACACCCAGTTCCGCACCGGCCAGGTCGATTACACCGGCCTGCAAGGCATTCTGCCGAACTTCGTGCAGGAAGCGAAGACGCTGAAGGGCTGCAAGATCTTCGTCTCATCCACGTCGTCGGTGGAGCACATCGCGCCCAATCTGGAGTTCGGCGCGTTGGCGGACCGCACGGTGCGCGAGGCGCTGTATCTCGCGATCAACAAGCAGGCGATCATCGACGCGCTGAACTACGGCTTGCCGACGCAGACCGAAAGTTTCGTGCCGCAACAGGCCTGGTCGTTCCAGCAGGGACTGCCGCAGCACAAATACGATCCGGCCAAGGCCAACACGCTGCTCGATGCGGCCGGTTGGGTCCGCGGCGCCGGCGGCGTGCGCGAGAAAGGCGGCGTCAAGCTCGAATTCACCAATTCAACGACGTCGGGCAATGCGGTGCGTGAGCAGACCCAGCAGCTGCTGATCCAGGACTGGCGCGCGATCGGTGCCGCGATGCGCGTCAACAACATGCCGGCCGCCGTGATCTGGGGCGACTTCTGGCAGCAATCGAAATTCAATTCGGTGATCGTGGGAGTGAATTTCATGCTCGGCAGCGACCCCGACGTGACGCCCCGCTTCGGCTCCGGCGCCATTCCTGCCAAAGGTGGCCGCGGCTACAACACCTATCAGTATCGCAACCCGGAGGCGGATCGGCTTCTCGCCGAAGGTGCCAAGCAGTTCGATCTGGCGCAGCGCAAGACGACCTATGGCGCTCTGCAAAAGCTCATCCGCGACGACCTCGCGATCCTGCCCCTGTTCCAGGGCTTCATCGCCGAAGGTGTGAAGGAAGGGCTGCAAGGCTTCCGTCCCAACATCAACATGTCGATCAACTGCTGGAACATTCGCGAATGGTATTGGGCCTGATGGTTCAGGCGCGCGAGATCGCCTGAGATGGCCCGTTACGTCGCCAATCGCCTGGCGCAGGCGATCATGCTGCTGGTGATCGTGTCCGCGATCGGCTTCGCCATCCTGCATCTGGCGCCCGGCGGTCCGCTCTCGCAATTCGCGGCGTCCGCGCAGATGACGCAGGAGGATCTCGACCGCGTCACGCGGCAGCTCGGCCTCGATCGTTCGCTGCCGATCCAGTATCTCGATTGGTTCGGCCGGATGCTGAGGGGCGATTGGGGCCGCTCGTATCGTGACGGCGAGGCGGTGCTGGCGGTGATCTCGTCGCATCTCGGCGCCACGCTGGAACTGATGGCGACTGCGACCATCATCGCGGTGCTGCTCGGCTGCTGGATTGGCGTGCTCGGTGCGCTGCGCCGCTATTCGCTGTTCGATTCGCTCGCAACCGTCGGCGCCATGATCGCATTGTCGATCCCGACCTTCTGGTTCGGCCTCGTCACCATCTATGTGTTCTCGGTGAAGCTCGGCTGGCTGCCGGCCGGGAACCGGCAGACCGTCGGCGACGGCTCCCTGCTCGATCTGCTCCATCATCTCATTGCGCCGGCGCTGGTGCTGGCGCTGGTGGAGACCGCGATGTGGGGCCGCTTCATGCGCTCCGCGATGCTCGAAGTCATCAATCAGGACTACATTCGCACCGCGCGCGCCAAGGGCATGCCGGAATGGCAGAATCCTTACGGTTCACGCCTTGCGGAACGCGTTGCTGCCGATGATCACGGTGGGCGGCCTTCAGTTTCCGACGCTGCTCGGTGGTGCGCTGGTCGCCGAGACCGTGTTCACCTGGCCCGGCATGGGCCGGCTGTTCCTCGATTCCATCGGATATCGCGACTATCCCGTGGTTATGGGCATTCTGATGTTCTCGGCGATCATGGTGCTGATTGGGTCGCTGCTGGCCGACATCCTCTATGCCGTCGTCGATCCGCGCATCCGGGTGGGCTAGGGATGACGACCGTAGACTTGTCCAGCGCTCAACCCGCACCCGGCCAGGCCGCGTGGCGGCGATTTCGTCGGCACCGGCTTGCGCTTGCAGGCGCGGTGATCATTCTCGCCCTTGTTCTCGGTTCGGCATTCGGCCCGTACCTCCTGCCGTTCGACGACACCTACATCGATATCATGAAGCGGTTCGCACCGCCGCTGTCGGGCGCGCACATCCTCGGCACCGACGAACTCGGCCGCGACGTGCTGGCGCGGCTGATGATGGGCGCGCGCGTCTCGCTGTCGATCGGCTTCGTCGCGATGGTGATGGCGATGGCGGTGGGCATCGTCGTCGGGGCCTTCGCCGGCTTCTATGGCGGCGTGGTCGGCGCGGTGCTGATGCGGCTCGTCGATGCCATGCTCTGCTTTCCGACCATCTTCCTGCTGCTTGCGCTCGCGGCGCTCATCGAGCCCGGCTTCGTCACCACCACCGTGCTGATCGCGGCAACTGCCTGGATGTGGGTGGCCCGCGTCGTCGAGGCCCAGGTGCGCTCGCTGCGGGAACGCGAGTTTGCGGTAGCTGCACTCGCGTTCGGCTCGTCGAACCTGCGGATCATGTTCCGCGAACTGGTGCCCAATGCGATCGCGCCCATCGTGGTGGCGGCGACGTTGAACGTCGCCAAGGCGATCCTGTTGGAATCCTATCTCAGCTATCTCGGTTACGGCATCCAGCCGCCGGCCGCGAGCCTCGGCAACATGCTCAACAATGCGCAGATCTATCTCACCAGCGCGCCCTGGCTCGCGATTGCGCCCGGCCTCGCCATCACGCTGGCGGTGACGAGCTTCAACTTTCTCGGCGACGGCCTGCGCGATGCGCTCGATCCGCGAATGAACATCCCATGATCTGCAAACTAGCGATGAGCAAGCTTGCTCCGATCGAACTGAATATCTGGAGTGTCCCATGTCCCCGCCGCTCACCCGTATAAACAGCGACGAGCACCTGCCGGCGCAGGTGGATGTCGTCGTCATCGGAGGCGGCGTCATCGGCGTCTCCGCGGCCTATCACCTCGCGAAGAAGGGCCTCTCCGTTGCCCTGGTCGAGAAGGGCCATGTCGGCGGCGAGCAGTCGAGCCGCAATTGGGGCTGGTGCCGCCAGCAGGGCCGCGCGCGCGAGGAGATCCCGCTGGCTCGCGAGGCGCTGCGCCTGTGGGAAGACATGCAGAACGACGCCGGCGTCGATGCCGGCTTCCGCCGTACCGGTGTGCTGTTCCTGACCAAGAGCAAGGACGAACTCGCCAGCTGGGAGCGATGGGCCGCAACGGCGCGCGAGATGCAGGTCCACTCCACGGTCCTGACGCCGGCGGAGGTCGCCGAGCGCCTGCCCGGCAATTCCGAGACATGGGTCGGCGGATTGCACACGCCGAGCGACGGGCGCGCCGAGCCCTCGATGGCCGTGCCGGCCCTTGCGACCGCCGCGCGAAAACACGGCGTCACCATTCATCAGGGCTGCGCCGCGCGTGGGTTGGAGACGCAGGGCGGACGGGTGAGCGCCGTCGTCACCGAGAAGGGCACCATTCGCACGCAATCGGTGCTGCTGTCCGGCGGCGCCTGGTCGTCGCTGTTCTGCCGCCGCCACGGCATCGAGCTGCCGATCGGCCTTGTCAACGCCACCGCGTGCCGGACCACGCCGGGGCCGGAGATCACCTCCGGCGCGCTCGGCACCGATTTCTATTGCATCCGCCGCCGGCTCGACGGCGGCTTTACCCTGGCGCTGCGCAATCGCGGCACGGTCGAACTGTCGCCCGATCTGTTCCGCTACGCGCGGACCTTCTGGCCGACCTATCTGCATCGCAAGAACGGGTTGAAACTGTCGTTCGGCAAGTCCTTCTTCGACCAGCTCATGCGCGGCACGAGCTGGAGCTTGGACAAGCCGTCGCCATTCGAGACCGAGCGCGTGCGCGATCCCGCGCCTGACATGTCGCTGGTCAATGCCGCGCTGGCTTCGCTGATCAAGTCGAACCCGGAGCTGAAAAAGATCGAGATCGCGGAAGCCTGGGGCGGCACGATCGACTGCACGCCGGATACCATTCCGGTCATCTCGCCGGTCGATGCCATGCCCGGCTTCTTCCTTGCCACCGGCTTCTCCGGCCACGGCTTTGGCATCGGTCCTGCGGCCGGCAAGCTCGCGGCGGACATCGTGACGGGCGCGACGCCGCTGGTCGATCCCGCGGCCTACAGCCACAAGCGCCTGATCGACGGCCGCCGGCTCGCGCCGGTCAGCCCGTTCTGAGAGTTTTGGCGGCATGACGGTTCTCTACAAGGCCAACATGGTTCGGGGCGCTGAATGGGCGGGCTTCTTCGCCGAGCGCGCGCCCGATGTGCCATTCCGGCTCTGGCCCGACATCGGCGATCCCGCCGACATCCGCTATCTCGTGGCGTGGGTGCCGCCGGACGACATCGCGACGACTTTCCCTAATCTCGAACTCGTTTTCTCGGTCGGTGCGGGTGTGGACCAGTTCGACCCGTCAATAGTTCCGCCGCACATTCCGCTGGTGCGCATGCTTGAGCCCGGTATCGCCGAGACGATGGTCGAATACGTCACCATGGCTGTGCTCGCGCTGCATCGCGATCTCCTGCACTTCATTGCTCAGCAGAAGGCGCAGGTCTGGCGCGAGATCCGGATCACGCCGGCCAAACGTCGTCGCGTCGGCGTGATCGGTCTCGGCCAACTCGGCCAGGCCGTGCTCGAACGCCTCACGGCGTTCGGCTTTCCGCTTCTCGGCTGGAATCGCTCGCCGCGCGAGATCGAGGGCGTCACGAGTTACGCGGGCATGGAGACGTTGCCGGATTTCCTTGCTCAGACCGACATTCTCGTCTGCCTGCTGCCTTTGACCGACGAGACCCGCGGCATCCTGAATGCGGACTTGTTCGCGCGCCTGCCGCGCGGCGCGTCGCTCGTCAATGTCGGGCGTGGCCCGCATCTGGTCGAAGCCGACCTTCTCGCGGCGCTCGACAGCGGCGCGTTGTCGGGTGCTGTCCTCGATGTCGCCGAGCCGGAGCCGCTGCCTGCGGGTCACCCTTTCTGGAGCCACCCGCGCATCCTGGTCACGCCGCACAATGCCAGCATGACGACGCCGGATACGGCGGTCGATTTCGTGCTGGATGTGATTGCGCGCCACCGCCGCGGTGAAGAATTGCCGGGGCGTGTCGATCGTAGTCGTGGCTATTAGGACACTGGCATGAGCATGGGCGCAAGCGGAGCTGATCAAATCGCTGCCAACGCGCAGTCGCCGGTGCTGTCGGTTTCCGGCCTGACGACGTCCTTCCTGCGTGAGCGGCAATGGATTCCCGTCGTCTGCGACGTGTCGTTCGATATTGCCTCGCGGGAAACCGTGGCGATCGTCGGCGAGTCCGGTTCGGGCAAGAGCGTCACTGCGCTCTCGATCATGCGGCTCATTCCGAAGGAGAACGGCCGGGTCGAAGGCAGCGTCCGGCTTGCCGGTCGCGACCTGCTGACGCTGCCCGAAGCGAGCATGAAGGATGTTCGTGGCAACGAAATCGCCATGATCTTCCAGGAGCCGATGACGAGCCTCAATCCGGTGCTGACCATCGGCTTCCAGATTGCGGAAGCACTGATCCAGCACCGCGGCCTGTCGCGCGCGGCGGCGGAGGTCGAGACCATATGCCTGCTCGACCGCGTGCGGATACCTGCGGCGAAATCGCGCTTCCACGAGCATCCGCATCGCTTCTCCGGCGGCATGCGCCAGCGCGTAATGATCGCGATGGCGCTGGCCTGCAAGCCGAGGCTGCTGATCGCAGACGAGCCGACCACCGCGCTCGACGTCACGATCCAGGCCCAGATCCTAGAGCTTCTGAAGGAGCTTCAGCAGGAAGAGGAGATGTCGATCCTCTTCATCACCCACGACATGGGGGTGGTGGCCGAGATCGCGGACCGCACCGTGGTGATGTATGGCGGCCAGGCAGTGGAAACCGATGCGACCGCGCGCATCTTTGCTTCACCCTCGCATCCTTATACCCGCTCGCTGCTCGCGGCCGTGCCACGCCTCGGCTCGATGGACGGGCGGACGCGGCCGATGCGTTTTCCGACCGTCGACAAGGTGACGGGGACCTCTGACGAGCCGGCGGAGACGCCCGATACGGTCTCGATTGCCGAGCGACCGCTGCTCGAGGTCTCCAACCTCACGACGCGCTTTCCAATCCGCTCGGGCCTGTTCGGCAAGGTCTCGGGCCGCGTCCATGCGGTCGAGAACATCTCCTTCACCTTGCGCGCCGGGGAGACGCTGGCGCTGGTCGGCGAATCCGGCTGCGGCAAGTCGACGACGGGCCGCTCCATTCTCAAGTTGACGGAGCCGGACAGCGGCACCGTTCTGGTGGACGGGCAGGATGTGCTGGCGATGAATGCCCGCACCTTGCGTGACTTTCGCAAGCAGATGCAGATCGTGTTCCAGGATCCGTTCGCGAGCCTCAACCCGCGCATGTCGGTGGGAACGGCGATTGCGGCCCCATTGCTCGCCAACGGGCTCGTCACGGCGTCGCAGGCACGGGAGAAGGTCGCCGACCTGCTTGTCCGCGTTGGTCTCACCGCCGACATGGCCGCGCGCTTTCCGCACGAATTCTCCGGTGGCCAGCGCCAGCGCATCTGCATTGCCCGCGCGCTCGCGCTCGGACCGAAGCTGATCGTCGCGGACGAAGCGGTCTCGGCGCTCGACGTTTCGGTCAAGGCGCAGGTCGTCAATCTGATGCTGGACCTTCAGGCCAGCATGGGACTTGCCTATCTCTTCATTTCCCACGATATCGCGGTGGTCGAGCGCATGAGCCATCGCGTCGCGGTGATGTATCTCGGCGAGATCGTCGAAACCGGTCCACGCGCGGCCCTGTTCGGAAATCCGCAGCATCCCTATACGAAGAAGCTGATGGGGGCCGTGCCGGTGCCCGATCCAGCGCGCCGCGGCACCAGGCGCGAGGCCACGAATGACGAGATCAGAAGCCCGGTGCGCGCGCCCGATTACCAGCCGCCCGTGCGTCAATATCGTGAGGTGTCGCCGGGCCATGTCGTCCAGCTCTGGGGCGAGGAATGGTCCAACTGACGTGCGCAGGCCACAAATCATTTCCAAAATGCACGATGAAGTCGCCCCGCGATCTGCCGGGCAGGTCAACGGTGGTGTCCTTCGCGACGCCAGGCCGGTGACATCACGCTGAAATCACAATGAAATCATCGCGGCACGGCCCGGTGCGACGGCCGGCCGCGCCAGCTTCGTGTTATGCGCTGCAGCTGGACCGTCGGCCGGCGATCTCCGATAATGTGCGGATCTCGGGAAGGCCGGCGAAGACGTGCCTTTACGGATGGATTTACTAGAATGACACACGCAGGCGTCTACGGGCAGAGGCTCGGGCAGGGCCTTCGCTCCAAGCAAGCACCGGTCCTGATCACGCGTTCGCTGCACAGCGCCGAGCTCGCGGTCACCGAAGTCCGCAACGACGATCCGACACCGGATATTTCCGGCTCGCTGGCTGCGGAAGATGCCTATCTCCTCAGCCTGAAACTCCGCGACTATCCGGATTGCGAATGCTGGGAGGAGGGCCGCTGTGTCACCAAGGCGGATGTTCGCGCAGGTGCGACCTATCTGTACGACCTCAAGCGTGACCCGCGCTATGTGATCGACAAGCCGTTTCACTCGCTCTTCTTCTATTTGCCGCGCTCTGCGCTCAACAGCGTTGCCAGGCAACCGGGCGGGCCGCGCGTAGGCGAGCTCAGCTACGAGCCCGGTGTCGGTCATGACGACGAGGTCGTTCGACATGTCGGTGCCTCGTTGCGGCAAGGACTGTGTCGGCCCGACGAGACCAACCAGCTTTTCGTCGATCACATGATGCTCGCGCTCACCGCCCATGTCGCCCAGACCTATGGTGGGCTGAAGCCGGCCGCAGAACCGAGCCGCGGCGGTCTTGCGCCATGGCAGGTGAAGCGTGCATGTGACCGGCTCGATTCCGATCTCTCGGGCAAGATCGCGCTACAGCTGATCGCGACCGAGCTTGGGCTGTCAGTCAGCCACTTCTCACGCGCGTTCCGGATCTCCACCGGCCTGCCGCCGCATCAATGGCTGCTCCAGCAGCGCGTCAAGGCGGCCAAGCAACTGATGGCAGTCCGCGACCTGCCGTTGTCCGAGATTGCCATCTCGGCCGGATTTGCCAATCAGAGCCATTTCACGCGGGTGTTCTCGTCCATCGTCGGCGTCAGTCCGGGCGCGTGGCGCCGCGAAACGGATGGCGGACGGGACAAGACTTGAATTTTACCGGCGCTTTGCCAGCGAGATCGTGTAGGCCGTGCGGCGCGCCGCAAAGATCTCGTCCGGCGGATGGCCGATGCCGTCGGCAAGATTGACCGGATTGAAGATGGAGCCGTCGCAGGCCTCGTTGGCCTCGAGGCTGGTGATGACGATCGTCCCCAGCCGCACCTGCTCACGGTTGTCCTCGTCCGGCCATCGCAGGGTCACGTCCATGGTGGGATCGCCGGGACGGTCGAGCAAGGCCATCACGTTGAATCGGACGTCGCCGGCTACGATCCTCCGCGCGAGATCGTCATGCAGGAAATCGGCCGACTTCGCCCTCGCTTCGTCCTCGCTCAAGGTGACGTCGCCGCCGACCGGCGAGACCTTGAACTTGATGAAGCGGGTCTCATCCTTCGCGTTCGTCGCGGGAAAGGAGTGCACGCCCCAATAGGTCGTGCCGGCAAAGCTGCCGGGCAGCCGGCGTGCCGCGACGTAATTCGCCTGGTTCAGTGTTTCAGGATTGGCCGCCGAAAAGGCCCGGACCTTCTCGATGTCGGGCTTGCCGTCCGCACCCGGAATGCGCGCCTCGAGGAAGGCGAGCATCTGGTCGAGCGTCCGTGCAAAATGCACCGGAGCGGTTTCCGTCAGGATGTCCGAGCGATGGGCGTCGTCGCCCAGCCTGAAGCTGAAGCCGCGCAGCACGAGGTTGTTGGTGTCGGTCACCCCGGGATTGCCGCCGCCGACGGAGAAGCGCGCCAGCACGCGCGACGGTTTTGTGAAGCTCAGCGATCGCGTAATCTCTGCCGCGCGGTCGGACGGGGCATAGGTCCCGCGCACACAACGACCCTTGGCGAAGCTCGAGCGCACCTTCGGCGGATTGCCTGCGACCGCCTTCAATGCATCGACGACCGCGGCGGGTGTTGCAGCGGGGGTGGGAAGTTCGGACATGGCTTGGCCTCCGGCAAAAGCGGCATGTCCGTGTGTTAGGGCTGGCGGAGCGCCGGCGTCTTTCCTAAAGCCGCGCTGCCTTGTCCGATCCTGCTGATTGCTTGCTCGCGCTTCAGGAATTCACGTGCACGAAACACGGTATGAGGGGATAGATCTGATGTCGGCGAGACGCGGGACAACTTGTTTACTGATTCAGCTCCCGTGCTCCCGGGTCTCGCGACGATGCAGACTTGTCCTCCGGAAATTGTGATCGGATAGAGCGACGGGGAACCGCGTTATGTGAACCGTCTCATATTTCATCACTCTCTTTCGAGCTATCACTCCCGCAAGAAATTGCCGCACCCGGACCTAACTGACCGACACGGGTGAGATGCAATGCCTGCGTAGCCGCGTGCTCGCAGCTTTGGATTGGCTCTCGTCTTGCTCACGAGCAAGCCAGCCCCATCACTCAGCACAGATTTTTCAGAAATTGGAATCAAGGCAATCGCAAAACGCGTCCACGAGGCTGCCTCTATTCGGGGTCGGCCGGTAGGCCGCTACTTACCTAAGAAGGAGACCCCCAATGAAAATTAGTGATGCAGTTTCCAGCGCATTTTCCCTAACGAGGGGCTCCGGCAATCTTCGGATCGCTCGTTCCGGTCTGATCAGGTCGGCCCATCTTCTTGAAAGAATTGGGCTCGCAGCCGTTGGGGCCTCCTGTGGCCTCTATGTGGGTGCGACCCTGTTGCGTGAGAAAGGCGGACTGTTTGAAAGCGGCTGGATCGTGCTGATAACGATGCTCTACGGAGCTCTCAGCTATTATGTCGGAATTGATTTGTCTCGCAGTGTCGCGCGGAAGTCGATCTCAAGCAACTCGGAAGAGTGGAATGGTTCCGAGTCGGCTGAGATCATGAGTGCGGCTGGAACGTTCGGCGCCGCGATTGCCGCAACTCTGTCCGTCAGCATCCTTGTCCTTGATCAAAACCCAGCCAATGGCCTGATAACCTTTGTTGCCGGCTGTTGGGTGGTTGGTTCCTCGCTCCAAGTTGCGGCGGGCATGATGGCTCGCAACTACGAAGCGCGCATGGACAAGCAATGAAGGAATTGTGCTCACGCAAGAACGTCTGCTTGGCGTCATGACGAGTGCACAAGCCGCAGTGTTGGATTCGATTTCAGGTCCGGAGTGAGTAGTGACCACTCATCGCAACCTCTGTCGTCCAACGCTGCGGGAAGACGATTTTTGGTAGCGCAGTCGTTCGCATCGGGCGGCGACCCGGCTTGGAAGCCGTGTCGGTACTGAGTAACCTAAATTATCGCACAACAAACAGACGTGCCATCATGGCGGTGTTGGGATATCGTCGCCGCGCCGTGGTCCAAAATCCTGCTAACCGCCAACCACACGATCGGTGGAGCCAATGCAGATTGCGGAGTGGCTCGAGAAACTGGGGCTTGGGCAATACGCAGAGCGTTTTGCCCAGAATGGAATCGACGTGGGCGTCCTCCCCGAACTGATGGACGAGGACTTTGAAAAGCTCGGAGTCCTGCTAGGCCATCGCCGCAAAATGCTGCGTGCTATTGCCGACCTCGATCCAGCCGCGTTGATCGCATCGCCGACCCCTCCTCAGGATGCCGAGCGGCGCCACCTCACCGTTATGTTTTGCGATCTGGTCGGCTCGACCGCGCTCTCGGCGCGTCTCGATCCCGAGGATATGTGGGAAGTGATCCGGGCCTACCGCGCCGCCTGCGCGAGCGTCATTGCCGCTTATGACGGCAGGATAGCCAGGTTCGTTGGCGACGGAATACTCGTCTATTTCGGCTATCCTCGCGCGCATGAGGATGATGCGGAGCGCGCAGTACGAGCTGCCCTCGACACTATCTCCGCAATTGGGCAGCTCAAAACGGGCGCCGACGAACGGGTTGAACTGCGCATCGCAATTGCGACAGGGCTTGTGGTGGTCGGTGACCTCATCAGTGGAGATGCATCAGAGGAGCAGGCAACCGTCGGCGACACACTAAACCTCGCCGCTCGGCTCCAGAGCCTGGCGGAACCGGGCGCGGTCGTCGTTGCTTCGTCGACGCGCCGGCTGCTTGGTGATCTCTTCACGTTTCGCAATCTCGGCCGCCGTGAGGTCAAGGGGATAGCCGAACCAATCGCAGTCTGGGCGGTGGAGGGGGCGATCGCATCCGAGAGTCGCTTCGAGGCGGTCCGCGCGGTACGCTCGATCGGTTTTGTCGGCCGCAGGGACGAGATCGAGTTCACTCTCTCGCGCCAGCGGCTGGCATGGCAGGGGCAGGGCCAGATGGTATTGATTTCTGGCGAAGCGGGCATCGGCAAGTCGCGCATTGTCGCAACCCTGTCCGAAAGCCCCTCGTTGGGGGCGCACCGCCGGGTGCGATATCAGTGTTCGCCCTACCATACCAACAGTGTGCTCCATCCCTTTGTCGCGCAGCTCGAGCGCGCCGCCGGCATCCGGTCGCACGACACGCCTGGGCAAAAGCTCGACAAGCTCGAGGCAATGCTGTCGCTTGGAACACAGCAGGTCGCCCAAGCGACACCGCTCATTGCGGCTCTCCTTTCGATTCCCACCGGCGACCATTGTCCGCCGCTGGCTTTGAGCCCGGCGCAGCAGCGGCGACAGACATTTGCCGCCCTTCTGGATCAGCTTGAGGGGTTGGCGCGAGAGCAACCCCTGCTGATTATCTGCGAGGATATGCATTGGGCCGATGCCACGACACTTGAACTGTTCGATCTCGCGGTCGATCGTATCAGAGGACTGCCGATACTCGTGCTCATGACATCCCGGCCAGAGTTCGAGCCCTCCTGGTCGGGCCTTGCCAACGTCAGTCTGTTGCGGCTCGACCGACTCGATCGGCGGGACTCGCGCGCGCTGGTCGAACAGGTGGCCGTTGGTCGCCAGCTGCCACGCGAGATGATGAAGCAGATCATCGATAGGACGGATGGCATCCCACTATTCGTCGAGGAATTGACCAAGATGGTGCTGGAGTCCGGGCTACTCGTCGAAGATGCCGGGCGCTATCGTCTCGATAATCCGCTCCCGCCGCTCGCTATTCCCGCGACGCTGCAGGATTCGCTGATGGCGCGGCTTGACCGGCTGGCCCCCGTCAAGGAGTTAGCGCAGATAGGCGCCGCCATCGGTCGCGACTTTTCATACGCGCTGCTGAGATATGTGGCGGGACGCGATGATCTGACGCTGAGCGCTGCGCTAGCGCAACTCGAAGAGGCCGAACTGCTGGTGCGTCGCGGGGCTCCGCCCGAAGCAAACTATAGTTTCAAGCACGCCCTCGTTCAGGAAGCGGCCTACGAGAGCCTGCTCAAGAGCAAACGGCAGGTGCTTCACAAGCGCATCGGCGATGTCCTGCGCGAGAAGTTTCCAGTCGTCGCCGAGACTGAGCCGGAAGTTCTGGCACACCACTTCACTGAGGCGGGGCTGAGCGAGGTCGCCCTCGAATGGTGGCGCAAGGCGGGCCTGCAGGCGCTGAAACGCTCCGCTTATTCCGAGGCGATTGCACATCTCGGCAAGGCGATTGCCATCGCCGATGACCTGCCCGATGAGCACGACCGGATGATGGGTAGGCTACATCTTCAAATCGCATATGGCCGTGCATTACGGGGCAGCCTCGGGCACAGCGCTCCCGAAACGGTCGCCGCATGGACGCGCGCCCGACAGTTCGCAGCCGACATCAATGATCCGGTTGAACTTGCGCCGGTCCATTCGGGTCTCTTCAATGCCTGCCTGACACACGGCGAACTCGCGCCGATGCAGGCGCTGGTGGATGCCATCGTGAACGCCGCTGACCGGCGACCGGCCTCACCGGTGGCCGCCGTCGTTGCACATTGGACGGGCGGGGTTACCTGCTGGTTCGGGGGCGACTACTTGAACGCGAGAGTACATCTTGAGAAGGCACTAGAGATCTATGGTGACGAGCCGGATCCCGCGACGTTCAGGGGCTCGGCGCTGGATCTCCCATTCGTGATCATGAGGTTCCTTGCCCTGGTGCTTTGGCCGCTTGGCAGGATCGCCCGCGCACGCCGCCTCGCCGCGGAAGCGATAAGTGCTTCCGGAGAAAAACGGGCGCTTTCTCAGGCCAATGCGCTTGTTCATCGAGCTGTGTTCGACGGACTATGCGGGGGCATGTTGCAGCAAACAGAGACGATCCTGGCGCTTGGTCTCGCTCGCGACCACACGATGCCGCTGTATGTGGCCGCCGGCACCTACCTGAATGGCCTGGCCAAGTGGCGCGCCGGCGACGGAATGGCCGGGCTAACGGAAATGCGTCGCGGCTGGACCTTGCTGCACGAGAATGACTGCTACCTCTGTGAGCCGTTTTGGGGGATGCATGTCGCCATGGCGGATGCAGAGTCGGGCCAACTCGAAAACGGGCTGGAAATCTTGAGCGGATTGATCGCATGGGCGGGGCAATCCGGTCAGCATTGGCTTGATGCCGAGCTGCATCGCGTCTACGGGGAGCTTTTGTTGCGTCATGATCCTTCGGACCTAGCCAGGGCCGAAACTGCGCTAAGCCGAGCGCTTGAAATCGCACGGCACCAACGGGTGAAGACTTTCGAGCTGCGCAGCGCCATTGGACTTGCACGCCTGCATAAGACAAATGGCGGAGCGGGCGCGGTATCCGAGGTGCTCGCTCCCGTGCTCGCTGAATTCGATGCGGAGCGCAATCTTCCCGAAGTCGTTGAAGCCAGAGAGCTGCTCAAGCAAGTGCATTAGGCACGTGCGGTTTGTTTAGCTAGCCGTTTGGTCAGGAGAGACGTCTCGATCCTGACCCATCTCCGGTCGCCTCACTGCAATTGCGCGTTGAGGTTCGCACGTGACGTACGGGCCAGGGGCTGACGGGTTACGAATTCACGTGCACGAAATCCCGCAAGAGCGGGTAGATCTCGTTGTTCCAGCGTTTGCCCGAGAACACGCCGTAATGGCCGACGCCGGCCTGCATGTGGTGGACGCGGCGGTAGGCGCGTACGCCGGTGCAGAGGTCTTGCGCGGCCAGCGTCTGGCCGATCGAGCAGATGTCGTCCTTCTCGCCCTCGACCGTCATCAGCCCCATGCGGCTGACGGCCTTGGTGTTCACCGGACGTCCCCGATGCATCAGCTTGCCCTGGGGCAGAAGATGCTCCTGGAACACGTCTCGCACGGTCTCGATGTAGAATTCCGCGGGCAGGTCCATCACGGCGAAATATTCGTCGTAGAAGGTCTTGATGCTGGCCGCCTTCTCCTTCTCGCCCTTGGCGATGTGATCGGCGAGATCGATGTGCTGCTTGATATGGCGCTCGAGATTCATCGAGACGAAGGCGGTGAGCTGCACGAAGCCGGGATAGACTTTCCGCAGGGCACCGCGGCACTGCATCGGCACGTAGTTGATCAGGTTCTGCTCGAACCAGTCGATTGGCCTGCTCTTGGCGAATTCGTTGACCCTCGTCGGCTGGATGCGCGTGTCGATCGGGCCGGCCATCAGCGTCAGCGTCGCCGGCCGCGAAGGATGGTTGCCCTCGCACATGATCGCGGCGGCCGCGAGCGCGGAGACCGAGGGCTGGCAGATCGCGACCATATGCGGGCGGGGGCCTAATTGGCCGAGGAAGTCGATGAGATGCTCGGTGTAGTCGTCGAGCCCGAAACGGCCCTCGCTGCGGGGAATGTCGCGTGGATTGTGCCAGTCGGTGATGTAGACGTCGTGATCCTGCAGCAGCGTCTTCACGGTGCCGCGCAGCAGCGTCGAAAAATGGCCGGACATCGGCGCCACCAGGAGCATGCGCGGCTGCTCGCCCACGCCTTCCTTCTTGAAACGCAGCAGCGAGCCGAACGGGGTCGCGTACGCGATCTCCTCGGTTACGGCGACCTCGCGATTGCCGACCATGACGCTGTCGATGCCGTAGGCGGGGCGGTGATAGGTGAGGGTGGAGCGGGAGATCAACTCCAGCGCGGCCGACAGCCGGCCGACGACCTGATCCGATAAGCCCTGCGGCACCAGATTGAGGAATTTGAGTGCGGACGAAGCCCCCGACCGCCACGGCGCCGTCAGGTCCATATGGTTCTGAAAGGCCTGATAATACATCGACATCATACTGAAACGCCCACCTGTCCCCGTGCTGCTATGCAATATCGGAGCCAAACCGGAGATGGGCCGTCCTCAAGATTGGCACGTCGCTTGCTGCTCTTTTGGCGGGAAGCACAGGCGGTGCGCACTCCCGCAGTCCAGGCGGGGTGCAAGTCTTAGGCGTGAGGGAAGGCCATATGGCGAAGGCGACACTGACCATCAGCAGCAAGAACTATTCGTCCTGGTCGCTGCGTGGCTGGCTGCTGACGAAATTTTCCGGGCTCGATTTCGAGGAGATCGTCACCGCGCCGGACGACGCGTCGGCGCGTGCCGAAATCCTGCTGTTGTCGTCGTCGATCCTGGTGCCGTGCCTGCGGCACGACGGCGCGATCGTCTGGGATACGCTGGCGATCGCCGAATATCTCAACGAGGCGATGCCGGATGCCGGGCTGCTGCCCGCCGATCGCGTTCAGCGCGCGCATTGCCGCTCGATCTGCGGCGAAATCCATTCCGGCTTCACCACCTTGCGCGCCTCGCTGCCGGTCAATCTGAAGGGGCACTTCCCCGGCTTCAAGATCTGGTCGCGCGCGCAGGCCGACATCGATCGCGTCTGGGCGATCTGGCGCGACTGCCTGGACAAATCGGGCGGGCCCTTCCTGTTCGGCGAGACCCGCACCATGGCTGACGCGATGTACGCCCCGGTGGTGACGCGCTTCGTGACCTATAACGTCAAGCTCGAGCCACAGCTGCAGGCCTATGCCGATACCATCATGGCCATGCCGGAGATGAAGGAATGGATCGCGGCGGCACGGGATGAGCCGGCCGAGATCGAGGAGCTCGAGGTTGAATATTAGGCAGGCCGGGTGCCATCTGCCTGTTTTGGGAGCGAGCATCCAACCGCCGCACCCCGCGCCATGTCACTAAAGCCGCTAACTTTTGACGCCCGTGGTGGGCCGGGCCGCTCACGCGCTGTGCAGATATTGTATGCGCGCGCTGGCCGGTTGCGACATCTAGCCGTGAACAGGCGCGTACGGGGCGCTACGGCTGATTCGGACGTGATTCGTTCGGGCCGCGTTCCGAAGGTTAAGCCGGGACGCGGCCCCGTTGCATTTTGAGACAGAAATCAGTGCTCAGGCCACGCCCGAATGCTTCATGCGCGGGACGCGCCAGCCGATGACGGTTGCTTCAACTGCGACGCCGGCCGCGTGGTTCTGCCAGCGTCCCTCGATATAGCGGCAGGCGAACGGCAGCTGATACGTTCCGCTGTGGTCCTCGCACAGCACTTCGACTGCAAGGCCGGGCGGCGGTTCTCCGGCGCCGTCGAATTCCGCCAGTCGTCTGTCGCGCGTTGCCATCAAAAAACTCCCCTTAAACAAAGCCGCGGAAAGAGTGCCCATTTCCTCCGCGTGCAGATCATCGCTCCCCGTGCGAGGGAACAGCCGCAAGCTCAACGCGAGAATGCGGTGCGAGTGTGGTAGCCTCGACAGGCTGCGTGCAAAAAGCGCACATTGCCGTGATTGATTTGACGAGGAACCTGTATGCTGCTTCGAAGCGCCGGCGTTTGTTTCGCGATGTTGCTGCTCGCTACGCTGGCGATTGTGCCGGTCCGCGCGCAGGACGTGCCCGGTATCGAGATCTGCACCGTCGAGAAGACCATGGAGCGCCGCACCAGCTGCCTCCAGAGCAACGTCGACTTCCTCCAGAAGACGGTCACCAAGCTCAACCTCGATCACCAGCAGAAGCTGGACGCCGCGGCTCGCCAGATCGATGCGTTGAAGACGACCGTGGCCGGCTTGCAGAAGATGCTCGGCGATCTCCAGGCCACGCAGGCGAAGACCGCGGAGGATGTGAAGAAGAAACAGGATGCGCCGCCGCCGAAGGATGCGGCGAAATAGGCGCCGCGCTCAGGCGACGCGATATCGCTCCATGACGCTGCGGTCGGGCTCATAGCCGAGCCCAGGTCCGGTCGGCACCGCGACATGGCCGGTGGCATCGACATCGGCGCGGCCGCCCCAGAGGCAGGCCTCGCGCTTCAGGTAAAACATCTCGACCAACCCGTCGTCGCGCCCCGCCAGGAGATGCAAGGTCGCCAGCAGGCCGGGGCCGAAATACGGGGAGTGCGGAACGATCTTGACGCCTTGCCGATCCGCGAGCGCCGCAACCTTCAGAAATTCCGTGATGCCGCCGACCTTGATCACCGACGGCTGGGCGTGGCTGACCGCGCCCGCCTCCATCATCTGGCGGAATTGATATTCCGTGCAGGCGTTCTCGCCGGCGGCGACGCCGAGCCCGCCCTTGCTGCGGACCTCGGCGAGCGCCGTAAAATCCTCCGGCGGCCAGACCGGCTCCTCCAGGAACATCGGCTGCGCGTCATGGCATGTCCTGGCGAATGCGATCGCCTGCTCGCCCGAGAGCGGACAGTTCATGTCCACCATCAGCGGAATGCCGGGCCCGATCGCCGCGCGCGCGGCAAACACCGCCGGCGCCGTGGTCTCGTGCAGCTTGATGGCGCCATAGCCGAGCGCCAGCGCCTTCTTGCATTCGGCGGCGATGTTGTCGGGCGAACCGATCCGCAACAGGCTCGCATAGGCCGGAATGGCCGGGCGCCTGGTGCCGCCGAGCAGGCGGTGCAGCGGCACGCCCTCGATCTTGGCGGCGAGGTCCCACAGCGCGATGTCGAGCCCGGAGATCGCGAACATGGTGATGCCGTAACGCCCGAAGAGATGCAGATTGCGCTGGATCTGCTCCATCACCGCGGGGATGCCGGCGGCATCGGGAACCTCCAGCCCACGGGCTTGTGGTGCGATCATTTCCTCGACGGCACTGCGCGTGGTGCGGGGACAGACATAAGCGAAGGCATCGCCCCAGCCGGTCAGCCCGGCGTCGGTGGTGACCTCGAGGATCACCATGTCGAGGGCAGTGATGGCGGAGGCGCCCTGACGGAAGTTCGCGACACCAGCGTCATAGGGGATGCGGATATGGTGCGCCCGCACATCGGTGATTTTCATGACGCGGTTCCTCCTGCTTTCTTGTGAGCGGTTTCAAGGACGTCCCGAGTGTAGCCATGAATGCCCGGACGTTGCCAGTGGCTGTTCCGGCGTTATCCTCCTGCGGGACCGCAACGCCGATCAAGCGAAACCCGCGGACTTCCGTGCATCATGGTCGCGCTTCGAACGAGAAACGCCATGAACCCAGCCCAGCGCGCGCTCTGGTATGTCGAGAGCCATCTGGTCGAGCCGATGACGCTCGACGAGATCGCTGCGATATCGGGCGTGTCGCGGTTCCACATCGTGCGCGCGTTTGCCGTAGCCACCGGCCTGCCGGTGATGCGGTACGTGCGCGCGCGGCGGCTGAGCGAAGCGGCGCGCAGTCTTGCGAAAGGCGCGCCGGACATCCTGTCGCTGGCGCTGGAGGCCGATTACGGCTCGCACGAAGCATTCACCCGCGCGTTCCGCGACCAGTTCGGCACCACGCCCGAAGCGGTGCGCGCCGCGCAATGCACCGGCCATCTCAAGCTTCAGGAGCCGATCCTCATGGATTCAACCATCTCGGACAAACTCGCCAACCCGCGCTTCGAAACCACAAAGGCCTTCCTCGTCGCAGGCATCAGCGAGCGCATCTCCTGCGACAACGGCGCGGCCATTCCTGGACTGTGGCAGCGCTTCCACCAGGAGGTCGCCGACATTCCCGCGCGCGTTGGACCGGTCGCCTATGGCGTCTGCTGCAACGGCGACGATGCCGGCAATTTCGACTACATTGCCGGCGTCGAGGTCGCCGATTTCTCCGAACTGCCGCGCCCCTTCGGCCGTATCCGCATCCCCGAGCAGCGCTATGCGGTGTTCACCCACACCGACCACGTCGCCTCGATCAGGCGCACCGTCAACGCGATCTGGAATCAGTGGCTGCCGGCCTCCGGCCTGAAGGCTGCCGATGCGCCGAACTTCGAGCGCTACGACGAGAAATTCGATCCCGCCACCGGCAATGGCGGCCTGGAGATTTGGATACCCGTGCGAGATTAGCGCGCAACGCTGGCATACCATCCGGCTTGCTTGGCAAGCCCCGGTGACTTTGTCATAACCGCAGGCAATCTTGCGTGTGGGGCCCGTGCCGGACATCCCGCGCAAGTCATAACAAGCAGCCGGGAGGGTCCCCACATGTCCAACGTCCGCGTTCTCGCCACCGACCTCGAATTTCCCGAAGGGCCGGTCGTGATGCCGGACGGCTCGGTCGTGCTGGTGGAAATCCGCGGCCAGCGCCTGACCCGAATCCATCCCGACGGGCGCAAGGAGGTCGTCGCGAAGATCCCGGGCGGCCCGAACGGCGCAGCCCTCGGCCCCGACGGCAAGATCTACATCTGCAACAATGGCGGCTTCTCCTGGATCCCGACCCGCAACATGATCATGCCGGGTCCGCAGCCCGACGGCTATCTCGGCGGCTCGATCCAGCGCGTCGATCTGCAATCCGGCCAGATCGAAACCGTCGTGACCAGATGCGGCGAGCACGATCTGCGCGGGCCGAACGATCTGGTGTTCGACAAGCAGGGCGGCCTCTGGTTCTCCGATCTCGGCAAGCGCCGCGCGCGCGAGATGGACGTCGGCGGCATGTACTATCTCAAGCCCGGCATGAAGGAGATCGTCGAGGTCGTCCACGGCGTGTTGCCGGCGAACGGCATCGGCCTCTCGCCGGACGAGACCACCGTCTACATCGCGGAGACGCCGACGGGCCGGCTCTGGGCCTACGAGCTCTCCGCGCCCGGCACGCTCAAGCCGCGCGACGCGATCTATCGCGGCGAGCGGGGCAAACCGATCTGCGGCCTCGGCGGCTACCAGATGTTCGATTCGCTGGCGGTCGAAGCCAACGGCAATGTCTGCGTCGCCACCCTCGTCTCCGGCTGCATCTCGGTGATCGCGCCCGATGGCACGCTGGTCGAGCAGATCCCGACCGGCGACCGCGTCACCACCAACATCGCCTTCGGCGGCCCCGAGCTGAAGACCGCCTACATCACCCTCTCCGGCAAGGGCGAGCTGATCGCCATGGACTGGCCGCGCAGTGGTTTGCCGTTGAATTTCCTTAACAAGTAAACGGTGCTAGTGACCATCATTGCAACCGAAGCGAAGCAATCCAGGAATGCGTCCGCGGTGACAGTCTGGATTGCTTCGTCGCTTCGCTCCTCGCAATGACAAAGGAGAGAGTTTCAAATGCCCTGGCCTGATCCCATCACCCTGCGCGGACAGCATGCCGCTCTGGAGCCGCTGTCGCATCAGCACCGCGAGGGGCTGAGCGAGGCCGTGAAGGATGGTGAGCTCTCCACCATCTGGTACACCGCAATCCCGACGCCGGACAACATGGGCAAGGAAATCGACCGCCGGCTCGGTCTTCAGGCCGCCAGCTCGATGCTCCCCTTCACCGTATTCGATGGCAGCGGCAAGATCGTGGGCATGACGACCTACATGAACATCGATGCGGCCAACCGCCGCGTCGAGATCGGCTCGACCTGGTATGGTAAGAGCGCGCAACGCGGCCCGCTCAACACGCAGTGCAAATTGCTGCTGCTCACCCACGCCTTCGAAACCCTGGACTGCATCGCGGTGGAATTCCGCACCCACTTCTTCAATCACCAGAGCCGCCGCGCCATCGAGCGCCTGGGCGCCAAGCAGGACGGCATCCTGCGCAGCCACCAGGTCGCGCCGAACGGCACGCTACGCGACACCGTGGTCTACAGCATCACCGCGGCCGAATGGCCTACGGTGCGAACGCATTTGAATTATCAACTCAACGACAAGCCGCGCTAGAGGCGGCCGAGGCACCATGGACAGATTTGATTATGTGATCGTCGGCGCGGGCTCCGCCGGTTGCGTGCTCACCAGCCGGCTGAGCGAAAACCCTGCGACCAGCGTTTGCGTGCTCGAGGCCGGCCCGAGCGACTGGCATCCCTACATCCATCTGCCGGCCGGCTTCATCAAGACCTTCCACATGAAGAGCATCAACTGGGCCTACCAGCAGGAGGTCGGACCCTGGACCGGCGGCCGCAGCATCTACGCGCCGCGCGGCAAGACGCTCGGCGGTTCGTCCTCGATCAACGGCCACATCTACAACCGCGGCCAGCGCATGGATTTCGACACCTGGGCGCAGATGGGCAATCGCGGCTGGGGCTATGCCGACGTGCTGCCCTACTTCCGGCGGCTGGAGAAGCGGGTCGGCGAGGGCGAGGACATTTATCGCGGCCGCGAAGGCAATCTCACCGTCACCACCATGAACTGGCGCGATCCGCTTTGCGAAGCCTTCATGGAAGGCGCGGTGAGCCTCGGCATTCCGCGCAACCCCGACTACAACGGCAAGACCCAGGAAGGCGTCTCCTATTGCCAGCGCACCATCGACAAGGGCTTGCGCGTCTCCGGCGCCACCGCTTTCCTCAAGCCCGCGATGAAGCGGCCGAACGTGCATGTCCGCACCCACGCGCATGCGACCGAGATCATCTTCGAGGGCAAGCGCGCCGTCGGCGTGCGCTACATGAAGGGCGGTCATGGCGGCACGCCGGTCGAGGTCCGCGCCAACAAGGAAGTGATCCTCTCCGGCGGCACCTATAATTCGCCGCAGCTGCTCCAGTTGTCCGGCATCGGCTCACCGGATCTGTTGCAGGCCCACGGCATCGCCGTGCGTCACGCGCTTCCGGTCGGCGAAGGCCTGCAAGATCACTACGCCCCGCGCACGGTCGCGCGCGTCAAGGACATCAGGACCATCAACGAGCTCCGCCGCGGCTGGCGTCTCTGGGTCGAGGCGATGAAATGGGCGACCGCGCGCAAAGGCCTGCTGTCGCTGTCGCCGACCATGGTCTACTGCTTCTGGCACTCCGGCGAGAGTGCGGAGAGCTCCGACCTCCAGCTCACCTTCACACCGGCGAGCTACAAGGAAGGCGTGCAGGGCCAGCTCGAGGACGAGCCCGGCATGACGGTGGCGTCCTGGCAGCAGCGCCCCGAGAGCCGCGGCTATGTCCGCATCCGCTCGGCAGATCCGTTTGCGCCGCCGATCATCCAGACCAACTATCTTGACGCCGAGCTCGACCGCCGGGTCATCGTCGGCGGCATGAAGCTCGCGCGCAGGCTTTTGAAGAGCGCGCCGCTGTCGCCCTATTACGCCTACGAGGATTTCCCCGGACCCAACGTCAATACCGACGACGAGTTTTTGGCGGCCGCCACCGAGCGCGGCACCACCACCTTCCACCCCGGCTGCACCTGCCGCATGGGCCCGGCGGATTCCACCTGGGCGGTGGTCGACGATCAGCTCCGCGTTCACGGGTTGCAAGGTCTCCGCGTCATCGATGCCTCCGTGATGCCGCGCATGATCTCGGCGAACCTCAATGCCTCAACCATGATGATCGCCGACCGCGCCTCGGACTTGATCCGCGGCAAGAAGCCGATGGAAGCCGCGCGCGTGCCGGATGCGGCGGTGGCGTAGCAAGGTCTCGTGCTCCGGACGCAGCGCTGCGCTTCCCCGGCGATGCGAAGCATCGTCCGGTGCAGCTGTGCGCTGCAGAGCCGGAGGCCCATCTCACGCGACCTTGGTCGCCCCTCGCGATTTGAAGCGCGAGTTGGAGAGGGCGATGCTCACCCTTGCTCCGTCATCGCGAGCGCAGCGATGCAATCCAGGATCTTTCCGCGGAGGCAGCCTGGATTGCTTCGCTGCGCTCGCAATGACGAGGTGGAGAGAGTGCGCCACACTCTCGGTGTCATCGCCCGGTTTGACCTGGCGATCCAGTATTCCAGAGGCGGTTATGATTGATTCGAGAAGCCGCGGCGTACTGGATTCCCCGCCTTCGCGGGGAATGACACCGGAAGGTGGGGCGGCAGCGGAGTGCGCTCGAACCTACACTTCCCTCCGGCTCAGGAACGCCAATCGCTCGAACAGATGCACGTCCTGCTCGTTCTTGAGCAGCGCACCGTGCAGTGGTGGGATCAGCTTGCGCGGGTCGCGCTCGCGCAACTGCTCGACGCTCATGTCTTCGTTGAGCAGCAGTTTGAGCCAGTCCAGAAGCTCTGAGGTGGAGGGCTTCTTCTTCAACCCGGGCACTTCGCGGACCTCGAAGAAGATGCGCAGGGCTTCCTCGACCAGCCGCTTCTTGATGCCGGGGAAGTGGACGTCGACGATCCGGGTCATGGTGTCTGCATCGGGGAACTTGATGTAATGGAAGAAGCAGCGGCGCAGGAACGCGTCCGGCAGCTCCTTCTCGTTGTTGGAGGTGATCATCATGATCGGGCGCTGCTTGGCCTTGATCGTCTCGCCGGTCTCGTAGACGTGGAATTCCATGCGGTCGAGCTCGAGCAGGAGATCATTTGGGAATTCGATGTCGGCCTTGTCGATCTCGTCGATCAGCAGCACCGGGCGCTGCTCGGCGGTGAAGGCATCCCACAGCTTGCCGCGCTTGATGTAGTTCTTGATGTCGGACACGCGGGCATCGCCAAGCTGGCTGTCGCGAAGGCGCGATACCGCGTCGTATTCATAGAGGCCTTGCTGTGCCTTGGTGGTGGACTTGATGTGCCAGGTCAGAAGCGGGGCGTTCAGCGCCTTCGCCACTTCCTCCGCCAGCACCGTCTTGCCGGTGCCGGGCTCGCCCTTGATGAGCAGCGGGCGCTCCAGCACGATCGAGGCATTGACCGCGACCTTGAGATCGTCGGTCGCAACATAGTCCTTGGTGCCGGTAAATTTCATCGCGCGTCCTTGTTGGTCGTCGTCCCAGGAATTGCCAGTTCCATGGCCCTGGTCCAACAAACGGAACGGCCGCGCGTGGCGGCCGTTCCTGGTTCGGTCAGGCTTTCAGACCCGTTTTATCAGCGAAAGGATGACGAGCACAATCGCTCCGCCAATCCCGCCTGGCGGACAATCCTGCCCAGAGCTCGTCGGGTGGGGTCTCCGAGGCGCCCCTTGACGCCGACAATCCAAAGGGCAATCTGTCACCCATGTTCCTGCAATTCTTCACTTCTCTGCGCGATGCGCAGGTCCCCGTGACGCTGCGCGAATACCTCACGCTGATGGAGGCGCTCGACGCCGACCTCGCGGACTACTCGGTCGAGAACTTCTACTATCTCTCGCGCACCTCCCTGGTGAAGGACGAGCGCAACCTCGACAAGTTCGACCGCGTCTTCGGCACCGTCTTCAAGGGGCTGGAAAGCCTGCTCGACGCCATGGAGGGAGCCGAGATCCCCGAGGAGTGGCTGAAGAAGCTCGCCGAGAAATACCTGACCGACGAAGAGAAGAAGCAGATCGAGGCCATGGGCTGGGACAAGCTCATGGAGACCCTGAAGAAGCGTCTCGAGGAGCAGAAGGGCCGTCATCAGGGCGGCTCGAAGTGGATCGGCACCGCCGGCACCTCGCCGTTCGGCGCTCATGGTTACAATCCCGAAGGCATTCGCATCGGCCAGGACAAGAACCGCAACAACCGCGCCGTCAAGGTGTGGGACAAGCGCGAGTTCAAGGATCTGGACGGCAATGTCGAGCTCGGCATCCGCAACATCAAGGTGGCATTGCGCCGCCTGCGCAAATTCGCGCGCACCGGCGCGCCGGATGAACTCGATCTCGACACCACCATCCGCGAGACCGCCAATCACGGCTATCTCGACGTGCACATGCGGCCCGAGCGCCGCAACGCGGTGAAGCTGCTAGTGTTCTTCGACATCGGCGGCTCGATGGACGCGCATATCGAGCAGGTCGAGGAGTTGTTCTCGGCGGCGAAGAGCGAGTTCAAGCACATGGAGTATTTCTACTTCCACAATTGCCTCTATGAAGGCGTGTGGAAGCAGAACAAGCGGCGCTTTACCGACCGCACCCCGACCTGGGACGTGCTGCACAAATACCCGCACGATTACAAGATCGTGTTCGTCGGCGACGCCTCGATGTCGCCCTACGAGATCATGGTGCCCGGCGGCTCGGTCGAGCACGTCAACGAGGAGCCCGGCTCGGTCTGGCTCGACCGCATCATCCGTACCTATCCGCATTCGGTGTGGCTGAACCCCGTGCAACAGAAGCACTGGGACTATTCGGAATCCACCACCATCATCAAACGCATTTTTGCCAACCGCATGTATCCGATCACGATCGAGGGACTTGAAGGTGCGATGAAGGAATTAACGCACTAGCTCGCGCTCCGCGCCGGGAATGACTACAAGAGGGAGAACCACGTGCCCCAGACCATCACCCGTGGCATCAAGGCGCTGATCGACGAGGCCAATGCCGAGATCGAGACGCTCACCGCCAAAGACGCCATCGAGATCTCCAAGAACGGCGACGTCGTCATCGTCGACATCCGCGATCCCCGCGAGATCGAGCGCGACGGCCGCATCCCCGGCGCGTTCGCCTGCACCCGCGGCATGCTCGAATTCTGGATCGATCCGCAGAGCCCTTATGCCAAGCCGGTGTTCCAGGAGGACAAGAAGTTCGTCTTCCATTGCGCCGGCGGCTTGCGCTCTGCGCTCGCCGCCAAGACTGCGCAGGACATGGGCCTCAAGCCCGTCGCCCACATCGCGGGCGGCTACGCCGCCTGGCGCGACGCCGGCGGGCCGACCCAACAGTGGGAGCCGAAGAAGAAGGGGTGAGGGTGCTGCGCTGCCGCTCCAATCTCCGGCGTCATTCCCCGCGAAAGCGGGGAATCCAGTACGCCGCGGCCTCTCGGCTCAATTACAATCGCCTCTGGAATACTGGATCGCCCGGTCCTAGTGCGCAATTGCGCACTGGCCGGGCGATGACAGCGGAGTTGGATGCGCACTGCTTCAACCTCGCTCACGTTGCGCTCGCGCGGAATAATAGAAAGATCTCGCATGCCCACCGATCCCCTCGTCTCTACCGAATGGCTCGCCGCCCACATCAATGACGCCAACGTCAAGGTGCTCGACGCCAGCTTCAAGCTGCCGGGTGTGCTGCCATTGCCGAAGGACGATTATCTCGCCGCGCATCTGCCGGGCGCGGTGTTCTTCGACGTCGATGCGATCTCGGACCATTCCAACCCGCTGCCGCACATGTATCCGAGTGCCGAGCAGTTCGGCCGCGACGTCGGTCATCTCGGCATCTCCAATGCCGACACCGTCGTGATCTATGATGCCGGCGGCTGGGTCGCTGCTCCCCGCGCGTGGTGGATGTTCCTGGCTTTCGGGCACGGCAATGTGCGCATCCTCAATGGCGGCCTGAAGAAGTGGCGCGCCGAGGGGCGTCCGGTCGAGAGTGGCGAGGCGAAGCCGAAGCCTGCGACGTTCACGGCCAGCTACGATTCAAAACGCGTGCGCAGCATGCAGCAATTGATCGCCAACGTCGAAAGCCGTGCCGAGCAGGTGATCGACGCGCGCGCCGCCGACCGGTTCGAGGGCCGGGCGCCGGAGCCGCGCGCAGGCATCCGCTCCGGCCATATCCCGGGCGCGCGCAACGTGCCCTACAATCTCCTGTTCGACGCCGCGACCGGCACGATGAAGCCGCTTGATGATCTCCGCGCTGCCTTTACCAACGCCGGCGTCAGGCTCGATGCGCCGATCGTGACGAGCTGCGGCTCCGGGGTCTCCGCCGGCGTGCTGACATTGGCGCTCTATCGCCTCGGCATCACCGACACCGCGCTCTACGATGGCTCATGGTCGGAATGGGGCCAGGAAAAGGGACCGCCGATCGCAACCGGGCCGGCGTAACCCTACTCGACGTGCGCGCGCGGTCGTCGTTGCGGCGAGCGTGGGTTGCGGTTGTCCGAACGGATCGAGTTGCTGAACCGGCGGCGGCGCGCGCCGGACAATGCGGCGGCGCTTCTTGACGCGATGCGCCCGCGGCTTGGTCGCCTTGCTCTCCGGCGACCTGCTGTCGGCCTTAGAGCCGGCCTTGGCCTTCGCCGGCGGACCCTCCCAGGCCGTGGTCGCCGGGTCGTTCAATGCGGCGAACTTCGCGCTCGCCATGTCGAACCTGGACGAAGCCGAGGCTCCGCTGGGGGCGGCAGGTGTTGGTTTGCTCGCGAGAGCGATCGCAACGGGCTTGGCCTCGGCGATGGATGCGCTGGCGTCGGCCGGAGTAAGCGTGTTGCTTGAGGCCTGCACCGCGGCGTCCGTCGTCGTCTCGGCCTTGGTCTCCGCATTGGCCGGTTCGGCCGGGACGTCAGCCGGAGGTGCAACGACCTGCGGCTGACCGTCGGTCTCAGTAGTCAGCGCGACCACTTGTTCGGGCTCGCTCATCGGCAGTGCGATGGTCGGGACTTGATCGCGCAGCGACGGCGTCGGATCGGTGGCCGCTTCCGGCTCGACGCGGAGGACCGCGAGCACCGGCTGGGCCGGCTCGGGAGCTTGTGCAAACACCTGCTCCTGCGGGCCGTTCCGCCAGGAGGGGTTGCTGACATACTGCTCGTGGCTCGCCCGCAGCAGCGCGGCGGCGCCCAGGCCGAATACCAGGATGGAGGCTGACAGCAGGATCGCGGCAAACAGGAAGCGAAAGCCGGGAAGCATCGAGGGATTGCGAATTTCCGCCCCGGCGGTGAAGTGGCCAGGGCCCATGAGCCATCTGAACGCGGTGACGGTACTGCTTGCCGCGTTCGCCACGCGGGGATCGAAGCTCAAAGCGGAGGCGAATCAGGCTGATCTCGAACATACCGCAACGATTCCGCGCCGTTCCCTAAAAAACGGAGCCGGCGACTCCGGCGATCTCGGGCGTGGGCTGATTTTCGCCCCGTGATGCAAGGAGGCAACGGTAGTCTTGCGGATCACAAATCGGCAAATCAGGCACAAATCCGCCTGTAATGTCTTGAATGTGCCGCTATCTTCCGTCATCTGGCCGTTAACGGTCCGGACGGGGCCCGGGGACTATACAAGAGCGATGATGATCAAACATTTTCTGACGATATGCGCTGCCGCAACAGTCGCTGCGGCGGGAACCTCGCTCGCACAGGCCCAGAGCTATCCGGTCCAGCAGGCGCCGAGCTATGGCGCGCCGCCGGCCGAATATCGGCCCGGCGACCGCGCGCCGAGTTTCGACGCGCTCGACGATGAAGATGACGCGATGCCGCAGGCAGCGCTGCCGCCGCCCGGTCCGGATCCGCGTTACGGCCGTCCGTCCGGCGCTCCCCCGGTGTATTCCGCCGCGCCGCCGCAGGGTCCGGTGATGTCGCCCGATGATCCCCGTTATGGCCGTCCCGCAGGTGCCCCCGTCTACTCGGCCGCGCCGCCGCAGGGTCCCGTGACGTCGCCCGACGACCCGCGCTACGGCCGCCCTGCCGGCCCGCCCGCGGTGATCTACGCCGATCGTCCGGCTCAGGCGCCCGGCAGTGATGGCCTGCGTCCGCCCGAGGCGGTCGGTGGTCCCGCCGCGACCGGAACGGTCCAGGCTGGGCAGCCGCCCGTTGGTGCCGACGGTCGGCCGATGGCGATCGCCTCGCTGCCGCCCGAGGAGCAGCCTGACGCTGCTCCGGCGCAGCTGCCGCAGAACCTGCGCCGTCAGGAGGTCTCGCTGGCGACCAAGGAGCCGGCCGGAACACTCATCGTCGATACCCCAAATACCTACCTCTATTACGTGCTGGGCAACGGCCGCGCGATCCGCTACGGCGTCCGCGTTGGCCGGGACGGCTTCACCTGGACCGGCGTGCAGAAGATCACCCGCAAGGCCGAGTGGCCGGATTGGCATCCGCCGACCGAGATGATCGAGCGCCAGCCCTATCTGCCGCGTTTCATGGCCGGCGGTCCCGGCAATCCGCTCGGCGCCCGTGCGATGTATCTCGGCTCGACCGTCTACCGCATCCACGGCACCAACCAGCCCCTCGACGATCGGCAAGTTCGTGTCGTCCGGCTGCATCGGCATGCTGAACGAGGACGTCTCCGACTTGTTCGATCGCGTCAAGGTCGGCACCCGCGTGGTCGTGATGCCGGGTGGTCCGCCGCCGGGAACGGCGACCGCATCCGCCGCGCCCATGCCCGGCACTGCCGGCCCCGCACCAATGGCCGCGCAGGCCGGCCCGGTCGGAGGCACCCAGCCGACAGTGGTGCCGCCGCTGCCCGCGCCCGTCACCGTGCGCTGAATCGGCTTCGCAAGAATTGATCTGATGACGGCGCATGGCCTTCGGTCACGCGCCGTCATCATTTGACGCATGCGTGCAGGTCGCACTTGCGCATACTTGAACGGCTCCGCACCTCGATTACGTCCGGGAGGATTGCAACGAATTGAGGAGCACAGGATGCGCATCTTTGTTGCGGGCGCGACCGGCGCGGTCGGTCAGTATCTTGTTCCGGCGCTGGTCGCCGCGGGTCATTCGGTGATCGGCACGACACGGAGTGCGGCAAAAACAGACCTTGTACGGCGATTGGGTGCGGAGCCGGTCGTTGCCGACGGTCTCGATGCCGACAGCATGCGCGCTGCGGTGATTGCGGCAAAGCCCAACGCCGTCATCCACCAGATGACAGATCTCGCGGCCGCCACGGACCTCCGGCATTTCGATCGGGCTTTCAAGCGAACCAACGAGCTCCGCACCCGCGGAACCGACATTCTGCTCAACGCCGCGCGCGAGGCCGGCGCCAAGCGCTTCATCGCGCAAAGCTTCTGCGGCTGGACCTTCAGTCGCGCCGGCGGAACGGTGAAGATCGAGACCGATGAACTCGACTCGAATCCACCGCGAGAGCTGCGACGCACGCTCGAGGCAATCCGCTATCTGGAGCAGAATCATCACCGCTTCGACGAAGCCGGAGGGCATCGTGCTGCGCTATGGATTCTTCTATGGACCCGGCACCGGCACGCTCTCGCCGGCGATGATCGACCAGCTGCGCCACCGGCGTGTGCCGGTGATCGGTGACGGCGGCGGCACGTGGTCGTTCATTCACACCGAAGATGCAGCCTCTGCCACGCTCGCCGCGCTTGAACGCGGACGCACCGGCAGCATCTACAATATCGTCGACGATCATCCGGCGCCGGTGAAGGATTGGTTGCCCGCGCTGGCCGAACTCCTCGGTGCCAAGCCGCCGCGTCACATCCCCGCCTGGCTCGGGCGCCTGCTTGCGGGCGAGCATATGGTTGCGATGATGACGGAGGTGCGTGGAGCCTCCAACGGCAAGGCCAAGCGCGAGCTCGGTTGGCTGCCGGCGCATGCCTCCTGGCGCGACGGCTTTGCCGATGCGGCACGGCAGCCCACCAGCCAGCGCTCGGCGGCCTGAGGCATATCAGGCCAGCTTGCGCGGCAGCTCACCGCCCTTGGTGAAAGCGTCGATCGCCTCGACCATCTGGCCGTAATGGATGCGCAAGCCGTCCGCGGTGGCGTAGCCGAGATGCGGCGTCAGGACGAGATTGTCGAGCTTGCGGAAGGGATGGTCCGTCGGCAACGGCTCGACCGAGAACACGTCGATGCCGGCGCCTGCAATCCTCTTCTGCTGCAACGCCTCGAGCAGTGCCTGCTCGTCCACGATCGGCCCGCGCGCGGTGTTGACGAGGAAGGCCGTCGGTTTCATCCGCGCCAGATCGGAAGCCCCGACCAGCCCGCGCGAGCGCTCGCTCAGCACCACATGGATGCTGACGATATCGGCCTTGGTGAACAGCTCCTCCTTGGTGGCATAGCCGACCCCGACGTCCTTGCACTTCTCCGGGGTCAGGTTCGGGCTCCAGGCGATCACGTTCATGCCGAACGCCTTCGCGATATCAGCCATCTTGCTGCCGAGCTTGCCGAGCCCGACGACGCCGAGCGTCAATCCCTCGATCTCGACGCCGGCAAAGGCCTGCCAGGGCTCGCCCGCATGCATGCGCGCGTTCTCGCGGCCGATGCCGCGGGTCAGTTCCAGGATCAGGCCCATGGTGAGGGGCGCGGTCGGATCGCGCGAATATTGCGTGCCGCCGATCGTGACGCCCCGCGCCTTGGCGGCCTCCATGTCGATCGAGGCGTTGCGCATGCCTGACGTCAGCAGGAGCTTCAGCTTCGGCAGGCTTTCGAACAGGCTCTTGGGGAACGCGGTGCGCTCGCGCATCGCGCAGACGATCTCGAAATCGGCCAGCGCGCTCGCCGCGGCCTGCTCGGAGACGAAGGGATGGCTGAACACGGTGACGTCGATGCGGTCGGACAGGCTTTGCCAATCGGCGACGTCGAGGGCGAGGTTGAAATAGTCGTCGAGAATTGCACAGCGCAGCCGCGTCATCAGCGTTCTTCCATGGCGAGAGGTGGAACCAGGCCATGGTTGCGCGCAATCAGGACCGTGCGCAAGCCGTGCGCGTCTTCAAAAATCCGACAGGTGATAAAGGCTCAGAGGTCGCGGGGCTTGAGCCGGAACGGCGCATTCATGCCGTGCTTGGCGCGCCAGGCCGGGCCGGGGCCGCGCATGTAATGCAGTTCGGGCCGGTAGGGGTTGAAAGCGGTGGCAAAGAAGCGCTTCCAGAAGCCCTTGATCTCCGAGGCAAATGCGGAGGCGCTGCCGGCTTCCGCCGGAACGGGAAGGGAGTTGGTCTCGATCATGGCCATGACGCTGTCTCGCTGTGCTCCCGTTCATTCTGAGCGGGTGGCGCTGTTTCCGCGCGAAACCGAGCTTTGGCCTGATTTATTAAAAGATGGTTTCAATTGTCCGGATCGGCGGCGGGATGGTGTCCGTCCCGTATTCATCCGTGGTGAACGGAGGGAAAACATTGCCCTTTCGGGGCGGGATCGCTACATCGGCGGCAAGCAAATTTCCTCAAATCGAAGGTTTTCGGGACCGATGGCGCGCCAGTTCATCTATTTCATGCAGGGCCTGACCAAGAGCTACCCGACCCGGAAGGTGCTCGATAACATCCATCTGAGCTTCTATCCGGACGCCAAGATCGGCGTGCTCGGTGTCAACGGCTCGGGCAAGTCGACGCTGCTCAAAATCATGGCCGGCCTCGACAAGGAGTACAACGGCGAGGCCTGGGTCGCCCAGGGCGCCCGCGTCGGCTATCTCGAGCAGGAGCCGCATCTCGATCCGGCATTGAGCGTGCGCGAGAACGTCATGCTGGGCGTCGCCAAGCAGAAGGCCATCCTCGATCGCTACAACGAGCTGGCGATGAACTACTCCGAGGAGACCGCCGACGAGATGACCAAGCTGCAGGACGAGATCGAGGCCCAGGGCCTCTGGGATCTCGACAGCAAGGTCGACCAGGCCATGGACGCGCTGCGCTGTCCGCCCGACGATGCCGACGTGTCGAAACTCTCCGGCGGTGAGCGCCGCCGCGTCGCGTTGTGCAAGCTGCTGCTCGACCAGCCTGAGTTGTTGCTGCTGGACGAACCGACCAACCATCTCGACGCGGAATCGGTGTCGTGGCTGGAAGGCCATCTGCGCAACTATCCCGGCGCGATCCTGATCGTCACCCATGACCGCTACTTCCTCGACAACGTCACGAGCTGGATTCTCGAGCTCGATCGCGGCAAGGGCATTCCCTACGAGGGCAATTACTCGTCCTGGCTGCAGCAGAAACAGAAGCGGCTCGAGCAGGAGGGCCGCGAGGACGCTGCGCATCAGAAGACGCTGGCCCGCGAGCAGGAATGGATCGCGTCCTCGCCGAAAGCGCGCCAGGCCAAATCCAAGGCGCGCTATCAGCGCTATGACGAACTGCTGAAACAGGCGAGCGAAAAGCAGACACAGACCGCGCAGATCACGATTCCCGTGGCCGAGCGACTGGGTCAGAACGTGGTCGACTTCGAAGGGCTCAGCAAAGGTTTCGGCGATCGCATGCTGATCGACGATCTCACTTTCAAGCTGCCGCCCGGCGGTATCGTCGGCGTGATCGGCGCCAACGGCGCCGGCAAGACCACGCTGTTCAGGATGATCACCAAGCAGGAAGAGCCGGACAAGGGCACCATCACGATCGGCGAGAGCGTTCATCTCGGTTACGTCGATCAGTCCCGCGACGCGCTCGATGGCAGCAAGAATGTGTGGGAGGAGATCTCCGGCGGCAACGAGCTGATCCTGCTCGGCAAGAGGGAAGTCAATTCACGCGGCTATTGTTCGTCGTTCAACTTCAAGGGCGCCGACCAGCAGAAGAAAGTCGGCGCGCTCTCCGGCGGTGAACGCAACCGCGTGCACCTTGCGAAAATGCTGAAATCCGGCGCCAACGTTCTGCTGCTCGACGAGCCGACCAACGACCTCGACGTCGACACCCTGCGTGCGCTCGAAGAGGCGCTGGAGGATTTCGCCGGCTGCGCCGTCATCATCAGCCATGATCGCTGGTTCCTCGACCGCATCGCGACCCACATCCTGGCCTTCGAAGGCGACAGCCATGTCGAATGGTTCGAGGGCAACTTCCAGGACTACGAGAAGGACAAGATGCGCCGGCTCGGCCAGGACAGCATCATCCCGCACCGCGTGAAGTACAAGAAGCTGACGCGGTGATCTCAAAATGATGCGGCGGGTGCTGATAGCTGCGGTGATCGCTATCACCTGCAGCCTGTCGCCCGCCGGCGCTGCCGACGCCGCCTTCGCGCAGTTCATCGCCTCGCTGTGGCCGGAGGCGGAGGCCGCCGGCGTGTCGCGCGCGACGTTCGAGCGAGAGACGCGCGGGCTCGAGCCGGACTACAAGCTGCCGGATCTGATCCTGCCGGGGCGTCCCGCAACGGGGGCGCCGTCACAGGCCGAGTTCGTGCAGGTGCCGGCCGACTATGTCAGGGAAGCCTCGATCGCGCGGCTTGCGGGCGAGGGGCAGCGGTTGCTGCAAAAATATCGCCCCGCGCTGACCGAGATCGAGAAAAAACTCCGGCGTGCCTGCTACCGTGATGCTGGCGATCTGGGGCCGCGAGACCGACTATGGCCGCTATACGCTGCCTTACGATCTCGTCCGCGTGCTGGCGACGCAGGCCTATGTCGGCCGCCGCAAGGACAGCTATCGCAACGAGTTCATCCTCTCGCTGAAAATTCTCGGTGACGGCGTAGTGACACGCAAGGACATGCGCTCGTCCTGGGCCGGTGCGACCGGGCTCACGCAATTCCTGCCGTCCGAATATTACAAGCATGGCGTCGATTTCGACCGCGACGGCCGCATCGACATCTGGCACTCGGTGCCGGATGCGCTGGCCTCCGCCGCGCAGCAGCTCGTCAACAAGGGCTGGCAGAGCGGTGTACGCTGGGCCTACGAGGTGCAGGCACCGGCCAAAGTCGATTGCACCGCCGGCGTGCCCGAGGTGACGAAGCCGATCGGCCAATGGCTGCGCGAAGGCTTTGTACCGGTGCGTGGACAAAAGCTCACTGCCGCCGAGCAGGCACAGCCGGCGTCCCTGCTGCAGCCTGAAGGCATCTACGGCCCGTCCTTCCTGACCACGAAGAACTACTTCGTGATCAAGGAATACAATTTTTCCGACCTCTACGTGCTGTTCGTCGGACATCTCGCCGACCGCATGACGAGCCCGCAACCGTTCGCGACCCCATGGTCTGCCTCGAAGCAATTGCGGACCAAGGACGTCGAGGCGATGCAGCGGGGGCTCACGCACGTCGGGCTCTACAAGGACAAGATCGACGGCAAGGCGGGCATGCAGACGCGCGCTGCGCTCGGCGCCTACCAGAAGTCGGCAGGCCTCAAGGTCGATTGCTGGCCGAGCGAAGAGGTGCTGCGCTCGATCCAGGCGGCGCGATAGGCGCAGGGCTGGCTAAAGAAAAAAAGCCCGGCCGAGGTGCTCGGCCGGGCTTCGATCGCGGCGCTCATGAACGCCATGCGGTCAGATCAGTAGCAAACGCGAACCGGGCGGACGGTCCAACCGTAGCCATCCCAGTAGCGCTGGCGCTGCCAGTAGCAGGGCGGGGGCGGCGGGCCGGGCTCGGCCACATAAACCGGTCCACCATAGGCGGGACGGCTCGATGCGATGGCGCCGCCGACGATCGCGCCGCCGATCAGGCCGGCTGCGATGCCGACGCCGACCCCGTCATGGGCCTGGGCGGACGGCGTGGCGGTCACCAGCGAACCGGCGATCGTCGCAACCGTGAGGGCGGCAACTAAAGTCTTCTTCATACTCTTGGCTCTCCTGAGAGATGGATGCTCCTTGTTAGGAGCGCCCGGGGTTCAAAGGTTCACGCAGACTCTGATGGAATTGGCCTTGCAGCTAGGAAGCGCGCAAATGGTCAATCCGCGGTAAACGCACACGGAGCTGTGACGAGAAAAAGCGGTCTTTTTCAGGCCCCTAAATGAACGGCGCATCTGGAATGAGCCGGTTGGGGCGACTTCAGCCACAGACTCTGGCGCGGCGGACGCGCCAGGCATAACCGTCCCAGAAGCGCTGCTTCTGCCAGACGCAGCCGTTGCCGTAATAGTCGTCCGCGACGTAGCCCGGGCCCGGCGCATAGTAGCGCGGCGGATAGTATCCGGGACCATATGCGTAGCCCGGGCCAGGGCCTGGACCGTAATAATACGGAGAGGCCAGCGCCCCACCGACAATGGCGCCGCCGATGATTCCGGCTGCCACACCCGCGGCGACGCCGCGTTGCGCCTGGGCTGGTGTAATGGCGCTAAGGGCCACAGCGGCGACGGCAGCAATTGCCAGGAGCGACTTCTTCATTGGCTGACCTTTCGAGCAAACACGCGGGAACTCTTTGAGGGTAAAGTTCCATACTTCGTTTGAATGATCAATGAACGGCACCTTTGCCGGGGCGACCAATCGGTAAGGACCGCAGCCCAGCCAGGGGAGGGCGATGATGGGTAACGCGATGATAAATGCATTGATCGCTGCCGGGATCGTCTCCGCGATCGGCTACGGCTGGATCACCCATCTCCAGAACCGCGGCCAGCGGCGCTCCCGCGCCGGGGCCAGCGGCAATAGCGGTGGCGACACCTCCGCGGGCACGAGCGACGGCTTCTCATTGGGGAGCTGGTTTTCCAGCGATAGTTCCAGCAGCTCGACCGACGGCGGCAGCTGTTCCAGCAGCGATGGCGGCAGTAGTGGCGGATATTGCGGGGGCGGCGATGGTGGAGGCGACTAGATCTGCCGCAATCTTGATCCAGAGCAAGGCCCTGTTTTAGAGCCGTTCTAGGCTGTTTGCGGGCTAGTTTGGAATAGCTTCAAATTCCGCTTTTTCCTTTTGCATCCGGCCGGCCCCTTAAATATCGATGATGGCGCATCACCAAAGGGCCTGCCGCTTCCATGATCGTTTGTTCCTGTAACGTGCTGAGCGATGACGACATCCGCGCCGCCGTCGCCGAGTCCGACGACGCCGTGCGCCATGCCAAGCAGGTCTATGGATGTCTCGGCTGTAGCGCCGAATGCGGCCGCTGCGCCCGGACGATCAAGACCATTATCGATGAAGCGCTCGGCCCCTGTGCCTCGTCCTGCTGCTCCGGCTGCCCGCACAACCACACTGTGGCTGCCAATGACGAGACGGCCCAGCCGGCCGAGTTCGCCCTCGCGGCCTGCTGAAATCTTCCGCAACCGTTACTGAGCTTTTCCCCGGCTGCGTCTCCGTAGCCGGTTGCCCCAGTCTTCAAACTCATTTAGAAGCGTTCTAAATTCGGTTTACGGCCGATTTGGACTGCAAGAGCTGGAGTGAACCATGCAGGGCGACGCAAAAGTTATCGACTATCTCAACAAGGCGCTGCGTCACGAGCTGACTGCGATCAACCAGTACTGGCTGCACTACCGGTTCCTCGACAATTGGGGCCTGCGGGACATGTCCAAGGTCTGGCGCAAGGAGTCCATCGAGGAGATGGAGCACGCCGATAAGCTCACCGAGCGAATCCTGTTCTTCGACGGCTTCCCGAACATGCAGGTGCTCGATCCCTTGCGCATCGGCCAGAACGTCAAGGAGATCATCGAGTGCGATCTCGCCGCCGAGATGAGCGCGCGGGCGCTCTATCAGGAAGCGGCGACCTACTGCCACAGCGTCAAGGACTACGTGACGCGTGATCTGTTCGAGAAGCTGATGAGCGACGAGGAGCACCACATCGACTTCCTCGAGACCCAGCTCGACCTGATCGGCCGCATCGGCCTCGAACTCTACACCCAGAAGCACGTTGGCGGGCTCGAGGGGGACGGGCATTAGTTCGGCGCGTTAGCGATGGCACAACTCCGTATCGGCCTGATGCGCGATTCCGCACCAGGCCGGGACGACAGCCTGGACGCCAGCTACAACTGCGTCTTGTAGAGCTCTTCCACGATCTCCTGACTCTGCGGCTCACCAAGGCCGGTCTGCTCGTGGACCACCTCGACGATGCTCGGCATCACCGAGCGCGGCACCTTCTCGGACGACCAAAGCTTCGAGCGCATCAGTGCCTTGCCGCAGTGGAAATAGACTTCGCTGACGGCGACGTTCAGCACCGCGCGCGGCGACTTGCCAAACTCCACCATCGAGGCGAGCAGGTCCGGATCGGCGGACAGCGAGCCGCGGCCGCCGACGCGCAGCGTCTCGTCGATGCCGGGGACGAAGAACAACAGATGCACGAAGCCCGAGCCCTCGACGACATTTCGAAAACTGTCGATCCGGTTGTTGCCGGAGCGATCAGGCATCAGCAGCTGGTTGGGGCCGGCGACGTGGACGAAGCCAACGCCGCCGCCGCGTGGTGAGGCATCGACGCTGCCGTCCGCTCCCGATGTCGCGAGCACGCAGAACGGCGACATCTCGATGAATTTCTTCGCATGCGTGTCGATTGCGGGGCGCGCTTTCGCGATCACGCGCGGGCTCGGCTGGGCATAGATGGTGGCGAGGTCTTCGGCGCAAAGATCAGTCACGAAGGTCTCCCTGGTGGAATGCCCCGAGAATATCATCTCTCGGCCCGATCGCTATCCCCCTTTGTCACGCCGCCGCGTCCAGTCGATCACGCCAGCGCAGTTCAGAGCCCACCAGATCAGGACTGGCTGCAGCGCCAGCCGCGGCCCGTGATAGAGCCAGCTGTTGGGGATGGGTGGAAGGTCGATGCCCTCCAGGACCTGCTTGATGCTTGCCGCCCACACGCAAGGCGGATAGAGCGCGAGCTCGCGTTCTGTCGTTCACAGGAGCTATCGGCCGAGCTAGCACGCGCCGCGTCGAGGGATCGCGCTACACCGCATCCGCCGGCACGAAGCAACTGATGATGATGGCGCCGCGGTGACGGACGTACCACACCACGGCCTGGCCGACCGGATTGCCGCGGTCGCGGATGATGGCGCGCTCGGGCACCTCCATCCATTGTCCCTCGATCGGCACCCAATAGGCACCGCTGCGCACGTCGTACTCCGTGCGATGGCCGTCGGAGACGTCACAGCAGGGCACGCCGTTCGGTGCGATCACGCTCTTGAACCAGGCGCGGATGTCGGGCGGGACGTGATCATATTGCCCGTTGTCGAACGCGAACGCGGCGCCCGTCAGTGCGGCCAGCCAAACGCACAGTGCGAGCCTGTGCATGCGATCCTCCTCATCGCGTGTCGTGCCGTTGGCGCGCGATTATCCCGCGCGTCGATTCGGACATCGACGCAATTAAGCCCGAGCCGTCAGCGTAATGCATGCTCAAATAATATGCGGGCTAGACGGCCGTTGATGCGATGCAAAATCAGCGGCGCGCAGATTCGATCGTTTGCTGCGGCGCGGCTTGCAGAAATTGCTGGACCTGCTCGCTGTAGAATTTGGCGTTTCCGGTGGTGCCGTGGCCGCGCGTCTCGGTGCTTGCCGGAATGAGATACAGTTTGCTGTTCTTGACCCGCGTCATCGCAGCGTCCGTGATGCCGGTCTCAGGCGGGTTGCGTTCGTCGTCGGCTGAATTGATCAGCAGCAGCGGCGCTTCGATGGCCTCCAGCTTCTCGCCGGCATTGTAGTTATGCGAAGACTCCCACTGGTAGACGAAGTCGTTGGCATCTGCCGTGATCGGCATGGCCAGCCGCTCGTCGACGATCTTGTCGGCCTTCGCCGCCGTCGGCGCCTGCGATTGATAGGCCAGCGTTCCACCGATGCTCGCGATGCCGTAGGCGGTGATGGCGTATTTCATCATGCGCGGCTGGCTGGTGTAATTCCCGCCGTTGTAGTCGGGGTCGCTGCGGATGGTGTCGAGCATGATCCGCCGCAGCATCCAGTTTCGGGATGCCATCTCGGTCGGCTGCGAGGCCATCGGGATCAGCGCGTCCATCGCCTTCGGATATTTCTCGCCCCACAACCAGGTGTGCATGCCGCCCATCGAATTGCCGATGACGAGCCGCAGATGCTTGACCCCGAGCCCTTCCGTCACCAGGCGATACTGAGCTTCGACCATGTCGTCGTAATCGTATTTCGGGAAGCTCGTCTTCATCCCGTCGGACGGTTTTGACGATTTGCCATGGCCGATGTTGTCGGGGATGATGATGTAATATTTGGAGGCATCCAGTGGCTGCCCCGCGCCGAACAGCTCGCCGCCGAAGGCCGGCGACAGCATGCTCGCGCCCGAGCCGCCGGTGCCGTGCAGCACAAGGACCGGCTGGCCGCTCGGCTCCCCCACGGTGGTGTAGTGCAGCTTCAGCTCCGGCATGGTCTCGCCGGTGTGGAACTTGAAATCCTTGGCGATCCAGTCGCCCTGCTTCGGCGCCGGATAATCGGCCGCCCATGCGGACGTCGAGATGGCCGCCAACGAGACGGACAACAGGATGGCTGACAGCGCCGCGCAGGAAGCTTTCATGTCTATTTCCCCCGTGCGGCTCTGGTCGGCGGCCGCGTTGCGGCGGAACTTAGCAGAACTGTGCGGAAGGATGTAGGATTTCGTTTTCGCCGGTCGTCCTTTGGGGGAAAGGTCAGGAGAGACTGCATGTGCCGCAACATCAAGACGCTGTTCAACTTCGAGCCGGAGGCGACCGAGGATGAGATCCACGCCAGCGCGCTCCAGTTCGTTCGAAAACTGTCCGGCTTCAACAAGCCGTCGCAGGCCAACGAGGCGGCCTTCGATCGTGCGGTGGCGGAGGTCTCGGAGGCTGCGCGAAAACTCCTGACGTCGCTGCACACCCATGCGCCGGCGCGTGATCGTGAGGTCGAAGCGGAAAAGGCCAAGGAACGTTCGCGGCTGCGGTTCGGTTAGGCGGCTCGAAGGTCCGTTCCGTGACCTGCCTCACGGTGACAACGGTCTCAGCGCGCGATGATGTTCGCCGGGCTTTTGACACCCCGGAGCACGACCATGAGCCGCCCCCTTCTTCCGCTGAAAGCAGGTGCCATCGTTTTCACGTTGCTGTGGACCGCGTGGATGACGTGGTGGAGCGGCTCGTTCTCGAGCGCGAACGTCGTGATCCTGGCCTTGTGCGGCGCAGCGGTCGGCTATCTCTGGTACCGCGCCATGCGCTGGCAGTTCGAGCGCATGGGCATGCTGCCGCGACGCGAGAATGGGACGAAATAGATTCGTCCGTCAGTCCTTGTGGCCGTGCTTCTTCTTTTTCTTCTTCTTCCTGTGATCGCCTTCGCTGTCCTCGTCTTCGTCATCGAGGGGCGCGTCGTCGGTCTCCTGCACCGCGGCTTCCAGCGCCTCGCGCTCGGCAGCCTCATGCTCGCGCTGGCGGCGGCGTTCGTCCCAGGCGTCGAACAGCTGATCGAGCCACGGCAGCACCTGTTCGATCGACGGCAACTGGCCGGGCGGACCGGCCTCGCCGCGCGGGCCCTGCGGCCCCGCCGGCCCCTGCGGTCCGACAGGTCCCTGTGCACCGGCCGCCCCGCGCGGGCCGGCTTCGCCCTGCTTGCCTTGCGGACCGGGCTTGCCCAGCGGTCCAGGCTTTCCGATCGGGCTCGGCTTGCCCTGCGGACCTGGCTTGCCACGCGCGCCATCGGGCCCGCGCTTGCCTGGATGACCCTGCGGTCCCGGCCGCCCCGGTTCGCCCTGCCGTCCGCGCGGTCCCTGAGGTCCCTGCCGTTTTTGTTCGTCTGCCACGCCGCTGCTCCCTTGACCGGAAGCAAGTAATTAGCGGCGTTTGACGACAGCAGCAATTCCACTCGGACAGCGCGCCGGCTGGATCAACATCAATCGGCGGCACGTCGCGCGCTAGTCGTGATAGGCCGGCACCTCGATGCCGGAGGCGGCGTAGAGCCTGATTTTGTTGCGCAACGTGCGCACCGAGAGGCCGAGCACGCGCGAGGCGCGCGTGCGATTGCCGTCGCAGCGGGCGAGCGTCTGCAGCACGAGCTCACGCTCGACCTCGTCGACGGTCGCGCCGATCAGCAGCGGAACGATCTGGTTCGGTGAAAGGACATACGCGCCCGGTTCGGACGCAGCGACATGAACAGTGGTCATCGACACACTCCCCGATCAACGCCGCTTCCGTCTTTGGAAGCGGATCGAGAACAAACGACCCCCAAGCCGTAGATCTACGGTGGGCGGGTTTGGTTAACGAAACGTTAACCGCGGGCGATCGCACGAATTGACCTTGGGAATGCCGCCGCACCGCCGCGATTGGCACGGATTGCATATTCCTGCGAGCATACCCCGCAAAGCAGGCATCCCTCCCGCTCACACCGTCCGGTATCCGCCATCCACCATCACGATCGTTCCCGTGACGTAGGCCGACATGTCCGACGCAAGGAAGATCGCGGGACCCACGATGTCCTCGGGCTTGCCGGTGCGCGCCAGCGGGGTGTGATCGACGAAAGCCTGCACCAGCGCCGGATTGGTCGCACGCACATTGGCGTTGATGTTAGTCTCGATGAAGCCCGGCCCGATTGCATTGACGCGCACGCCCTCCTTGCCGAGCTCGACCGCGAGCGCCTTGGTGAAGCCGAGCACGCCGTGTTTCGAGGTGGTGTAGGCCGCCGAGCTCGGCGTGCGCAGATGCACGAAGGACTGGATCGATCCGATATTGACGATGCGGCCCTTGGCTGCTCGCAAGGGCGCGAGGAACGCCTGCGTCATGTTGAAGACGCCGTTGAGGTTGAGCGAGATGATGTCATTCCAATCCTTCGCCACCGTCTCGGTATCGGCGGTGAAGGCGTTGCGGCGGGTGATGCCGGCATTGTTGACGAGGATCGAGACCTGCCCGACCTTGTCGGCGACTTGCCTGGCGAGCGCGAAGCAGTCGTCGCGTTTGGTGACGTCGAGTGCAAAGCTCTCGGCCTTGCCGCCGGACTTGCGGATCCCCTCGGCGGCTTCCGCGACCGTGTCGGCGTTGACGTCGAGCAGCACCACTTGCGCGCCCTCGCGGGCGTAGCCGGAAGCGATGGCCCGGCCGATGCCCGAACCGGCGCCCGTGATGACGGCGATATGGTTTGCGAGCAATGCCATGACAATTTCCTCCCGATTTCTTTTCGAAGTTTCATGAAAGGCTAACTCGAAATTAAGGGGTCGGAAACGGCGCCCTTGGCATACTGATCTTGATTGCTAAACGTTGCGCGCATGATGGAACGGCTCGAATCCTGGAAACTCGCACTCGAACGCCTGCGGTCGGCGGACGGCGCCGGTTGGGCCGAGGCGGGCCGGCTGGCGGCCGAGATCGCGCGGATGAGCACCGATACCATGCTGCGTCAGGCTGCCGAGCAGGCGCTTCCGGTGCTGCGCCAGGCCGTGGACAATGACGATCACAGCGTCACGCTGGCGGCCCGGCGCCGTCTCGGCGTGGTGCTCGATGTCGTTCACGACCTGACCGCGCCGCGCTTCGGGCGCCGCAATGCTGCGCCGAAAAAATTGTCCAGCGAAGATCGCGCCCGCAAGGTGCTCGGCCTGCCGCTCGCGGTGCAGCTCACCTGCGAGGACATCAATCAGGCCTATCGCCGCGCCGCCAAGGGCATGCACCCCGACCGGGGCGGCAGCGCGGAAGCCTTCATCGACCTCGCCGCCGCGCGCGATATCCTGATCCATCCCCGCGCGTACAAGGACGCGTGAGGGCTCATGTGCTATCCTGTAGCCCGGATGAGCGAAGCGACATCCGGGACGGGTCTAGCCCATGGTTTTGTATCGCAGAAATTTTCTTCCCGGCGGCACCTACTTTTTCACTGTAGCGCTCTTCGACCGCAGATCGACCATTTTGATTGAAAACGTTGGCGCCCTGCGTGATGCCTTCCGGGCCGCTCGCAGGGAGCGCCCGTTCGAGGTCGATGCGATCGTGATCCTTCCGGACCATTTGCATGTCGTCATGAGCCTCCCGCCGCATGACGCCGATTTCGCGGGACGTTGGCGAAGGATCAAGGGGCATTTCAGCAGCGCACTACTGCATGCGGGTATCGACGTAGCCCGCCACTCCAATGGAGAATTGGCTCTGTGGCAACGACGCTACTGGGAGCACACGGTTCGCGACGAAGATGATTTCGCCCGCCACGTGGATTACATTCACTTCAACCCCGTCAAGCATCGCTACGTCCAGCGCGTTTGTGATTGGCCGCATTCGTCCGTTCACCGATATGCGCGGGCGGGATTGCTCTCGGAAGACTGGGCGGGCGATGCCGGCGAAAGTGGGATTGCTTTCGGTGAGCGAGCCGAGGGAGGCTGACCGGGAATTCCCGGATATCGCTTCGCTCATCCGGGCTACGGACGTCAGACTTGGAGTCGGACGCTGGTGCGCCCCGGACAAGATGTGAGTGGGTCCGCCAACCGGCCAGGTTCAAAGCGTGTGCGCGGAAAATGCGTGACGTCGGCCGAAAAACCGGTGGTCCGTCCAAAAGAAAAAGGGCGGACCGCTTGCGCGATCCGCCCTTTGAAATCCGGTCTGTCGCCTCACGCCTAGAGCGTGCAGCGGCGCTCCGCGCGCAGCTTGATCTGGAGCTCCGAGGCGGCCGTGAAGGTCGGGAGCGGCTTGCTGACGACCTTGTAGGTCGACACGCCCCACTGGAACGGCTTGTACTTGAGGTCCTCGTTCCAGACCTGGCAAATGCCGGTGTTGTCCCAGCGGATCACGTAATAGCCGACTGCCGCAGAGGCCGGCACGGCGAACACGGAGGTGGCGATGCCGGCAACGGCACAAAGGGCGAGAACGCGACGCATGAAATATCTCCTGATGGGAACGTGAGAGGAAACTGGTGCGGCAAATCCGCGTGGCTGGCAAGCGGGGCGGCGACCGTTCACGGATATGTCAGCCGTTGGTCGGCTGTTCGGACGACCCTTATCCCTTGACTATCGCCTGACGATCACACGTCTAACTCTTGGCCAGCGACGCCACCGCCTCGATCTCGATCAGCATCTTCGGATCGGGCAGTGCGTGGACCACGCAGGTGGTGCGGGCAGGGTAAGGCGGCGGGCCGAAGGCGCCGGCATAGAGCGCGTTCATGGCGGCCACGTCGGAGGCGCGGGTCAGCAGCACGTTGACCTTGACGAGATCGCGGATCTCGGCGCCGGCCTCCGCCAGCACGCGCTTGATGTTGATGGCGACATTGGCGAACTGCGCCTCGAAGCCGTCAGGCAGCGCGCCGTTCGCGTCGAAGCCGGGAATGCCGGAGACGAACAGGAGATCGCCTGCGCGCGTGGCAAAGGACAGCGGCGGCGCCTTGACGTGCGGCGGGGGCGCGAAATGCTGGATCGGCATGGCATCACCTCGGATGGAGGGCTGGAAGCGCAAGCGTAGCGGCAGCTCGGGGCGCCTCCAACAAAAAACGCGAAAACAACCCCATGCACAGTAGACATCCAGCAGGAATCATTGAGCTTTCTTCACTTCGGGAAAAACAAAATAATCGTTGCCCCGTCGGGCAAAACAGGGGCAGAATGGCATGAGGCGGGTGAGCGTCTTGTCGCGCCAAACTCCGCCGTCATGCCCCGGCTCGACCGGGGCATCCAGTACGCCGCGGTTTTCGGTCCACCATCGCTCTCTCTGGAATACTGGATCGCCCGGTTAAACCGGGCGATGACAGTTGAGTGTGTTGCTACAGACCGTGACTCACGCCGATCCCATCATGTTGCCGCCCCGATCCATCGGATAGATTCCGCGCGTTCGATTCGTTTCCCTCCTTGAAGAATAGCCCCCGGAGACTCCCATGAAGTTCGCATCCACCCTCCGCGCCGCGCTGGTCGGCATTGCCGCGCTCGCCGGCCTCTCGACCTCGGCGCTGGCCGACGGCGGCACCGTGGTGCTGACGATCTACAAGGCGGGCTGGATCATCGGTGGCTCCGGCGGCTCGGGTGTGATGAACTTCCGCGGCCGCGCCTATTCGCTTTCGACCGGCGGTCTCGACTACGGCCTCGTCTTCGGCGGCTCCAAGACCGTGTTGCGCGGCCGCGTCTCCAACATCAACCGGCCCTCCGACATCGCCGGCGTCTATGGCGCCGCCGGTGCGGGCATCGCGGTGGGCCGCGGCGCGCGTGCGATCGTGCTGACCAACCAGAAGGGCGCCGTGCTCGAGCTGTCCGGCACGCAGGTCGGCCTGATGGCGAATGCGGACCTGAGCGGGCTTGCGATCACGCTGCGGTAAGGCCGATGTCGTAGGGGGAAATGGGGCGCAAGCGCCGCGCCCACCATCTCTTCCCGACAATTCCGGCCGGGGTCGTTATACTCACGATCCCAGTGACCTCGGCAAGATGGGGATCCCATGGCGAGAAAGTTGGACGGCAAGGTGGCGGCCGTGACCGGGGCTGTGTCGGGCATCGGATTGGCCAGCACCGAGGCGATGCTGGCCGCCGGCGCGCGCGTGGTGATGGTCGACCGCGATGAGGCCGCGCTGAAGGCGCTCCGCGACAAGCACGGCGACGCGGTGATCCCGCTGCTCATCGATCTGCTGGACCCAAAAGACTGTGCAACGCTGCTGCCGCGCGTTCTGGAGCAGGCCGGCCAGCTCGATATCCTGCATGCGAATGCCGGGACGTATATCGGTGGCGATCTGGTCGATGCCGACACCATGGCGATCGACCGGATGCTGAACCTGAATGTCAACGTCGTGATGAAGAACGTGCACGACGTGCTGCCGCACATGATCGCGCGCGGGACCGGCGACATCATCGTCACGAGCTCGCTGGCGGCGCATTTTCCCACGCCATGGGAGCCGGTCTATGCGTCGTCCAAATGGGCGGTGAACTGCTTCGTCCAGACGGTGCGGCGCCAGGTCTTCAAGCACGGCATCCGCGTCGGCTCGATTTCGCCCGGTCCGGTCGTGACCTCGCTGCTCGCGGACTGGCCGCCGGAGAAGCTGAAGGAAGCCAGGGACTCGGGAAGCCTGCTGGAGGCCGGCGACGTGGCTGAGGTCGTGATGTTCATGCTGACGCGGCCGCGCGGCATGACCATCCGCGACGTTGTGATGCTGCCGACCAATTTCGATCTTTAGGGCGCCAAGCGTGCCCCGGTGAACACCGCCAATTGCGCCTCGAATGCCCGCCTGAAAGCGGGCCGTGCTTCGCCGCGGGCGACGTAGGCGGCGATTTCTGGATATTCGTCCAGCAGGCCCGACGCGTTCAACCGGCGCAGCACCGTCACCATCATGAGATCGCCGGCGCTGAACGCACCGTCGAGCCAGTCGGCATCGCCGAGGCGGCGGGACAAGTCCCCGAGCTTGACACGGACGCGGTCCTGCAGCATCGGCAGTCGCTCCGCGTACCAGCTCTTGTCGCGCTCGAACAGCATGGCCATGCCGAGCTCGACGATCGGCGGCTCCAGCGTGCTCAGCGCGGCAAACATCCACGCGATCGCGCGGGCGCGGGCGTGCGGCTCGGTCGGCAGCAGCCCAGCATGGCGGTCGGCGATATGGAGCACGATGGCGCCGGACTCGAACAAGGCGAGATCGCCGTCCTCATAGGTCGGAATCTGCCCGAACGGATGTAGCGCGAGATGCGCGGGCGCTTTCATGTCCGCGAACGAAACCAGACGCACATCGTAAGGCGCGGCGACCTCTTCGAGCGCCCAACGCACCCGCATGTCGCGGGCCTGTCCCTTGCCGCGGTCGGGCGAGCTTTCGAAGGCGGTAATGGTGGGCATGTAGGGGCTCCGGGGTTGATCGCGTATTGCGTTCGGAGGACGAATGGAATGAGTGGATTCCGACAGGTTAATGCGTTTTCGTGGACCCGTAGCCCGCACGAGCGATAGCGATCTGCGGGGCAGCTGCCGGCCCCGGATGTCGCTGTCGCTCATCCGGGCTACAAGAAAATCCCGCGGCCACTGTCGGATCGTTGCCTCCTGCCTCGTCCTTGGAACATCGGCGCGCCGCCGCGCGCCCGGCCGAGGCGAAAGGATACACGTTCATGACCTCCATCACGCCGTTTCTCTGGTTCGACAACAACGTGCCGGAGGCCGTCGCCTTCTACAAATCGGTGTTTCCCAATGCCAAGGTTGAGACCGTCAGCGACTTCATGGCGGTGTTCGAGCTCGAAGGCCAGCGCTTCAACGCGCTCAACGGGGGCCCGCAATACAAGTTCAACGAGGCGGTGTCGTTCTTCATCAGCGTGGAGACGCAGGCGGAAGTCGATTATTTCTGGGACAGGCTCATCGCCGACGGCGGCGAAGAATCCCGCTGCGGCTGGCTGAAGGACAAGTTCGGGCTGTCCTGGCAGGTGATCCCATCAGCGCTCGGCCGCTACCTCGGCGACTCCGACCGCAGCAAGGCGAACCGGGTCATGCAGGCGATGATGCAGATGAGAAAGATCGTGATTGCGGATCTGGATAGGGCGTATGCGGGGTGAACTTGTCGCGGGATGCGTTGCCAAATCGGCAGTGTCGTCCCGGCGAAGGCCGGGACCCATACCGCGGAATCCATCGATTACGAATGGTCGCTGTACCGGACCTCGACTCCCCGCCAAACCACTCCCTGGGGTTATGGGTCCCCTGAGTTCACAAACGAAGTGCAACACTTCCATCTGGAGGTGTTGCCATGGGGCGGACTTACAAACAGCTCTCCCTTGACGATCGATGCGAGATTGCCCGCCTTTCGGCCAATGGCGGCTCGGTCGGGAAGTCGCGGCAGCTTTGGATCGGCCGCCATCAACGATCTCTCGGGAGCTGAGGCGGAACCGTGGCAGGCAAGTCGGCTACAAGCCAAGCTATGCTCAGCAGCAGACCCGGGCGCGGCGCTGGAAGGGCTCTCGCCTCGAGCGGGACGCCAGCTTGCGCCGCGAGGTCTTGGCAGGCTTGAGCCGCGGTTGGTCACCCGAACAGGTCGCAGGCAGGCTGGCCCGGGAACGTGGCCGTAGGGTGATCTCCTACGAGAGCATCTACCGCTTCATCTACGCCCAGATCACACGCACGACGGACTTCACCTGGCGGCGCTATCTGCCTCGAGGCAAGAGCAAGCGAGGCCACCGCGGCAAACGAGGCGGGAGCCCCGCAAGCTTCATCGAAGGCCGTGTTTCGCTGGCAGAACGGCCTGCCGAGGTCGCCGATCGCAAAGTCCCGGGCCACTGGGAAGCCGATCTGATGATGTTCTCCAAATACCGGCAGGCCATCCTGGCCGTCCACGAGCGAACCTCGCGCCTGCTGCTCGCCGTTCCCATCGAACGCAAGTTCGCCGCCGGTATCGCTAGCCATCTCGTACGCCTGTTCAAAGCCGTACCGGAGGCACTGCGCCGTACCGTCACCTTCGACAACGGCACCGAGTTCGCCGCCCACCTTTCCTTGCAGAGCCTCTTGATGAAGACCTTCTTCTGCGACCCGCACGCGCCGTGGCAAAAGGGCGGCATCGAGAACGCCATCGGCCGCTTGCGCCGCTTCATCCCCCGAAAGACCGACCTCGAAAAGCTCCCAACCAGGCGCTTCCGTCAGTCCATTGCCGCCTACAACAACACCCCGCGCAAATGCCTTGACTTCAGAACCCCGGCAGAGGCCTTCTCCTCTCAACTGTTGCACTTCGAGTGTGAATCCACCTCCCGGCCTTCGCCGGGACGACGCCCGAGGGTGGAGCGCTATCGCAAATTCACGCTACGCCGCAATCCACGCCGCAAGCTCGCGCCACGGCTGCAGCGTCCAATGCCCGGATGCCGCGCCGGACGGCGAGGGCAGCACGAACATTTCGGGCAAACTCTCATCCCGCTGCTGCCGCCCCAACGCAATCGCTGCCGACGGCCTGCTGTAAAACAAGCTCGCCGCCTTCTTGCTCGTGAACGCAATCGTCCTCGGGCGAAACTTCTCGATCTTGGCCCTGAACCCCGGCACGTCGATCGTCTCAGCCGCGATCTGGTGATCCATCCCGGCGCCCGACTTGGAGAGATCGGTGAAGCCGATCCCGAGCTCAAGCAAGCTTGCAAACTCGCTCGGTTGATAGCGCCGCGGCGTGATCCCGGCCTCATGGATCGCGCGCCAGAAGCGGTTGCCGGGATGGGCGTAGTAGTGCCCGAGCTTGGCCGACCGCGTGCTGGCGGCGGTGCCGACGAAGACGAGACGGAGGTTGGGAAGGAGTTGGTCGGGGAGGCGGTGGGGGAATGTATCGGGCACGTCAATTATCCGCGGCTGTAGCCCGCATGAGCGGAGCGATATGCGGGATGGCAAAGACCCGGATGTCGCTGCGCTCATCCGGGCTACGCTTGCTGGCGTTAGTCCGATTTACGCGTCACACGCAACGCCCGAGCCGCTTCTAGTTCATAAATTCCGTCGGTGCAGTGTCCTGTCAAAAGATCGAGGCTGAATGATATCCAAGAGTCTCCAATGGGAGATCATGCCTCGCCGGTGAGCATGGTTTCTTGAACATTTATCTTGCGGAAGCCATCCCACGAAATCTGCGGACTATTCCATCGCAAATTATCTGACCGAACCGCGCTGAAATCGACCGACCCTTGGAAAACGACTAATCCAAGAGCCGGTACGCCAATTGCACGCGCAGTGTCACTTGCAATGCGATCTCGAATGGCGTGGTGTTCCGGATCGATAATGCAAGTATCGCCGCGAGCGACAACGATCACGTCCCTTCCGTTGGGATGATCGAGCACAGTGGTGTAATCGAAGATGCCTCCCACGAAATTGCCGATCCATGGATCGGAATCGTTGGGATAGAAGCGAACTACCAAACCTTCCCGAAATTCGCGCTCACCGCGCGCGGTTAAAGAGATGGCCGGAGGTCCGTACGGTGGTAGTCCTGGTAGTATTTCAAACCGCATGGGCTGTTCGTATTGCGTTTCCAACTTTGGGGGCGACGACCGTCGCCCCCAGAATTCGCACGGGCGCCCCTCACAACACCCGGTTACTCTCCTTCACCTTCTCCGCATCCAGATACACGCTTGAGCCCATCTCCTTGAACTTCGCGCTCATCTTGGCCATGCCGTCCTCGGCAGTCCCGCTCATCGACATGCCCACGCCGTTCGGGTCGTTCAGCGTCGCCGCGTAATCACGCACGTCCTGGGTGATCTTCATCGAGCAGAATTTTGGGCCGCACATCGAGCAGAAATGCGCGACCTTGTGGGCTTCCTTCGGCAGGGTCTCGTCGTGGAAGTTTTTGGCGGTGTCGGGGTCGAGGCCGAGGTTGAACTGGTCGCTCCAGCGGAAGTCGAAACGGGCGCGGGACAGCGCGTCGTCGCGCAGCTGGGCTGCCGGGTGGCCCTTGGCGAGATCGGAGGCGTGGGCCGCGATCTTGTAGGTGATGACGCCGACCTTGACGTCGTTGCGGTCGGGCAGGCCGAGATGCTCCTTCGGCGTGACGTAGCAGAGCATGGCGCAGCCGAACCAGCCGATCATGGCCGCACCGATGCCCGAGGTGATGTGGTCGTAGCCCGGCGCGATGTCGGTGGTCAGGGGCCCGAGGGTGTAGAACGGGGCCTCGCCGCATTCCTTGAGCTGCTTGTCCATGTTGATCTTGATCTTGTGCATCGGCACGTGGCCGGGGCCTTCGATCATGACCTGGCAGCCCTTGTCCCACGCGATCTTCGTGAGCTCTCCGAGCGTCTCCAGCTCGGCGAACTGCGCGCGGTCGTTGGCGTCGGCGATCGAGCCCGGACGCAGGCCGTCGCCGAGCGAGAACGAGACGTCATACTTGCGCATGAGATCGCAGATCTCGTCGAAATGGGTGTAGAGGAAGCTTTCCTTGTGATGCGCCAGGCACCACTTGGCCATGATCGAGCCGCCGCGCGACACGATGCCGGTGACGCGGTTGGCGGTGAGGTGGATGTATTGCAGGCGCACGCCGGCGTGGATGGTGAAATAGTCGACGCCCTGCTCGCACTGCTCGATCAGCGTGTCCTTGTAGAGCTCCCAGGTCAGCTTGACCGGATCGCCGTCGCACTTCTCCAGCGCCTGATAAATCGGAACGGTGCCGATCGGCACCGGCGCGTTGCGCAGGATCCATTCACGGGTGGTGTGGATGTTGCGGCCCGTGGAGAGGTCCATCACGGTGTCGGCGCCCCAGCGGATCGCCCATACCATCTTCTCGACCTCTTCCTCGACCGATGACGTGACCGCCGAGTTGCCGATATTGGCGTTGATCTTGGTCAGGAAGTTGCGGCCGATGATCATCGGCTCGAGTTCGCTGTGATTGATGTTGCAGGGGATGATGGCGCGGCCGCGCGCGATCTCGGAGCGGACGAACTCCGGGGTGATGAACGCGGGGACTTCCGCGCCGAAACTTTCGCCGTCGGCAAGGGCTGCTTCCGCACGCTCGAGCTGCTGTTTGCGGCCGAGGTTTTCGCGCGCGGCGACGTAGATCATCTCCTTGGTGATGATGCCGGCGCGGGCGAACTCGAGCTGCGTGATCTTGTGGCCGTCGAGGCCGCGGAGCGGCTGGTGATAGGCCGAGAAGGCGCGCGCGGCCTTGCCGGTGGAGACGCTGCCATTGTCCTCCGGCTTGATCTGCCGTCCCTGATATTCCTCGACGCCGCCGCGCTCGAGCACCCAGGCCTTGCGGCCGCGCGCGAGACCGGCGTTGACGTCGATGGTCACGCTCGGGTCGGTGTAGGGGCCGGAGGTGTCGTACACCGGCAGGTTCGGTTCGCCGGCGCCTTCGGACAGGATGATCTCGCGCAGCGGCACGCGCAGGTCGGGCGCGGCATCGGGCGAGGCGAAGATTTTTCGCGACGAGGGCAGCGGGCCGGTGGTGACGGCGGGGACGGTCTTGTCGGGATTGGAGCGGATGTTCATGGGATCCTCCGGTTTAATTCGTTGATGTCGCTGTGCGAGAGGCAAATTCGGCTGTCATCCCCGCCTAGTGCGCAATTGCGCACGGGAGCGGGGATCCAGTACTCCGAGACGGTGCGGCTCAAGCCGAGAAGCCGCGGCGTACGGGATCGCCCGGTCGAGCCGGGCGATGACAGTGGCGTGCGGGGTGAGAGAGTGAGGCGCATCACGCCGCCTCCGCGGACAGGCCGAGCCATTGCCGCACCCGCGCATCCGGGTCGGCATTCTGGGTGACGTCGCTGACGACGGCGATGGAATCCGCGCCCGCGGCAAAGATCTCCGCGGCGTGCTCGAACTTGATGCCGCCGATCGCGACCAGCGGGATATTGCCGATGCGCTTCTTCCATTCCGTGATCTTCGGAATGCCCTGCGGCTCGAAGCGCATCGACTTCAAGGTGGTGAAGAAGATCGGGCCCAGCGCAACATAATCGGGCTCGGCGGCGAGCGCGGTGTCCAGCTCACCCTCGTCATGGGTGGAAACGCCGAGCGACAGCCCGGCCTCGCGGATGGCAGCGAGGTCGGCGTCGGCCAAATCCTCCTGGCCGAGATGCAGATATTTCGCCCCGGCGACGATCGCGGCACGCCAATAGTCGTTGACGACGAGCTTGGCTTGCGTGTCCGCGGTGATCGCCAGCGCATCGGTGACCATCTGCAGCGATTGCGAATCGTCGAGATCTTTCGCGCGCAGCTGGATGGTGCCGACGCCGAGCCTGGTCAGGCGCTCGACCCAGGCGAGGCTGTCGACGACGGGATAAAAGCGATCAGGATACGGCATGCCAAAAAGGTGTCCCAACGACAGGGGTGGAGGGGGAGGCGAAATCGCGGGCGTTCATCAGCCCGGCTTCGTAAGCGGTGCGGCCGGCCTCGATGCCGAGGCGGAAGGCGTTGGCCATCGCGACGGGATCGGCGGCTTTGGCGATGGCGGTGTTGAGCAGCACGGCGTCGTAGCCGAGCTCCAGCGCCTGCGCCGCATGCGAGGGCGCGCCGATGCCGGCGTCGACCACCAGCGTGATATCGGGCAGCCGCTCGCGCATCAGCTTGAGCGCGTCGCGGTTGGTGATGCCTTTCGCGCTGCCGATCGGCGCAGCCCACGGCATCACCACCTTGCAGCCGGCATCGACCAGGCGGTTGGCGACCGAAAGATCCTCTGTGCAATAGGGGAACACCTCGAAGCCGTCCTTGATCAAAATGGCGGCGGCTTCGACCAGTCCAACGACATCGGGCTGCAGCGTGTCGTTGTCGGCGATGACTTCGAGCTTGATCCAGCTCGTGCCGAATAGTTCGCGCGCGAGCTTGGCCGTCGTCACCGCCTCGCGCACGCTGCGGCAGCCGGCGGTGTTCGGCAGCACCGTGACGTCGAGCTCGCGGATCAGATTCCAGAACGCGTCCCCAGTCTTGCCGCCGGCGGATTCGCGCCGCAGCGACACCGTGACGATGTTCGAGCCCGAGGCGCGGATCGCCGACTGCATGATCGCAGGCGAGGGATAGAGCGCGCTGCCGATCAGGAGGCGGGAGGGGAAGGTTTTGCCGTAGAAGGTCACCATGGGGTGTCTCTCCAAATGACACTGTCATCCCCGCCTAGTGCGCAAATTGCGCACGGGGGGCGGGGATCCAGTATTCCAGAGGCGGTGCGGTTAGAACCGAGACGCCGCGGCGTACTGGATCGCCCGGTCGAGCCGGGCGATGACAGCGGAGTGTACGGCGAGCGCATCCCCGTCACCCTCCCTGCCGCGGCGTGATGATCTCGATCTCGTCGCCGGCCTTCAGCGCCGTCTCGGCCCAGCGGCTCTTCGGCACGACGTCGTAGTTCAGCGCGATCGCGAAATGGGTGCCCTCGTAGTCGAGCTCGCTGAGCAGCGCGTCGACGCTGGCCGAATTGATCTCGCGCTGCTCGCCGTTCACGGTCACGCGCATTGCATCACCTCATTGTCGATCTGGCCGCGCTCGACAAAGCCAAGCGTCAGCTCGGCCAGCGCCGGGGCGATCAGGAAGCCGTGACGGTAGAGGCCGTTCACGCTGATCGTGTTGCCGCGAATGCCGATGCCCGGCAGATTGTCGGGAAAAGCGGGGCGCAGGCCGGAGCCGAATTCGACGATGCGGGCCTCGCCGAAGGCGGGATGCACGGCATAGGCCGCGCCCAACAGCTCCAGCGCCGAGCGGACGCTGACGCCGGTGTCCTCGGCCTCGATCGAGGTCGCGCCGAGCATGAACAGATTGTCCTCGCGCGGGATCACATAGAGCGGCCAGCGCGGATGGATCAGCCGCACCGGCCGCGCAAGCTGCACCTCGCTGGTCTCGATCAGGATCATCTCGCCCTTGACGCCGCGCAAGCCAGACTGCTCGTCGCGCGCAGCAAGGCCGCGGCAGTCGATCACGATGCCTTTAGGATCAAGTTTTGCGAGTTCGGCCGGGGCGACATCGCTTTCGAATTTGATGGTGCCGCCGGCGGCGCGGATGCGCTCGTGCAGTTTCGGCAGCACGCGGCGCGGCTCGACATGACCCTCGGTCGGGAAGAACAACGCGTCGCGGAAGCGGCCTTCGAGCGACGGCTCGAGCTCGGCAAGGCCGGCGGCATCGAGCCGGCGATGGCCTTCGGTCATCCGGGCGAAACGTTCGAAATCGTTGCGCTCGCGCGGGTGGGCAACGACCAGCGAACCGTTGAAAGGCGTGTCGGGCAATTCGCGCCGCCAGATGTCGAGCGAGCGCAGGCCGAGGCGGCTGATGATGGGTTCGGAAACTTCCGCCTCGCAATAGGGCGCGAGCATGCCGCCGGCCCAATGGCTGGTGGCGTCGGTCATGTCGGCGTCACCGCGCTCGTGCAAGGTGACGGCGTGGCCGGCCTGCGCGAACAGCAAGGCCTGCCAGGCGCCAGCAATGCCCGCGCCGATGATGGATACCGGGGAATCCGGTCGCTTGCTCGTCTGCAACATCCCTGTCCCTTCGCCGGCATGACCCGGATCAGGTTCAAAGGGTCACCGCGGTCCTGGGCGGATTTGCCCATTTAGCGGTATCTCAGCTCCTCCTCGGAGCACCCCTCGGAACGGCTCTAATGTATGCCAGTAGGACTGGGTGGTCAACGCGCTTGGCGGGAACCGGGCTTACCTGGGCGCCTGTGCCCGGGCGTTGCGGACGCGCTGGGCGAGCTTGCGGTGCGGCGCGGCGCCGAATATCGGCTGCGGATTGCCGTTCGGCTCAAGCCAAGGGGAGCCCATATTGGCCTCGCTCGTATTGGCGACCTGCACGGCCTCCTGCCGTTGCCGCTTTGCGGCGTAGTAATAGCCGCCGGCGAAATAACGCACGGCGCGGGCGTGATCGCCATTGGCGGCGTGATAGGCGCCGGCGAGATATTTCACAGCATAGGTGAGATTGGTGTTGGGATCGCGCAGGCCGGCGGCGTCGCCGGTGTAGCCGACCCCGCGGGCGGTCGCGAGCTTGATCTGCATCAGCCCGATGGTGCCGCCATGGCCGACCAGGCCGGGCTGGTAGCGGCTCTCGCGCATGATGACGCGATGCACCAGCGCCTCCGGCACACCGTTGGCGCGCGCATGGGCCGCGACCATCTCGGCGTACTCCGTCTGGCCCGCGAATGCGGCCTGCGGCAACGTCAGTCCGGCCGCGAGCAGCGCGGCAACATGTAAAATTTTCATCAAATGTTCCTCGGCACCGCTCACCTGCGCCCGCTCGCGTTAGGCCCCGCGAACGCGGCGATGATGTGGCGAAACGCCTCCGATTACGTTTTTGCAGCGCAGAGCCGTCATTCGGACGCAAGGCCGGCGTAGGGCTTGTCATGCAGACGAAGCCGTCATTCGCGACAGCGGGCCTGTCTATTCGCGTGTGGGCCCGAAAGCGAGTAAGAGAGCGGCGCAAATCGGGAGAGGTGCCATGACAAAAGAAAACGTGGTGAAGGCACACATCGGCGACATTCCCAGGCAAAATCCCTGTGCGCAATGCGGCGCGCCGATCCCCCAACCTGATTGGATCGAGGCGGGCGACGGACGCATCTCCTATCTTTGGACATGCCGTGCTTGCAATTATCGCTTCGAGGCGGTTGCGATTTTTGATGAGGGAGCCGTCGCGCACCCGCCGCTTGCGGCCTGAGGTTTAGTCTTCGGGCATGATCTTTTCGGAAAACCGCTGCACACTTTGCGCTGGCGCGGCCCTTCGGGTCCGGATCATGGCTTAAGCCGCAAGCTGCGGCTGCTGCCGTACCGGCAATTGCATCCGCACGATCAGCCCATGCGGCTCCCGGTCGTGCAGCGACAGCTCGCCGCCGTGGGCGATCGCGATCGCGCGCGCCGCATGAATTTATCGACGAAATCGTGCGCTGCGAAATGTTCCTGAGTGACTTAGGAACAATTGAACGCAGCCCAGATGCTCGCGCAGCACGCGACGAAATTGCAGCACGCGCGGAACTGGGACTGATCCGAGCTGTTTTCTCCGCACAAGTTTTCTGCTGAAGGAGAGGACAATATGTTGATGAAATCGATCGCGGCCGGTCTTGCCGGTACCGCACTGCTCGCAACCGTTGCGTTCGCGCAAAATCCGACCGCCACCACCGACAAGGCGCCGGCTGCCGCGGCGACGACGACCGCCACGACCGCGTCGGGACAGTGGCGTACGTCCAAGATGGACGGCATCAAGGTCTATAACGACGCCAATGAGAACATCGGCTCGATCAACGATCTGCTGATGGACAAGAGCGGTAACATCAAGATCGCTGTGATCGGCGTCGGCGGCTTCCTCGGCCTGGGCGAGCATCTGGTTGCGGTGCCCTTTGAGAAGCTGAAATTCGTCAACGAGGCGGTTGCCTACACCGGCGCTGCCGGGAACAACCCGAACAGCGCAGCCAACCGGCCCGCGGCGACTACCACGACGGGTGCCGCGACCGGCACCGACAACAAGCCCGCGACGACAACGACGGCCACGTCCGCGTCGAAATGGTATCCGGACCACGCCGTGTTCAATGCGAGCAAGGACGAGCTGAAGAACATGCCCGAGTTCAAATACTCGGAGTAACGCGGCTCTGAACGGCTAAACGAAGCGCGCCCGGTTTTTGCCGGGCGCGCTGTCGTGCTCTTCCCAACCTCTCCCCGCAAGCGGGAAGAGGGAGAAGAACTTCAGTGCGTCACCAGCGGGCAGCCGCCCTTGTCGAGCGGACGGAAGGCCTCGTCGCCGGGCACGGTGGCGATCAGCTTGTAGAGGTCCCACTCGCCCTTGGAGTCCTCGGGCTTCTTGACCTCGAAAAGATACATGTCGTGGACCATGCGGCCGTCGATGCGGATCTTGCCGTTCTTGGCGAAGAAGTCGTCGACCGGTGTCTTGCGCATCTGCTCCATCACCTTCGGTGCCTCGTCGGTCTTGATGGCGTCGATCGCCTTCAGGTAATGCATGGTCGCGGAATAGAGCCCCGCCTGGATCATGGTCGGCATGTGACCGACTTTCTCGTTGAAGCGCTTGGAGAAGGCGCGCGTCTCCTCGTTGGTGTCCCAGTAGAACGCGTCGGTGATGATGAGGCCTTGCGTCGACTTGATGCCGAGCGAATGAACGTCGGTGATCTCCATGAGCAAGGCGATCATCTTCTGGCCGCCCTCCGTCAGGCCGAACTCGGCCGCCTGTTTCAGCGCATTGGTGGTGTCGCCGCCGGCATTGGCCAGTGCGACCACCTTGGCCTTGGAGGCCTGGGCCTGGAGCAGGAAGGAGGAGAAGTCCGACGAGTTGAGCGGATGGCGGACCTCGCCGAGCACCTTGCCGCCGCTCTCCTTGACGACGTTGGCGGCGTCGCGCTGCAGCGCCATGCCGAAGGCGTAGTCGGCGGTGACGAAGAACCAGGTGTCCTCGCCGCGCTTGACCATCGCCTTGCCGGCGACGTTCGACAGCGCATAGGTGTCGTAGGTCCAGTGCACCGTGTTGGGCGAGCAGGCGACGCCCGTGATATCGGATGAGCCGCCGCCGGAATTGATGTGGATCTTGTTCTTCTCGCGCGTCAACGCCGAGATCGGCAGCGCCACCGACGAGGTCGGCACGTCGAAGATCGCGTCGACCTTGTCGTTGTCGTACCAGTTGCGGGCGATGTTGACGCCGACGTCGGGCTTGTTCTGGTGATCGGCGGAGACCACCTGCACGGGCTTGCCCGCGACTTTGGCACCGTAATCGGCGACCGCCATCTCCACGGCGGCGAGCGAGCCCTTGCCGGTCGCGTCCGCATAGAGGCTCGACATGTCCGTGAGCACGCCGATCTTGACGACGTCGTCGGAAATCTGCGCCTGGGCGGCGCCTGACGTGGCGGCGAGCGCGAGACCGGCCGCGATCGCGGCGATGAGCTTTTGCATTTTGTTTCTCCCTCAGCGTTGTTGTTTGGGTTTTGTTGCGGGGACCGTTCTAACGACAATCGGTCCCCGGAGCAAAGCCCGAGAATGCGCGAGGAGGGTTGAGAAATAAGCAGGGCGCGGCAGTGTTTTCACCCTCTCCCCGGGAGAAGGAAGAAGCTCACGCGCTGCTGCCCTTGAGCCGTTCGTTGCGCCGGCGCAGGCCTTCCAGGGTGGCGAGCAGGATGACCGAGACCGTCGTCAGGATCACCGCTGCCGCCGTGATGGTCGGGCTGATGTTCTCGCGGATGCCGCTGAACATCTCGCGCGGCAGGGTGCGCTGCTCGGGACCTGCCATGAACAGCACGATCACCACCTCATCGAAGCTGGTCGCGAAGGCGAACAGGGCCCCCGATGCCACGCCGGGCAGGATCAGCGGCAGGATCACTCGGCGGAAGGCGTCAAGCGGCGAGGCACCGAGCGAGGCGGCAGCGCGGGCCAGATTGGTGTCGAAGCTCTGCAGCGTCGCGCCGACCGTGATGACGACGAAGGGCGTCGCCAGCGCGGTGTGGGCCAGGATCAAGCCGAGATAGCTGCCGGTCAATCCGATCGGCGCGAAGAAGAAATAGAGACCGACCGCGGTGATGACCCCGGGCACGACGACCGGCGACAGCACGAAGGCCAGCACGAGCGGCTTGAACCGGCTCTTCCACTGCGCCAGCCCTAACGCCGCCAGCGTGCCGAGCACCATCGACAGCAGGGTCGAGGCGACACCGATGATCATGCTGTTCTTCAGCGAATTCATCCAGCGCGGCGAATTGATGAAGTCGTCGTACCAGCGCAGCGAGAGGCCCGGCAGCGGATAGGTGAGGTACGAGCCCGAGCTGAACGACAGCGGCATGATCGCAAGGATCGGCGCAATCAGGAAGATGAACACCAGCGTGGAGATCACGATGGTCGCGGTCCACGCAATGCGCTGACTCGGCGTGCGGATGGAGGAATTGTCGCTCAATTCTTCATCCCTCCCGTGACCTGCTGTCCCTGCACCAGCTTTCCGTAGACGAGCGCGAGCAGAATAGTGGCGAGCAGCAGCACCGCACCCAGTGCCGAAGCAAGGCCCCAATTGGCCGTCTCGGTCGTGTAGAGCGCGATGAAGTAGCTGATCATTTGATCGGCGGCGCCCCCCGACGAGTGCCGGCGTGATGTAATAGCCGAGCGCCAGGATGAAGACGAGCAGGCTTCCCGCGCCGATGCCCGGCAGCGTCTGAGGCAGGTAGATCCGCAGGAAGGCGGTGAGGGGTGGTGCACCGAGCGAGGCGGCGGCACGCATGTAAGCAGGCGAGATCGCCTTCATGCTGCTGTACAGCGGCAGGATCATGAACGGCAGGAGAACGTGGGTCATGGCCACGCAGACACCAAAGCGGTTGTAGATCAGGCGCAACGGCTCGTCGATGATGCCAAGCCAGAGCAGGCTGTCGTTCACGACGCCTTTGCTCTGCAACAGAACGATCCAGGCGCAGGTGCGGACCAGCAGCGACGTCCAGAACGGCAGCAGGACGAAGATCATCAGCAAATTCGACCGGCCGGGCGGCAGCGCGGCCAGCAAGTAGGCGACCGGAAAGCCAAGGATCAGGCACAGCACCGTGACACTGAGGCTGATGAGGAAGGTGCGGACGAAAACGTCGCGGTAGATGGCCTGATCCGGCGGGGCTGCGACGATCGCGCCGTCCACGTTCCGCGTCAGATCGAGCGCCGACAAAAGATAGAAGCCGGTCACGGGGCCACTGGCGTCCTTGATCGTGGTCCAGGTGGCGCGTTCGCGCCAGGCCGGGTTGATCTTGCCCAGCGTCTCCCTCGCCGTGCCGGGCTCGGGCGCAGTCTTCAGATTGCGTGCGGTGCTGGTCAGGATCGTGCGGAAGCCGTTCAGTGCGTAGTTGAGCCGCTTGGCCGCAATCGCAATGGTGCCGGAATCGCGCGCCGCCATGATGTCGCCCGCCAGCGCCGCGTAGGCCTTTTCGTCCGGCAGATCCCTGCCGTCCCAACTGGCGAGAGCCGCGATGGTCTGAGGCAGAACCAGACGCACCTCGCGGTCATCGACGGCACGCCACAGCATGCCGGCGATGGGCCCAGCGAAGGTGAAGAGCAGGAAGACGAGAAGCGGCAGAACCAGCGCCAATGCTTTGACCTGGCGTGCTCGCTCCGCCCGCCGCAATCGGCGCTTGAGCGGCACCTCGGTCGGGCCATGGGCGCCGGTCAAGAGCGCATCCGTCATTGGCTAACCTTGGGTCGAGCTTTGTGGGGACGCTATTTCGCGGCCCATTTGTTGAAGCGCTCGGTCAGGCGGTCGATGTTCTCGAGCCAGAAGGCAACATTGATCTCGACCGCATTCTTGATGTTGTCAGGCGCTGTCGGCAGGTCCTTCAGAACAGCAGGCGCGAGCAGGGCAGCTGCGTCCTTGTTCGAGGTGCCATAAGCAATGTTCTCCGACAGTTTCGACTGGTTCTCAGCCTTGCCGACGAAGTCCAGGAACTTGTAGGCCGCGTCCTTGTTCGGGCTGCCTTTCAGGATCACCCAAGTGTCGAGGGTGAAGAGCGCTCCGTCCCAGACCATGCCAAAATTCTTCTTCTCGTTCTTGTTCGCGGTGTCGATGCGGCCATTGTAGACCGAGGTCATTGCCACCTCGCCGGAGGCGAGCAATTGCGGCGGCTGAGCGCCGGCCTTCCACCAGACGATGTCGCCCTTGATGGTGTCCAGCTTCTTGAACGCGCGCTCGACGCCCTCGTCGGTCGCCAGCACCTTGTAGACGTCCTTTGGCGCGACGCCGTCGGCCATGAGGGCGATCTCCAGCGTGGTCTTCGGCCCCTGACGCAGGGCACGCTTGCCCGGGATCTTCTTGGTGTCGAAGAAGTCGGCCCAGCCCTTCGGGGCCTCCTTCAACTTGTCCTTGTCGTAGCCGAGAACGAAATCGTAGAGGATGGCGCCGACGCCGCAAGGATTGACCGACGGTGGGATATAGGCGGCCTCGCCGCCGATCTTCGAATAGTCGAGCTTTTCGAACAGGCCTTCCTCGCAGCCAACCGCCAGCTCGTCGCTCTCGACCTGGACGACGTCCCAGGTGGCGGCACCACCCTGCACCTTGGCGCGCAACACGCCGACGCCGCCGTCCCAGGACTCGTCATTCAAGGGAACACCGGTCGCTTTCTTGAACGGCTCGAAATAGACCTTCTTCTGGGCATCCTGATAGGCGCCGCCCCACGACACAACGGTGAGGTCACGCGCCTGCGCGACCGTGGCCAGCGTCGCGCTGGCAGTGAATGCCGCGGCCAAACCCAGAATAATCTTGCGCTTCAGCATGGTCTTTGTTCCTTCTTCACGTGACGTTGAGCTTGGTTGGTCCAGGTCCGCCCGCCTTGGAGCGATGCTGCATGGTTGGATCAGACGGGATCGAGGGCCAGGCAATCCTCCGGGCGGAAGGTGATGAACACGTCATCGCCAGGTCTCAGGCTGCCAGCTGTAAGGCTGCCAGCTCTCAGGCTGTCATGCGTGCCCGGCTGAAGCTTGACCATGAATTCCCTGTTGTCGGCGACGTCGAGCACGGCCAGCGCGTGGTCGCCGAGATAGATGGTGTTCTGCACCCTGGCCGGCAGTCGGTTCGGTTCGTCGCCGGAGGTGCCATCCGGGATGATGGCGATCCGCTCCGGCCGCACCGACAGCGAGGTCGATGCGCCGGCGCCTGATACGTTGACCGCTCGTGCGGTCACGGCGCCGCCGCCCGCCAGCGCAACGCGGCAATATTCCTTTTCAAGCATCTCGACGGTGCCGGACAGCACATTGTTCTCGCCGATGAAATGGGCGACGAAGCTGTTCACCGGATGCTCATACAGCGCGTCGGGCCTGTCGATCTGCTGCACGATGCCGTCGTTGAATACGGCGATGCGATCCGACATGGTGAGCGCTTCACTTTGATCGTGGGTGACGTAGACGACGGTGATGCCCATCGTCTCGTGCAGTTGCTTGATCTCCAGTTGCATCTGCTCCCGCAGGCGCTTGTCCAGGGCGCCCAGCGGCTCGTCCATCAGCACGAGTTGCGGATTGAAAACAAGGGCGCGGGCCAGCGCCACGCGCTGCTGTTGACCGCCGGACAGCTGCCCGGGCCGCCGCTGCGCCAGAGTTTCCATCTTGATCATGCGCAATGCCGCTTTGACACGATCCTGCGCTTCGGCCTTGTTCGTGTTGCGAACGGAGAGCGGGAAGGCGATATTCTCCGCAATCGTCAGGTGCGGAAACAGGGCATAATTCTGGAACACCATGCCGATGTCGCGCTTGTGTGCCGGCACGTTCTTGATCGGTCGGTCCGCGAGGAAGATCTCGCCATGGGTCGGAACCTCGAAACCCGCCAGCATCATCAGGGTGGTCGTCTTGCCCGAGCCCGACGGACCAAGCAGGGTGACGAACTCGCCCTTCCTGATGTCGAGATCGAGGTTTTTCACCACGAGGTGCTCGCCATCATAGGTCTTCTGAATGCCGGAAAAGCGCACCAGCGCCGGCGCAGGCGTAACCATGCCGGCTTCCATGTCGTCCTCGCGTTGTCAGCCACAGTGCTGTCAGCACCCCGTCCCCGGGGTGCGAGGAACAGCTTAGCATCGTCCGACCAGATTGCCAGCGGCGCAAGCGACTGCGCGCACGGACCCGTCGGGAAAAGGGGCGCGCTACATCCCCGACAGCTTCGTCACGGATACATTCAGCGAGCCCCCGGCTTCCGCGATCACGCGCAGCGTCTTGGAGTCGAAGGCGATGTCGGCGAGGCTCAGGCTGTCGATCTTCGCTTCGACCTTGATGCCATCCTCGTTCTTCTGATAGTCGGCGATCGCGGCGGCGATCTTCTCGCGTGCGTTGGCGGCAATCGGCTTCAGATCGACCGTCGCTTTCTGCACCAGCGCCTGCTGCATCTGCGGCACCACCGCGCGCGCCGCGGCACCCAGCAGGCCGAAGGCCGCCTCGGATTCCACGGCGAGCTGGATGTCGGCGAGCCGCAGCGTCTGCTGCGCCTGGTCGAGCATCGGCCGGCCCCAGATGTGCACGGTCGCTTCGGCGCCGAGACCAAGCCAGCTCTTCTTCTCCTTGGCGCGCACCAGCAGCGAGATCAGGAGGCGCTCGCCCGACGGGATCACGTTGACGCTCTTGACGGTGACATCGACCGGGCCGGAGCCGTCCTCGGGATAGGTGTGGCCGACCATCTGCGCCGCGATGAGCTTGTTGATCTCGGTGAAGGGCACGTCGATCGGCACGCCAATGTTCACACCGGTGCCGGTCGGCGGCACGATCGAGATCTTGTCGGGGAACGGGCAGTCGGGCTTGGTCGGCGTCGAGATCACGCGCGTCTCGAGCTCGAGGCCAAGCAGCAGCGTCACGTTCTGTGCGTCGACGCGCGGCTGTGCCGCGATGGCGCGGGTCGGCTTCATCTCGAGCCAAAGCGGCGGCAGCGCGGCGGAAGACCCCGAGCCTTGCAGCGGGATCGAGCGGCAGGCCTTGGCCCATTGCAGCTTCGCGTTGTCCCGCAAGGTCGGATCGTTGCGCATGCGTTCGGAAACGGCGTTGATCTGTTCGCCAACGGTCTTGTCGATCAGCGGCTTCACCTGCGCAGGCACGTTGACCTTGGCGCCCGAAATGTTGAGGTTGGTATCGCCAAGATTGACCTGGGCGCCGAGATTGGGCTCGAGATGCCAGTTGGCGGCGAGCTTCGGCCGCGAGGTAACGACGACGTTGCCCTTGATCTCGGCGCTGGCGTTCAAATTCTTGATGTTGACCGCGCCGATCTGTTTCGCGGCATTGCCGCCGAGCACGCTGCCGAGCGCCTCGCCGAGCGCGCCGGTGGCTTTCGACGACAGCGAGCCCGTCACGTTCAGCTTGCCCGTGAGCGGCGTCGAGATCGTCAGCACGTCCTTGTCGCCGGCAGTCGCCATCGGTCCGCGTACCGCCGACCAGCCGATGTCGCCGTTCTCCAGGATTTGCGAAATCGGGTTCTCGGCCTTGCCGGCGAAATTGCGCGGAGCGGCCTTCTCGGCCTGCTCGCGGATCGCCGACAGCGCGATGGCGACCGGCGCCACCACGATCGAGCTCTTCGAGACCGGCGGCAGCGGCGGCAATTGCGCGACCGGCGGCGCGGAATTCGTCGCCCGCGGCGACAGCCAGTCCATCGCCTTCAGGCTGATGAAAAACGACGCCGCGAGCACCGCGACGGCGATCAGGACAGTTTTTAAGTTCAGCGTCAGTCGCATCAATCCCCCAGGCCGCCCCGGGGCAGAAGTCTACAGGGCAGGCAAGGAGGGCGCTAGAGCCCACCGATGGGGTGGAATTGGGGCAAACATATTAACGGCCGCGAACGCACCGTTGCCGCGCATTCGTCCTCGCGTACCTAGCCGCGCTTCGGACGGCGCACCGCCCTCACATTGCCGCGATCTCCGCCACCGCAGAAGAAACGGTCGCCGCCATCGGACTCCAATCCTGACACCATCGTCCCGGCGGGCAGGTCGAGCTGCTCCAGCACCTTGCCCGTCTCGGGGTCGATCCGCCTGATGTCGCTGTCCTCGCCTTCCCAAGTGCCGTGCCAGAGCTCGCCGTCGACCCAGGTCACGCCGGTGACGAAGCGCTTGCTTTCGATGGTGCGGAGAATTTTTCCCGTCTGGGGATCGACCTGATGGATCTTGCGCTCCCGATACTGTCCGACCCAGAGCGAGCCCTCGGCCCAGGCCAGTCCGGAATCGCCACCGCCGCCGGGTGCCGGGATAGTGGCGAGCACCTTGCCGGTCACAGCGTCGATCTTCTGGATGCGGTCCTCGGCGATCTGGAACAGGTGGCGGCCGTCGAACGCCGTTCCCGCATGCGCGGCGACATCGATGGAGCGGGTGATGTTGCCATCGGCCGGGTCGACCGCGTTCAATCTGTCGCCGGATGCGAACCACATAAGGCTGCCGTCATAGGTGACGCCGTGCACGGCTTCGACGCCTGCATAGGGCCCGTATTCCCTGACGATCTCGGCGGCTGAACGTTTCATCTGCTCGGTCCCTGCGGTGTGAATCCCACTTTACGTCTTCATGAGCGGTCCGGGGAGTAACAAGCCTGTCGGGAAACCCGGCACGGGCGGCGTCATCCAGCGCCGCGCCCGTCCGTGTCCGAAGGACTGCACCTTGTTCGATCGCGCCAGCTCTTCGAGGGCCCGTTGCACGGTGCGCGCGCTCGTTCCCAGCGCCAGCGCGAGCGCCGAACTCGACCAGGGCTCGCCATCAGAGAGGAAGGCGAGCACATTGGCGTGCTTCTCCTCGACGGGCCGTGCGAGGACGAGAACCTGCCGCGTGTTGCGCGGCGTCAGCGCAAAACCTTGCCTGGTCGCGCTGACGTCGGCCAGAGGCTTGAGCTTGGTGCGGAGCCGCCCGATTTCGACGCGCAGCCGGGCGCGATGCGATTCGTCGACGTGCCTTGCCTGAAACGCTCCCGTGATCAACGCTTCCCGCGAGACATCGGCCGGCCAGGCCTGCACCAGGATGCGCGCGAGCGCGAACAGCACCGGCCGCGTTCCGAGCGGCACGAGGATGCCTCGCCTGCGAACCGCGTGATGGAACGTGTCCACCACGAGCGCCTCCGATGTCGCGAGGTCCTCGATTTCCTCGAGCAGTAGCGGCCGTTCGTGCCCGCGCGTGATCAAGCGCGCTGCGGGCGTGTCGAGCACGCGGCTCGTGCCTTCGACCTCCGCCGCAAGCGCGGGAATGCCGGCCTGTCGTGCTGCGCTCGCCGCGCGCCCGAGCGCCGCGCGCGCGTCTTTCGTTCGGAGCCGCCGGATGGCGATGCCGGCAATCACGAGCTCGCGGGCGACCTGCGCAGCCGGGGGCAGCGGTGTGGTCTTGATCTCGGCCAGCGTGCGCTCGGCCTCGTCGAGGCGCCCGAGAAGGAGAAGTCTGCGCGCCTCGATGTGACCCGCATAGGCCGCGTTGGCGAGGTCACCGTGGCTTGCGAGCGTCGCCCGCGCGACCACGAGCGTGTTGGCCGGCCAATTCAGGTCGCGCGAGACGAGTGCGATCTCGGCCTCCGCCACCACGCATCTGGCGCGCGCGACCGCCTCTTTCGGGCCGAAGGCGCGTGCGGCGCTGCGCAGCAACGTCTTCGCCTTGGCGAGATCGCCGAGTTGCGCCATCGCGATGCCGCGCAGCGCCAGCGAAGGTGCATCGTTGCGCAGCGCAACGCGGTTCAGCGCGCCGAGCGGATCGCCGGCTTGGAGCGCGCGCGCCGCGGCCGTGATCAGCGACTCCATTCAAATCCCGCCACACTTGTTACTCCCACCACGCAACCGTCCGGTGCGAGAGATCGTTGACGGCCGACAATGTGCGGCGAGGGGCGAGCGGTTCCGCATCTCACACAGCGAGATTCGGAACGGCCGCCCGGGAAAAGTTGGAGAGCCATGATGACATCAGCTGACAACGCAGGAAACAACGGACAAGCCGCCATGCAAACACCGCCGGTGGTATCGCCGCAGGACTGGGAGGCCGCCCGTCAGCAACTGCTCGTGAAGGAAAAGGCGCATACCCGTGCCCGCGATGCCCTGGCGGCCGAGCGCCGGCGCATGCCGTGGATGGAAGTGACCAAAACCTATGCGTTCGAGGGGCCCGGCGGCAAGGTCAGTCTGCACGACCTGTTCCAGGACCGGCGGCAGCTGATCGTCTACCGTGCGTTCTTCGAGCCGGGCGTGTTCGGCTGGCCGGATCATGCCTGCCGCGGCTGCTCCATGGTGGCCGACCAGGTCGCGCATGTCGCGCACCTCAATGCCCGCGACACCACGCTGGTGTTCGCCTCGCGCGCACCGCAGGCCGATATCAGCAGGCTGAAGCAGCGGATGGGCTGGACCATGCCATGGGTCACCGTCACCGACAGTTTCGATGCGGATTTCGGCGTCGACGAGTGGCACGGGACCAACGTGTTCTTCCGCGACGGCGACCGGATCTTCCGCACCTATTTCGTCAAGAGCCGGGGCGACGAGCAGATGGGCGGCACCTGGAATTACCTCGACATCACGCCGCTGGGACGGCAGGAGGTCTGGGAGGATTCGCCGAAAGGCTATCCGCAGACGCCGACCTACAAATGGTGGAACTGGCACGACAGCTACACCGAAGGTGCGGCGCCCGACAAGAGATGGGTCGAGATCTCGACCGCGGGCGAGAAGGCTTTTCGCGAGGAGGCGGCTGAAGGACGTGACTAGTCCCGTCAGCGCAATGGCCGGCGCGAGCCGCAACGGTGTGGTGGCCGCGCGCCACCTCGCCAGATGGTTGGGGCTGGCGGCGACGCCGACCTTCGCGATCATGGCCGTACTGACGGCCATGCTTGATGGCCCGGCGGACATGCTGTGTGGCTCCGGACATGGGGCGATGCTCGGCGGGATGGTGCCGATGTATCTGCTGATGAGCGCGTTTCATTCGGCGGCGTGGCTGAGGCTGATCGCAGAGCGGCGGGGCCGGTGGCCCTACTGCGAAGCCGCCTGCAAATAGGCAACGATCTTGCCCGCTTCCTCCGCCGAGACGCCGCCATAGGGCTGCATCTTGTTGCCGGAGACGACCTCGTCCGGCTTGAGCATGAAGCGGGTGAGTTTGTCCTGGTCCCAGACGAAGCCGGCTTCCTTCATCGACGAAGAATAGTTGTAGTTCGGCAGCGCGCCGGCCTTGCGTCCGACGATTTTGTTGAGGTTGGGGCCCAGACGATTGTCGCCCTCTTTCACCGAGTGGCAGGTTCGGCAGGAATTGTTGAAGGCCTGCTGGGCTGCGTCGTCACTCCCCGGCTGCTGTGCGCGCGAGGTGGGCGCGTTCAGCAGCAGTGCCACCGCGGCAGCGATCGAGCGCAGGCATTTGCCTTGCGGCGTTTGCGGACGTGATTGCATTCGCGCCTCCATCGGGGATCGCGCCGCAGCACGCGCGCGCATCGGTATGCCGAGGGCCAACGAAAACGGCCCCGGTGAGTTCCGGGGCCGTTTGCGTCACAATGTCCTGTCGCTTACCGCGTCGCGGCGCCGAGGTCGGCGCGGCGCTCCGTCATCGGCAGCACGATCACCTTGGTGCCGACGTTGACGCGGGAGTACAGGTCCGCAACATCGTCATTGGTCAGGCGGATGCAGCCGGAGGAGACGTGCTTGCCGATGGTGTCGGGTGCGTTGGTGCCGTGGATGCGGTAGATGGTGCCGCCGAGATACATGGCGCGGGCGCCGAGCGGATTGCCGGGACCGCCGGCCATGTGGCGCGGCAGATAGGGTTGGCGGGCGATCATCTCCGGCGGCGGGGTCCAATCCGGCCACTCCGCCTTCTTGGTCACCGACTGGGTGCCGGACCAGGTGAAACCGTCGCGGCCGACGCCGATGCCGTAGCGCATCGCCTGGCCATTGCCGAGCACGAGATAGAGATAGGTGTTGGGCGTATCGATGATGATGGTGCCCGGCGCCTCACGCGTCGCATAGGAGACGGTCTGGCGGCGGAAGCGGGCCGGCGTTTCGACCGCGTCCTGCTCCTCGGACGGCGCGGCCTGATACGGCGTCGCTTGATAAGGCTGGTACGGCTGCGGCGCTGCGATCGGCGGCAGCGGCTGGAAGAAGGGGAAGAGCTGCACAGGCGCGGCCTTGGCCGGGCCGGCAAACGCGATCGCGGTGACAGCCACTGCGCCAAACGCAACGGCGCGCGAATAAGTCTTCAACGTCTCCAGATTGATCATCGGTCGCCCCTGTTTGCGCGGTGTTTCTTGGTCACCCGGCACCGTTGCGGTGCTCTGTTGCCTAGATCACTAACGGCAAGAAGTTTCGGGACGTTTGCGCGGAAAACCGAAAACGGTTTCGTGGCGGAAAGGATTGTTTCATGACGGTTTCGTGGCTGCGCGGACCCGTTAACGAACAAAACAGCGGGCCGACACTTCCATGACGTCACACGCCTGAAATATCCGTGGTTGATGGTCCTAAGCCGAGAATCATAAAAATCTCGGGATTTCCCCATGCGGGTATTAATCGCGACTGACGCCTGGCATCCGCAGGTCAACGGTGTGGTGCGGACGCTGACCTCGCTGGCTGGCGCGGCCAAGGCATTGGATGTCGAGATCGACTTCCTGACGCCGGACGGCTTTCGGTCATGGCCGTTGCCGACCTATCCAGGGCTGCGCATTGCGCTGCCGAGCGGCAGGGAGATTGGGCGGCGGATCGAGAGGGCGGCGCCGGAGGCGCTGCACATCGCGACCGAAGGGCCGATCGGCTGGGCGGCGCGGGCTTATTGCCGTCGCAACCGGCTCGCCTTCACCACCTCCTACACCACGCGCTTTCCCGAATACGTCTCGGTGCGAACCGGCATCCCCGCGAGCGTCGGCTACGCCGTGCTGCGCCACTTCCACGATGCCGCCGCCATGACGATGGTCGCGACGCCCTCGCTGCGGCAGGAGCTGTCCGAGCGCGGTTTCAAGCGGCTCGGCTTCTGGACCCGCGGCGTCAACACCGAGCTGTTTCATCCGGACTCTCCAGCCAAGCTCGATCTGCCCGGGCCGATTTTCATGACGATGGGCCGCGTGGCGGTGGAGAAGAACCTCGAGGCTTTCCTCTCGCTCGACCTGCCCGGCACCAAGGTCGTCATCGGCGACGGTCCGCAGAAGGCCGGCCTTGAAAAGAAATATCCCGACGTGGTCTTCCTCGGCGAGAAGAAGGGCGCTGACCTCACCGCGCACCTCGCCGCCGCTGACGTGTTCGTGTTTCCGAGCCTGACCGACACGTTCGGCGTGGTGCAGCTCGAAGCGCTCGCCTGCGGCACGCCGGTTGCGGCGTTCCCGGTGACGGGTCCGAAGGATGTCATCGCAGATCACCCGATCGGCGCGATTGACCACGATTTGCGCGCCGCGTGCCTGCGCGCACTGACCATGTCGCGCGAGACCTGCCGCAACTTCGCGCTGGAGCGCTCCTGGGAAAACAGCGCGCGCCAATTCGTCGGCAACCTCACTTCACTTCAGCCCAGCCGTGCCTTGCGCGCCTCGCCTCGCATGGCGCGGCGGCCGGTGCGCGGCTGATCCCGTTCGACCACAGCGAGAACCTCATCGATGGCTAAGATCATGAACCTTGACGGCACCCAGCAGCTCGACCTCACCCGTGGCACGGTCGAGCAGGCCTATGACCGCTGGGCGCCGGTCTACGACCTCGTGTTCGGAGGCGTGTTCGCAAAAGGCCGGCAGGCCGCGATCGCGGCCACCAACAAGATCGGCGGCCGGGTGCTCGAGGTCGGCGTCGGCACCGGCATCTCGCTGCCGCTCTACGCGCCGCATCTGCGCATCTTCGGCACCGACATCTCGGAGGCGATGCTCGACAAGGCGCGCCAGCGCGTCGCCGAGGGCGGCCTAGAGAACGTCGAAGGCCTCGCGGTGATGGATGCCGAGAAGCTCGAATTCCCCGACAACTCCTTCGACGTCGTGATGGCGCAATACGTGGTCACCGCCGTGCCGAATCCGGAAGTCGCGCTGGACGAATTCGCCCGTGTGCTGCGCCCGGGCGGCGAGCTGATCATCCTCACCCGCGTCAGCGCCGATACCGGCATGCGCCGCTTCATCGAGCAGAAGCTGCAGCCGGTGGTACGTCCGCTCGGTTTCCGCACCGCCGAGTTCGCCTGGTCGCGTTATGCCAAATGGCTGGCCGGTGCCGACGGCATCGAGCTCGCCGAGCGCCGCCTGATCCCGCCGCTCGGTCATTTCTCGCTGGTGCGATTCCGCAAGATCGACGTCGCCAAGGCGGCTTGATCCAAGCTCACGTAACCCGTGCGTCATCGCGCCGCTGCGCATCGTCACATGACAAAATGATGATGTCACACGGCCTACATCAGATCTCTGTAAATCCTGAACCCGAAAGCATTTTGGGGGAGAGCATGATCAAGAACTATCTCGAGCAGCTGCGGATCCAGCGCTGGGACGACCATCGCTACTATCACCACAGCCGCATCAATCAGAGCCTGCACTTCGTCAGCGCGCTGAGCTTCCTGTTCGCCTATGTCTGGCTGTTCGTCGATCCCATGATCTCCGCGCTGGTCGGCTGGCTGGTCTCGATGACCTCGCGCCAGGCGGGCCACTTCTTCTTCGAGCCGCACGGCTACGACCAGATCAACCAAGCGACGCACGAGCACAAGGAAGAGATCAAGGTCGGCTACAACCTTCGGCGCAAGGTGGTACTGATGTCGATCTGGGCGCTGTCGCCGGTGGTGCTGTTGGTCGATCCGACTCTGTTCGGACTGTTCACGCCTTGGGCGGGCGCGACCGACTTCATGCGGCAGGTCGGCAAGATCTGGCTCGTCGTCGGCGGCGGCGGTCTCATGTTCCGCACGGTGCACCTGTTCTTCATCCGCGACATCGAGACCGGTCTTGTCTGGATGACGAAGATCCTGACCGACCCCTTCCACGATTTGATGCTCTACCGCAACGCGCCGCTGGCGCTGATGCGCGGCGAGTTGATGGACCCCGGCCTGCATCTCAAGCCCGAGCACACGCTGGGCCTCATCGGCGAGCCCACGCTCAAAGAGCAGCACGCCTGAGCGCGCCGTTCTCACCAAGGCCTCCGATGTGTGATGGTTGCGTCATGCCCGGGCTCGTCCCGCCTGCGCGGCCGAAGCCGCTTCGGCGAGGCGAAGGCCCGGGCATCCACGTCTTGGAGTTCTCGCGCGGAGACGCGTGGCTGGTCGGGCATAGGCGAGCGGAAGCGACGCCGTCCTTCGGACGGCTGTGCCCGGCCATGACGCCGTTGGAGGAACCAGCCTCAGCGCCCGAAGCGCTTGGCGAGCATCTCTTTCAGGATCTGCCGCTTGATGGTCTTGTTGGTGAGGACGCCGTCGTGCCACCAGAAGCCGTCGGCCTTCATCTTCTCGGCCGCGCGGACGAAACGCTCGGCGACCTCGGTGAAATCGGCGTCGGTGTAGTTCAGGCTGAAGATCAGCCTGCCGGTGCCGACCCAGCTCAAGGACAGGCCTTCGGCGCGCAGATAATATTGCAGCATCCAGTTGTAGCGGGACGGCGTGGTGTATTTCACCGTCCAGATCGACGAGAAATTTGCAAACCGCACCGGCAGGTCGGCATCGCTCATCATTCGGTTGAGCTTTTGCGCGCGGCCGTTCCAGGTCTCGTCCAGTCCGTCATAGACGGCGCGGAAATTCGGGCTGGCGAGCCGGCTCAGAAACTCATCCATCGCCGTCATGACGTAGGGGTGCGAGTTGAAGGTGCCGCGGGCGAAGCAGACGTCGGCGGGGCGGTCGTCGCGGAAGCGGCGCATCAGCTCGCGTTTGCCGCAGACCACGCCGACCGGCAGGCCGCCGGCGAGGCTCTTGCCGTAGGTCACCATGTCGGCCTTGACGCCAAAGTATTCCTGGGCGCCGCCGGCAGCGAGACGGAAGCCGACGAAGACCTCGTCGAAGATCAGCACGATGCCGCGCTCCGTGCAGACCTCGCGCAGCTGCTTGAGCCATTCGGTGTGGGCCGCGCGGTCGAAATTGCCGCCGCGGGAGGAATCGACCAGCGAGGAATCGCCGGGCGCGTTGGCGTTCGGATGCAGGCCCTGCAGCGGATTGACCAGCACGCAGCCGATGTCCTTGCGCGTCCGCAGCACATGCAGCGTCTTCTCCGACATCTCGGCGAGGGTGTAGGTCTCGTGCGCAGGATCGGATTGCCGACGCCGGGCTGCACGTCGCCCCACCAGCCGTGATAGGCGCCGGCGAAACGGACCAGATGCGTGCGCCTGGTGTGGTAGCGCGCGAGCCGCGCCGCCTGCATCACGGCCTCGGTGCCGGACATATGGAAGGACACTTCGTCGAGGCCCGAGATCTGGCACAGCCGCGCCACGTTCTCGAGGATGACGGGATGGTAGGGTCCGAGTACCGGTCCGAGCGCGTGCGCCCGCTTCTCGGAGCCTTCGATGCACTCCTTGTAGAAGTCGTTGCCGAAGATGTTGACGCCGTAGGACCCCGTGAGGTCGTAGGAGGTGTTGCCGTCGACATCCGTGACGGTGACGCCGCGCGAGGACTCCACGAAGGTCGAGGTGCCCAAATGCTCGCGAACGAGACGCGAGAACTGGAAAGGCACGCGGTAGGTCTCGGTGAAGTGCAGGTCAGAGATCTTTTCCGCCGCGTCCTTCGTCATCGCGCGGCCCTTGGGGTAGCGCTCGGCGTAGAGGCTTGCGAGGCGGAAGAAGCCGTCCCTGCGCAGGCCTGCGATGTTCGCCGGCGCGCCGTCGCAGGCGAAGTACGCATCGCCTTCGAATTCGTAGAACGGAAGCAGCTTTGCCACCCGGCGGGACATCTTGGAGTGCCCGGCGAGCGAGCGGTGCTTGGCGCGGGACAATTCGATCCGCGCCTTGATCTTCGGGAAGGCGGCGGCAGCGGACGCTGCGGCGGCCACGGACAAAGAAAGAATCGGGAGTGTCGTTTCCATGACAACAAGCGCTAATACTGTGAGCTGACAGATTCATGACAGTCAAAGCCCTCATCGCCTCTTTCACCCAGCAGGAAGACCTCAACTTCCTGTTGACCAACCGCATCCCGCGCGCCGCGTTGACCCGGTTCATGGGCTGGTTCTCCAAGATCGAGAACCCGCTGGTGCGGGACGGCTCCATCGCGCTGTGGAAGCTGTTCTCCGACCTCGATCTCACGGAGGCGCGCAAGACCCATTTCCGGAGCCTGCACGACTGCTTCACCCGGGAGCTCAAGCCTGGCTTGCGGCGCTTTGATCCGGACCCCTCCATTGTCGCCAGTCCGTCCGACGGCATCGTCGGCGCCCATGGCCGGATCGCCGATACCGAGCTGTTCCAGGTCAAGGGCGCGCCGTACTCGCTGCTCGATTTGCTCGGCGATTCCGTGCTGGTCAACCAGCACCGCAACGGCTCCTTCGTCACGCTGCGGCTGACCTCGAGCATGTATCACCGCTTCCACGCGCCCTTTGACGCGCATATCGAACGCGTCACGCTGATCCATGGCGATGTCTGGAACGTCAACCCGATCGCGCTGAAGCGGGTCGAGCGTCTGTTTTGCAAGAACGAGCGCGCGGTGATCCGCACGCATTTGTCCACCGGCGAAGCTGTGACGCTGGTGCCGGTCGCCGCGATCCTGGTGGCAAGCATCCGCCTGCACTTCCTCGACATGGTGCTGAATGCGCAGGCCAGGGGGCCGGTCAATTTTCCCTGCGACGTCAACGTGAGCAAGGGCGAGGAGCTCGGCTGGTTCGAGCACGGCTCGACCATCATCATTCTCGCGCCCGGCGATTTCACCTTCTGCGACGGCATCGCCGAAGGCACGCGCATTCGCGCAGGTCAAGCGTTGCTGAGAAAAAACCCTTCAATCCGCCGCGGCGGCCGCTTATATCGTCGGTGGGGACGTTTCTACGACGACGGATTGGGTGATGGCACGGGCGCCGGTCATGGCGGCGGGTGGTATTGTGCTGCAGCGAGGTGCGTCGCCGCTGATTGCCGTCGTGCGCCAGCGCAAGCGCAACGAATGGGTTTTGCCCAAGGGCAAGCTCGACGACGGCGAGACGCCGAAGCAAGCTGCGCATCGCGAAGTGCGGGAAGAGACCGGCCACGACGTCGCCATCCACGAATTTTTGGGTACGCTCGTCTATCAGTCAGGTGGCCGCTCCAAGGTCGTGCATTTCTGGCGCATGGAGGCCGAGGGCGGTCCCGTCCGCAAGCTGATGAACGACATCAAGGCGGTCGACTGGCTGCCCCTGGAAGACGCGCTCGCGCGCCTGTCGCGCGAGTATGAGCGCGTGTTCCTGACCCAGGTTGGCCCGATCGCGCTCGCGGCGGCGGGGCTTGCATCTTCGCCTGCGCCCGAGCCGCCACCGCTGGCGACCGACGATGTCGATGCGGCTTTGCAGACACTGACACCGGCTGAAGCAGCCTCGGTGGGCGAGTTGCGGCACGGTCTGTTGCAGAAGATGAAAGCCTGGCTACGCGGAGAGGCGTGAGTTTTCTTCACCTCGCCCCGCGTTGACGGTGCACCCTCGCCCCTTGTGGGAGAGGGTGGCTCGCCGCGAAGCGGCGAGGCGGGTGAGGGGTCTCTCTCCACGCGTGAAGCTGTCGATGAGTTTTCGCCGATAGAACCCCTCATCCGGCGCTTCGCGCCACCTTCTCCCACAAGGGGAGAAGGAAGAAAGTCACCGCCGCTCCTTCTCCTTCGGAACTGGCGCTGGCCGTCGCGGCGCTGCGGGGCGTTGTGCGGCGGGGAGGCGCTGCTGGAATCCGCCCGGGCGTTGCAGGCCCGGCTGTTGAGCAGCGGGCGGCTGGCCGGGTTGCATGCCGGTGCGCGGCAGTTGCGGCTGCGGACCGGGCTGCTGTTGCGTTCCGCCCGGCTGCGGCGGCGCGACTCCGCCGGGCTGCGTCGGACTCTGTCCACCGCGTCGCGGCCGGGTTTGCGGGGTGCCGTCAGGCTGCGTGCCTTGACCGGCGCGCGGTGGGCCTGCCGGACGTCCCGCGCCTTGTTTCTGGCCTTGTTGCTGCTGACCCTGACCTACGCGCGGCGTACCGGGCTGCACGGCGCCACCTTGGCCCGGCGCTTGGCCCTGCCGCTGCGGCTGTTGCGGCTGTTGTCCTGGCGCCGTGTTCGGCCGCAATTGTTGCTGTTGCGGCGGCTGGAACGGCCGCGGAATGCGCGGGCTCGCGGTCGGATTGGCGCGGCGGAAGTCGCGCTGCTCGGTGACGATCTGCCGGCCCGTGGTTTGCGCCAGATGCACCTGGCTGACGAAGCCGCGGTCGCGCGCGATCTGCTGTGCGGGAATCGTGATCGGCACCGCGGCAAAGCGCATGACGCCGGCCGCGGCTGCGCCCGGCCGGATCGCAAAACCGCTCGCGCCTTGCGTCAGCGCGCCGAGCCGGGTCCCACTTGTGCGGTCGTCGACGTCGATGTGTCCGACCCGGCCATCGGCGTCGGGATAGAGCTTGATGTTGACGTTGTTGGTCTTGTTCGCGGCCGCGCCTTCCGGCACCTCGACCACGCCCGTGGTGCCGCGGATGCCGAGCGTGGCCGTCGGCGTCGTGATCTTCATGTCGCCGGTCTTTGCCACCGCCGCCGCGACGAAGGCGACCGTGCCCTTGCCGATGTCGAAGATGCCTGCGTTGTGCTTGCCGCCGTCCTCATAGACGTAAGTGTCGATGGTGATCTTCGTGCTGGCGGAGAGGTTGAACGTGGTCGCGTCGTCGAAGGTGATGCCGAGCGATGAGTTCGACGAAGTCTGCACGACGTCGTTGAGATAGATGTCGTCGCGCACGCGCAGCGGATAGGAATTTTTGTCGCGGATCACGGTCGCGATGCCCGTCACCGTCGCAACGTTGCCGATCGGCTCGACGGCAGCGGGCTGCGCCTCGGTCGCGGGAGCGGGTGAAGCCGATGGCGTCGGCGAAGGGGCGGGCGACGGCTGCGCTTCTGGCTGCGCCTGCGCAAGCTCGATCGCATCGAATCCGAACGCAACGCTCGCGCCGGCCGGCGGCGACGCCAGCAGCACAAGCGCGAACATGAAGCGGCGCCAGGCCACGGTAAGAGTCACGAAGAATCCCGGTGAGAGATCGACCGATATCAGCCGCGTACAGCTGAACGGCGGATGAATGTCTATCGCACGGAGGCGGTGAACGTTCAAACGGTACGCGATGCTAGCTTGCGGCCAAGCCTCTCCACCGTCATGGCCGGGCTTGCCCCGGCAATCCACGCCTTGAAGCGCGGGACTAAGAACGTGGATGCCCGGGCCTTCGCCTCGCCGAAGCGGCTTCGGCCGCGCAGGCGGGACAAGCCCGGGCATGACGAAGAATGTGCATGTGTTGGAGACGACGCCTGCGGCGTCAGCTCACGCGCTTCCAGGTCTGGCCGCCGCAGAACATGCCGCCGAAGGCGCAGCCCTGCACGCGCATTGCATTCGGGCCCCTCATCGCGATCGTCGAGTCGTAATTGCGGCCGGAGTCGGGATCGTGGATACGGCCGCTCCACTTCGCGCCGTCGGGCTTCATGTTGATCAGGATGCGCTCGTTGGTCTTTGCGGCGTAGCCGCAGAGATTGACGCCGCACTGTTCGACGCGGACATTGCCCTTGTTCTCTTCGGTGGCCCAGACGCCGATCGGTGTGTTGGCAACCGCGACAGGCGCGGCGGGCACCGGGGCCGGAGCAACCGCGACCGGCGCGGGCGCAGGAGCGGGAGCCGCAACGGGCGCGGTCTGCGTCGTGGCGTCGTAACCGACGGACGGAACAGCGGCAACCGTCGTGCTCGGTGCTGCGATAGCGGGCGCTGCCGGCGCAGTCGCCTGTACCGGGGGCTGCTGCACGGGATGCTGCTGCACCGGAGCCGGCGCGGGCTGCGCGGTCGTGGCAGGAGCCGGCGTGGTGTCGACGTCATCGTCTTTGGAGCCAAGGCCCTTGAGGTTGATGTTGTTCAGCTTGATCGGCTTGTCCGAGAGGCCCGGCGCGACGATGGTCACGCAATTGAGCGAGGCGCAGTTGCGTGGCGTCTCGATGCGGATGTTCTGGCCTTCGATCTGGAACGAGATCGCATTGCCGGCATGCGCGGCGGCGGTGGACGCGAGGAAGAGGGCGGTGGCGGCGATGGTGAGCTTGTTCATGACAACCTCCGAAGATGTGTGGTCCCGATGGGACTGAAGTCGCGGGTGGATGAAGCGTGGTTCGACCCTACGCCGGGCTGGCCGGACGTTCTGTGATAGACGTCACAACGGCTCGCCGCGGCTGGGTGACGCAGCGCACATTCGGTCGCGATTCCATTTGCGTAACGTCGTCGCCACACAGAGGGAGGCGCCGATGACGCGGCTTGTGACTTCGCTTGGCACATTGATCGCGCTGCTGGCGATTGCGCCCGCAGCCGAGGCCGGGTCTTACGCGTTCTCGATTGGCGGTCATCGATTTCAGGTCGAGGCGCCCAGGAATTGCCGATCGGCTTCCTGTGTCTCGGTTTCCTCCCATCGCAGCTTTCGGCCTGACGTCGACACGACGCCAGCCCCTGCGCCGGTGCTTCCGCCGCCGCAGCCGCTCTATCCCGTGGCTCCGGTCAGGCCAGCGCAAGCGATTGCGGTCGCGCCTGCGACGGCGCAGACGGCTCCAGTCCTTGCCTCAACGACCTCGCAGCCAATTGTCCTGCCGCAGGCGCCAAGCTCCAATCCGCCACGGGTGGAGCTACCGCAGACGGATCCGCCGAAGACCGTCGCGCTCGATCCGCCGCGCATGGAGGCACCCGTCGTCGCGCCAAGGCCGCAGCTCGAGCAGACCGTGACGAGCCCTGAGCGCGGCGACGACGAACTCTCCTATTTGCCGCTCGGCGAATGGGAGAGCGCAGGCGCCAAGGGCACGGTCCGCATCGAACGCTGCGGTCCTGCACTGTGCGGCTTCGCGCTGACTGAAGCATCGACCAGGGGCGAGAGCGTGCTCGTCAACATGAAGCCGAAAACGCACGACGTCTGGACCGGCAACATCTACAGCCGCTCCAGCGGCAGTACCTATTATGCGAGGATGACGCTGAAGAGCTCCGGCAAGCTTCACGTCGAAGCCTGCGCACTGGGCCATTTCTGGTGTTCCGGCAACGACTGGACGCGAGCCGAAGAGCGGCCGGAGAAGCTGATCACGACGTCGCGGCAGTGGAGCGCGCGGTCGTAAGGGAAGCGTTCGATACCTCCGGCTGAAGCCGCTAGATCATGCCTAGCACGATGGCACCGACAAAGGCCATGGCGAGGTACGCGGTGATAACGCTCAGTCTCCCGGCGAACGTCATGAGCTCGCTCCCGCTGTCGCGCCGCCTTGCGCGAGAGGATCATGGTTAACAGAGAGTCTCTTTTCGAAAAAGTCAGCCTTGCTGTCGCTCGTCACCGGCAGCGCTCCTGCTGGCGCCGGCCGACATGGTTAAAGAACACTGAAATCAACACGTTGAAGAGTCTTTAAGTAAATTCACCGAACGTGCGTGCATGACGCGCGGAGTTCGTTTGTATCTCGTCGGCTCCATCGTCCTTGTTTCGTTAGCGGGTTGCGGACGCGGCGTCTTCCAGGCCGAACGTGAACCGTGGCGGGCCGAGGCCGAAGCCGCATGCCTGAAATCAGGCGCGGTGAAAGAAGGGCCGGATCTCGTCCGCATCGACCCGATTTCCGGGCCGGGCATGTGCGGCGCGGAGTTTCCGCTCAAGGTCGCCGCCCTCGGCGAAGGCTCGAGCAGTTACGGCTTTGCCGATGAGGATTTGCGACCACCCGGGAGCATCGGCAACCAGCCGCGCTGGCCGGTGACGCAGCCCCGATCGAATTACCCGCAGAGCCAGAACTATCCGGCATCGTCCTATCCGCAACGCTCAAACTATCCCGAGACCGCGGTGCGCCAGCCCTCCGGCTATGGCGCTTCCCTGGTCCAATGCCTCTGAATGCGCCCGGTGTGGCGCAGCAGGAAGACGAGATCGATCTGCCGCCTGAGGGCACCGATGCCGCAGGCGCATCGCGCTACATGAATGCGCCGAGCTATCCGGCGCGGCCGGCGCCCTACTCGCAGGCGCCCGCGCAGCAACCGCCGCCGCGTCTTGGTCCGGCACAGGGCAATCCCGTCACCGCCGTCGGCCCTGTTGCGATCAAGCCGGTTGCGACGCTGGCCTGTCCGATCGTGTCCGAGCTCGACCGCTGGCTTGCCGACACCGTGCAGCCCTCGGCGATGCGCTGGTTCGGCAGCCGCGTCGCGGAGATCAAGCAGATCTCCGCCTATTCCTGCCGCGGCATGAACGGCAATTCGCATGCCCATATTTCCGAGCACGCCTTCGGCAATGCGCTCGACATCGCCGCCTTCGTGCTCGCCGACGGCCGCCGCGTCACCGTGAAGGATGGCTGGCGCGGCATGCCGGAAGAGCAAGGATTCTTGCGCGACGTGCAGTCGGGCGCGTGCGTGCATTTCACCACGGTGCTGGCGCCGGGCTCGAACGTCTATCATTACGATCACATCCACGTCGATCTGATGCGCCGCGCCAGCCGCCGCCTGATCTGCCAGCCCGCCGCAGTCTCCGGCGAAGAGGTCGCCGGGCGGGCGCAGCAGCGCAACCCTTACGCCAGCAGGCGCGATCCCACCATCACGGGCTCGCTGGGTACGCGCAAGAGCACGCTGCGCAAGCACGAAGAGGACGAGTACGCCGACGATTGAGACTTGCGCATGATCCGTAGCCTGGATGGAGCGAAGCGCAATCCGGGGACGGCGTTCCCGCATTCCGCTTCGCTCCATGCGGGCTACGACCCCATGCCGGCCCGCCTCGCGCTGAGCCCTGCCTGTTCAGTCGACGCCGCGTCTTTGGCAGAGCGCATCTCGGGCGCAAAAATTTGCGCACGCGCAAATCTCGCCTAAGCCATTGAAATCATCAATACAATCCTGCCGTGACGGGCTTTTCCCGCAGTTGGCACGGTCGCTGCAATGAGGAGGCTGCCACGAAGCGGCGCTGCCGGCGCCGTGAGCCAGCGGATCCCGTCATGCAGATGCCTGTCACCCCTCCTTATTCGGATCTCGAACAGCGCGTGCTGTCGCGCATCACGGAGGAGCGCTGGCTTGAACTCGCGTCCGAGCTGATCCGCACCGGCCAGCCCCGCTCCGGCAATCCGCTGGATCCCGATTTGCCGCCCGCCGAGGAAGAGGCGATCTCGATGCTGGTCGCGGGCAAGCTCGAAGCGCTCGGCATGGAGGTCACCAAGCACAGCGCGCAGCCGCACCGGCCGAACGTGCTCGGCGTGCTCAAGGGACGGGACGGCGCCCCCTCGCTCATTCTCAACGACCATCTCGACACCTATCCTGCCGTCGAGCCCGAGAAATGGCACATGACGGATTTCGATCCGTTCAAGGCGACGCGCCACGGCGATCTGCTCTATGCGCGCGGCACGTCCGACACGCGCGGAAACCTCGCTGCATCCTTGCTCGCAGTGCAGGCCCTGACCGAAGCGGGCGTGAAGTTCGATGGCACCTTGATGTGCTGCTACACCGTCGATGAGGAGCGGAACGGCACCGAGGGCTCCATCTACATGCTGAACAAGGTCGGCCTGACCGCCGACTACGAGATCACCGCCGAGCCGACCGCCTGGGGTGACGTCAACAAGGACTGGGGCATGAACCTGTCGGTGGCCAATTCCGGCCACTGCCTGATCGAGCTCACCGTTCACGGCATCAAGTCGCACATCTGGCGGCCGGACATCAGCGTCAACGCCATCATGGAAGCGGCAAAGCTGTTGCCGAAACTGAAGGACATGGCGTTCACGCATGTCCCCAGCAAGTTCATGGGACATACGCCGCCCTGCTGCGCCGTGGTGCGCATTCGGTCCGGCCTGCCTGGCGAGATGCAGTTCTCGCCGGATGCCTGCACCATCACGCTTGCCGTGGTCGGCATCGTGCCCGGCATGACGCTGTCGAGCGTGATTGCGGATATCGAGCGTCTCGGACGGGACACTTTTGGGGGCGTGAACGACGTCAAGGTGGAGGTGCGCCAGGTGCCGGGCTCGCTGTTCGTCAACGCCACCGAACCGGTGCCAATCGAGGAGGAGCCCTGCCGCTCCCTCCGCGCGGTTTACCGGCGTCTGATGGGCCGCGAGCCCGGGGTCAACCGCAAGAATGCCTTCAACGACACGATCCGCTTCCGCGAAGCTGGGATCAATGCGGTGACGTTCGGTCCCGGAGAAGACGGCTGGGCCGTCGACAACGAGAACATCTCGATCACCAAGTCGGTGATGGCGACGCGGATCTACGCGCTGACCATCATGCAGATCCTGGGAGTGCGGACATGAGCGTCGAGGCGACCCACATGACGATTCCAATCTCGCCGGATCGCACCCGACGCGGCAGCTTCCGGCTGCGGCTTCCGAAGGTCTCGCGATCGGTGCTGCTCTCGACGCTGACCGTGGCCGTGCTGCTGGCCGGCTGGGCCATCGTCACGGAGATGGGCTGGGCCAACGAGCTGTTCCTGCCGAAGCCGCAGGCGGTCTGGGCCGCGTTCGTCAAGACGATGACGAAGGGATATCAGGGCGCGACCCTGCTTCAGCATCTCGGCGCAAGCCTCTATCGCATCCTCACGGCCTTCACGCTGGCCTGCCTGATCGGCATCCCGCTCGGCGTCCTCATGGGCGTGTCGCGCAACGCGCGCGCGCTGCTCAATCCGCTGATCGAGTTCTACCGGCCACTGCCGCCGCTCGGACTTTATACGCTGCTGGTGATGTGGCTCGGCATCGGTGAGAGCTCGAAGCTGTCGCTGCTGTTTCTTGCCGGTTTGCCGGGCATCGTCATCTCGACCATCCAGGCCGTCACCAGCGTGGACCCGGTCTATGTGCGCGCCGCCCAGTCGCTCGGCGCGACCCGGCGCCATTTGCTGTTTCACGTCTATTTGCCGGCGGCGGGACCGCTGATTCTCGCCGGCATGCGCATCTCGCTCGGTTTCACCTACACCGTTCTCGTCGCCGCCGAAATCGTCGCGGCCTCCGCCGGCATCGGCTGGATGATCTGGGACGCCGCAAAGTTCCTGCTGTCCGACGTCGTGATCATGGGGCTGATCGTGCTCGGTCTCACCGGCGTCGTGCTCGACCTCATGATGCGCGGCATCGCGAAACTGTTGATGCCGTGGGCCTGAATCCAATTCTGATCGTAGGGGAGACCTCCATGAAGAGACTGATTGCGACGCTCGCGGTAACCACGTTGGCGCTCACGGCCGCAGTCCGCGCCGAGGACAAGCCGGCGAAGGTGACCGTCGGCTATCTGAACCTGGTGAATGCGCAACTGGTCACCAAGCATCTTGGCCTGCTCGCCAAGGAGATGCCGGGCGTCGACATCAAATACGTCAAGATCGGCGGCGGCGGCGACATGCTGCGCGCGATCGCCGGCAACGATGTCGACTTCGGCGGCCTCGGCAACCCGCCGACCGCGATCGGCGCGACGCGCTCCCTGCCGATCAAGGGCATCCTGGTGATCAACATGCTCGACTACGTCGAGTCGATGGTGGTCCGCGCCGACAAGAACATCACCTCGCTCAAGGACCTCAAGGGCAAGACCGTGGCGGCGCCGTTCGGCTCCACGACGCACTACCTCCTGCTCCAGGCGCTCAAGGAGGAGGGTGTCGATCCCGCCTCGATGAAGATTCTGGACCTCGCGCCGTCGGACATCGCGGCGGCCTGGCTTCGCGGCGACATCGACGCGGCCTGGTTCTGGGAGCCGGATCTCGGCAAGGCGGTGAAGAACGGCGGCAAGATCCTCGTCACCTCGGGCGAGATGGCCAAGCGCGGCTACCCGACCTGGGACATCGGCGTCGTCATGAACGCGTTCGCGGAGAAGTATCCGTCCTACGTCGACAAGTTCATCAAGGCCGAATGCGAAGGCATCGATTTCTGGCTGAAGAACCCGGAGAAGACTGCCGAAATCATCGCGGAAGAGCTTTCGCTGCCTCTCGAGGACGCGCAGCGAATGATGAAGGGCACCGGGATGATCCCCTGCAGCACGCAGCTCACGGAGGAGTATCTCGGCACATCCGCGAAAAAGGGCAAGTTCGTCGACACGCTGATCTCGACCGCCGATTTCCTGGTGAAGCAGGAGCGCTTGCCGAAGCTGCTGCCGCGCGCCGACTTCGAAGCCTTCATCCAGCCCGCCTATCTGGAGAAGGTGATCGGCCGCTAGGGTCGGTGCCGGCGGGCTTGCCTCGCCGGCACATTGTCAATTCCTGCAAGCACGTGACCGACATGAATCTCGCACCTCGCCACCTCCGCGCCGCCTATCGCAGCGGCGAGCTCAAGCCGTCCGATGTCGCCGCGCACGTGTTGTCGCGCCTCGATGACGCCGACCAGAGCGGCGTCTGGATCTCGACGGCAAATCCCGAAAGCGTCATGGCAAGGGCCCGCGCGCTCGATGCGCGCATTGGCGAGATCGGCGAGCTGCCGCTCTACGGCCTCGTGTTCTCGGTCAAGGACTGTATCGACGTGGCCGGCGAGCGGACCACCTCGGCCTGCCCGGAATTCGCCTACACCGCGAAAGACACGAGCCCGGTTGTTGCCGACGCCATCGCCGCCGGCGCGATCTATCTCGGCAAGACCAATATGGATCAGTTCGCGACCGGCCTCGTCGGCGTGCGCTCGCCCTATGGCATCGCCCGCAACCCGCACAACCCCGACTACATCCCCGGCGGCTCCAGCTCGGGCGCAGCGGTATCGGTCGCGACGGGCACCTCGTCCTTTGCGTTCGGCACCGATACCGGCGGATCGGGCAGGGTGCCGGCGTCCTATTGTGGCGTGACCGGCTTCAAGCCGGCGCCCGGCGCCTTCAGTCAGCGCGGCATGGTTTACGCGTGCCGTAGTTTCGATACCATCTCGCTCTACACGCGCGATCCCCGCGATGGCCACGAGATCTATCGCGTGTTGGCGCGGCGCGACGTCGAGGACTGTTTTTCACCGGTGGATTCCGCCGGATGGACGGAGCAGGCATCTCCGGCGCGGCCGCTCAACATCGCAACGCCGCGTCCGGATCAGCTCAGGTTCTTCGGCAATGCGGAGACGGAGGCGCTGTTCGGCGATGGACTCCGCAAGCTGCGGCAGCTCGATCTGTCGGTCGCATTGGTCGATTTCGCGCCGTTCATTTCGGTCAACGATTTGATGTTTTTCGGACCTTTCCTCGCCGAGCGGGACGTCTCGGTCGGCGCATTCCTCGACGCCAACCCGGAGGCGGGCGTGAAGATCGTGCGCGACCTCGTCATCGGCAGCCGCAAGTTCACGGCGGCCGACGCCTATCGTGCGCTCTACAAGGTCAAGGAGGTCCAGCGGTCGCTGCGCGATTTCTGGCAAGTTCATGATGCGCTGGTCGTGCCGACGGTCGGCACCGTGCTGAGCATCGACGACGTCGCGCGCGATCCGCTGACGGCCAACTTCAACAACGGCTATTACACCAACTACGCCAACCCGCTTGGGCTGGCCGCCATCGCCGTTCCGAACGCCGTCACCGCAGCCGGCGTGCCCTATGGCATCACGTTCCTGGCGCCGGCCGGCCGGGAGCGCCTGCTCACCGATCTGGCTTGCGCTTTCATGGGGGCTTCGGCCGAGCCAGAACATCTGCGCCGCGTTGCAATCCGAGCGGAGACCTCCTAGCCTTCGAGCCGTCACTCGAAGGGAGACCGATCGTGGGGCGCAGCGATGCGCATGAGGTGGCCGATCCAGCTGAGCCGCGCGCCGACCTGCCACGGCCCGGGACCGGACGTTATGTGCTGAAGGCATTGGACAAGCCCGATCTGGAGCTGGTGATGCGAACCGGCAGGCTCGCGACCTACCAGAACCGCGAATATCTGCTGCGGGAGGGCGAGCCCGCAAACGGCATCCACATCATCCTGAACGGGATCGTCGAAAGCACCCATGCCGGCACGCAGGGGCGCGAACTGATGCTGTCGACCTGGGAGGCCGGCGACTTCGTCGGCGCGCCCTATATCCTCGGCGATCACCGCCACAGCTGGTCGGCCCGCGCGCTCGGGCGCGTCGAAGCACTGCATCTCGACCAGGATGCGGTCCGCCGGTTGATCGCGCAGTCGCCGCCGTTCGCAGTCGCGCTGATCGAGTGCCTCGGCTTCAAGGGCGAGACCTATTCGATGCTGGCGCAGACGCTGGCCGGGCAGAAGGCGGCGGAACGGTTGGTGCTGCTGCTGGTCAAGCTGTGCGAGAACGCGGCCCAGGACGAGAGCGGCCCGATATCGCTCGGCCGCATCACGCAGGCCAATCTCGCGCGCATGATCGGCGCGACGCGCCAGTCGATCAGCCTGATCCTCAGCCGCCTCCAGGACGACGGCATCATCTGGACCGGCCCGACCAAGATGGTCGTCAACGATCTCGCCGCGCTCCGCAAGCAGGTAGCAGTAGGCGTGGACCAGTAGGGTCAGCTTACCGACGCAACGGAAGTCTCCGCCTTGAGCATGATGGGCGCTTGTGACCGGAGCGCACATGCTGCTTGTAATCTTCGATAGTCCTTTAGCGCACAGGGACTGCGCGGCTCGTCTGACATCAGCTTTGGGCCAGCAAACGCACTAGCTTCAACCGAACTGGAACAATCTCCAAGCGATCCGGTTGAAGTTTGTTATGGCCAATCTGAGACAGGCACGGATTAGTCCTGGAGAAGCGTGTTGTTTATCAGGAAAGGTGCTTCACATGGATGACGAACGAAAATCGTCAAAAGCTGGGGAACGCGCCGCTGAAGGCCTGCGCGAGGCGGCTGCTAAGGACGAAGCGAAAAACGAGAGCAAGACGGGACACGATTTAGCGAAGGGCGCTGACCGCTTCGAAGAACGCTCCAAAAGCTCGGATGGAAGAAGCGCGGAAGAGAAACAAAAAGGGTGAATGTCTACAGCAGATCCGGCGCTGCGTTTCAGTGGAAGAAAGCAGGCGAACTTGGAGCCGATAGCATCGAGGTTGTGCCGACGACAATCCATCCCGGTAACAGCCACCTGACGCTTGTGCTGCGGACTGTCACGGAAGCGTCGACTAGCTCGAACTCGTCGCACTGACTTAGATCTTCCAGGGCGCGAGGTTTGTCCCAGCTGCTATCATCTGTGCAAACTGCGAGCATGGCAGCTGTGAACCACACCTCCCTGAGAAGCCGCGTCCGTCGCCTCTACGAGGGTACAACGCCCAGCGCCGTTGGTTTCCGCTATGCTTTGCTCGCGTTTGATGTTGTGACCATACTGTTCATCATCGGGACGTCGTTCCTGCACCCCAGTGAGATCATCGAAACCTTCGACCTGCTATTCGGCGCAATGATATTGGCCGATTTTTCAGCACGGCTACTCGCCGACCGGCATCCGCTTCGAAAGTTCGGCCGCCTCTCGACATGGGCTGACATGGTCGCCATCGTTTCATTCCTGGCGCCCCTGGCTGGCGAGGCTGGCGGCTTTCTGCGGATTTTGCGGACGCTGGGAATGCTTCGTGACTACCAGATGCTCGCCAGGTTGCGCATGGATTCGTCGTTCTTCCGTCGCAACGAGGAGGTCATCTTTGCCGTCACCAATCTTGCGGTTTTCATATTTGTCATGACGGGGATAGTCTACGAGACCCAGAAGTTTCGTAACGATCAGATTCGGAATTATGCTGACGCGCTGTATTTCACTGTGACCGCGCTGACGACGACTGGCTTTGGCGATATCACCCTGCCAGGCACAATAGGTCGTTTGATAACCGTCGTGATCATGATTTTCGGCGTAACCCTGTTCTTCAATCTTGCGCGCGCATTGTTGAGTCCGAACAAGGTCAGATTTCCTTGCCCAACTTGCGGACTGCAGCGGCACGAGAGCGATGCCGTGCATTGCAAAGCATGCGGCGCTGTTCTCAATATTCCCGATGAAGGTTTGGCGTAGCTGTTGCTACCTCGGCGATCGAAACGTATTGCCATCATCAGAATCTGTGCCCAAGCGGCCATTCGACCATGGCCTCTTTCTAGGCGCTCGCAGCCATCGCAATCGTTGCCGTGGTAACGGCTGGCCTTGTCTAGCGCCCCGTAGAAATCATTTCAGGCCGGCTTCGACGCTGCCGGCACCAGCCCCATGCAGCACTGCACCTCGGCCGGGACATTGTAGGTCCGCATGATGTGGCGGCTGTCGCGCAAGCCGGATGCCTCACGCTGCACCACCAACATCCAGAGCGCGTGGCCGGCTTCCATCACCAGCTTGCGTCGGGCCGGCTGCATCGCGGCCGGCACCTCGGGGAGGGCATGGGCGGCGTCGAACTCGCGCAGGCGCGCCAGCGCCTGTTCGAGCGTGCGGCCCATCCGTCCGAGCGCGGAGGCCTGTTCCTGGACAATCTCGTAATGGAGGATATCGACGGGCGGGCGGAGATCACGGGACATGAGCCCGAATATAATGCCGCCGGAGCGGCCTGCAACGCAGGCCCGCCTTGCCGCTACTTCGCCCGATACGCTGCCAGGAACATCCGCGTCGCGCTGTCGACGACTTCGCTCATGCGCTCTTCCGACGGTGCGGGCGCGGCCTGGAAGACGAAGGGCAGGAACAGCGAGGCCTTGCACAGTTCCATGAACTGCGACGCCGCCAGATCGCAATCGTCGATATCGAGATCGCCGGCGGCGGCGTGGGCTTTGAGATAGTCGGAGAGGCGGTTGATCGACTTGTCCAGCACCCGCGCATAGTAGCGGCGGCCGAGATCGGGCATGCGCTCGGCGATCGCCATCACGGTGCGGATCGCCGATCCGCCGCCGGGCCGGCACAGCAGACGGTTGTAGGCCCGGCCGAAATCCTTCAGCGTGGTTTCAACATCGCGTGCCGGATCGAAATTGAACGCGACCTGCCCGTGCTGGAGCGCCTCCTGCTCGAGGATGGCTTCGAACAGCGCGCATTTGTCGGCGAAGTAGACGTAAAGCGTGCCCTTGGAGACCTGCGCAGCGCGGGCGATCTCGCCCATGCTGGCACCGTCAAACCCGAGATCCATGAACACCTTGCGGGCCCCGTCCAGGATCTGGCGGCGTTTGGAGCTGTCCTCCTCCTGGACGACGTGGAGATGTTCGCGGCCGGGTACAACCATTGGTTCAGGGTCTCGGAAAGTTTTTGCATCGGTCCAGGGTGATGAAACCGAAATAAAGGATTCGGGCCGGTAGGGTCCGTTCGGGTATTATCTATATTGACCGAACCGTTCGGTCAATGATATTTGGGATAGGTGAGAGGGAGCCGGCCGTAGGGCGGGTTGTCCCTCATCGCGCTTTTTTGGGGAGGCCTCCATGGCCGTAGTGAGAGACCAGGCTGCGCGCGTCCTTCGCCAGGACGCCGTGGAGACGCCGGCGCCCGCGGGTGGTGACGCTGCCACCGAGACGTCTGTAGCTCTCGCCGAACAGTTGCGCTCTCATGTGGCCGAGGAAACCAAGCGCCGTCCCAGCGAGGCGCCGGAGAAGCCCGTGACCGACAAGCCGGCCGCAGCCCCAGACGCGCCCGCCGCCGGCGCGCCGAAGTCCGGCAAGCGCAAATTCGTGATGATGGGAATAGGGCTCGTGCTGGCGCTCGCGGCCGCGAGCTATGCCGGCTATTACACGCTGGTCGGCCGCTTCTACGTCGCGACCGACGACGCCTATGTCCGCGCCAACAACACCATGCTGGGCGCGCGCGTTGCCGGCCACGTCTCCTCGATCCTCGCCGGCGACAACACGACGGTGCGCGCCGGCGACATCGTCTTCCGCGTCGACGACGGCGACTACAAGATCGCCGTCGACGCCGCCGCGACCAGGATCGCGACCCAGCAGGCCACCATCGATCGCATCGGCCGCCAGGTCGCGGCGCTCGACAGCCAGGTCGCGCAGGCCAGGGCGCAACTCGTCTCCGCCGAAGCCGGCCTCAAGCGCGCCGACCTCGATTATGAGCGCCAGCAGGCGCTGAGCAACAAGGGTTTTGCCTCGCGCGCCACCTTCGAGAGCTCCGAAGCCGGACGCGACCAGGGCGCCGCCGCGGTCAAGGCTGCGCAGGCCGCCTACGACGTCGCGCTCAGCAATGTCGACGTCGCCAAGGCGCAGCAGGCCGAAGCGCAGGCGCAACTCGCCGAGCTCAAGACCACGCTGGCCAAGGCCGAGCGCGATCTCGCCTTCACCGCGGTGCGCGCGCCGGTCGACGGCACGTTCTCGAACCGCCTCGTCAGTGCCGGCGATTTCGTCGCGGTGGGCCAGCGGCTCGGCAACGTCGTGCCGCTCGACAACGTCTATATCGATGCCAATTTCAAGGAGACCCAGCTCAAGCGCATCCGTCCCGGCCAGCCGGTGACGATCAAGGTCGATGCCTACGGCATGCGCAAGTTCTCCGGCGTCGTCGACAGCATCGCGGCGGGGGCGGGCTCGGTGTTCACGCTGCTGCCGCCTGACAACGCCACCGGCAACTTCACCAAGATCGTGCAGCGCGTGCCGGTCCGCATCCGGGTGCCGAAGTCGGTCGCGAAGCAAAACCTGCTCCGCGCCGGCATGTCGGTCACTGCGACGGTCGACACCAACAAGGGCGCGGCCGACGCCGACAGCGAGGTCGATCTCGACGACGCCACCATGATCCATCCGCAGTAGCGCGCCTGCGCCGCGAGGTCAGACCATGGCGAACGCCACGACCGCTTCACCTGCCATGATGGCGGACCCCGCTTCGGAGCGCATCGCACCGAAGCGGTTGTTCGCTTTCATCATCATGGTGTTCGGGATGTTCATGTCGATCCTGGACATCCAGATCGTCTCGGCGTCCCTGAGTGAAATCCAGGCCGGCCTGTCGGCAAGCTCTAGCGAGGTCTCCTGGGTCCAGACCGCCTATCTGATCGCCGAAGTGATCGCGATCCCGCTGTCGGGATTCTTGTCGCGCGCCTTCGGCACGCGGCTGTTGTTCGCAATCTCGGCGGCAGGCTTTACCGCATCGAGCCTGCTCTGCGGCTTCGCCACCACCGTCGAGGAGATGATCCTCTGGCGCGCGCTGCAAGGTTTTCTCGGCGCCGGCATGATCCCGACGGTGTTCGCCTCGGCCTACACCGTTTTCCCACGCACCAAATTCCACATCGTCGGTCCCATCATCGGGCTCGTCGCAACGCTGGCTCCGACCATCGGGCCAACTGTCGGCGGCTACATCACCGACCTGATGTCCTGGAACTGGCTGTTCTTCATCAACATCGTGCCTGGCATCGGCATCACCATCGGCGTGCTGGCGCTGGTCGATTTCGACGAGCCGCATTTCGAGTTGCTCGACCGTTTCGACTGGTGGGGGCTGCTGTTCATGGCCGGCTTCCTCGGCACGCTGGAATACGTGCTGGAGGAAGGCCCGCAATATGAATGGATGCAGGACCCCTCGGTCGCGATCTGCGCCTGGATCTGCGGCATCTCGGCGATCGCCTTCTTCTGGCGCGTCTTCAGGGCGGCCGAGCCGATCGTCAATCTACGCACCTTTTCCAACCGCAATTTCGCGATCGGCTGCGTCCTTCAGTTCTGCATCGGCATCGGCCTCTACGGCCTGACCTACATCTATCCGCGCTACCTCGCCGAAGTGCGTGGCTACAGCGCACTGATGATCGGCGAGACCATGTTCGTCTCGGGCATCACCATGTTCCTGATCGCGCCGGTGGTCGGGCGTCTCATGGCGAAGTACGACATGCGCTACATGATCGCGTTCGGGCTCGTCGTGTTCGCGCTCGGCTCCTACCAGATGACCTGGATCACGCGCGACTACGATTTCTATGAGTTGCTGATTCCGCAGATCCTGCGCGGCATCGGCATGATGTTCGCGATGGTGCCGACCAACAACATCGCGCTCGGCACGCTGGCGCCCGACCGGGTGAAGAACGCCTCGGGCCTCTTCAACCTGATGCGCAATCTCGGCGGTGCCGTAGGTCTCGCCGTCATCAACACCGTGCTCAATGACCGCACCGATCTGCACATTACGCGCCTGCAGGAGCGTGTGACCTGGGGCAACGCGACCGCGACCGAAACCCTGACCATGTTCATGCAGAAGTTTCAGGGGCTTGGCGATTCCACCTTAATGGCGATGAAGCAGCTCAGCCAGCTCGTGCATCGCCAGGCCGTGGTGATGGGCTTCGGCGATGCTTTCTTCATCCTGACGCTGTTCTATCTCGGCCTCACCCTGCTCGTCACACTGTTGAAGAGGCCGGCCTCGCCGTTCGGCGCCAGCGGCGACGCGCACTAATTTGCAACACTCCGCGTGATCTCGCGCGAGCCCCGTTGCAAATCACCACTGACACATCTATAAAGCGTACCTCATTCCATCGAACCGGGAGGATTTGCATGATTTCGTCGCATTCGCAGATCGCACGCCCGCGCTCGATGATGTTCTGGCTCGGTATGTGCTCGGCCTCCTAGAGGTCTCTTCCGCCAGCTTCGATTGGGCTCCTGGTCCCGATCGCTCCGCTTCCCAAGTCAAAACCAACTTTAAGTGACACCGTCTCGGCCCTCGCGGCCGGCCTGTGTCCATCAATGGAGCCGGCCCGCGACATAAGCGGCCGGATGATGCCATGACCGCTCTGTCAAAAAGGCCCGCGGCGATACGCGTGGTGCTGCCCTTCGTGTTCCGGCACTGGCTGAAGCAGCCGGGGCGTACCCTCGTCGTCGCCGGCGGCTTGTTGGGTGCGACCATCGCCGACCTGTTCATGCCGGTCTTCTCCGGACATCTGGTCGACGCTCTGACGCGCGGCCCATCCGATCCCGCCGCGCGTGACGCTGCGCTGATGGCATTGGGCGGTATCGTGGCGCTGGGCGCGGCCTCCATGGTGCTGCGGCTGACGGGCCTCCAGGCCATCGTGCCGTTCTCGCTGAAGATCATGTCCGAGGTCGCGCAGGAAGCCTTCATGCGCGTGCAACGGTTCTCGACCGACTGGCACGCCAACTCCTTTGCGGGATCCACGGTGCGCAAGGTCACCCGCGGCATGTGGGCGCTCGACCTGTTGAACGACACCATCTTGATGGCGCTGGCGCCGTCGCTGCTGGTGCTGATCGGGTCGATGATCCTGCTCGGCCTGCACTGGGCCTCGCTTGGCGCGGTGATCGCGCTGGGCGCGCTGGCCTATGTCACGATGACGGTGCTGTTCTCGACGCGCTACATCGCGCCGGCCGCGCGCATCTCCAATGCCTGGGACACCAAGGTCGGCGGCACGCTGGCGGATGCGTTGACCTGCAACGCGGTGGTGAAATCGTTCGGCGCGGAAGCGCGCGAGGATGCGCGGCTTGCCCGTGTCGTCAACCGCTGGCGCGTGCGCGTGCGGCGGACCTGGCTGCGCTACAACTACACCAATCTGGCGCAGCTCTCGGTGCTGCTGGCCCTGCGTGCCTCCGTGATCGGCGGCGCCGTGCTGCTGTGGATGTCGGGGCGAGCCTCGCCCGGCGACGTCACCTATGTGCTGACGAGCTACTACGTCATCCATGCCTATTTGCGCGACGTCGGAATGCACATCAACAACCTGCAGCGCTCGGTCAATGACATGGAGGAGCTGGTGGCGATCCACGACGAGCCGATCGGGATTGCGGATGCGACGGACGCGCGGCCGATTGCGATCGAGCGCGGCGAGCTCGTGTTCGACGACGTCACGTTCCATTATGGCGGCCATCATGCGCCGCTCTATGACGGACTGTCGGTCACGATCCGCGCCGGCGAACGCGTCGGTCTCGTCGGCCGCTCCGGCTCCGGCAAGACCACCTTCGTCAAGCTGGTGCAGCGGCTCTACGACGTCACCGGCGGCCGCGTTCTGATCGATGGGCAAGACATCGCCAAGGCCACGCAGCATTCGCTGCGCAGCCAGATCGCGGTCGTGCAGCAGGACCCGATCCTGTTCCACCGCTCGCTCGCCGAGAACATCGCCTATGGCCGGCCCGGCGCCAGCCTGGAGGCGATCGAGCAGGCGGCACGGCTGGCCAACGCGCATGACTTCATCCTGCGCCTGCCCAAGGGCTACGGCACGCTGGTCGGTGAACGCGGCGTCAAGCTCTCCGGCGGCGAGCGGCAGCGCGTGGCGCTGGCGCGCGCCTTCCTGGCGGACGCGCCGGTGCTGATCCTGGACGAAGCGACCTCGAGCCTCGATTCGGAATCCGAGGCGCTGATCCAGCAGGCGATGGAGCGGCTGATGCGAGGCCGCACCTCGATCGTGATCGCGCACCGGCTCTCGACGGTGAAGAGCCTCGATCGCATCCTGGTGTTCGACCGCGGCGAGATCGTCGAGCAAGGCACGCATGCCAAGCTCGCGGCCAGGCCCGGCGGCATCTATCGCGGCCTGTTCGAGCGCCAGGTGGTGGAGCTCGGACAGATCGCAGCAGCGGAATGAGTGGCGCGCGGCCGGCGGACCAATGTCGGCCGCGTCGCCAAGGAATCGGTCAAGGATGGGTGAAATGAAAGACCTGACCAACGGCTCCGTCGCGAAGCACATTCTGGGCATGGCACCGCCGATCATGGTCGGTATGGTCACGATCATGCTTTGCCAGCTGGTCGATCTGTACTTCGTCTCGGGCTTGGGCGATGCCGCGGTCGCGGGCGTGGCGGCGGCCGGCAATGCCGGCTTTCTCATCAACGCGCTGATGCAGGTGCTCGGCGTCGGCGCGGTGTCGTTGATCGCGCATGCCGTGGGACGCAAGGATCGGCCGGATGCCAATTTGATCTTCAATCAGGCGATCGTGCTGTCGGTGCTGTTCGGACTGTTGACCCTGGTCGCAGGCGCGGCGCTGTCGCGCGCCTACATGCATGCGATCGCCGCGGACGAAGCCACGATCGAGGCGGGGACCACGTATCTGCTGTGGTTCATGCCGGCGCTCGCGTTGCAATTCGCGAGCCAGGTGATGGGATCCGCGCTGCGCGCTACCGGCATCGTGCGTCCCACGATGCTGGTGCAGGCGCTTGCGGTGGCCATCAACATCGCGCTGGCGCCGGTTCTGATCGCGGGCTTGGGCACGGGCTATGCGCTCGGCGTTGCCGGTGCGGGGCTGGCGAGCTCGATCGCGGTGTTGATCGGCGTCGTGATGCTGCTTGCGCATTTTCGTAAGGTCGAACGCTATGTCGCCTTCAATCCGGCGCAGTGGCGTCCGCAGGCGCAGCATCTGAGGCGCATCCTCAATGTCGGCCTGCCTGCCGGCGGCGAGTTCGCGATGATGTTCATCCTCATGGCGGTGGTCTATTTCGTGCTGCGCGATTTCGGTGCGGCGGCGCAGGCCGGTTTCGGGATCGGACAACGGGTCCTGGGCCTGATCCAGATGCCGGCGCTTGCAGTTGCGCTCGCCGCTGGGCCAATCGCCGGCCAGAACATGGGCGCCGGAAAAGGCGAGCGCGTGCGCGAAACCTTCGTCAAGGCGGCGCTGATCACCAGTGTCGTGATGATAGGCTTCATGTGCCTCGCGCAGTTGAAGCCGCAGCTCCTGCTCTCGGGGTTCTCGAACGACCGGGAAACCATGGAGATCGCGTTCCTGTTCCTGCGGATCATCTCGCTCAACATGGTGGCGCAGGGCGTGATCTTCACCTGCTCGAGCATGTTCCAGGGCCTCGGCAATACCAAGCCGGTGCTGTGGAGTTCGGCAATGCGCGTGCTCACCTATTCGCTGCCGGCGATCTGGCTGTCGACGCGGCCGGGCTTCCGGATCGAGCACGTCTGGTACCTGTCGATCGCGGCAACCACGCTGCAGGCGGCCCTGAGCTTGTGGCTGCTACGGCGTGAATTCAGGAAGCGCCTTGCCACGCTCCGGCATGAGAAGTCCCCGGAGCCGGCTGCGCCCAAGCGCGTGGCGTCTCCTGTACGCGCGCCAGCGTAGCGATCGCTTGTCCCCGCCCCACGGCTCCGGCAAACTTGCCGCGCCGTGGGGATCGGCTGCAGGGGCCAAATGACTGAGGTGTTGAACGAGCAGCGGCCCAATTCCTGGCTCGCCGCGATCTGGGCGGCACGCTATCGCACGCCAGCCCGCTTCGTCGCGCTGATCGCGTTGCTGTTGCCGTGGACCACGACCGGGCTCATTTTCGCGCTCATTCCCTGGCTGATCGCGTTCGCGTTCCTCGACCTTCGCGAATTTCCGCGTTCGCTGCTTCGGCCAATCTGCCTGCTGCCGATTGCGCTGGTCCTACTCGCCGCCATCGGCACGCTCTGGTCGGATGCGCCGTGGCCGGACCGAATCCATGCGATCGGCCCGGCGGCGAAGCTGCTGGTAATTCCGCTTCTGATCTACCAGTTCGAGCGTTGGCCGTTTGGCGGCTGGGTGTTTTCCGCGTTCCTGGTATCCTGCACGGCACTGATGCTCTATTCCTTCGCCGTCGCCGTCGATCCCGCATTGTCGCTGAAACTCTATCTGTCGCGCGGGCCCTACAAGGTCGAAAGCGGGATCGCGGTGCGCAATTATATCGACCAGAGCCAGGAGTTCGCGCTCTGTGCGATCGCGGTCTACCCGATCGTGTCGCTGCTGCGACGAGGCCGCTACCGCGTCGCGGCGCTGTTCGTGGCGCTCGCGATCGGATTCCTCGCCAACATGATGTTCGTCGTGGTCTCGCGGACAGCGCTGGTGACGCTGCCGATCCTGATCGTGGTCTTCGCGCTTTTGCATTTGCGCCGCCGCACCGCACTCTTCGCCGTCGGCGCGATGGGGCTGTTGGCCGTGCTGCTGTGGACCGCCTCGCCGCGTCTGCGCGCAACAGTCGCCAAATTCAACGGAGACTATGAGGTCAGCATCGCCGGCAATGATGTCAGCGGCATGGGGTCACGACTGGAGTTTTGGCGCAAATCGCTGGCGTTCACCGCGGACGCGCCGCTGCTCGGTCACGGCACCGGGGCGATCCGCGGCCTGTTCGCGCGCGCGGCTGTCGGCGAGAGCGGGGTTCGAGCGGAAATCGTCGGTGATCCCCACAACCAGACGCTCAATGTCGCCGTGCAGTGGGGCGCGTCGGGCGTCGTGATCCTCTATGCGCTCTGGTTCGCGCACCTCTCGCTGTTTCGCGGAGAGGGGCTGGCCTGCTGGGTCGGCCTTCTGGTCGTGGTGCAGAACATGCTGTCCTCGCTGCTCAACTCGCATCTGTTCGATTTCGCCGAGGGCTGGATCTACGTGCTTGGCGTCGGCATTGCCGGCGGCATGGCGCTCGCCGCGAAGACAATACGGAGTTAGTGCGTGCCCAAACTGTTCCAGACCAGGCCGAGACCCGACAGGAACAACAGACCGAGCACGACATCGCCGAAATGCTTGTCGCTCAGCGCATGATAGACGCGCGCGCCGGCCCATGCGCCGATCAGCGTGCCCGGAAATGCGATCACTGCGAGCCAGACCACCTTGAACGCGACGAGGCCCGAGGCGGTCTGCAACACCAAGGCGGCGGCGAGCACGGTGAAATTGAAGAGCTGGAAGATGCCGCGCCGCTCGTGCTTGTTCCAGCCTCGGATGTTTGCCCACAGGATCGGAAGTGGCCCCGACAGTCCGGCAAGGCCACCCAAGATGCCGCCGGCAAAACCGATCGCGCCGTCGGCAATGCGGCCGCCGAACGTGACGGCGAGCGGCCGCTTGTTCAGATAGAGAGCCGTCGAAAAAACAAGGATCAGCACGCCGACGCTCAGCTTGAACACTTTTGGATCGGCGGAGGCGACCAGCATGGTGCCCAGCGGCACGCCGATCAGTCCTCCAATCAGGAACGGCCAGACCAGCGAGAGATCAAAACTCTTCCACATCGACGGCAGCGTCGAGCTCTGCGCGATCACCGAGCAGATCAGCACCAGGGGCACCGCGAGCGAGGGCGGCAGCACGTAGAGCCAGATGCCGAGCGCCATCAGCGCCGTGCCGAAACCGGCAAGGCCCGAGACGAAGCCCCCGGCCAGTGCGCCGAGCAGCAGCAGCCCGTAGGTGAGTATTTCCAACAGATTGTCCCTGTTATCTTGACGATCCCGAACTGTTGATCGCCATCGCTCGCATAGCACAGCTGCGGCCGTGCAGGTCAATTTCAAAACCGCACGCAAGCGTGATCCCCAACGGCGGGCGTTCGCGAAAGACAGGCCTACATGACGCTCGTACTTCAAACTGGGGGCCCGCTCGACGCCATCATGCGGTTCGATCGGCCAGTCTCCCGAATGAAATATGGAGAAGGACGATGACCCGCACGAAGATTGCCGTCGCGGCCGCACTAGTGTCGGCGGCGGCCTTGATGCCGACCATGGCGCAGGCCCAGTTTTCCGAGCCTGCTGCCTATCAGGCTGCCCATCCCGACCGCGACGTTCTGAATGGCGGCCAGCTCACGCCCGCCGCGCGCGGGGCTCTCGGCCAGCCGAGCGATGCCTACGCATCGCAAGCTTATCCATCGGCTGTTGCGCCGGTCGAGCGCTCCCACCATCGCCGGCAGCATCGATAGGTATTTGCTAGACGATCTGCCAGGTGTCGGCGGGCCTGTGCAGCGCGCTCACGAGGATGCGCAGCGCCTCCGTCAATTCCGCCCGGTTGCGCGCCGCGCCTAGCGAGACGCGTGCCGCGTGTGGTGCGGTCCCGTCGACGGTGAAGGCCTCGCCGGCGACGACTGCCAGTCCATTCCGCAGCAGATGCGCCGCGACATCGGGACGGTCCTCCGGCAGCCGCAGCCACAGATGATGCGCGGCGGGCTTGGCCTGGAACTCAAATCCCTTGAGCGCCCGTTGCGCGAGCTGCTGGCGGCCGATCGCCTCGCTTCTGATGGCGGTGATGATGCGGTCGGCGATCCCGGTCTCGATCCAACGCGTCACCAGCGCGACCATCAGCGGCGCCGGCATCTGCACCGTCGCCTGCAAAGAGCTACGCATCTCCCGCTGCGAGCTGCCGTCGGGCGTCACCAGATAGGCGACCCGTAGTGCGGGCGCGATACATTTTGACAGCGTGGTCGCGAGATATGTCTGATCCGGAATGAGATTGGCGATCGGCGATGCCGAGCGATCGAGCAGCCCGTAGGCATCGTCCTCGATCAGAATCGTATCGGCATCGTTGATGATCTTGGCGATGGCGCTGCGGCGCTCGGGGAGAAGCGTCGCGGTGGTCGGATTGTGCAGCGTCGGAATGAGATAGACCGCTTTCGGTCTATGCGTGCGGCAAGCCTTTGCCAGCGCCTCTGGCAGGATGCCGCCGTCATCCATCGCGACGCCGACGAGTCTGACGCCGAGGCGCGCGGCGGCGGCCCTGATGCCGGGGAAGGTGAGGGCTTCCGTCAGCACGATGTCGCCGGGCCGGGCGAGGTGGGCGAGCAGGTTGAACAGGATCGTCTGTGCGCCGGGAAAGATCACGAGCCTGTCGGCATGCGCATGCGGCACGCGGGGGCGCATCCATCGCGCCGCGACCTCGCGCTCGTGTGCGCTGCCGCCGGGCGGCTGGTAGTTGAGATGCGCGGTCAGGCCCGATTGGGCGCGGATGGCTTCCATCCCGGCGATGATGCGCTCGTCGAGCTGCGCTTCGAGAGGTTGCGGCGGCACGTTCATCGAGAGGTCGATCGCGACGGGATGCGGCAGATCGACCACGCGGCGCGCGCTGGTCTCCGACACGAACGAGCCCTGGCCGACCCGGGCCTCCATGATGCCGCGGCGCCGCGCCTCGGTGTAGGCGCGCGTCACCGTGGTGAGGTCGATGCCGAGCGCCTTTGCCAGCGCCCGCTGCGTCGGCAATTGCTGGCCGCGCACCAGCCGGCCGGCCGCGATATCGGCCTCCATGGCCTCGACGATGCGCTGATAGCGCGGCCCGCTCAGCTCCGAGATTGTAGGGTCCAATCCATGCAATTAAGGCCTATATCCTTTGAATGTATGGATGCAAGATATTATTGTATGGATCGTAGAAAAGGAAGAGGTGGGGTCATGGCAACCGGTTCAGTCTCTCTGGCAAAGGCGATGTGGCGCGGATTTCGCGGCAAGTGCCCGAACTGCGGCGAAGGCCACGCGTTCGGCCGTTTCCTGAAGGTGGCGGATACCTGCGACCATTGCGGCGAGGAGCTGTTCCACCAGCGCGCCGACGATTTCCCGGCCTATCTCGTGATGGTCGTCGTCGGCCATCTCGTGGTGCCGGCAATCCTCGCGGTCGAGACCGCCTATGCGCCGGCCGTCTGGCTGCAACTGGTGGTGTGGCTGCCGGTGACGTTGTTCGCTTCGCTCGCGCTGTTGCAGCCGACCAAGGGTGCCATCGTCGGGCTGCAATGGCAGATCGGCATGCATGGTTTTGAGGCGGGCAAGCTGCGGCGCGAAGCTGGTCGGCCTGCAGCCGTCCTGGTGAAGGTGAACGCGCGCGCGGCTTAAGGGGCCGTAGCGTTTACATCGCGGGACCGGCCGCTACACTCCATCGTACAAACAAGAACGATGGAAACGCCGATGGCCGCACGCTCAAAAACCTTCCTGCTTTGTCACGGCGCGTGGTCCGGCGGGTGGGCCTGGAAGAAGATGCATCCGTTGACGGCAAAGGCCGGCCATCGCCTCATTGCGCCGACCTATACCGGGCTCGGCGAGCGCGCGCATCTGGCCAGTCCCGCGATCGATCTCAACACGCACATCCAGGACATTCTCAACGTCATCAGGTTCGAGGATCTCGAGGACATCGTGCTCCTCGGCCACAGCTATGGCGGCATGGTCGCCACCGGTGTCGCCGATCGCGCGCGCGAGCGGGTGACGCAATTGATCTATCTCGACGCCTTCGTGCCGCGTGACGGCCAATCGCTGTTCGATCTCCACGAGGGCGGGCGCGAGCCGATGCGCAAGGCTGCAAGCTCAGGCGACGGCTACCGCATCCCGCCGAACCCGCCGCCGCCGGATACCCCGCAGGCCGATCTCGACTGGCTCAACGCACGCCGGATCAACATGCCGATCAAATGCTTCGAGACGAAGCTAACGCTCGAACATGGCGAGCCGGCGATGCCGCGCAGCTACATCTATTGCACGCGCATTCCGCCGGGCGACGTGTTCGGGCAGTTCGCGAAGCGCACCAAGACCGAGGATGGCTGGCGCACTTTCGAACTCGATGCGAGCCATGCGCCGAATGTGACAGCGCCGGAGGCGCTGATGGGTGTGTTGCAAGAGATCGTCGGATAGCGAGCCCCCAAATGGTGAGGGGCCCGATGCAGTCAGCATCGAACCCCTCGTTGAAGATATCAGCCGGCCTCTAAGCCGGGTTCTGTAGGGCACCGTCCGCTTGCGCGAACGATACGTGACGGCCATTCCTCTGGGACCATGTTTGCACATGGCCTCGAGCAACCTACCCGGACGGCGGGCCTGACATCGCCCCGCGGCGTTATCGCTTTCGCGAACACTCCGCTATGCCGTCCCTATTCGGTTTTGCTCCCGGTGGGGTTTACCATGCCGGCTCCGTTGCCGCAGCCGCGGTGCGCTCTTACCGCACCTTTTCACCCTTACCTGCCTACGCAGCTTGCGCTGCTACGGCACGGCAGGCCCGAGGGCTTGCCGCGCCAAAGCCCCGAAGGGGCGACGGCGGGCGGTTCGTTCTCTGTGGCACTTTCCCTGGGGTCGCCCCCGCCGGACGTTATCCGGCACCGTATGTCAAGGGAGCCCGGACTTTCCTCCCCGGCGGCCTTTCGGCACTTGCCGGAGCGGCCGTCCGGCCGACTGACGGCTTACGCATGAAGCATTTGTGTCGGTTCCGCAAGCCGATATCGCCATGCACGGTTCGCCCGAAATAATTTATCCTGAAGATGTCGTTGGGCGCGTGTCCCGTTCGACTGGATGTCGGCGATCCAGCCGTGCAGCAGGAGTTAAGCGATGCAGTATTTGCTGATGATCTACCAGAACGAAGCCGAGTACGCGAATATGCGTCCGGCGGCCGGCCAGCAGATGACGGCGGAATATCAGACCTTCACGCAAGGCATCATCCAGAGCGGCAATTTCAAGGCCGGCGACCGTTTGCAGCCGACCACGACTGCAACGACCGTCCGCGTGCGCGACGGCAAGACGCTGACGACCGACGGCCCGTTTGCCGAAACACGCGAGCAGCTCGGCGGCTATTACCTGGTGGAGGCCAAGGATCTCGATGCTGCGATCGAGATCGCGTCGCGGATTCCGTCGGCGCGTATCGGCTCGATCGAGGTGCGGCCGATCTGGGTGTACGACAAGTGACGGCGCCGTCGCGCATCGGCGCATGACGCTGTCCGAGATCGACAAGATCTTCCGCGACGAGGCGGGGCGCGCGCTGGCCACGCTGATCCGCCTCGTCGGCGATTTCGATCTCGCCGAGGACGCGCTCCAGGACGCGTTTGCGGTGGCACTGGAGCGCTGGCCGGCGTGCGAGGTCCCCGACAATCCGCGTGCCTGGCTGGTCAATGTCGCCAGGCACAAGGCGATCGACCGTATCAGGCGCCAAGCCGTTTTCCGCGGCAAGGAACAGGCGCTCGTGCACGAGCTCGAGCTGAACGCGCAGGCGCCCGCCGAGCCGTCGGCGACGCTCGACGACGATATGCTGCGGCTGATCTTCACCTGCTGCCATCCTGCATTTGCGCCCGAAGTCCAGGTCGCGCTGACGCTGCGCACCGTCTGCGGACTCTCCACGGCGCAAGTCGCGCGCGCCTTCCTCGTCAGCGAAGAGGCGATGGGGCAGCGTCTCGTCCGCGCCAAGCAGAAGATCCGACTCGCCGGCATTCCCTATGAAGTCCCCGAGCGCGACACGCTGGTGCCGCGGCTCGACGGTGTGCTTGCCGTGATCTATCTGGTCTTCACTGAGGGCTATGTGGCGACGTCGGGTGCGGATTTGATGCGACCCGATCTTGCCGCCGAGGCGATCCGGCTTGGCCGCTTGCTCGACCGGCTGCTACCCGATCGAGCCGGGATCAAGGGCCTGCTGGCGCTGATGCTGCTGCACGATGCGCGCCGCGCAGGGCGCCAGACCGCCGCCGGCGACATCGTGCTTCTGGAAGAGCAGGATCGTTCGCAGTGGGACCATGCACAGATCGAGGAGGGTCTGCGCCTGGTGGACGACGCACTGCGCGTGCCCGGCCGGCCGCAGCCGTATGCAGTACAAGCCGCGATCGCTGCGCTGCATGCGCGTGCGCCGAGCTACGAGCAGACAGACTGGCCGCAGATTGCCGGGCTCTATGAAGTGCTGCTGCGGATCAATCCGTCGCCGGTGATCGAACTCAACCATGCGGCGGCGGTGTCGATGGTCGATGGGCCCGCGCGCGCGCTCGATCTCGTGGATGCGACCGCCGCACGCGGCGCGCTTCATGGCTATGAGCTGCTGCCAGCGGTGCGGGCGGATTTGTTGCGGCGGCTTGGCCGGAAGGAGGAGGCGCGCGAGGCCTATCGCGCTGCGACGGAGGCGACGCAGTTAGAGCCGCTGCGACGGCTTTATGCGCGAAGGATGAGGGAGATGAACTGAGTTTCCGTCATGGCGGGGCTTGTCCCGGCCATCCACGTTCTTCCGGCGCGACAAAGACGTGGATGCCCGGGACAAGCCCGGGCATGACGGAGCAAGAGGTCACGTTCTCGAAGACGTCAGCTACTTCGTCATGATGGTCGTTGTCTCCTGAGGGAGACTCCCCAACAGCGCCTGCAAGGTCGAGAGCGTCGAGTGATCCGCGACCCCATCCAGTCGCGCCGGGCGGAAATGGCGCTGGAACGCGGTGACGACTTCCATGGTCGCGGCGTCGTATTTGCCGGTGAGGGGAACGCCGTAGCCGTATCTGGCGAGCGCTTGCTGCAGGCTCAGCACCTCATCGCTGATGGTGCCGAGCATCAGGCTTTCGCCGCGCACCACCGGCGCGGGCGTGACCCAGTGTCCGACGCCGGAATTGGCCAGCGAATGCCACGGAAATTTTTCGCCGGGATCTTTCTTGCGCGCCGGCGCCACGTCGGAATGGCCGAGCACCCGGTGCGCGGGCACCTTGCGGCGGAGCATGATGCCGCGGCACAGCGCGATCACGGCGGCGATCTGGCGCAGCGGAAACTCCGGATAGCCCCAATCGTGGCCGCGATTGACGATCTCGATCCCGATCGAGCAGGAATTGATGTCGTCCTCGCCGGACCAGGACGAGACGCCGGCATGCCAGGCGCGCCTGGCCTCCGGCACGCATTGCACGATGCGGCCGTCTTCCAGCACGACATAATGTGCCGACACCTCGGTGCCCGCGGAGCAGAGCCGCGCCAGCGCACCTTCGACGTCGGGCATGCCGGTGTAGTGCAGCACAATCATATCGGGTTGGCGGCCCTTGTTGCGGTCGCCATGGTTCGGTGAGGGGATGATGTCGGAGACGATCGAGGAATCCGGCTCGAACGTCCGCATGTTCGCGGCGGCTTTGGGAACCGGCAGAACGCGTTGACGCTTCGAATCAGATCCAGACGGCGTGGACGAACCGGACGACATAAATAGCTCGAGACAGACAGAGAGTGGGCCAAGCCCTTTTCTTTACTATTCCTTTACCCTCCACCGTGCGCAACCGCGCGACGAGGTTAACGGATGCATTTTGGCGCATGTGTGTGGATGAAGCATCACCGCCGCGTCAGCTTTTCGACTTGTCGCGAGCCGATCAACGCTTTCTTAACGCTAAGGGCCGTTACTGAGAGATGAAGAGCCGACCCGCGTCCGGAGGCGGCCAAAGCGTATTTTGGCTCGAAATCCCATGGCTGCCCGACAAATTCCAAGGGGAATACTGGGTTGGTGGCCCGGGACGACCGGGCACGGTAACCATATCGGACGGGGGTTGGGTCGTGGAACCGCCGCGACGCGGAATCATTCGAGGCGTTATGAGCTTGTTCGTCCCCGATCTCACTTGGGAGTCCGGCGGGGCGATCGGCAGGCCTGGCGCATGAGCTCGGCTCCGCACATCCCCGTTCTTGGCCGCGAGGCCATCGACCACCTCGCCCCGCGCGAAGGCGGCCTTTATATCGACGCGACCTTTGGTGCCGGCGGCTACAGCCGCGCGATCCTCGACGTGCCGGGAACTCAGGTGATTGCCATTGATCGCGACCGTACTGCGATCGAGGGCGGCGCCGAGCTCGTCGCATGCTCGGCGGGCAGGCTGACCCTCGTTGAAGATCGTTTCTCCAACCTCGCCGAGGTCTGCGCGGCTCAAGGCATCGATGGCGTCGACGGCCTCGTGATGGACGTCGGGGTATCCTCGATGCAGCTCGACCAGGCCGGCCGCGGCTTCTCGTTCCGCCTCGATGGTCCGCTCGACATGCGGATGGGGCAGGCAGGCCCGACTGCGGCCGACGTCGTGGCGCGCGCCTCGGAAGGCGATCTCGCCGACATCATTTATCTTCTCGGCGAAGAGCGGCAGTCGCGCCGGATCGCCCGCGCTATCGTCGCGGACCGTCAGGAGACGCCGTTCACGACCACGCGCGCGCTCGCCGAGCTCGTCGGCAGGGTGGTTCGGTCCAAGCCCGGCGATATTCACCCGGCGACGCGGACGTTCCAGGCCCTGCGCATCTTCGTCAACGAAGAGCTCGAGGAACTCCAGAGCGCGCTCATCGCTGCCGAGCGCGTGCTCAAGCCCGGTGGTCGCCTCGTTGTCGTCTCGTTCCATTCGCTGGAAGACCGCATCGTCAAGAATTTCCTTAGCCTGCGCAGCAAGACGGGTGGCGGCTCACGCCATTTGCCGGAAGTGTCGCAGGCGGTGCCGAGTTTTCAGCTGCTGACGCGGCGGCCGGTGATCGCGGGCGAAAACGAAGTCGCGCATAACCCGCGTGCGCGATCGGCAAAACTGCGCGCCGGCGAGCGCACCTCGGCGCCGGCGCATGACGAGCGCGAGCAATCGTCCTGGCCAAAACTCTCCGACGTCATGAGAGGTGGCTAGCGCATGCGCTTCATCCACCTCCTCGTCATCGGCGCGCTGATCTTCGCGGCAGCCTATGTCTATAGGATCAAGATGGACTCCACGGCGCGCACTGAAAAGGTGCTGCGGCTGCATGCGGAGATCCGCGAGCAGCGCGATGCGATCGCGGCGCTGCGCTCCGAATGGGCCAAGCTCGATGCGCCCTTGCGCCTGCAGGGCCTGTCCGACCGGCATCTGCAGCTCAAGCCGGTCAACGGCACGCAATATGATTCACTGAAGAATCTGCCCGAGCGCCCGCCGCGGATGTTCAGGCCGGGCGAGCCGGATCCGATCGGCGCCATGCTCAACACCATCGAAGCCGCCAGCGATCCCGATAATGTGACGGGCTCCGTACCTCAGCCCGAGGACAAGCCATGAATGCTGTGACCCCGGCCAAACCGGCAGAAAAGCCGACTGAGCCTTGGCGCCAGCGCCTGATCCGCAGCCTGCTGTACGGGCGCAACGTCGATCGCGCGGCCAAGGCGCGGGCGCGCGTCGGCCTCGCGATGCTCGCCTTTGGCGCGGTCTACGCCCTGATCGGCGGCCGGCTCGTGATGTTCGCGATCGGCGCCGACGCCCACGGCGCGCGCCGCGCCGCGGCGCAGGAGGTGGTCGCGACCGCGCGGCCCGACATCGTCGATCGCAACGGCGCGATCCTCGCGACCGACGTCAAGGCGTCGAGCCTGTTCGGCGAGCCGCGTCGCATCATCGACAAGGACGAGGCAATCGAACTTCTGACCGCCACGGTGCCCGACCTCGACGAGGCCGAGGTGCGCGAGCGCCTGAAGACGCGCAAGGGCTTCGTCTGGCTCAAGCGCGAGATTACGGCGAAGCAGCAGCAGGACATCCACAAGCTCGGCATTCCCGGCATCGGTTTCCTGCGCGAGAACAAGCGCGTCTATCCGACCGGCAACGAGGTCGCCCACCTCATTGGTCTCGTCAACATCGACAACCAGGGCATCGCCGGCATGGAGAAGTGGCTCGACAATCAGGGGCTCGCCGATCTCCACCGCGCGGGCTTTGCCACCGACCGGCTGCAAAAGCCGATCGAGCTATCGGTGGATCTGCGGGTCGAGCACGCACTGCGTGACGAGCTGCTGAAGGCCAAGGAGAAATACCACACCAAGGCCGCCTCCGGCATCGTCTCCAACGTCAAGACCGGCGAGATCGTGGCGATGGTCTCGCTGCCGGATTTCGATCCCAACAATCCGAAGGAAGCGCACGATCCCGACCGCATCAATCGCCTGACCACCGGCGTCTACGAGATGGGCTCGACCTTCAAGGCGTTCACGCTGGCGATGGCGCTCGATTCCGGCAAAATCAATTTGAACTCGATGTGGGATGCACGGGGAAACCTGCACTACGGCAAGTTCACCATCCATGACAGCCACGCGCTCGGACGTTTCATCAACACCAAGGAAGTGTTCACGTTCTCGTCCAACATCGGCGCCGCGCGGATCGCGCTCGGGCAGGGCGTCGAGGCGCACAAGGCATTCCTCGGCAAGATGGGCCAGTTGACGCGGCTGCGCACCGAACTGCCGGAAAGCGCGGCTCCGCTGATACCGCGCCGCTGGGGCGAGCTGAACACCGTGACCATCGCGTTCGGCCAAGGCATGTCGGTGGCGCCGCTGCAGGCGGTGATGGGCATCAACGCGCTGGTGAACGGCGGCTATTTGATTCCGCCGACCTTCATGAAGCGCAGCGAGTCCGAAGCGGCGGCGATGGCCAAGCGCGTGATCAAGACGGAGACCAGCGACAAGATGCGGTTCCTGATGCGGCTCAATGCAGAAATCGGCACCGCCAAGACCGCCGACGTCAAGGGTTACTACGTTGGCGGCAAGACCGGCACGTCCGAGAAGGTCATCAACGGCCGCTATGCCAAGAAGCGGGTGCTCAACTCCTTCACCGCGATCATGCCCTGCGACGATCCGAAATATCAGATCCTGATCATGCTGGACGAGCCCCAGGCCATTCCCGAAACGAAGGGTTTCATCACCTCGGGCTGGAACGCGGTGCCCACGGGCGGCAAGGTGATCGAGCGGATCGCGCCGCTTCTGGGTGTCGAGCCGCGGTTCGACCTGCCGCCGTCCGAGCGCCTTATTCTTGCAGCATCCAGGACAACCCAGTAATCAACCGGGTGGGCCGTTGCCGCTGCTGAGTCGGGATTTCCCTGCAGATTCGGCGATCCGGTCCGGCATGTCGACTGGAAGACCATGAAGCTGCGCGACCTCCTCGATCAGGACGTTCAGGGCAATGACGCCGCAATCGAGCCCGCGGTCGCGGCGCTCGACGTGACCGGCGTTGCGCTCGACAGCCGCGCGGTCAAGCCAGACGATCTCTTCTTCGCACTTGCGGGCAGCAAGACCGACGGTGCGCGCTTTATCGATGCCGCGATTGCCGCAGGCGCGGTGGCGGTCGTCGGCGACCATGCGCCTGACGGCTGCAAGGTGCCGTTCATCACAGTTGCCAATCCGCGCCGCGCGCTGGCGCTAGCCGCGGCAAGATTTTTTCCCGCGCAGCCTGCGACAATTGCGGCGGTGACCGGCACCAGCGGCAAGACCTCGGTCGCCGCATTCACCCGGCAGATCTGGGAACGGCTCGGGCACGCCTCCGCCAGTATCGGAACCATCGGCCTGGTCTCGCCGAAACGTACCGTCTACGGCTCGCTGACGACGCCCGATCCGATCGCGCTGCACCGGCAGCTGGACGAGATCGCGCGCGAGGGCGTCACGCATCTCGCCTTCGAGGCCTCTTCTCACGGGCTCGACCAATATCGCCTCGACGGCGTGCGCGTGTCCGCCGGCGGCTTCACCAATCTCTCGCGCGACCACATGGATTACCATCCGACCGTCGCGCATTATCTCGCGGCCAAGCTCAGGCTGTTCCGCGAACTTGTCCCGCCGGGGGGCGCGGCCGTGATCTCCGCCGATCATGATTGCTCGGCGGAGGCGATCAGTGCTGCGAATTCGCGCGGCTTGCGCGTGATGGCAGTCGGTCGCAACGGCGACGGGGCGGGCGAGGGCATTCGTCTCGCCGGCGCGGAGGTCGAAGGATTTTCGCAAGTGCTCGCGCTCGAACATCGCGGCAAGCGGTATACGATCCGGCTGCCGCTGGTCGGCGAGTTCCAGATCGAGAATGCGCTGGTGTCGGCTGGCCTCGCCATCGGCACCGGCGGCGACGCCGCGGACGTGTTCGCGAGCCTCGAACATCTCGAAGGCGCCAAGGGCCGGTTAGAGCGCGTCGGAGAGCGCAACGGTGCGCCGATCTTCGTCGACTATGCGCACAAGCCCGATGCGCTGGCGAAGGCGCTGCAGGCGCTGCGTCCCTACGCCAGGCGCAGGCTGGTCGTCGTGTTCGGCGCCGGCGGCGACCGCGATGCCGGCAAGCGTCCGATCATGGGCGCGATCGCCGCCGGCAACGCCGACGGCATCATCGTCACCGACGACAATCCGCGCGGCGAGAAGCCGGAATCGATCCGCGCCGAAATTCTCGCCGCCGCCAAGGGCGCCCGCGAAATCGGCGACCGGGCCGCGGCGATCCGCACCGCGATCGCCGAATTGGAAGATGGCGATGCGCTGCTCATCGCCGGCAAGGGCCACGAGACCGGGCAGATCGTCGGCGGAGAGGTTTTGCCCTTCAGTGATCACGAGGCGGTCGCCGCCGCATTAGCGTCGAGGATTGCATGAGCGCGCCCATATGGACGGTGGCCGAAGTGGCGCGCGCGCTGGGCGCCGCCGGATCGTTCCCGGACACGCCGATCGACTTTGTCACCCAGGACAGCCGGCTGGTGAAGCCGGGCAGCCTGTTCGTCGCGCTGAGCGGCACGCCAAGCGGCGGCTTCATTTCGGCCTTCGCCAGCGCGCGTGACGGCTGGGAGTTCGCGGACAAGGCGGAAGCCTCGGGCGCGGTCGCGATGATCGTGCCGCACGAGATCGCGGGCATCCGCATTCCCCAGATCGTCGTCAAGGACACGCTGATCGACGGCCTCTGGGGCCTTGCGCGCGCGGCACGCGCGCGCTTCAACGGGCCGGTGATCGGGCTCACCGGCAGTGCGGGCAAAACCAGCACCAAGGAATTCCTCGCGGCCTATCCCAATGCCTATGCCAGCCCGTCGAGCTTCAATAATTTCTGGGGCGTGCCGCTGACGCTGTGCAATGCGCGCCCCGATGCCAGTCTCTGGGTCGTCGAGATGGGCATGAACCAGGCGGGCGAAATCGCGCGGCTCAGCGAACTGACGCGGCCGACGGTGGCGCTCGTCGTCAACGTCCAGCCGGTGCATCTGGAGAAGCTCGGCTCGCTCGAAGCCATCCGTCGCGAGAAGGTGTCGATTGCACTCGGCCTGCCCGCGGAAGGCGTGCTGGTGCTGCCCGCCGGGATCAAGGCGCCGGACTGGAAGGGCAAGGTCATACGCTTCGGCGAGAAAGCCGAGGTGCATGAAGTCGCGCACGCGCCGCACGGCGACAGCTGGCAGGTCGTGGCCGCGCTCGGCAAGAAGGAGATCGCGTTCAGCCTGACGCCGGGCGCGCCGCATCGCGTTCAGAATGCGCTGGCCGCGCTCGCATCGATCCGTGCGGCCAACCTCGATGTGGCGACGCTTGCGATCAAGCTCGACCGGGTCGGTATCATGAGCGGCCGTGGCGTCGAGCAGGCGGCCGGTGGCGTCACCGTGATCGACGACAGCTTCAACGGTAATCCGGCCAGCGTGGCTGCCGCGCTGCAAAGCTTGCAGGCGCGCAACACGACCGGTGGCCGCCGCATTGCCGTGCTCGGCGACATGCTGGAGCTGGGCGACGGCGCACCAACCTATCACATCGACCTCGCCAGGCATCTCGACGGCATCGACGGCGTCTATTGCGTCGGACCCCTGATGCGTCACCTGTTCGAGGTGCTTCCAGCCGGCAAGGGTCTCGGTTGGCACGACGACCCCGTCACGCTGAAGCCGGGCGAGGTCGCAAATCTGCTGAGGGCAGGCGATGTCGTGGTTGTCAAGGGCAGCAAGAAGATGTTCTGGGTCAACAAGTTTGTGCCGGGCCTAGTGGCCGCCTTGCAGGCAAGGGCGTAAACTGCTTGGAAGGCGCTGTTCCCGAATCCCCCTTTCCGGCGCGAAGCCGTTCGTTTTCTTTAGAGGTCGCCCGACCCGATGATGAAGACCAGCGAATGCGCGTGAGGCAGGTTGACAAGGCCAAGATCAAGGCGCGTGCAAAGGCGCCATAGGACCGTCTGAATGTTTTACTGGCTGATCGAGCTCTCCAACACATTTCCGGGCTTCGGTGCCGTTCGCACCTTCCTGAACGTCTTCCGCTACATCACCTTCCGCACCGGCGGCGCCGTCGTCACCGGCGCGCTGTTCGTATTCCTGTTCGGACCCTGGATCATCGACCATCTGCGCATCCGGCAAGGCAAGGGCCAGCCGATCCGGGCCGATGGTCCGCAATCGCATCTCGCCAAGAAAGGCACGCCCACCATGGGCGGGCTGATGATCCTGTCCGGTCTCACGGTCGGCACGGTGCTGTGGGCCAATCCGCTCAACCCTTACGTCTGGATCGTGCTGGCGGTGACGCTTGGCTTCGGCTTCGTCGGCTTCTATGACGATTATCTCAAGGTGACGAAGCAGACCACGACCGGGTTCGGCAGCAAGCTTCGCCTGCTGATCGAGGCGGCGATCGCGCTGGTGGCCTGCTACGCGCTGGTGCGGCTGAACCGCGATCCCGCGTCGACCGCGCTGACGATTCCTTTCCTGAAGGACACCGTGCTGCATTTCGGCTGGTTCTTCGTCGTGTTCGGCGCCTTCGTCATCGTCGGCGCCGGCAACGCGGTGAACCTGACCGACGGTCTCGACGGCCTTGCCATCGTGCCGGTGATGATCGCGACCGCGAGCTTTGCGATGATCGCCTATCTCGCCGGCAACGCGGTGTTCGCCGACTATCTCCAGATCAAATATGTCGCCGGCACCGGCGAGCTCGCCGTGCTCTGCGGCGCCCTGCTGGGCGCGGGCCTCGGCTTCCTCTGGTTCAACGCGCCGCCGGCCTCGATCTTCATGGGCGACACCGGCTCGCTCGCGCTCGGCGGCATGCTGGGTGCGATCGCGGTCGCGGTGAAGCACGAGATCGTGCTCGCGGTGATCGGCGGCCTGTTCGTGCTGGAGGCGGTCTCCGTCATCGTGCAGGTGGTGTCGTTCAAGATGACAGGAAAACGCATCTTCCGGATGGCGCCGATCCATCACCATTTCGAGCAACTCGGCTGGACCGAGCCCCAGATCGTGATCCGGTTCTGGATCATCTCGGTGATGCTGGCGCTCGCCGGCCTATCCACGCTGAAGCTGCGGTGAACGATCGATGATCCCCGTCACGTCCTTTGCCGGCAAGACGGTCGCGGTGTTCGGCCTCGGCGGCTCGGGGCTCGCCTCCTGTCACGCGTTGAAAGCGGGCGGCGCCGAGGTGATCGCCGCCGACGACAGCGCCGAGAATGTCGCCAAGGCCGCGCAAGCGGGCTTCATCACGGCTGATTTGCGCAACGTCTCATGGGCGAATTTCGCCGCGCTGGTGCTCGCGCCCGGTGTGCCGATGACCCACCCAGTGCCGCATTGGAGCGTGCTGAAGGCGCGCGAGGCCGCTATCGAGGTGATCGGCGACATCGAGCTGTTCTGCCGCGAAAGGCGCCGGCACGCGCCGGATGCGCCGTTCGTCGCCATCACCGGCACCAATGGCAAATCGACGACGACGGCTTTGATCGCGCATCTCACCAAGGTCGCCGGCTATGACACCCAGATGGGCGGAAATATCGGCACCGCGATCCTGTCGCTGGAGCCGCCGGGCATGGGCCGCGTCCACGTCATCGAGATGTCGTCCTATCAGATCGACCTCACGCCTTCACTCGATCCCTCCGTCGGCATTCTGCTCAATGTCAGCGAAGACCACATCGATCGCCACGGCACCATCGCGCATTACGCCGCGGTGAAGGAGCGACTCGTTGCCGGTGTGCAGGCCGGCGGCACCGCGATCGTCGGCGTCGACGACGGCTTTTGCCGCGATATCGCCGACCGGCTCGATCGCGCCGGCAAGAACGTGGTGCGGATCTCCGTCAAGAATCCGCTGGCCAGCGGCATCCATGTCGAGCACGGCCATATCGTGCGCAATTCGGGCGGCGCGCGCAGCGAAATCGCGGCGCTCGGCGGCATCGGTTCTCTGCGCGGCTTGCACAATGCGCAGAACGCGGCGTGCGCGGCAGCCGCCGCGCTCGCGATGGGCATCGGCCTCGACGTCTTGCAGAACGGCCTGCGCAGCTTCCCCGGCCTTGCGCATCGCATGGAGCAGGTCGGCCGCCGCGGCAACGTGCTGTTCGTCAACGATTCCAAGGGCACCAATGCCGACGCCACCGCGCATGCGCTGTCGTCCTTTTCGGACATCTTCTGGATCGCGGGCGGCAAGCCGAAGGCCGGCGGAATCACCGGCCTCACCGGCTACTTCCCGCGCATCCGAAAAGCCTATCTGATCGGCGAGGCCGCGCAGGAATTTTCGGGCACGCTCGGCACGAAGGTGCCGCACGAGATCAGCCAGACCCTCGACGTCGCCGTCGAGCAAGCCGCATGCGATGCGGAGGCGTCAGGCATCGCTGACGCGGTCGTCCTGCTGTCGCCCGCCTGCGCCTCCTTCGACCAGTATCGCAACTTCGAAATTCGCGGCACCAGGTTCCGCGAGCTGGTGCAGGCGCTGCCGGGCATGAAGCCGGTGGTGTAGGGACGCTGCTGGTTGTTGCTCCGCTGTCGTCGCCCGGCTTGACCGGGTGATCCAGTACGCCGCGGCTGTGGTTATGAACCCTCGACGTCTCTGGAATACTGGATGCCCCGCTTTCGCGGGGCATGACGGGCATTTGAGGTAAGCGCTCGCCTTCATCTCCAATCATCCGCGTTTCCTTAACCCCCCGGTAACCAACCTCGGCGACCAATGGACCGACCTCTGTCCGAAAGCGGCCGCCATGCTCTCCCGTGAAGAACGCACCCCCTTTTCCGAGTGGTGGTGGACCGTCGACAAGCCGCTGATGGGTGCCATCCTGGCGCTGATGCTGACCGGCGTGATCCTGTCGCTGGCGGCGAGCCCGCCGGTTGCGACCCGCATCGGGCTCGATCCCTTCCACTTCTTCAGCCGCCACGTGCTATTCCTGGTGCCGTCCTGCATCGTGCTGCTCGGGGTGTCCTTCCTGTCGCCGCGGGCGATCCGTCGCTCGGCGCTGATCATCTTTGCGGTCAGCATCGTCCTGATCGTGCTGACGCTCGCGATCGGCCCCGAAGTAAAGGGCTCGCGGCGCTGGATCACGCTACTCGGCCTCAATATCCAGGCCTCCGAGATCGCAAAACCGTCGTTCGTCGTCATGGCCGCCTGGCTGTTCGCGGAATCCACTAGGCGGCCAGAAATGCCGGCGACCTCGATGGCGCTGGTGCTGCTCTTGATGCTGGTCTCGCTGCTGGTGATGGAGCCCGACTTCGGCCAGACCATGCTGATCCTGATGGTGTGGGGCTCGCTGTTCTTCATCGCGGGCATGCGGATGATCTGGGTGTTCGGGCTCGCCGGCCTCGGCGCCGCCGGACTGTTCAGCGCCTATCTTTTTGTTCCCCACGTCGCCGGCCGCATCAAGCGCTTCATGAATCCGGCCTCGGGCGACACCTTCCAGGTCGATACCGCCATGGAGGCCTTCTACAATGGCGGCTGGTTCGGCCTCGGACCGGGCGAGGGCATCGCCAAGCGCAGCCTGCCCGACAGCCACACCGATTTCGTGTTCGCGGTTGCCGCCGAAGAGTTCGGCATCATCCTGTGCCTCGCGATGCTGGCACTGTTTGCTTTCGTCGTCATCCGGACGCTGTCGCGCGCCTATGCCAACGAGGACATGTTCTCGCGCTTCGCGGCCTCGGGCTTGGCGATCCTGTTCGGCGTGCAGGCCGCCATCAACATGTCGGTCAATCTCCAGCTCATCCCCGCCAAGGGCATGACGCTGCCCTTCATCTCCTATGGTGGCTCCTCGATCGTGTCGCTGGCCTATGGTGTCGGCATGATGCTCGCGCTGACGCGGCTGCGCCCGCGCACCGAAGTCGAGGCGAGCGGCCACGCCGAGGCGATGCGCAGCTACGCATAGTTTTTCGTCATTGCGAGCGAAGCGAAGCAATCCAGAATCTCTCCGCGGTGGCAGTCTGGATTGCTTCGCTGCGCTCGCAATGACGAAAGAGTCCTTGTAAAACTCGCCACCATGGACACCTCCCCCTGATTCTTCTCGCCGCGGGCGGCACCGGCGGCCATCTGTTTCCGGCCGAGGCGCTCGGCGTCGAGCTGATCCGGCGCGGCTTCCGCGTCCGCCTCGTCACGGACGAGCGCGCGCTGCGCTACAGCGGACTGTTCACCAAGGACATGATCGACGTCGTCTCGAGCGAGACTGCGCGCGGACGCAATCCGCTGCAGCTCGCCTATGCCGGCCTGACGCTCGCGGCCGGCACGCTGTCCGCCTACAGCCTGATCAAGCGACTGAAGCCGGTCGCCGTCGTCGGCTTCGGCGGCTATCCGACGCTGCCGCCGCTGGTCGCCGCAAAATTCGCCGGCGTGCCCGGCATCATCCATGACGCCAATGCGGTGCTCGGCCGCGCCAACCGGTTCCTGTCGAGCCGCGTCCAAGCCATCGCGACGTCGTTGCCCGGCGTGCTCGATCGCGATCCGGCGCTATCAGGCAAGACCACGACGGTCGGCACGCCGATGCGTCCGGCGATCCTCGCCGCAGCTGGCGTGCCATATACTGCGCCTGAAGTGAACGGTCCGCTGCGCCTGCTCGTCGTCGGCGGCAGCCAGGGCGCGCGCATCATGGCCGACATCGTGCCGGGCGCGATCGAGCGCCTCGAGCCTGCGCTGTGGAGCCGGCTCGTCCTCACCCAGCAGGTGCGCGACGAGGATATGGCGCGCGTGCGTGCGGTCTACGACAGACTGAAGATCAAGGCCGAGCTCGCGCCGTTTTTCACCGATCTTCCGGCACGGCTGGCCTCCAACCATCTGGTGGTGTCGCGCTCAGGCGCCGGCACCGTGGCGGAACTTGCCGCGATCGGGCGGCCCTCGATCCTGGTGCCGCTGCCGGGCGCGATCGACCAGGACCAGTTCGCCAATGCCGGCGTGCTGGCCAAGGTCGACGGTGCGATCCGCATTCCGCAGACCGAGTTTTCCTCCGATCGCCTCGCCGCCGAGATCTCCGCCTTCGCCGCCGAGCCCGCGCGTCTTGCCGCCATGGCGCAGGCCGCCCGCGGCGCCGGCCGGCTCGACGCAGCGGAGCGGCTGGCCGATCTGGTGGCCAAAATCGCGGGAATCTGACGCGAAATCGGCCGGAATTCCTACTTTTGCCGTCATGGCCGGGCTTGTCCCGGCCATCCACGTCTTGCAAGAAGTGGTAAGGATTCGTGGATGCCCGGGACGAGCCCGGGCATGACGAAGGGAACTGCGGGATACACCATGAGACTGCCGCGCGAGATCGGACCTATCCACTTCGTCGGGATCGGCGGGATAGGCATGAGCGGAATCGCCGAGGTGCTGCTCAATCTCGGCTATTCCGTGCAGGGTTCGGACGCCTCCGACAATTACAATCTCGACCGCCTGCGCAAGAACGGTGCGAGGGTCTCGGTCGGCCACAAGGCGGAGAACGTCGACGGGGCCGAGGTCGTCGTGGTTTCTACCGCGATCAAGCGCGACAATCCGGAACTGACGGCGGCGCGCGAACGGCGCATCCCCGTGGTGCGCCGCGCCGAGATGCTGGCCGAGCTCATGCGGCTGAAGAGCTGCGTCGCCATCGCCGGCACCCACGGCAAGACCACCACGACCACGATGGTCGCGACGCTGCTCGACGCCGGCGGCCTCGATCCCACCGTGATCAACGGCGGCATCATCAATGCCTACGGCTCCAATGCGCGTCTCGGTGCGGGTGACTGGATGGTGGTCGAAGCGGACGAGAGCGACGGCACGTTCCTGAAGCTGCCGACCGAGGTCGCGATCGTCACCAATGTCGATCCCGAGCATCTCGATCACTTCAAGACCTTCGAGGCGGTGCAGGACGCCTTCCGCCATTTCGTCGAGAACCTGCCGTTCTATGGCTTCGCCGTGATGTGCATCGATCATCCCGTGGTGCAAACCCTTGTCGGCAAGATCGAGGATCGACGCATCATCACCTATGGTGAGAATCCGCAGGCCGATGTGCGCTTCGTCGACCTGACCCCGGCGGGCGGCGGATCGAAGTTCAAGGTTGCCTTCCGCGATCGCAAGACGGGCGCCGTGCACGAGATCTCCGATCTCATGCTGCCGATGCCGGGGCGCCACAATGCCTCCAACGCGACCGCCGCGATTGCGGTCGCGCGCGAGCTCGGCGTGTCGGACGAGGCGATCCGCAAGGCGATCGCCGGCTTCGGCGGCGTCAAGCGCCGCTTCACCAAGACCGGCGAGTGGAACGGCGTCACCGTCATCGACGACTACGGCCATCATCCGGTCGAGATCGCGGCGGTGCTGAAGGCGGCGCGGGAATCCACCAACGGTAAGATCGTCGCGGTGGTGCAGCCGCATCGCTACACCCGCCTGCAGTCGCTGTTCGAGGAATTCTGCACCTGCTTCAACGATGCGGATGCGGTGATCGTCGCCGAGGTCTATGCTGCGGGCGAGACGCCGATCGAAGGCATCGATCGCGACCATTTCGCCGCGGGCCTGCGCGCCCACGGCCACCGCGAGGTGATCCCGCTGCCCGCGGCGTCCGATCTCGCTGGCATCGTCAAGGGCGTGGCGAAGTCCGGCGATCTCGTCGTGTGTCTGGGCGCCGGCAACATCACGCAATGGGCGTATGCCTTGCCCGGCGAATTGAAGGCGCTGGGGTAGCGCAGTGAGCTTCCCCGACATCACACCCGACCTCAAAGCCGTGATGCCCGATCTTCGCGGCCGGCTGCTGGCGAACCAGTCGCTCGCCGAGCTCACCTGGTTTCGCGTCGGAGGTCCCGCGCAGGTGCTGTTCACGCCGACGGATGAGGACGATCTCTCTTATTTCCTCGCGCATCTCGCAAGCGACATTCCCGTCTATGTCGTCGGCGTCGGCTCCAACCTGATCGTGCGCGACGGCGGCATGGCGGGCGTGGTGATCCGGCTTGCGCCGCGCGCCTTTGGCGAGGCGAGCGCGAGCGGCGATGTCGTCACCGCGGGCGCAGCCGCGCTCGACAAGCGCGTGGCGGAAGTCGCCGCGTCGGCCAATATCGGCGGGCTCGAATTTTACTTCGGCATTCCCGGCACGATCGGCGGCGCGCTGCGCATGAATGCGGGCGCCAATGGCGGCGAGACCAAGGACGTGTTGATCGAGGCGCGTGGCGTCGGGCGCGACGGCACGAAGCACATCTTCTCCAATGCCGACATGAAGTTTGTCTACCGCAACAGCGGCGTCGATGCCTCCATCATCTTCACCTCCGCGCGGTTCTGCGGCGAGCTCAGGGATGCCGAGGCGATCCGCGCGCGCATGGCGGAAGTGCAAACCCATCGCGAGACCGCGCAGCCGATCCGCGAAAAGACCGGCGGCTCGACCTTCAAGAATCCGCCCGGCCATTCCGCCTGGAAGCTGGTCGATGCCGCCGGCTGCCGCGGTTTGCGCGTCGGCGGTGCAGAAGTCTCCGAGATGCACTGCAATTTCCTGATCAACACGGGCAATGCCACCGCGCACGATATCGAGACGCTGGGCGAGACCGTACGTGAACGGGTGAAGGCAAATTCCGGAATTGAGCTACACTGGGAAATCAAGCGGATCGGAATTCCCGGCTAATTTGGACAAGCGACGAGAGAACATGCGCATCACCATCCTCTTCGGCGGCTCCAACCGCGAACGTCTGGTTTCCGTCGCCTCAGCCCAGGCGCTGCATCAGGCGCTGCCCGAGGCCGATCTCTGGTGGTGGGACGTCGAGGACAAGGTGCATGTCGTGCAGTCCAAACAGCTGCTCGAACATGCCCGCCCGTTCGAGGACGAGTTCAAGCCGGGCACGTCGGGCATTCCGTTGGAGCAGGCGCTCGACCAGGCCAGGGCGGAGGACCGCGTGCTGGTGCTCGGCCTGCATGGCGGGCGTGCCGAGAACGGCGAATTGCAGGTGATGTGCGAAGCGCGCGGCGTGCCGTTCACCGGATCGGGCTCGGCCTCCTCGCATCTCGCGTTCGACAAGATCGCGGCCAAGCATTTCGCCGCGCTCGGCGGCGTGACGCCGCCGGCCAACATTGCGCTGGACCAGATCGACGAGGCCTTCGCCGAATACGGCCGGCTGATCGCAAAGCCCGCCAGGGATGGCTCGAGCTACGGCCTGATCTTCGTCAACGCCAAGCAGGATCTCGTCGCCGTTCGCAATGCGGCCAAGCACGAAGAGTACGTGATCGAGCCCTACATCTCCGGCGTCGAGGCGACCTGCGGCGTGCTGGAGCGGCCGGACGGCTCGATCATCTCGCTGCCGCCGATCGAGATCATTCCGGGCGAGGGCAGTTTCGACTACGCGGCGAAATATCTTTTGAAGTCGACCCAAGAGATCTGTCCCGGCCGTTTCGCACCCGAAATCACCGCCGCGCTGAAGCACCAGGCGATGCTGGCGCACCGGGCGATGTCGTGTACCGGCTATTCCCGTTCGGACTTCATCGTCTCGGACAAGGGGCTGGTCTATCTCGAAACCAACACGCTGCCCGGCCTGACCAAGTCCTCGCTCTACCCCAAGGCGCTGAAGGCCGAGAGCATCGAGTTCGTCGACTTCCTGCGCGGCCTGATCGAGCTCGCTGTGGCCGGTGTGCGAAAATAATTAGGACTGGTTAACGGCCGAACTGGCGAAACGGCCGGTTTTGGAACCCAAAACCGGTAAAATGCCGGATATTGCGGCATAAATGCCTCACAGGCCTGGGCAAAAAGCTCACGTCGTTAACGAACTTTACCTTTTGTTTACCAGGACGTCCGAAGGTTAACGCTGGCGGCGCATATGACGCTTTGGCTGCCGGCGCGTGGACCGTTGCGGGTGTTGTCACCCCCAGCGAACGCTCTGAAGGGGAGAGGTTTTCTTCTGCTGAAGACCAGCACCCGGCCCGGCAAGTCCGAGACGTCATGTTCGCCAGGACCCGCGCGATGTCGCGGGCAAACTGTTGACGAGCTCGTGCAATGGATGGAGCAGGAAGCCTCACTCGGTCGCTTTTCAGATCGCTGAGGCCCCAAGCTGACCTGAAGGCGGCCGCTATCGGAGCGGTCGTGCTTCTGCGCGAGTGGGTGCAGGACAAGCGTCAGGAAGAGTTCTCGGCGCCCGTGCTGCCGCCAAGGAAAAGACCAGGGCCAAAGCCATCGTCGAGCGCGAGCCGCCGCCGCGGTTGGTCGCGCTGGTCGAGCGCTATCTGCCGCGCCGGGTCGGGATCAGCATGACGGTGCTGCTCCTGATCGGAAGCTGCGGCTTCGGTATCGTCAAGGGCGGCCATCTCCAGGATTTCATCACGGCGGTCAACGACACCCGCAACGCGCTGGCCAATTCCGCCGGCTTCCGCATCACCTCCGTCGTGATCAACGGTCGCAAGCAGCTCAGCCAGGACGAGATCCTCGCGATCGGCGGCGTCAGCGGCCGATCCTCGCTGCTGTTTCTCGACGCCGACGCCGTGCGCGACAAGCTCAAGGCCAATCCCTGGATCGCGGATGCGACCGTGCTGAAGCTCTATCCGGGCCAGCTCATGATCGAGCTCACCGAGCGCAAGGCGTTCGCGCTGTGGCAGGAGGCCGGCCGGCTCTCCGTCATCGCCGATGACGGCGCCGTGCTCGAACCCTACGTCTCGCGCCGCTTCCTGTCGCTGCCGCTCGTGGTCGGCAAGGGCGCCGAGACGCAGGCCCGCGATTTCCTCGCTTTGCTGGCGCGCTATCCGCAGGTCAATTCCATTACCAAGGCCGCGATCTTCGTCGGTGAGCGGCGCTGGAACCTGAGGCTCAAGGACGGCCTCGACATCCGCCTGCCCGAACAGGACGTCGGCAACGCGCTTGCGATGCTGTCCAGGCTCGACAAGGAGGACAGGCTGTTCTCCCGCGACATCGTCGCCGTCGACCTGCGCCTGCCCGATCGGCTCGTCGTGCAGCTGTCCGAGGACGCCGCCAAGGCGCGCGACGATTTGTTCAAGGACAAGAAGAAGAAAAAAGGCCGGGGACGCTGCATGACCGGTCTTGATCGCACCCAGACACCGAAGACACGCCCGATGCCGCACAAGCGCGGCGGCCTCGTCGCCTGCCTCGACATCGGCACCAGCAAGATCGCCTGCATGATCGCGCGGCTGAAGCCGTCGGCGCCGAGCGAAGCCCTGCGCGACCGGACCCATGCGGTGGAGCTGATCGGCTACAGCCAGATTCAGTCGCGCGGCATGAAGGCCGGCGCCGTGATCGATCTCGGCGAATGCGAGCAGGCGGTGCGACAGGCCGTCGGGCTTGCAGAGAAAATGGCCAAGGTGCGGGTCGAGTCCGTGCTGCTGTCGGTCTCCGGCGGCCGGCTCTCCGGTCAGCTGGTCGAAGCTGCGGCCGACATCCGCGGCGGCGCCGTGACACCGGCCGATGTCAGCCGCGTCACCTCCACCGGCATGCGCCACGCCACCGGCGAAGGCCGCACCGTGCTGCACGCGCTGCCGGTCGGCTACACGCTTGACGGCGTCAAAGGTATCCGCGACCCCCGCGGCATGGTTGCGCATCAGTTCGGCATCGACATGAATGTCGTCACCTGCGACGCCACGGTGGCGCGGAACCTGATGCTGGCGGTCGAACGCTGCCACATCAACGTCGAAGCAATGGCGGCAAGCCCCTATGTGGCAGGCCTGTCGGTGCTGACCGACGACGAGGCCGATCTCGGCGCCGCCGTGGTCGAAATGGGCGCGGGCACCACCACGATCGCGGTCTTTTCCGGCGGCCACTTCGTGCATGCCGCGGGTTTTGCGGTCGGCGGGCAACACATCACGATGGATCTGGCGCGCGGACTCTCCGCGACCATTGCCGATGCCGAGCAGATCAAGACGTTATACGGGACCGTCATCACCGGCGGATCGGACTCGCGTGAGCTGATGTCTGTACCGACAGCCGGTGACGAGCAGGATCTGCCGCAGATCGTCTCCCGCGCTACCATCGCCAACATCGTCAAGCATCGTGCCGAGGAAGTCTTCGAAATGGTTCGGGACAAGCTGAAGGACTCGCCCTTCGCCTCGGAGCCGAACGGCCGCGTCGTGCTCTCGGGCGGGGCCTCGCAGCTCACGGGTCTCGTTGAGCTCGGAACGCAGATTCTCGGCCGGCCCGTGCGGGTCGGACGTCCGCTCGGTTTCGGCCGGCTGCCCAACGAGGCGAAGAACGCCGCCTTCGCGGTGCCGGCCGGACTGCTCGTCTACCCGCAATATGTTCACCACGAACATGTCGAACCGCGGCATACGCGGCAGCAGGTCAGGACGGGGACCGGCGGGTATTTCGGAAAGGTCGGACGATGGCTACGCGAGGGCTTCTGATGACTCCTTCCCGCAATATTCGATTTTCACCAACTCCCGCGGCCGCCGGCCGGGGCGAACCCACGCGCGCGTGATCGAGAGGCAAACATGACCATCAGCATCAATGTTCCTGATATTCACGAACTGAAGCCCCGCATCACCGTGTTCGGCGTCGGCGGCGCCGGTGGTAACGCCGTCAACAACATGATCACGGCGGGCCTCCAGGGCGTCGACTTCGTGGTCGCCAACACCGACGCGCAGGCGCTGACGATGTCGAAGGCGCAGCGCATCGTGCAGATGGGCACGGCGGCCACGCAAGGGTTGGGCGCAGGTTCGCAGCCGGTGGTCGGCGCGGCCGCGGCCGAAGAAGTCATGGACGAACTCCGTGACCATCTCTCGGGCGCCAACATGGTGTTCGTCACCGCCGGCATGGGCGGCGGCACCGGCACCGGCGCAGCTCCCGTGATCGCCAAGATCGCGCGCGAGATGGGCATCCTCACCGTCGGCGTCGTGACCAAGCCCTTCCACTTCGAGGGCGGCCGCCGCATGCGCACCGCGGAAGCGGGCATCAATGAGCTGCACAAGGTCGTTGATACGCTGCTGATCATCCCGAACCAGAACCTGTTCCGGGTCGCGAACGAGAAGACCACCTTCGCCGACGCCTTCGCGATGGCCGACCAGGTGCTCTATTCGGGCGTTGCCTGCATCACCGACCTGATGGTCAAGGAAGGCCTGATCAATCTCGACTTCGCCGACGTCCGCGCCGTCATGCGCGAGATGGGCAAGGCGATGATGGGCACGGGCGAAGCCTCCGGCGACAAGCGCGCGCTGACCGCCGCCGAAGCCGCGATCGCCAACCCGCTGATCGACGATAGCTCGATGAAGGGCGCCAAGGGCCTCCTGATCTCCATCACCGGCGGCAAGGATCTCACCCTGTTCGAGGTCGACGAAGCTGCGACCCGCATCCGCGAGGAAGTCGACCAGGACGCCAACATCATCGTCGGCGCCACCTTCGACGAGGCCCTCGATGGCCTGATCCGCGTCTCGGTCGTCGCCACCGGCATCGAACAGGCCGCGATCGCGCGCAACAGCCAGGCCACCAGCGCTCCCGTGGCAGAATCCTGCTCCGCAGGCGCAGCAGGCTCCCGCCGCTCCCGCCGCGGCTGCCGAGAGCCGTCTTGCCGATCTGACCGCGCGGCTGCGCGCTGACAATCAGCGCATGGCCGAGCGCGCCCAGAAGTTCGAAGGACAGACCCCGGCCACAGGAACGGGCCAATTTGCCGCCGCTCCCACGGCTCCGCGTCCGAACGTCGAGCGCGCTGCGCTTGCCGCCATCGCCGCCGCCGTTGCGGACGTTCCGCAGGCTCCCGCGCCGATGCAGACCTATGGCGACGTTACCGTGCGCCCGATCGCGCAGAAGCCCACGCTGTTCCCCGAGCCCGAGCAGGCGCCGATGGCCATGCAAGAGCCGATGACGCCGGAAACCTTCATCCCTCCGCAGGCCGAGCGTGCACCGGTCCGCACACCGCGGATGCCGCGGATCGAGGAACTTCCGATGCCCGCCCAGGCCGAGCTTCGCCAGGCCCGCGGCGAGGTCGAGGAGGAGACCCCGCAAAAGACCCGGCTGTCGCTGCTGCAGCGCCTCGCCAATGTCGGCCTCGGCCGTCGTGACGAGGAGACCGAGGCGCCGATCGCGGCCCGCACCGCCGGTCCCGCGATGCCGCCACTGCCCGATCGCCGCCCCCAGAAGACCGTGGCGCAGCAAATCGCTTCTACCGAGCCGGTGTCTGAGTATGCCCGTCGTCCCGCGCCGCAGGGCCTGGACATGCACGGCCGTCCCGCGCCTGTTGCCCCGGCGCCACAGGGAGATGACCATCTTGATATCCCGGCCTTCCTGCGGCGGCAGGCGACCTGAGGATTGTTACAATAAGGCAGACGAAAAAAGGTCCCGGGGGGAAGCTTGCCGGGACCTTTTCTTTTGCCCCGTGCATATCCGGATTGCGTGGCCAAGCAACTGATTTTAAATCATTAATTACGTATTCGATGGTTCAGTAAAACTACCGAAAACGGTCCCGAACTCCGGTCCAATTTGGTTAAGCCTTGGCGCGAATACGGCGGGTTTGGGGTAACAATCGGTAAAAAAAGCGTGAGTTGGCGCTGTTTGGGGCAGTGACTATGGTTTGCCGTGACTTGGGGATACGGATTCGGAACAGCGGTCTAGGCCGCAGTCGGGTTCAGTATAAGTCGCGATGGTCGTAGTGGGGCGGTTCCTGATGAAATTTAGCCGGCAAACAACGCTTCGTGCGCAAGCCAGTGTGGCAGGCGTCGGCGTTCATTCCGGTCTTCCTGTCACGCTCGCGCTTGGACCCGCGCCTGTCGACGCGGGATTTGTTTTTATCCGCACCGGGCTCGAGGGAAGCGACCGCGAAGTTCAGGCCACCGCCGAGCAGGTGATCGCGACGGATTTCGCCACCGTCCTCGGTGATCGCAACGGTCCGCTGGTTTCCACCGCCGAGCATGTCCTTGCTGCGCTGCGGGGAATGGGCGTCGACAACGCCATCATCGAGATCGATGGGCCGGAAGTGCCGATCATGGACGGCAGCGCGGCAGCCTTCGTTGCGGCGATCGACCAGGCCGGCATCGTGACCCAGCCGGCGCAGCGCCGCTTCATCCAGGTTTTGAAGCCGATCTCGGTCAAGATCGGCGACTCCTTCGGTGAGATCAGGCCCTATGCCGACGGGTTCCGCGCCGAGGTCGAGATCGACTTCACCAATCCTGTCATCGGCCAGCAGAGCTATGCCTTCGACCTCAACCCGGAGCGTTTCCGCCGCGAAGTCGGCCGGGCCCGGACTTTCGGTCTGATGTGCGACGTCGCGCGGCTCTGGAGCGCCGGCTACGCGCTCGGTGCCTCATTCGACAACACCGTCGTGTTCGACGAGGAGCGGCTGCTCAACACCGAGGGCCTGCGCTACGCCGACGAATGCGCCCGCCACAAGGTGCTGGACGTGATCGGCGACCTCGCGCTGGCGGGTCTGCCGCTGCTCGGCGCCTACCGCTCGGTACGTGGCGGCCACAAGCTCAACCACGCCGTTCTGACCGCGCTGCTCGCCGACCGCACCGCTTGGCGGGTGGTCGAGGGCGAGGCAGCCCGCCGCACCACGCGTCCGGTGGCCGAAACCGGTCGCGGCATCGTCGGTGGCCGGATCGCCGCGGTCTACGGGCCGGACGTTTCCTGAAGAGAGACGTTTCCTGCAGCGGACGTTTCCTAGACGAGAGACGCGTCCTGAAGAGACCCGTGGCCGCGGGCGTTTGGCGGCGGCTTTCCCCGGGAAACTCCTGGTAACGATGATCGGCTAGGATTGCGGCGCCTCGCCTTAATCCGGGCGGAATGCCTGCCTATCCGGTTGGTTGAAGATCGTTTTTCGGTTACACCGGCGTGGTCGCACGGCAGGCACCACGGCTATATTTCGCGCCCAGGACGGGGTTCATGGGCTGGCGGACACCGCACCACAGGGCGTCAGGGCAATACTCATGTCGGCACAGCGTATGACGCGCGGATATCTTCAAGTCCCGTCTCGAGAAGTCTCGTCTCGAGCCCGTGGGCTGCTTCAGGTTGTCGCCCTCTTCGTGCTCGCGCTGCCGCTGGCCGGCTGCGGCACCGGCGCGCTTTGGGACAAGTTCACCGCCAAGGACGACACCTTCGTCGAGGAGCCCGCCGACAAGATCTACAATGAGGGCCTGTACCTCATGAACGAGAAGAAGGACATGAAGGCGGCGAACAAGAAGTTCGAAGAGGTCGACCGCCAGCATCCTTATTCCGACTGGGCCCGCAAATCATTGCTGATGTCGGCCTACGCGTCCTACCAGGGCGGGGATTATGACAATTGTATCGGCGCGGCCACCCGCTACGTCACGCTGCATCCCGGCAGCCCGGATGCGGCCTACGCGCAATATCTGATCGCCGCCTCGCATTACGACCAGATTCCGGACATCAGCCGCGACCAGACCCGCACCGAGAAGGCGATCGCCTCGCTGGAAGAGGTGGTGCGCAAATATCCGACCTCCGAATATGCGACCTCGGCCAAGGCCAAGATCGAAGGTGCGCGCGACCAGCTCGCCGGCAAGGAAATGAACGTCGGCCGCTATTACGCGCAGAAGCGCGACTACACGGCGGCGATCAACCGGTACAAGGCCGTGGTGACGCAGTACCAGACCACCCGCCATGTCGAGGAGGCGCTGTACCGCCTGACCGAGGCCTATATGGCGATCGGCATCGTTGGCGAGGCCCAGACGGCCGCCGCCGTGCTCGGGCACAATTTTCCTGATAGTCGCTGGTACAAGGACGCCTATAATCTTGTAAAATCAGGCGGTCTCGAACCGAGCGAGAATCAGGGGTCCTGGATTAGCAAGACCTTCAAGAAAATGGGTCTCGGCTAGGAAATAGAATTCCATGCTGGCGCGTCTGTCGATCCGTGACATCGTCCTGATCGAACGGCTCGATATCGAATTCGCACCGGGCCTCGCGGTTTTGACCGGCGAGACCGGTGCGGGCAAATCCATCCTGCTCGATGCCTTTGCGTTGGCGCTCGGCGGCCGCGGCGATGCCGGCCTCGTGCGGCATGGGGCGGAGCAGGGGCAGGTCACTGCCGTATTCGATATCCCAAAAAACCATCCCGCGGCCAAAATCCTCGCGGAGAACGGGCTGGACGATACCGGCGAGATGATTCTCCGCCGGGTCCAGCTCGCCGACGGCCGCACCCGCGCCTTCATCAACGACCAGGCGATCAGCGTGCAGACGCTGAAGGCGGTCGGGGCTGCCTTGGTCGAGATCCACGGCCAGCACGACGAGCGCGCGCTGGTCGATGCCGCCACCCACCGCCGCCTGCTCGACGCCTTCGCCGGTCTCGAAAAGGACGTCTCGGCGGTCGAGGCGCTCTGGGACGCCCGCCGCACCGCCAACACCGCGCTGGAGGAGCATCGCGCCGGCATGGAGCGCGCCGCGCGCGAAGCCGATTACCTCCGCCACGCCTCCGACGAATTGAAGCAGCTCGCGCCCAAGGACGGCGAGGAGACCTCGCTGGCCTCCCGTCGGACCACGATGATGCAGGGCGAGAAGATCGCCTCCGACCTGCGCGAGGCGCAGGAGGCGGTCGGCGGCCACCATTCGCCGGTCGCCTCGCTGTCGGCGGCCGTGCGGCGGCTGGAGCGTCGCGGCGTCAACTCGCCGGCGCTGGTCGAACCCGCGGTGAGGGCGATCGACATCGCCATCAACGCGCTGGAGGAAGCCGACCAGCATCTTCAGGCGGCGCTTGCGGCGACCGATTTCGATCCCTCGGAGCTCGAACGGATAGAGGAGCGCCTGTTCGCGTTGCGCGCCGCCTCGCGCAAATATTCGACGCCGGTCGACGGGCTCGCCGCGCTCGCCGCAAAATACGCCGCCGATGTCGTTCTGATCGATGCCGGCGCCTCACGGCTGAAGAAGCTGGAGCAGGCCGCGATCGAGGCCGATGCGCGCTATGCGGCGGCTGCGAAGAAGCTGTCGATGGCGCGGCAGAAATCGGCGGAGAAGCTCAACAAGGCCGTCAATGCCGAGCTCGCGCCGCTCAAGCTCGAGCGCGCAAAGTTCATGACCCAGGTCGAGACCGACGAGGCAGCTCCGGGCCCGCAAGGGTTCGACCGCGTCGAGTTCTGGGTGCAGACCAACCCGGGCACCAAGCCGGGGCCGCTGATGAAGGTCGCCTCCGGCGGCGAGCTGTCGCGTTTCCTGCTGGCGCTGAAGGTCGTGCTGTCCGACCGCGGTTCGGCGCCGACCTTGGTCTTCGACGAGATCGACACCGGCGTCGGCGGCGCGGTCGCGGACGCCATCGGCGGACGGCTGGCGCGGCTCGCCGGCAAGGTCCAGGTGATGGCCGTCACCCACGCCCCGCAGGTCGCCGCCCGTGCCGACCAGCATTTGCTGATCTCAAAGGACGCACTGGACAAGGGCAAGCGCGTTGCGACCCGCGTCAATGCGCTTGCCGCCGACCACCGCCGCGAGGAGATCGCACGGATGCTCGCCGGCGCCGAGATCACCGCCGAGGCGAGGGCTGCCGCGGACCGGCTGCTCAAGGCGGCGACGGCTTGATTTCGTGTCCCGGACGCGCGCAAGCGCGAGCCGGGATACAGAATGTCGCCCCGATGGGCCCCGGCTCTGCAGCGCACCGCCAAAGAAGCGCTGCGCTGCGTCCGGGGCGCAAGACCTCAACACGCCTTTACCCTCCCGCCCGCTCCATCGTATCCAAGCACCATGGCCAGAGCAGCAAAATCGAAACCAACACCGCTTCGCGACGTCGCCGACCTCACCAAGGCGCAGGCCAAGGTCGAGCACATGCGGCTCGCGCTCGAGATCGAGGGGCATAACGAACGCTACTACCAGGACGACGCGCCCACCGTCACCGACGCCGAGTATGACGCGCTACGCCAGCGCTTCAACGCGATCGAGAAGCGCTTTCCGGAATTCGTCAGCGCGGACTCTCCGTCGCAGAAAGTCGGTGCTGCACCATCAGGCCGCTTCAAGAAGGTGCGGCATGCCGTCCCCATGTTGTCGCTCGACAACGCCTTTGCGGAAGAGGATCTGCGCGACTTCGTCGGCCGCATCGTGCGCTTCCTGAAGCTCGACGACGACAAGATCGATTTCTCGGCCGAGCCGAAGATCGACGGCCTCTCGATGTCGCTGCGCTACGAGGGCGGTGAACTCGTCACCGCGGCGACTCGCGGCGACGGCGCGGTCGGCGAGGACGTCACCGCCAACATCCGCACGCTCGAGGACGTGCCGAAGAGGCTGAAGGGCCGCGACGTCCCCGATATCTGCGAGGTGCGCGGCGAGGTCTACATGACCAAGAAGGCGTTTCTGGCGCTCAACGAGCGGCAGAAGGCGGAAGGCAGCACCATCTTCGCCAATCCGCGCAATTCGGCCGCGGGCTCGCTCCGGCAGAAGGATCCGACCATCACCGCCTCGCGCCCCCTCGGCTTCTTCGCCTATGCCTGGGGCGAGATGAGCGCGATGCCGGAGGGAACGCAGAGCGGCATGATCGGCTGGTTCGAGCGCTGCGGATTCAAGACCAACCCGCTAACCAGGCTGTGTCACTCCGTCGAGGAGCTGCTGGCGTTTCATCATGCGATCGAGGAGCAGCGCGCAAAGCTCGACTACGACATCGACGGCGTCGTCTACAAGGTCGATCGCATCGACTGGCAGGAACGGCTCGGCTTCGTCTCGCGCACGCCGCGCTGGGGCATTGCCCACAAATTCCCGGCCGAACGCGCCACGACGGTGTTGCGCGACATCGAGATCCAGGTCGGCCGCACCGGCTCGTTCACGCCGGTCGGCAAGCTCGAACCGGTCGGCGTCGGCGGCGTGATCGTGCAGAACGTCACGCTGCACAACGAGGACTACATCAAGGGCATCGGCAACAAGGGCGAGGTGCTGCGCGAGGGCCGCGACATCAGGATCGGCGACACCGTCGTGATCCAGCGTGCCGGCGACGTCATCCCGCAGGTGGTCGACGTCGTCCTCGACAAGCGGCCGAAGGCTGCCAGGGAATTCCAGTTTCCGAAGAAGTGCCCGTGCCCGTTGCACACCGACGTCACGCGCGAGGAGACGGCGGCGGGCGAAGAGGGCTCACGCGCTCGCTGCACCGGCGAGTTCGCCTGCCCCTATCAGAAGATCGAGCATTTGAAGCTGTTCGTGTCGCGGCGCGCCTTCGACATCGACGGCCTTGGCGAGAAGCAGCTCCAGTATTTCTTCGACGAGGGCTTTGTGAAGGAGCCAGCGGACATCTTCACGCTGGAAAAGCGCAACGCAAAGCTCAAGCTGGAGGACATCGAGGGTTACGGGGCAACCTCGGTGCGCAATCTGTTCAGCGCGATCGAGAGCCGTCGGAAGATCGCGCTGGAGCGCTTTATCTTCGCGCTCGGCATGCGCCATATCGGCGAGACCACGGCGCTGGCGCTGGCCCGCGGCTATGGCTCCTGGGACGCATTCCACGATGCCAGCCTCAAGGTCGCCAAGGGCGACGAGGAGGCGATGGCCGAGATGGACGCGCTCGACCAGATCGGCGAGACCGTGATCAAGAGCATCGCCGATTATTTCGGCGAGAGCCACAATCGCGGCATCGTCGAGCGGCTCACCAGGGAGGTCGAGATCATCGACGCGGAGAAGCCGAAGAGCAACTCCGCCGTCGCCGGCAAGACCGTGGTGTTCACGGGCTCGCTGGAGAAGATGACGCGCGACGAGGCCAAGGCCACCGCTGAGCGGCTAGGCGCAAAAGTGTCCGGATCGGTGTCCAAGAAAACCGATCTCGTCGTCGCAGGCCCCGGCGCGGGTTCGAAGCTCGCGGAAGCCAACAAGCATGGCGTCAAGGTGCTGACCGAGGACGAGTGGTTGGCGCTGATCGGGGAGTGACTCTTCCCTTCTCCCCTTGTGGGAGAAGGTGGCGCGCAGCGCCGGATGAGGGGTTCTATCCTCGAATTCAAAGTTTGAGAGGGGACCCGTGCGGAGAGAGACCCCTCATCCGGCGCGCTACGCGCGCCACCTTCTCCCACAAGGGGAGAAGGAAGAAGGCCTCACCGCGCCCGATCACATCATCCCGCTCTCTTCCTCTTCCGCCTGCTCGATCAGCGTCTCGCTCACCATGACCTCGCGGCGGGGGACGACGAAGATCATCGTGCAGGCGCAGAGCAGGGAGATCGCCAGTACCGCGGCGGTGAGCGGCAGCGTGGTCGCGGAATGGCCGCCGAGATAGGCGCCGAATTGCGACATCAGCGCGCCGATGCCTTGCTGGAGAAAGCCCATCGCACCTGATGCGGTGCCGGCGGCCTCGGGACGGATGCTGATCGCGCCGGCGGCCGAGTTCGCCATCACGAAGGCATTGCCGACCATCACGATCATCTGCGTGCCGAACAGCCAGGCGGGCGCCTCGTTCCAGCCGGTGAAGCTCCAGAGCAGGTTCAACAGGCTGCCGCAAAGCTGAAGCGCGAGGCCGAACCAGATCAACTTCTCCAGCGAGTGCCTGGGCGCGAAGCGCACGCAGAGCAGATTGCCGACGAGATACGCAAAGCCCGTCGTCGCGAACCACGCGCCGTATTCGGCGCTGGTCCTGCCCATCTGCGTTACCACGATATAGGGGCCGCCGCCCGCGAAGGTGAAGATGATCTGCGAGGCCAGCACCTGGCACATCACGTAGCCGACGAAGGCGCGGTTGCGGATCAGGATGCCGACATCGCCGCGAAAGCCGCTGCCGGCGACGCGGTCTCGGCGGGTCTCGGGCAGCGCGAATGCGATTCCGACGGCGACAATGATCGCGGCGACGGTGATGGCGTAGAAGATCGCGCGCCAGCCGAACGCGGTTTCGATCAGGCCGCCGGTGAGCGGAGAGACCATCTGCCCGATCATCAGCGCCGCGACCACGAGGCTGATCATCGAGGCGACGCGGTCGCGCTCGTAGATGTCGCGGATGATGGCGCGGCTCACCACCATGCCCGCGGCGCCGCCCAACGCCTGGAAAAAGCGCGCGGCGATCAGCTGCGGCAGGGTTTCCGCGAAGATGCAGGCGGCGCTGGCGACCACCATCAGCGCCAGTCCTCCGAGCAGCACCGGTCGCCGCCCGAAACGGTCCGACAGCGGGCCCATGATGAGTTGCGACAGCGCGATGCCGACCATGTACAGTGACACCGTCATCTGCGCGACCGAGATGTCGCTGCCAAAGGTCGTCGCCAGCACCGGCAGCGCCGGAACCAGCATGTAAAGCGAGATCGGCGCGATGCCGGTCATGACGACGAGCAGCAGCAACACCACGCGCGAGGTCGCGAGGTTCTTCGCCGTGTCCGGCGGCTTGCTGATCATGCCGTGCATGCGTGTCCGTCTCGTAGAAATTCAGATCGGACTGTAGCGCGCTCGCGCAAGACGCATATCGGCGTTTCGGAATGCGGCTATACGGATTCCGGGACGGTTATGATGAGGGCGCCATAGCGCCGATTGGGCGCGTTGCTCGCGTCAAAAAGTCGGTGTCATCGCCGGCTTGACCGGGCGATCCAGTACGCCGCGGCTTCTTCGCATGCGTTTCCTGTCTCTGGAATGCTGGATTCCCCGCCTGCCGCCTTCGCTAAAGCTTCGGCGCCCCTAGACCTCACCCCGGCGAAGCCTTGGCGTAGCCGGGTCGCGGGGCATGACAGCTGTGGTGGAGAAGCAGCCTTGCGCAAAGCGCGTGGAGCCATGCGGCTTTGCGACGACGCGCTTACGCCTTCAACTCCGCCGTGGCCTGGTCCAGCCAGGCCTTGGTCGTCTCGTCCAGCGCCGGCCGCACCTCGGCCCTGACGCGCGCGTGGTAGGCGTTGAGCCAGTCGAGCTCGTCCTTGCTGAGCATGCCGACATCGATCAGCCGGCGGTCGATCGGCGCCAGGGTCAGCGTCTCGAACGCGTTCATCGATTTTTCCGCGCCCTTGATATCGGCTTCGACCACCAGTTCGAGGTTCTCGATGCGGATGCCGAAACCGTCTGTCTTGTAGTAGCCGGGCTCGTTGGACAGGATCATGCCGCGCTTCAGCGGCGTAGTGCCGAGCTTCGAGATCGCGCCGGCCCCTCATGCACGCTCAGATAGCTGCCGACGCCGTGGCCGGTGCCATGCTCGAAATCGACGCCGGCGGCCCAGAGATATTGCCGTGCGAGTGTGTCGAGCTGCGCGCCGGTGGCGCCGTCGGGAAAGATCGCCCGCGCAATCGCGATGTGGCCGCGCAGCACACGCGTGAAGCGGTCGCGCATCTCGTCTGTCGGCTCGCCCACGGCCATGGTGCGGGTGACGTCGGTGGTGCCGTCTTCGTATTGTGCACCTGAATCGATCAGCAGCAGATCGCCGGGGACGATCCGCCGGTTGCTCTTGCGGGTGACGCGGTAGTGCACGATCGCGCCATTCGGGCCGGTGCCCGATATGGTCGGGAACGACACATCTTTGAGCGCGCCGGTGTCGCGGCGGAATGTCTCCAGCGCCTCGACCGCGTCGATCTCGGTGAGCTTGCCGCTTGCCGCCTCGCGGTCGATGAAGGCGAGGAAGCGTGCCAGCGCCACGGCGTCGCGCCGGTGCGCCGATTGCGTGCCCTTGATCTCGGTCGTGTTCTTGACCGCCTTGAGCAGCGCGATCGGATCGCTGCCGCGCACCGGCTTGCCGCCGGCGCCCGTGATCAGCCGGCTGAGGGCGTCGGCCGCGGTCGCATTGTCGAGCGCGATCGATCCACCGCTCTTGGCGAGCGCCATCAGCGTCGGCGCCATCGCATCGGGCTCGCGCACGTCGGCGGACTGCTCGAGATGGTCGCGGGTCAGATTTGAGAGCTTGCGGTGATCGATGAAGATGGTGGGACGGCCGTCCTTCGGCACCAGCGCATAGGACAGCGGCAGCGGCGTATGCGCGACGTCGGCGCCGCGGATGTTGAAGGTCCAGGCCACGGCATGGCTGTCGGACAGCACCAACGCATCGACGCCGAGCTTGCCGATCTCGCTCCTGATCTGCGTCAGCTTCTCGGCTTCAGTCACGCCGGCATGTTGCATTCCGTGCACCGTGACCGGCGCAATCGGCGGCTGTGGCCGGTCTTGCCAGATCGCATCGACCGGATTGCTGTCGACGGCGACCAGTTCGGCACCGGCCTTGGTGCAGGCGGCGGCCAAACGCTCGGCTGCTGCAAAAGTGTGCAGCCACGGATCAAATCCTAGGCGGTCGCCGGCCTTCAGGTGTGCCGACATCCAGCTTTCCGGCGGGGGATCGATCAGAGATTCCACGGCCCAGGCCCTTGAATCGACCTGCTTGGCCGCCTGGATCGTGTAGCGGCCGTCGACGAAGACCGCGGCCTCGTGCGTCAGCACCACCGCCAGTCCCGCCGAGCCCGTAAAACCGGTCAGCCAGGCGAGACGTTCTTCGGACGGCGGCACGTACTCATTCTGCTGCTGATCGGCGCGTGGAATCACGAAACCGGTCAGCTTGCGGCGGGCGAGTTCTTCACGGAGCGCGGCCAGCCGGGCTGTCAATGCGACGCCGGCCTCGGGCTCCTCGAATGTCTGGAAATGCGCTTCGAACATGGTGGATCACTTTAGGATCATGCGGATCAGTCCGCAATGTAGACGCATTTGAGGTCGCATCTGGCATGGACTGTGCTTGAACAAGTTCCATTCGAATTGAGTGGAGTACAGGATGCGGCAGTTGCGCTTCGTCCAGATGACAGGGAAATTCGAGCAAGTTGTTCATCTCAACGACGAGGGGACACTCGATGCCAGCGTTCACGTTTGAAAAGATTACGCCGCCGGTGCGCCGCGCCCCGGCTGCGGCGACACCGAAGAAACCGCGCGGCCTGATCAGCCAGATGATCGACCGTTTCGCCGAACGCCGCGCGAGGCGCGCCTCGCAGGCCGAGCGCGCGATGCGCCGGGACGAAGAGACGGCAAAGTAGCGGCATCTACGGCAGCAGCCGTACTCACCCCATCTTCCGCAGCAACAGGCTGCTCCATCCCTGGATTCGCATGTGCTTCAGAGGCACGAGGCCGCGCGCGCGGTAGGCGGCGATCACGGCGGGGACCTGGGGCGTCAACAGGCCGGAGAGGATGACGCGCCCGCCAGGGGCGAGGTGGCGCGTCATCGGGCCCGCCAATTGCCGTAACGGATTGGCAAGGATGTTGGCCAGCACCAGGTCGAACGGGCCGCGTCTGCCGAAATCAGCCGCCGCGAAGCCGATGGCGCGGATCACTCGCACATGGTGACCGACCTCGTTCAACACGGCGTTCTCGGCTGCCACCTTGACCGAGGCCGGGTCGATGTCGGAGGCCAGCACCGCGCGATGCAGCGCTTTCGCCGCCGCTATCCCGAGCACGCCGGTCCCGGTACCGAGGTCGAGCACGCGGTCCGGCCGGGTGCGTTTCAGGACATGGTCAAGCAGGAGTAAACAGCCGCGTGTGGTGCCGTGATGGCCAGTGCCGAAGGCGAGAGCCGCCTCGATCTCGATGGCGAGCTTGTTCGGGGCCACGCGGTCGCGGTCATGGCTGCCGTGGACGACGAAGCGCCCGGCCAGCACCGGGACGAGATCTTCAAGGCTCGACTTGACCCAGTCCCTGGCTTCGACGGTGTCGAAGGCCAGCGTGTCCGCGATCTCATTTCCTGCTGATGTTGCAACGAGTTCGCGCAGCCACGCCCGGTCCGGCGCGTGGGCGAAATGCAGCGCGACGTCCCACTGTCCGTTCGGCTGCTCGAAGGCGGCGACCGCCGCATCATCCTCGAAGAACATTTCGGTGAGGACGTCGACAATGCGCCTTGCGGCGATCTCGCTGCCGATCGAAAAACTGGCCCGATGGGTGGGGGAAGGTTGCATTCTCAGGTTCCGTCCGGTTCAATTTTTGGAACTTTTGTTCCCGATTTTTCTAATAACTTGCATTTATGAAGTTAACCCGACCGCAGGTTGTGCCACGTAGATTTGCGGGTGTTGGACGACCTGCACAGCTTGAAATGGAAAAGGAGGCGAGACTTGAAGCGCATGATTTTGAAATTCTGGACCGACGATTCAGGTGCAACCGCAATCGAGTACGGCCTGATCGCAGCCGGCATCGCGCTGGCGATCATCACCGTGGTGAACGGCCTGGGCACCACCATGAACGAGAAGTTCACTTCGATTAGCAGCTCTTTGAAGTAATTTCCGCCTCCCATTTCCGGGCGGGGCCAATTCTCCATAGCACTGCTTCGAGCCGCGCCCGTCGGGGGAATTGCCCCCTGGCGGGCGAAGTCGTTTTGGGGCAGAGGTTTTCACAGAATGCCCACAGGCGATCGGCTGGTTTGTCCGGACTTTGCCCACGGATTATCCGGCCGTTCATCCCCGGATTTCCACTAATTTGTACCAGGCTTGGAGGGACGTAACCCACCGCTCTTTCACAGCCCTGCCAACAGCCTGTCCACAGCTTATCCACCGGCTTATCCACGACTTCCGAACAGGCTGCGGTGATCCCTCAGGATCGCCTGCGCGGCGTTGTGGCCGGGGGCGCCGGTGACGCCGCCGCCGGGGTGGGCGCCGGAGCCGCAGTGATAGAGGCCCCTCACGGGTCCGCGATAATCGGCGTGACCCAGCATCGGCCGGGCCGAGAACAGCTGGTTCAGCGTCAGCGCGCCGTGGAAGATGTCGCCCCCCAACAGGCCGAACTGCCGTTCGAGGTCGAGCGGTGACAGGATCTGGCGGCCGAGCACGCTTGTCGCAAAACCCGCTGCGTATTTGTCCACCGTCGCGATCATGAGGTCGGCAACTTCTTCGCGATGGTCGTCCCACGACTTTCCATCGGGAAGCTCCGGCGCGACATGCTGGCAGAACAAGCTCGCGACATGGTGTCCAGCGGGCGCGAGCGTGTCGTCGAGCGTCGAGGGGATCAGCATTTCCACGACGGGCTCCCGGCTCCAGCCGTGGGCCCGGGCATCGAGGAAGGCGCGGTCCATGTAGCCGAGATCAGGGGCCAGGATGATGCCGGAGGTGAGATGATCGCCGTCGCCTGGCAGCGCCGTGAAGGAGGGCAGGCGGTCCAGCGCCACGTTCATGCGGAAGGTGCCGGAGCCGTTCTTCCAGTGCCGGATGCGGCTAAGGAAGTTTTGGGGAAGCGCATCGGCGGCGATCAGCCGCGTATAGAGCAGTTTCGGATTGACGTTGGCTGCGACATATTTCGCGCGGATGGTCGTGCCGTTCTCCAGCGCCACGCCGACCGCGCGGTCGCGCTTGACGATGACCTCGCGCACGCCTGCATCGGTGTCGATCACAACGCCGCGGTCGCGTGCGGCGCGCGCCATGGCTTGCGTGATCGCGCCCATGCCGCCGATGGCGTGACCCCAGACGCCCTTCTTGCCGTTTACCTGGCCGAAGGCGTGATGCAGCATCACATAGGCCGAGCCCGCGGCGTAAGGGCTGGCATAATTGCCGACGATGGCATCGAAGCCGAACAGCGCCTTGACCAGATCATGCTCGAAACGTTCGTCCAGCATCTCGCCGGCCGAGCGGGTGAAGAGATCGAGCAAGCTGCGGCTCTGCTCCAGCGACAGCCCACGCAGGATGTTGGCGCTCTGGAATGCGTTCACGGCTTCGCGGATCGAAGCCGTGCCGAAACCATCGAGCAGGTTTGGCGGCGCGCGCAGCACGAATTGCCGGAGCACGTCGGCGATATCTTCCAGCTCGCGCGAAAACCCGTCGAGCGCGTTTGCGTCATGCGCGCTCAGCCGCGCGACGGACGCCCGCGTCCGCCCCTCGCCGGTGAGGAGATAGCTGCCGTCGGGGGCGGGCAGAAAATTCTGCGCGCGCCGTTCGACGATGCGCAGGCCCTGTTCGGCCAGCTTCAAGTCACGGATCACCTGCGGATTGAGCAGGCTTACGGTGTAGGCCGCGACCGAATTGCGGAAGCCGGGATGAAATTCCTCCGTGACCGCGGCCCCGCCGACCACCTTGCGGCGCTCGACCACGCGCACGCGCAAGCCGGCCATCGCGAGATAGGCCGCGCAGGTGAGGCCGTTATGGCCAGCGCCGATGATGATGACGTCGGTTTCGATCATGAAGGGGTCAAGCTGTTCCACGCTCATTCCGGGATGGTCTGAACGACCGGGCTCGGAACATCTGTATATCAAGCATTTCCCGCTGCAACATCACGAGACGCTTTATTGCCCGTTCAGGCGCCTTGTGCTCCATTGCGCGCGCCCGGCGCCCGCCGGATATGCTGGAGCTTCCATGGATTCGATCGTGCAACCCGCCGCCACGGAGCAGCCGTCCTCGTCACGCAACCGGCTGCTGCTGACGGTCTACACCGCCGCGATCTTCGTCAGCGCGCTGTTGCTGTTCTCGGTGCAGCCGCTGTTCACGAAGATGGTCCTGCCGCGGCTCGGCGGCTCGCCGGCGGTGTGGTCGGTGGCGATGGTGTTCTTCCAGTCGCTGCTGCTGGCGGGCTACGCCTATGCGCATTTGTTGATGCAGGTGAGGAACCGCATCGTTCCGGTGGTGGTGCATCTCCTGCTGCTGATCACGGCGTTCGTCACGTTGCCGCTCGGCATCGCCTCCGCGTATGGCGATCCGCCCGCTTCGGGCTATGCGATCTGGCTGCTCGGCCTGTTCGTGATCTCGATCGGGCTGCCGTTCTTCGCGCTTGCCGCCAACAATCCGTTGCTGCAGGCCTGGTTCGTCCGTACCGGGCATCCTGCTGGACACGATCCCTATTTCCTCTATGCGTCCTCCAACATCGGCAGCTTCCTCGCCCTGCTGTCCTATCCGTTCCTGCTGGAGCCGATGTTCACGCTGCACACGCAGAACCGGCTCTGGACCGGCGGTTACGGCATTCTGATCGTCCTGATCGCCGCCTGCGGCGTACTGCTGTTGCGCTCGCCGAAACTGGCCATGGTCGATGCACGAACCGAGGATTTGAATGCGCCGGCTCCCGGTTTGATGACTCGGCTGCGCTGGATATTCCTCGCCGGAGTGCCGTCCGGCCTGCTGATCGCCGTCACCGCGCACATCTCGACCGACGTTGCGGCAGCGCCGCTGCTGTGGGTGCTGCCGCTGTCGCTGTATCTCCTGACCTGGGTGGTGGTGTTCCAGTCGCGGCCGCTACTGCCGCACAAATGGATGCTGATGCTCCAGCCGGTCGCGATCGCGGGCGTCATCTTCCTGCTGGCGTTCGGCGGCGAACAGAACCTGCTGCTGACGCTCGGCGGCCATCAATTGTGCTTCTTCGTCATCGCGATGGCCTGCCACGGCGAATTGGCGCGAACCCGGCCGGCCGCCAAATATCTCACCGGATTCTATGTCGCGCTATCGTTCGGCGGCATGGTCGGCGGCCTGTTCGCAGGGCTCCTTGCGCCGTTCACATTCTCCTGGATCGCCGAATATCCGATCCTGGTTGCGCTTGCCGCGCTGTGCCGGCCGCCCGCGAACGAGCGGCTGGCGGGCATCGTCAAATGGTACTGGCTGGCGCTTGCCGCGCTCGCCGTCGTGCTCGTTGTGCCGTCCACCACGACGGGCGGGCTATCGACCTGGTTCGAGGATCACCGGGTCTGGATGGCCGGCGGCGTCGGCGTGCTCGCCGCGCTGCTGGCGCTGGCGGTCAACGCCGGCCGCTGGAAGATATTCGCCACCGTCGCGCTCGCGCTGGCGTTGATCCGGGTTTATCCGGCGGACGAAGGCCGCGTCACCACGGTGCGCAGCTTCTTCGGCGTGCACAAGATCGTGGTGACGCCCGGCGGCTATTTCCACGTGCTGATGCACGGCACCACGATCCACGGCGCCGAGCGCTTCCTCAACAATGACCGCACGCCGGTCACCGGCCGGCCCGAGCCGATCACCTACTATCACAAGGACGGTGGCATCGGTCAGGCCGTGACCGCGATGCGCGAGCGCAAGGGCGCGCCGCTGAAGGTCGCGGCGATCGGCGTCGGATCGGGCACGCTCGCCTGCGCCGCCGAGCCCGGCGAGAGCTGGACCTTCTTCGAGATCGATCAGTCCATGGTCGACGCGGCAAGCGATCCGGAAGAATTTCCGCTACATCTCGAGCTGCATGCCGGGCCTGAAGCCGGTGATCGGCGATGCCCGCCTCACCTTCGCGAAGGAGCCGGACGGCGCCTATGATCTCATCATCGTCGATGCCTATTCGTCGGATGCGATCCCGATCCATCTTGCGACCGAAGAGGCGATGAAGATCTACAAGGACAAGCTCGCTCCGCACGGCGCCGTGGTGATGCACGTCTCCAACCGCCACCTCGATCTCGAGACGGTCGTGGTCGGTATCGCCGATGCCAACGATCTCAAGAGCTGGGTCTACAACGAGGATTCCGGGCGCGATGGTGACTACATCTTCTCGACCGACGTCGTCATCTCCGCCCGCGAGGATGCCGATGTCGGCAGGCTCGCATCGTCGAAAACATGGGAGCAGACCGAAGCCGACGACCGGGTGCGGGTCTGGACCGACGATTACTCCAACATTTTGGGCGCGCTGTACCGGCGCTTGCGGGACGGGGAGTAGGGCCCGCTTCTACGGCTCCACCGGCGTCCCCGCGGGCAACGCGATTGCCTTCTCGCCCGCGACCTGCCGCAACAAATCGGGCCTGTCGGAGATGATCCCGTCGACGCCGATCTCGATCATGCGCGCCATGTCTTCGGGTTTGTTGACCGTCCAGACCACGACACGCAGCCCGAGCGCATGGGCCTCGGCGATCAGTGCCGCGGTCACATCGCCGAAATAGGGTGACCAGACCGCGCCGCCCGCAGCCTTGATGGTCCGCGGCAGCGACCGCCGTGATCGGCCGGGCTGAAGCCCGCCGTCCAATTGGTCGCCTTGTCCAGCGCCACCGTCTGGCCCGAGCCGCGCTGGAGCGTCAGGTACACCGTCGGCATCTTTGGTGCCCGCTGCTGGACGAGCAGCAGGGTCCGCCAGTCGAACGACTGGATCATGACGCGGTCGGAGAATTTCTCGGCTTCGATCACGCCGAGCAGCCTGGTGACGAAAGATTGCGGATCGAGCGTCTCGTCCGGATGGTTCGGATCGATCTTGGTCTCGACGTTGAAGCGCACGCGCGTATTGCCGGATTTGCGCACCAGCGCGAACAGCTCGCTCAAGGTCGGAATACGGGTCCCGGGCATGGCGCGCTGGTCGGGGAATTGCTTTTCGTAAGGGCTGTCTGACCGGATCTGGCCGACGTCATAGGTCCTGACGTCGGCGAGCCGCAGTTTCACGAAGGGCGTGCCGGGAGGCGTGACGTAGGCGCCGCTCGCATCCCGCGTGATATCAGGATTGAGCCCGCGCTCATGCGAGACGACGACTTCGCCGTCGGCGGTGATGCCGACATCGAGCTCCAGCGTGTCCACGCCGATCGACAGCGCGTTGGCGAAGGCCGGAAGCGTGTTTTCCGGCAGCAGTGCCCGCCCGCCGCGATGGGCCTCGAGGTCGAAAGCCGAATCAAATGCCATGGCCGGTCCCGCAATGAGAAGTGACAGTACGGTCAAGATCGTCGCAGCACGTGACGGCATGGTGGCTCATGGGGCAAGGGGAAAGGGGCGATATTTCAACGCGTTTGGCGCGTCCGGCCGATTGTATAGGTTTTCGTGGCTGTTGAAACCTTGGGCGGCGGCTTGGGTTGCGGCCGCCGCGGGGGTATGTACTCATGGTCGGCGCCCTGGAATCCCGCCCGTGCAGCAGCAACGCGATCATCGAATTATCCGCAGCCGGCATTTTCGCCGGATGCAGCGCCGGCATTTCATCATCTTCGACGTTTTGCCCTTCGCCGGCACGCTGCTGGCGCTGGTCCTTCTGTTCTACCGCCCGATCGGCGCGATGGAGCTCGGCCTGTTCGTCGGCTTTTGGCTGGTCACCGGCCTCGGCCTTACCGTCGGCTATCACCGGCTCTTCACCCACCGCGCCTTCGCGACCTCCACGGCGATGAGTGCGATCCTGGTCGTGATGGGATCGATGGCCGGCCGCGGCCCCATGCTGTCCTGGGCGGCAATGCACCGCCGGCACCACGAATTGTCCGATCACGACGGCGATCTGCATTCGCCGCGGCTGCACGGCGAGGGCCCATTCGGCCGCCTGCGCGGCTTCCTGCACGCGCATTTGACCTGGATGATCGCGCACGATTATCCCAATGTTGCGCACTATGTCCCGGACCTGATGGCGGATCGCAGGCTGGTTGCAGTCAACAGCTACTATTACAGTTGGGTCGGTCTCGGCCTGGTGCTGCCGGCCGCGATCGGCGGCCTCGCCACGATGAGCCCGTGGGGCGCACTGACCGGCTTGCTCTGGGGCGGCGTGGTGCGCATGTTCGTGGTCGAGCAGACCATGTCGGCCATCAACTCCGTGATGCACAGCTTTGGCGCGCAGCCGTTCGTCACCCGCGACGACAACAGCCGCAATCTCGGCGTGGTGGCCTGGCTTGCCTGGGGCGAGGGCTGGCACAACAACCACCACGCCTTTCCCTATTCCGCGGCCTTCGGCTTGCGCTGGTTCGAGTTCGATCCGGGCTTTGTCTTCATCAGGGCGCTGGAAGCGCTGGGACTGGCCTGGGACGTCAAGGTGCCGAGCGAGGAGAAGATTGCGCGACGCATGCTGCGGCAGCCGGGTGACGCTGCGCCCGACCTCGAAACGGGCTGAGCATCATCGCCGGCTCACGCCGGCGATGGCGCGGCTGTGAACCGATGCTGTTCAACGACTATCCCTTTCTCCTGGTCTTCCTGCCCGCGGCGCTGCTGATCTATCGCTTGGCCGACCCCTATCCGGGCTTGCGCATCGGCGTGCAGGTCGCGCTGTCGCTCGCCTTCTATGCCTGGGGTAGTCCGTCCTTCATCCTGCTCCTGATCGGCTCGATCGCGATCAACTGGCTCGCCTCGGTTGCCTATGGGCGCGTGAAATGGCCGGTGCTGCTGACGCTGGTGATCGGGCTCGATCTCGCGGTGCTGGCGCTGTTCAAATACGCCAACTTCGTTCTCGCTAATCTGGGTCTCGTGCTCGGTGCGACGCTGCCGGTGCTCGACGTCGGGCTGCCGCTCGGCATCTCCTTCTTCACCTTCCATCACATCATGTATCTGGTCGACCTGAAGCGCGGCAGGGCGCCGCTCTATGCGTTCGACCGCTATGCGCTCTACATCGCCTTCTTCCCGCAGGCGATCGCCGGCCCCCTGGCGCGCTGGTCGGAGGTGATGCATCAGTTCGGCAGGCAGGTCTACGTTCCGGGCTGGCAGCGTCAGTTCTGCATCGCCACCTGCTTCATCGCGATCGGCCTGTTCGAGAAAATCTTGATCGCCGACGGCCTCGCGCATCTGCTCGATCCCATCTACGCGCAGGCCGCGAACGGGCCGCTCGCGGGCGGTGACGCCTGGCTCGCCTTCTGCTTCTCCTTCCAGATCCTGTTCGATTTCTCCGGCTATTCCGACATCGCGATCGGCCTCGGCCTGCTGTTCGGCGTGCAGCTGCCGTACAATTTCGATGCGCCGCTGCGCTCGACCAACATCCAGGATTTCTGGCAGCGCTGGCACATCACCCTGATGCTGTTCCTGCGCGATTACGTGTTTTATCCGCTGGTCAATCTGCGCCTGCTGCCGCGGCGCTGGCTGCCGGTGCAGTTTTTCGGCGCGATGATGATCACGATGGCGCTGTGTGGCCTCTGGCACGGCGCGAGCTGGACCTTCGTGCTGTGGGGCGTGCTGCACGGGCTTGCGCTGGTCGCCTGCACGCTGTGGCGTCGCTATGGCCCGGAGTTCCCGTCATGGCTCGGCTGGGCGCTTACCGTGCTGTTCGTGCTCGCGAGCGGCGTGATCTTTCGTGCGGGATCGGTGGAGGCGGCCTGGCATGTCTTCGCCGGACTGGCTTCGCCGCTCCCGCTCGAGCGCGGAAAGCATTTGTGGCCGCTAATCGCAGCGCCGCTGTTCGCCTTCCTGCTGCCGGCGAGCCAGGACATCGTGGCGGTGCTCACGCGCCGTCCCAATCCGTGGCTCGCGGGTCTGCTCGGTCTTGGGCTATTCGCATTGCTGCTTCACATGGGTGGTCGGGATCTCCATGAGTTCGTCTACTTCAAGTTCTGAGACCGATCCCGGCTGGGGCCGGAGCTTGCTGGCGTGTCTGGGCACGCTGATCGGGGCTGCGCTGCTGGTGCTCGCACTGATGGTGGCGGTCGATCCCTATGACAGCGGCAAGCTCGGCCTGCTTGGCATCGACGGCGTCGATAATCGTCTGACCAAAATCACGGCCGCGAGCCGCGCGCGGGATCCGGATTTCAATGCCGCGATCCTGGGTAATTCGACGGCGCAGATGATCGAGCCGGCGGAATTGTCGCGCGCAACCGGCCTGCGATTCGTGCAGCTCTACATGACCGGTGCGTTCCCCCGCCAGGAACTCGCGGTGCTGGACTTCTTCCTGCGGAATCACCGGGAGGTCGGCGCACTGGTGATCGTGACTGACCCTGGCTGGTGCACGCATGCACGGGCGAAGGAGGAGGGCGGCGTCCCATTCCCCGACTGGCTCTATGACAGAACCGTCGTCACTTACGCTGCACGCCTGATCTCCTGGCAGGCCATCGAGCACGCCTTTCAACGCATCAGCATCGGCCTTGGCCGGCGACCAAGGATGAACCCCGACGGCTTTGTCAGCTACGAGGACATCTGGCCGCCGGGCCAATTCAAAGAAGTCGGCTGGCCCAGGGATCCGGCGCCGGCCTCGTCTGCCGAGATGCGGGCGACATTTCCCGAGATCGCTGCGCTGGCAGATATCGTCAGGGCATTGCCGGCCGATGTGCCCGTCGTCATCATCGTGCCGCCGACCTTGGCGACCACCGTGCCGAAGCCCGGTACGGAAGCCGCCTTGGAGCGCAGCGCCTGCGATGCCGCGCTGAAGAAAGTGGTCGCGGGCCGACCGCGCAGCAATTTCATCAGCTATCGCGTCGACAACGATCTCACGCGCGACCGCGCCAATTTTGCCGACTTCATCCATTATCGCCCAATTCTCGCGCGCAAGATCGAGCAGGGGATCGATGCGAGCCTGCGCGATGGGGAGAGCGCGAAGATCGATTTCTGAATCGTCTCAGCCGAGCTGTTCGAACCCGCCATCGAGCCAGAGCTTGCGTGCCAGCTTGCGCTGGATCTTGCCGCTGGTGGTCTTCGGCAGCGTGCCGGGCCGGATCAGCGCGATGTGACGCGCGGAGAGTTCGTGGTTGTCGGCGACGGCCTCGCGAATTCGGCCCTTGATCGCTTCGGTGTCGATCGAGTGGCGCGCGGTGCGCTCGATTTCCTGGACGATGACGAGCATTTCTTCGCCGGTCTCGTCCGGCACCGAGAACGCCGCGCCGCAGTTTTCGCGCAAAGCTCCATCGAGCGATTGCACCGTGCGCTCCACGTCCTGCGGATAATGGTTGATGCCACGGATGATGATGAGGTCCTTGATCCGTCCCGTGACGAACAATTCGCCTGTGACGTCGATGAAGCCGAGGTCGCCGGTGCGCAGCCACGCTCCGTCTTCGCCGGCAATCTGCGCATTGAGCCCCTCGCGCGTCGCCTCGTCGTTGCGCCAATAGGCGCGGGCAATATTGGCCCCACTCACCCATATCTCACCGACGCGGTCCGCGGGCAGCCGCGTGCGTTTGTCCGCGTCCACGATGGCGATCCGTTCGCCGGTGAGCGGGCGCCCGCAGCCGACGGCGACCTGTGTATCTTCGGCGTCGGAAGGCGCCTGCGCCGCATGCGCCTGCAGCGCCGTGCGGCTCACGCTGCGTGTGACATGACCGCCGCCACGGCGTCCGCCGGAAATCAGGAGCGTCGCTTCCGCCATTCCGTAGGCGGGATACATTGCGCGCGGATCGAAGCCGTGGGGCGCAAATGTCTGGATGAACCGCTCGATGGTTTCCGCATGCACCGGTTCTGCGCCGTTCAGTGCGATCCTGAGCGAGGACAGCTCGATGCCTTCCATCTGGTCGGCGCGATAGCGGCTGACGCAGAAATCGAAGCCGAAGTTCGGGCTGCATGCCACTTCCGCGCGATAACGCGCGATCGCGCGCAGCCAGCCGAGCGGCCGCTGCATGAACGCGTTCGGCGCCATCAGTACGCAGGTCGCGCCGACATAGAGCGCTTGCAGCGCGTTCAGGATCAGCCCCATGTCGTGATAGAGCGGCACCCAATTGACGTAAGTCGATTGCCGGCTGTTGCCGAGCGCGAGCCGGATCATCTCGAGATTGGCGAGCAGATTGGCGTGGCTCACCATTACGCCTTTGGGCGCGGACGTCGAGCCGGAGGTGTATTGCAGGAAGGCGATGTCGTCCGGCGCCGGCTCGGGTAGTTCGATTGTCTCACCTTCGGCCGCGGCGAGATCGACCTCGATCCAGCGAATGTGCTCATGCGCGAAGCGTGCCCGCAAATCACCGCGGAGCGCGACGGCCGAATTGGTCAGCGCCACCGCCGGCGTGCAATTGGCGAGGATCGCGGCGCTGGCATCGCGCGCGCCGTTTCGCCGCGGCATCATCATCGGCACGGCGATGATGCCGGCCATCAGACAGCCGAAGAACGCCACCATGAATTCGATGCCGGGCGGAAACACCAGGATGGCGCGATCGCCGGGACGCGCGGCCACGGTCAGTCGCGACGCGAGCGCGCCCGCGGCATCGTGCAGCTGTCGAAAGCTGAGGACAGCGTCCTCCGTCCCGCGATCGGAGACGAAGACATAGGCGCGGTCGTCGGCCTGCTCCGCCGCACGCCGGGCCAGCAATGCCACGAGCGAGCGGAAGGTTTCCATGGGTTGCGCCGACTTCAACCGCCCTCAGGCGGCGGGGCGGATTGCGCGCTTGTCGGCGAGAAACCGCGACAACGCCTCAACGGTCGGATGGTCGTAGAAGTCGTCCGTCGACAGCTCGAGGTCGAGCTTCTCCTCGAGTTCCATCATCAGGTAGACCAGCATCGCCGAATCGAGGCCGAGGCGGCTGAATTTCGTGCCGATATCGACGCGGTCGCTCGAAATTCGCAGGATATTTGCCAGGGCGGTAACGCAGAAATCCGAAATCTGCTCGCGTGTCATGTCATGTCCCAGAAACAATGGGAACGACAATAGGGGCGACCCCCTGGTTGTCAATTTGGTCGGAACGCCGCCGCGTTGAAGGTTGTGGACTGTTGCTTCCTTGCGTCGGCCGGTGCCCAATCCGTGCACGGGCTGGCGCCATTTCCTGCGGTCGATTGCGGCAAGCGCCCGTCGCGGCAGCGGCTTCCTGATTCGCTGGCGCGGCAACGCCGCGTTCAAGTAGGTCAGTTCTGGTAGTAATAGCCACGCGGTTGGTAAACCTGCCGGGGCTGCGGCTGATAGTAGGTGCCCTGCTGGCCGTAGCCCTGATTGTAGTATTGCTGCGGCTGCGGCTGATAGACCTGCGCGTCATAGAGCGGGCGGCTGCCGCGCGGCGCGGGGTAGCGCGCGCCGGTGTCGCTGCCGTCGGCCGGATAGATGTAGTTGTCGTCTTGCGGCATGTAGCGGCGGGCAGGTGCGGCCTGAGGCGTCAGGTTCACGGGATCGCCTGATGTGGCGTACTGCTCTTCGGCGGGCTGCAGCGCGCGGGCCACTGCCGTGGGATTGCGGCCACGCGGATTGCGGGCGAGCGCCACCTGCGCCGAGCCGGTCAGCGTTACCGTGGTGTTGAGCACGCCCTGCTGCTGCACCAGCGCGTAGAGCGTGGTGGCATTCTGGCGCGACAGCCGCACGCAGCCATGCGAGGCGGGCGTGCCGAGCCGGCCGACCGAGTCGGTGCCGTGGATGGCGTGCCCGACCTTGGTGAAGAAGATCGCGTGCGGCATCGGCGCGTCGTCGAATTCCTTGGAATAGTGATCCTCTTCCATGCGGAAGGCGCGGAACGCGCCGTTCGGCGTCTCCCGCGAGGGGATGCCTGTCGACACCGGCCAGTGGTAGCGCGCGACGCCGTCGACGGCGACGGTCATCTGCTGATTGTCCTTGTCGACGGTGATGTCGACCTTGGCCTGCGCGGCGCCCGCGCTCAAAAGCATCAGGGAGGTGAAAGCAATAAAAAACGAACGCATCTGACTCGTGGCCTCCGGCCTGTTCATACTAGGCGCCGCGGCTCTCCGTCCCCCCGGCGTGCATTATGCCTGCAATCGCGCTTTCGTTCCAGCGGCCTGCAAAGCAAACCTTATTGCCATCGTTAACGGGACGCCCGGCGTAAGCAAGGCCGCTTTGTGCCGCAAAGCGAGCGGCAGCGCTGACATTTTCGCGAGCGGGAGATGCGTTCACAACGCCGACAATTCATCACAATGGTGCAACCATCCGGGGCGCAACCATTTGGCCGCATCGGCGTTGACGATCGCTGCCTCGACCGGCCGCTTCCGCGGCCGGTTTTACCTTTGGGAATGAAGATGAACAAAGTCTGCGTCGCCGCCGCTTCTCGGCCGGCTGGTCTGCCTTTCCGTGTGCTCTTCGCTGGCGCCGCCGTTCTGGCCGCGCTGTCCTGCGTCCCCCAGCCTGGCCATGCCCAAGGCATCGTTCGGGGCGCCCAGGAAGGTTCTTATGAAGGCAACCGGATCGCCGGCCCCGTCGGCGGCGTGGTTGGGGGCGCGGTCGGCGCCGGTGTCGGCGGTGCCGTCGGCGCGGTCGAGGGGGTGTTCGGCATTCCCCATCGCGGCCACCGTCGGTGTCGCGGCTATTACGACGGATACAACCGCTTCCACTGCTATCGGTAGAGCTTGCGATTCCGGGGCGCGCGCGTGCCCCCGGAATGACGGCCGGATCAGTTCTTCAACCGATATCCCGTGCGGAAAATCCACCAGATCACGACCAGGCAGATCACCAGGAACGCCGTTGTCATGCCGATGCTGACGGCCATGCTGACGTCCGCGATCTCGTAGAAGCTCCAGCGGAAGCCGGAGATCAGATAGACGACCGGATTGAGCAGCGCCACCGTGCGCCAGGCGGGCGGCAGCATGTCGATGGAATAGAAGCTGCCGCCGAGGAAGGTCAACGGCGTCACCACCAGCATCGGGATCATCTGCAGCTTTTCGAATCCGTCGGCCCAGATGCCGATGATGAAGCCGAACAGGCTGAACGTCACCGCCGTCAGCACAAGGAAGGCCAGCATCCAGACCGGATGATGGATGTGCAGCGGCACGAACAGGCCAGCCGTGGCGAGGATGATCAGGCCGAGGATGATCGATTTGGTCGCGGCCGCGCCGACATAGCCGAGCACGATCTCGAAATAGGAGATCGGCGCCGACAGGATCTCGTAGATCGTGCCGGTGAATTTCGGGAAGTAGATGCCGAACGAGGCGTTGGCGATGCTCTGCGTCAGCACCGAGAGCATGATCAGGCCCGGCACGATGAAGGTGCCGTAGCTGACGCCCTCGACCTGGCTGATGCGCGAGCCGATCGCGGCGCCGAACACCACGAAATACAGCGAGGTCGAGACCACCGGCGAGACGATGCTTTGCAGCAGCGTGCGCCAGGTGCGCGCCATTTCGAACAGGTAGATGGCGCGGACAGCGCGGTAGTTCATGACGCCCTCACGAGATCGACGAAGATGTCCTCGAGCGACGATTGCGTCGTGTCGAGATCGTTGAAGCGGATGCCGGCTGTACGGAGATCGCCGAGCAGGCTGGTGATGCCGGTGCGCTCGCCCTTGGTGTCGTAGTCGTAGACCAGCGTCGCGCCGCCGTCGCAGAGGTCGAGCTCGTAATGCCTGAGGCTCTCCGGCAGCGCATCGAGCTTGCCTTGCAGATGCAGCGTCAGCCGCTTCTTGCCGAGCTTCTGCATCAAGGTGGCCTTGTCCTCGATCAGCACGATCTCGCCCTTGTTGATGACGCCGATGCGGTCGGCCATCTCCTCGGCTTCCTCGATGTAATGCGTGGTCAGGATGATGGTGACGCCGGATTGCTGGAGCGTGCGCACCACCTCCCACATGCCCTTGCGCAGTTCGACGTCGACCCCGGCGGTCGGCTCGTCCAGGAACAGGATCTGCGGCTCGTGCGACAGCGCTTTGGCGATCATCACGCGACGCTTCATGCCGCCGGAGAGCGTGATGATCTTGCTGTCCTTCTTGTCCCACAGCGAGAGGTCTTTCAGCACCTTCTCGATATGATCGGGGTTCTTCGGCTTGCCGAACAGCCCGCGGGAGAAGCTCACGGTCGCCCACACGCTCTCGAAGGCATCGGTGTGCAATTCCTGCGGCACCAGCCCGATCAGCGAGCGCGCCTTGCGATAGGAGGTCTGGATGTTCTCGCCGCCGACGAGGACCTTGCCTTCGCTCGGATTGGCAATGCCGCAGATGATCGAGATCAGCGTGGTCTTGCCGGCGCCGTTGGGGCCGAGCAAGGCGAAGATTTCGCCGCGCGTGATGTCGAGATTGACGTTCTTGAGCGCCTTGAAGCCGGACCCATAGGTCTTCGACAAATTGGCGACGGAAATGATGGAGGACATGATGGCCGCAAGTCTGAGGGGCTAAGGCTGGGGAGGGGAGGCTGGAACCTACCGGGAGGGGCGGGTCAGCGGAGCCCTGACATAGGAAGGCCCTTGCGCGGCTGCAATTAGCGGGAGAAAAATGGCCTCGAAACAGCTCCTTCCCTGGCAGGTTTCGGGCAAGTGTTGCGCGATGGTCACGGCTTGATGCTAAGATCGTCGTTCACGCGGCTCTTTGTTGCGTCTGCGAGCAGGCCATGGCTACGATTCCGGCCGAAGCATATTCCCAGGGAAAAGATCGATGAGACCGAACGGCCGTCACACCGCTGGCGTCAGCCAGTTGTCCGCCCTCCGTGCCTGGGCGATGGGCCTGCTCCTGCTGTCAGCTGTTGCCATCAGCCCGACCACCGCCAAGGCGGCGCCAAGCCAGGCTGCCGTCGCGACCACGCATGTCTACCTGCTCCGCGGCGTGCTCAACATCTTCTCGCTCGGGCTCGACACGATCGGCGCCCGGCTCCAGGCGCAGGGCATCCCGGTGACCGTGGCGAATTTCGTGTCCTGGTCCTCGCTCGCGGATGAGGCCGCGACCGCCTACAAGGCCGGCCGGCTCAAGACCATCGTACTGGTCGGGCACTCCTCCGGCGCGACTGCGCTGCCAGACATGATCGCCAAGCTCAACCGTCTCGGCGTGCCCGTGAAACTCGCGATCGGGCTCGACTCCGTGTTCAAGACCAAGCTGTCGACCGGCGCGGAGCGCTACATCAACATCTATATCGGCGACGGCCCCGGCGAGCCGGTGAAGCGCGCGGACGGTTTTCGCGGCAAGCTCGACAATGTCGACGTCCGCGGCTCCGGCGTCGGCCACATCTCGATCGACAAGAACGAAGCGATCCAGCGCCGCGTGATTGCCGAGATCGACGCCGCAATCATGCGCTCGCGCGCACCGGCTCCGGTTGCCGAACCCGGCGCGCCCAGGTCGGCGCGCTCGGCGGCGGCAACGGCTCCCCGGAATTAAGCCGTTCGCCGCAAGCAGGTGAATTGACAATGCCGCCGTCACGCCGACGGCGGCATTGTCGTATCTGCACAAGCCAAGCTCGATCACCCGCCGGTCGAGGAAGGGAACTCGGCGTACGATCTGGTGTTGTTACAGCATGACAAGCGGACGAAACGTCGGCCCCATGGCGGTTCAGCCCGAGCGGATATGGGCCGGTCGGCCTGTTTCCGAAAATGTCCTTGAGAAAAAGCCGCAGCCTCAATCGAGCCAGTTGAGCGCGACGCGAGCCGGCTTGTTAAGACAGCACGCGCTGCGGACGCAGCGTGCGTTGCTCGCCGGCAACAGCGACGGCCGCAAGAGTTCCTCGAAGTGCAAGAGTTCCTCGAATTGACAGGCCGGCCTTCCGGTGTGCCGTCTGTCTGGGGCCAGTCCACGTGAAGATCTTTCAGTGCCCGTCATGCCGCCATCCTGTCTCGTTCGAGCACATCGCGTGCGCGAATTGCAGCACTGAGCTGGCGTTCGACTCCTCGCGCATCGAGATGACTAGGCTTGCATCCCATCAATCTTGCCGTAACCGCGAGATCATCGGCTGCAACTGGTGTGTCGAGGGCGCGGACTGGTATTGCGGCTCGTGCCGCCTCACGCGCACAATTCCAAACCTCGGCAGCACCAGAAACATCATGCTCTGGCGCCTTATGGAGGAAGCCAAGCGCCGTCTTCTCTATGATCTCAGTCGCCTCAAGCTTCCGCTCGCATCGCGCAACGGCGCAGAATTGGCTTTCGACATTCTTTCGGACGAGGTCGGTCCGATCGTGACGGGGCATCTCTCGGGCCTGATCACGCTCAACCTTGCGGAGGCCGACGATGTCGAACGAGAATCTCGCCGCGTGGCGTTCCGGGAGCCGTACCGCACGCTGCTCGGGCATTTCCGGCACGAGATCGGTCACTTCTATTGGGACCTGCTCGTCGACGGCACGACATTCCAGGCCCCGTTCAAGCTGATCTTCGGTGACCAGGCGCAGGACTATCAGGCCGCGATCAACTCCTATTACAGCCGCGCCGATCGTTCATACGACCGAAGCGGCTTCATCAGCGAGTACGCCACGTCCCACCCCTGGGAGGATTGGGCGGAAACGTTCGCGCATTTCCTGCATATCGTGTCGACGCTCGACTCGCTGGCAGGTTTGCCGTTGGCGCTGGACGAGCGCGCCCGGCAGACCCTGACGGATCCCTATCTCGAGAGCGACTTCGAGGCACTCCTGGCACTGTGGATGCCGCTTGCTCGCAGCATCAACGAACTCAACCGCTCGCTCGGGATGAGCGATGCGTATCCCTTCGACATATCGCCGGCGGTCAAAGGCAAGCTGCATCTCGTCCATATGGCGATCAGCGCATTCCGCGCTCAGCAGAGCCTGGCGGCGTAACTCTCGCGGAGGACAGCCCCCGTTACGTCAGGAAGGTACGAATGCTGTCCGCGATTTCCTTCGCGTGCGTCTCCAGCGCGAAATGACCGGTGTCAAAGAACTGCACCACGGCGTTCGGATTATCGCGCTTGAACGCTTCGGCGCCGGGCGGAATAAAGAATGGGTCGTTCTTGCCCCAGACCGCGAGGAACGGCGGCGTGTGCTTGCGGAAATAGTCCTGGAAGGCCGGATAGAGCGCGACGTTGCTCTTGTAGTCGCCGAACAGGTCGAGCTGCACGTCGTCCGAGCCCGGGCGCGCAAGGTAGAAATTGTCGAGGTTCTGGCCGTCCGGTGACACGGTCATCGGATCGGGGACGCCATGCGTGTACTGCCAGCGCGTCGCTTCCGGCGTGAGGAGCGCGCGTAGCGCGTCGCGATTGGCCGGCGACGGATCCTGCCAATAGGTCTTGAGCGGAGTCCAGTCGTCGCTGAGCCCTTCCTCGTAGGCGTTGCCGTTCTGTGAGATGATTGCCGTGATCCGCTCGGGGTGACTGAGCGCAAGCCGGAAACCAGTCGGCGCGCCGTAATCGAAAACGTAGACCGCGAAACGGTCGAAGCCGATCATTTCGGTGAAGCGTTCGATCACGCGCGCGAAATTGTCGAACGTGTAACGGAAGCTTTCGCGCGAAGGCATGTCGGATTGGCCGAAGCCGGGAAGGTCGGGCGCCACGATATGAAACCTGTCCGCCAGCAGCGGGATGAGGTCACGAAACATGTGGCCTGCGCTGGGGAAGCCGTGCAGCAGCAGGAGTTTTGGCGCTCCGACACGACCGGCCTCGCGATAGAACCCCTTGAAGCCCTCGACATCCGCGGTGCGGTACGCGATTGCGGCCATGACATTCTCCATCTTAGTAACCACTAAATTGCCTAATAATAGGTTACGTTCCCTTACCGTAACTTGTCAACGTCTTTCTATCAGGTTATCTGAGTCCATGCTCCCGACCGGCCAAGGACCGCTCATGGACCGCCCGCCCGCCATGTTCATCGCCGACTCTCTCGGCCTCGACTTCCTCAACTCGGTGGCGACGCCGTTCGATACGCCGGTCGACTGGATCGATGATGGTCATGGCCTGATCGACTGGCTGGCGCAGGCGAAGCTGGTGCCCGCGGATGATCTGCACGCGCTGACGGCGCGCGCCACGCCGGACGAGCTGGACAAGGTTGCGGATCAGGCGCGCGCCTTGCGCGAATGGTTCAGGGGCTTCGTGCGCAAGCATGCAGGCCGACCGCTCACGACGGATGCATTGCGCGAGCTCGATCCGTTGAACAGCCTGCTGGAGCGCGACGAAGCGTTCAGCCGGATCGAGCCGGGCCATGCCGATGGCGGCGCTCTGGCATTGCCAATGAGGCGGCGCTGGCGATCGCCGGAGGCGCTATTGCTGCCGGTTGGCGAGGCCATGGCGAAGTTCGTTTGCGACGAGGATTTTTCGAACGTCAAGGCGTGCGAGGGGCACAACTGCACCATGCTGTTCGCTGACCACACGCGCAGACGCGCGCGACGATGGTGCATCATGGCGGTCTGCGGCAACCGCGCGAAACAGGCCGCACACCGCAGCAGGCTCAAGAGCATGCAGTGATTGGGGGGCGAGATGCTGGAATGAGCGCGGATCGAGCCCCGGTTCCGTGCCCCAAATTCCACCCAATCGACCGTCACTAAGCGCCTTTGGGGGAGGCTGCAGCCTCCCGGAGTGGGACTGCTGGACTGATGATCGATTTGAGGCGACTTCTCGCGCTGGCAGCCGTTGCGCTGCTCGCCTTGAGCACCGGGACGACCGCTGCCTCACCTGCCAAGACGAAGCCCGTCGCGGCCGCACCCGCCGCGCCGCCGCCCCCACCGTTCGAGCCATTGCCGCCGCCGAAGATCTACCTGTTCCGTGGCGCCATGGGGCCGTTCTTCTCCACCGGCATGGACCGGCTCGAAGAGAAGCTGACGCAGGCCGGCTTTTCGGCCAACGTCTATGAATTCACCATCTGCCGATGGATCGGCGATCGTGCGATCTCCAGCTACAAGGAAGCGCCGGCGCCGATCGTGCTGATGGGGCATTCGATGGGCGGGCTTTGCTCGATCGTCATCTCCGAGATGGCGGCCAAGGAGAACATCCCGATCAGCCTCGTCATCACCATCGATCCCGCGCATGCGACCGGCGACGTGCCGCTCAATGTCGAGCGCTTCATCAACATCTATCTCTCCGACAGCGTGCTTGGCGGCGGCAACGTGGTCGCGGTGCCGGGCTATCGCGGTCACTATGCGAGCTATGACCTGAAGGAGAACGCGCGGGTCAGCCACATCAACATCGAGAAGTCCGACGACATCCACCGTCAGATCGTCGACATGGTCACGCAGTTGCCGCGCATTCCGCCCCAGACGCAGGTGGATGCCGTGCCGCTGCGTTATCTCGTGCCGGCGAATACGCTGGTCGAATTGTGGGACAGTGGCGTGCGGCTACCGGTGCGCCGCGGCGACACCATGGAGAGCATCGCGGCAGCCAATCGCGTGCCGCTGTGGTCGCTGGCGCAGAGCAACTCGCTGCCGGAGAACGCGACGCTCACCCCCGGCCAGTCCATCATCGTTCCACGCCACCTGACGCCGCCGGAGCCGACAGCCGCTATGGCGAACCCGCCGCCGGGACGGCGGTAAGCAGTCAGCAACGGAGATGGTCGGGATGGGCTGATGCAGGCACCATCCCTCGCGGCACCTGTCATTCACGCATCTTGTGCCGCGGCAGCCATCTTGATGCGGGTGTCGCCAAGGAGGAGCGAGCCGTGGCGGAAGCCCGGCCCGCCGGGCGATAGGGCGCGGCGAGAAGCATCATAAACAAGGCCCTGTCAGCCGCATATTTGGCAGCGGGTCGGCCATTTTCGAAGCCGTGCATGACCAGGCGTCCTTCCGTCGTGCAGACACGCCATCGCCATGTCCTTCGACCGCACTTCTTCAGGAACACTTCGAATGTCGGGAGGTGTTCGGGCATGTCGATCACCCGTGCCGGCTCGCCGTCAGGCGCGTGGTGGCGTTCCCCATCGCCCGGCTCGGAGCCTGAAAGGTGAGCGGAAAGGCGGAGACGGCGAGCTTCTCGATCGCCGAGCGCTCCTCGGACACACGTCTCTCGATGAACCGCCGTTCGAACTCGGTCAGCTCGGTCTTGAGCAACCGCTGATAGCGGCTGATGTTGCTGCGGTGGCCGCGCAACAAGGCCAGCTCTTCATCAAGCATCATCGCAATCCCCGTTGAGCTGTCGTTGCCTAGGCTGCGAGGCCGGTTCGTTCGACGGATCGCGTGCGGACCGGCTTGCCGCCCGGAGGGCCCTTCGGATGGTGGTCGAGGCTCGCGAGCGCTTCCAGAATTTCGTCGATGGTGACGGCTTTGTCCGAGCCGGGCAGCTCCCGCAATGTCGGGCTCGAGGCGACACTGGCTGCGTCCGAAGCCCAGGACGCGAGGATCGCGCGCTTCTCGCCGATCGACAAAGTTGGATCGGCTATGACGTCGCGGGGATGATCATAGACGGAGCCAGGGTGCAATATCGCGTTCAGATCGATGATGTTGTCGGCATGATCGAGCATGAGAGGTCCTCCTCCTTTCTCTAAAACCTCTGACTTGCATTCGGGTACGCGATCGAAGGCCATGGCCGATCCCGCCCGACGATCGGGCGGGATCACCGGGTCTCCGACAGACCGAATTCAGGCGGCTTTGCCCTCGAGTTGATGCACGTTGCCGGACGGCGCGGCATTGATGGCAATCCGCCGCGGCTTCATGGCTTCAGGGATTTCTCGGACCAGTTCGATCTTGAGCAAGCCGTTCTCGAACGAGGCGCTGTGCACCTGAACATACTCGGCCAGGTTAAACTGCCGCTTGAACGGTCGCGCGGAAATGCCCCGGTAGAGATACTCGCGTTCGGTTCTGTCCGGCTTGTTTCCCTCGACGGTCACCGCATTCTGCTCGGCCGTCACCGCGACCTCGTTGGGTGAGAAACCCGCAATCGCAAGCGAAATCTGGTAGCGATCCTCGCCGAGACGTTCGATGTTGTAGGGAGGATAGTTGTCCTCGCCGGCACGCTGTGCCGTTTCAACGAGGTCGAAAAGGCGGTCGAAGCCAACGGTCGAACGCCACAAGGGAGAGAAGTCGTAAGTGCGCATAGCCAGATCCTCCAAGGAGCAAAATGGATACGAACGACACCGGACACGACCGGTGCCCGTCTCAGCTTCCCGACCCTACAGGCGTCGGGAACACCACCTCTCGGCGGCAGCGGAAAAATAAAAAAAGCCCGTTTTGGTTTCAAGAGGGGGGCTCAAAATTTTTCGGAAACCCTGGCGCCTCCCGCTGACGTAGCTCGGATTACACGTTCGATCCGTGGATCGCTTCGATCACGGCATCGGTCACGTCCTTCGTCGTCGCCTTGCCGCCGACATCGGGCGTCAGCACGCCGGCCGCGCAGACGCGCTCCACCGCCGCCATCAACCGCACCGCCGCGTCCTTCTCGCCCAGATGCTCCAGCATCTGTGCGCCGGTCCAGAACGTCGCGACCGGGTTGGCGATGCCCTTGCCGGTGATGTCGAAGGCCGAGCCGTGGATCGGCTCGAACATCGAGGGGAAGCGGCGCTGCGGGTCGATATTGGCGGTTGGCGCGACGCCGAGGCTGCCCGCCAGCGCCCCGGCGAGGTCGGAGAGGATGTCGGCGTGCAAATTGGTCGCGACAATGGTGTCGAGGCTCTTCGGATGCAGCGTCATGCGCACCGTCATGGCGTCGACCAGCATCTTGTCCCAGGTCACATCGGGGAATTCGGCCGCGACTTCGGCGGCGATCTCGTCCCACATCACCATGCCATGGCGCTGCGCGTTCGACTTGGTCACCACGGTCAGGAACTTGCGCGGGCGCGACCGCGCCAGCTCGAACGCGTAGCGCATGATCCGCGTCACGCCGACGCGGGTGAACACCGCGACCTCGGTGCCGACCTCTTCGGGGAGACCCCTGTGGGCGCGGCCGCCCATGCCGGCATATTCGCCCTCGGAATTCTCGCGCACGATCACCCAGTCGAGGTCGCCGACGCCGACATTGCGCAGCGGCGAGGCGACGCCCGGCAAGATCTTGGTCGGCCGCACATTGGCGTATTGGTCAAAGCCCTGGCAGATCGGCAGCCGCAGGCCCCACAGCGTGATGTGATCGGGCACGTCGGGCACACCGACCGCGCCGAAATAGATCGCGTCGAATTTCTTGAGCTCCGCGAGACCGTCGGCCGGCATCATCACGCCGTGCTTCTTGTAATAGTCCGAACCCCAGTCGAAGGTCTTGATGTTGAAGGCGAGGTCACCGCTGCGGTTGGCCAGCGCCTCCAGCACGCGGACGCCGGCGGAGATGACCTCGGGGCCGATGCCGTCCGCCGGTATCGCTGCAATCGAATGGGTACGCATGAAGGGCTCCGTCCAGATGTCGGTGGGGTTGCGTAACGCTAGCGAACCTAGGCGGGGAAGGGGCCGGGACTCAATCGGCGCTGGTTTATACAAAAAAATGATATAATCCCGTCACAGGATCAGAGGACCGGTGGATGGAATTGCATCAGTTGCGATGCTTCGTGGCGGCGGCCGAGCAGTTGCATTTCGGCCGCGCGGCGCAGCATCTCCAGATGCTGCCCTCCGCGCTCGGCCGCCAGATCAGGCTGCTGGAGCAGGATCTGGGCACGCGGCTGTTCGCGCGGACGACGCGTGCGGTGTCGCTGACGGAAGATGGCGTGACGCTGCTGCGTGATGCCCGTGCCATCCTCGCCCGCGTCGAGGCGGTCGAGACCAACCTGCGCAATCGCGCGCGCGCGGGGGCTGCTCGAAAACTCCGGGTCGGCGCCATCGACAGTGCCGCGGCGGGGCTGTTACCGGCGCTGCTGCGCGATTTTCGCGCAAAGCATCCCGATATCGCAGTGCAGCTCCTGGAAGAGAAGACCGTCCGGCTGCTGCCGAAGATCCTGACCGGCGCGCTCGATCTTGCCTTCGTGCGTCCACCGGCTCAGCGGGACAAGCGGCTCGAATTCCGCGATCTGCTGCAGGAAACAGCCATCGTGGCCTTCCCGCAGCGCCACGCGCTGGCCAAACGCAAGTCGATCACGCCGGCGGAGATCGCCGAGGAGGCGATGCTGGTGCCGGATCGTCGCTCGCGGCCGCACAGCCACGACCTCACGATAAGACTATTCGAGCAGGCAGGCCTCACGCCGCGCGTCGTGCAGGTCGCCGACGAGAAGCAGACCATCATCAATCTCGTCGCAACCAGGCTCGGGGTCGCGATCGTGCCGCGCTGGACCATGCGGATGGCGGTGTCAGGCGTGCGCTTCGTGCCGCTGCGGCCAAAGCAGATCGGGCCCGTCGGCCGGCTGCCGCTCGCTGCCGCATGGCTGCGCGGCTCGCGCGACCCCGCCCGCGACGCAATGCTCTCCGTGCTCGAGACGCGCCTGCGCAGCTATGCGCGCGACGCCTGAGGCGCTATGACATCGACTTGGCGAGAGGGGTGATGCGATGGCTGAACGGACAGCTTCGAACGAATTGCGGGTTGCCGTCGCGGGGCTCGGCTCGATCGGCACCAAGATCGCGACCGCGCTCGATCAGGGCATCGAGGGATTGACGCTCTCCGCCGTGGCGGTGCGCGATCCTGCAAAGCATCAGAAATTGCTCGGCAGCCTGCGTCGTCCGCCATCCCTACTGCCGCTCGACCAGCTCGGCGACGCCGCCGATATCGTGGTGGAGTGCGCGCCGAGCAGCCAACTCCGCGCGATCGTCGAGCCCGCGGTGAAACGCGGCAGGGCCGCGGTCGTTGTCAGCGTCGGTGGGCTGCTCGACAATTTTGATCTCGTCGATCTCGCCCGGGCCAATGGCGGCCGCATCCTCGTGCCGACCGGCGCGCTGATCGGGCTCGACGCCGTCAACGCCGCCGCGATCGGCACAATTCACTCGGTGAAGATGGTGACGCGCAAGCCGATCGACGGCTTGAAGGGCGCGCCGTTCATCGTCCAGAACAACATCGATATCGACAATCTGCGCGAGCCGCTCAAGCTGTTCGAGGGGACCGCGCGAGAGGCAGCGAAAGGCTTTCCGGCCAATCTCAACGTCGCGGTCGCGCTGTCGCTCGCGGGCGTCGGGCCGGATCGCACCCAGGTGCAAATCTGGGCCGACCCGACTGTGACGCGCAATGTTCACCGCATCGAGGTCGAGGCGGATTCGGCGCGCTTCTCGATGTCAATCGAGAACATCCCCTCCGAGAATCCCAAGACCGGGTTGATCACGGCGCTGTCGGTGATCGCGCTGCTCCGCAAGCAGCGCGCCACGTTGTGTGTGGGGACGTAACTTTCAAGCGCCCGTCACGCGCCAGATCACGTTGCCGACGTCGTCGGCCATCAGCAGCGATTTCTTGTCGGGACCGATCACGACGCCGACCGGACGGCCGTAGGATTCTTTCTCGTCCGGCGCGAGGAAGCCGGACAGGATGTCGCGTGCTGGACCCGAAGGCTTTCCGTTCTCGAACGGGATGAACACAAGCTTGTAGCCGGACAGCGTGCTGCGATTCCACGAGCCGTGCTGGCCGATCGCCATGCCGTCGGGGAAGCCCGGCAGCGTGCCCGCGGGCATCCAGCACAGGCCGAGCGAGGCGGTGTGGCCGCCGAGCGCGTAGTCAGGCGTGAGTGCCTTGGCGACCATCGCCGGATCCTGCGGCACGCGGTCATCCACCGTCTTGCCCCAGTAGCAATAGGGCCAGCCGTAGAACCCGCCGTCGCGTACCGAGGTCAGGTAGTCCGGCGGCGTTTCGTCGCCGAGGCCGTCGCGCTCGTTGACGACGGTCCAGAGCACACCGGTCGTCGGCTCCCAGGCGAGACCAACCGGGTTCCGCAGGCCGGCGGCGAAGATGCGGTGCGTACCGGCGACGAGGTCGAGCTCGTAGACCGCGGCGCGGCCTTCCTCGACCTCCATGCCCATCTCGCCGATGTTGCTGAGCGAGCCGACGCCGGCATAGAGTTTCTTGCCGTCGGGGCTTGCGAGCAGGCTGCGGGTCCAGTGGCCGCTCGGCTTGAAAGTGGTGAGGCGCTTGCCCGGCGCGGTGATGCGATCGGCATTCGCCACGTACGGGAAGGCCATCACGCCGTCGGTGTTGCCGACATAGAAGGTGTCGCCGACCAGCGCCATGCCGAACGGCTGGCTGAGGTTTTCCATGAACGCGCCGCGATACTCCGCGACGCCGTCGCCATCCTTGTCGCGCAGCAGCGTGATGCGGTTGGCGCTGACGCCGAGCGCGGCGGCGCGCCGCATCGTCGCTTGCATTGCGTAGTGAAACACGGACCGCGGCGCCCCCGCGATCTGCGTCGCCTCCGCGATCAGCACGTCGCCATTGGGCAGCACCTCGATCCAGCGCGGATGGTCGAGGCCGGTCGCGAACGCATTGACCTTGAGCCCGGGTGCGACCGTCGGCTTCTGTCCTTCGCTCCAGCCCCGCGCCGTCGGCATCTTCAGTGTCGGAATGGCGCCTTGCGGTTTTGCTTCGGGAATCGCGGGCGACTGGCCCCAGGCCGGCGCAGGCACGGTGCCTGACAGCTTCCGCCATTGCAGCGCGATGCCGCCGAGAAGCGCAACGAACTGCGCAAAGATGCTGGAAAACGTCATGAGAAGCCCCTGTTTGCGGGCGCATCCAACGGGCTGGCGGGGCAGACGTCAACCTGTGCGATGGGCCGCGGGGCTCTATTCCCGTGGAATGGCAGCCGTTCGAATTTGCATGGGACGAATGCCGGCAAGCGGGGCCCGGAGATCAGTGGCCGATCTGCCGCTCTGCCCGGCGCGCCGCGCGAAAATCATCCAGATGACGGATGTTCGGCGCGAGCGCGGCCTCCCTGGACAGGAGATGATAGACACGCGCCACGGTGCGCTGCTTCTGCTTCGGCCGCCCCGGCGGCAGCGCCCGCGCCTTGCGGACGGCGGCGATCGCGTGCTCGCGAAAATAATCGTAGGCGTCGGACATGGCTCGATGCTCTGCGGTCAGTGGCAGGTATCGAGAGGCTAACAGGCTGGAGGGAAGGCAGTTCCTCTCGCTGTCGTCCCGGCCTAGTGCGCAATTGCGCACGGGGGCCGGGACGACAGCGAATGTGGGCGCGTCCGCCGCTCTCAGCGCGGCGACAGGAACGGGATGATCATCGGCACGCGGCGGCAATAGGCGCCGTAGGCGTCTTCGCCGAGCTCCTTGGACAGGAACACTTCTTCCATCCGGCCCTTCTGCCACATGCCGAGCGAGATCAGGATCGCGCCGAGCATCGCGGTTACCGTGCCGACCGCGATGCCGGTCACCAGCATGCCGAGGATCAGGCCGGTGTAGATCGGATGGCGTACGATGCCGTACGGGCCGGTGTCGATGACGCGGTGGTCTTGCTTGTGGGTGATGGTGTTGGACCAGAATTGTCCGAGATGCAGCCGTCCCCACCAGGTGAAGGAGATGCCGGCCAGCACGATCAGCGCCACCACGTAGACAGCTGTATTGCTGAACACCCAGAGCGGCTTCTCGCCGAGCACTTCCGCGGTCCATGGCGTGAACAGGATGCCGCCGACCAGGATCGGGATGCGATAGCGGCCGGACTCCAGCGTCATTACCTGCTTCTGGGTGCGGCCCTGCCAGAACGAGGCGCCGACCCAGCTTGCGAGCCAGGCGAGCCAGATCAGGGCGAGCAGTTGCGTCGGCCAAGTCGTGGTCCAACCACCCCAGGCGACAGAGAGAAGCTTGCTGAAATCGAAGGACATGCGGAAAGGTTCTTTGGGTTGGGCGGCAGCTCAGCTGGCGCGCGAGGAGAGCGCGTGATGCTCGATGGCGCCGGAGGCAAGCGCCCCGCCGCGGGCGAGAAGATGGGTGATGGTTTCGCGCAGGACCGGCTCGATCGGGCGCGGCGCGTAGCCGAGTTCGGTGCGCGCCTTGCTGATCGAGAGGTCGCTCGCGGCGAGCGCAATGCGCACGCCCTCGGCGGTGCCGTTGGGCGGCCTGCGCGTGATGCGGTCAGAGAGATATTCGAGCATGATGCCGGACAGCTCGGCCATCTTGCCGGGAACGACGACCGGGAATTGCCGGCGGCCGCTCATCGCGGACATCATCCGCAGAATCTGGCCGAGCCTGACGCAGTCGCCGCCGAGGATGTAGCGCTGGCCGTTACGCCCGCGTTCCATGGTCAGCACGAGGCCTATGGCAACGTCGCGAACGTCGACGAGATTGACCGGGAAGTCGAGATGCGGCTGCACTTTCTTCTGCAGGAAGTACCACAGCATCGCAGTCGGCGGCGTCAGATTGTGGTCGGCAGCACCGATCGGCATGGTCGGGGTGCCGATCACCAGCGGAAAACCTTCAGCTGCGGCCTTCGCGGCGCAATGCTCGGCCAGCGATTTCGACCGCGTGTAGGCGCCCGGCATCGCATCGGCCGGCTGCAGCGCCTCTTCGGCGGGAACACCGTTGAGGTCGGAATAGGGGAATAGGATCGATTCCGTCGAGCAGTGCAGAAAGCGCGAGACCCCGCGCTTCATCGCGGCCGCGAGCACGATCTCGGTGCCGCGGCAATTGACGTCGTGAAAGGCCTGCTTGTCGGCGACCCACATGCCGGGCAGGCCCGCGAGGTGATAGACCTGATCGACCCCAGCAATCGCGGCATCGACCGCGGCACCGTCGAGCACCGAGCCTTGGGCATATTCAACGTCGGCATACGGCGCGGCAGGCGCACGGACGTCGAGAACACGCACCCGCTGCCCACGGGCGCGGAGCGCTTCTACAAGATGATGTCCGATGAAGCCGCTGCCACCGGTAACCAGTACGAGAGCCATGCAGTAGGTTTGCTGTTTCGCGTCTAGAACTATCGGGTTGAAAGGGAATTGGTCGGAGCAGGCGCCAGAATCGCGGCAAGGTCGCGACGGAAGCCCAATGCAATGAATAATTTTGCCATGACAAACATCGGTCCAAGCAGAAAATGCGTGGGGTGGTCGACCATCGACGGCTGCCGCTCCTCGAAAACCTTGTGACCGACGATTTGCGACGCGACGCCGAGCCCGATCAGCACCACAAAAATCGACCACATCATGACGATCGAGACCTGATTGCCAATCGCGGTTGCGACCGAAAGCAGCACGATCATCGAGGCGAGGATGCCGAGCCCGATCCCGGCGTCCAGCATCAGCCAGTAGGCCAGCACCGGCAGGGCAAGAACCATGGCCAGGCTGACCTCGATCCCGAACACCGGGAAATGGACCAGCGTCAGCGGCAGCACGGCGCCGGTGAAGAGCAGGAGGATGCCGACCACGTGCATCGCGCAGTTCCAGGGATCGCGATGATATTCGACGTAGTCGGCCAGCTGACGTTGAAAATAACTGGCCATCTCGGTCTCGTGCAGCATGGGGTCGGGCAGGGCGAAAAAAGCCTATAGCACCTGATAGGGCGGTGCACAAACCGGCGTAATTGTCGCGCGAAACCGCGCTGTTGCGCTGTGAGACAGGTCACAAAAGAAACGTGACTTCAAAGGGTTGCGTCAGACGCCGTGGCGCGTCCGCTCAGCGCTTCTTGGCGGGCTTTTTCGCCGCAGGCGCAGGTGTCGCAGCCGGATGCGCAGGCGCTTCCTCCGGTACCTTGGCGTAGGTCAGGATTTGCAACTGGGCGTTGGCGGCTGAGGTCGGCCTGGCCCGGTCGAGAAACTGCTCCTCGCCGAGGCCGATCGGATGCAGCCGCTTGGTCGAGATCTTGAACGTGTTCACCAGCACGTCGCGTATCGCGTCCGCCCGGCGCTGGCTCAGGATCGCGTTGGCCTCGCGCGTCTTCGCGTTGGATTCGACATGGCCGACGATCAGGAACGTGTAGGGCAGCAGCGAGGCATGGACCAGCGCATCGGCGAGGCGGCCGACGGTCTGGTAGGACGCCGGCTGGATGATCGGCGTGTCGGCGTCGAACTGGATCTGCGCAGTGAAGGTCGGCAGATTGACCAGATCAGGCGCGATCAGCGGCCGGTTCACCGGACCGGGATCGTTCTTGATCCTGGCCTTGGCCCGCTCCATCACCTGCAGCTTCAGCGCGGGGAGATCGATCTCGGCGGCTTGTTCGAAATGGTTGAGCTTGCCGACGATGTCGTCGCGGGTTGGCGGCGCCGTCTGCGCTTCCGCTGTGCCCGCGAGCAAAGCGAGGCCGAGCGCGATGCATATTCCGGCGGTGGAAAGCCTCGTCGCTGGCATCACCGATACCCCGCGTCGTCAACGGCCTTCAGGCAATTGTTGCTGATGCCCTTGGGCGTCGAGACCAGGCAGGGGACCGCCTTGCTGGTCTCCTTGGTCGAGCCGCCGCAGACCTTGACGATCTCGCGCTGGCAGACGTTCGCCACGGTGACACGGGCTGCGACGCGCTTCTGGATGGCGTCGAAGGCACCGAGATAATCGCTCTGGCACTGCTGCGAGAGCACGTCGCGGTTGCGCGAGAGGCACTCCTTCAGGCGGGTCGAATCCGGGTTGACGCCGCGGCAATTGGCGACGATTTCCGCGCCGCAACTTTTCGCCAGCAGCCCGATCGCATCGCCAAAGCTCATGGTCTCCGCCGCCGCAAGCGACGGCATACCCAATGCCAGCAAGATCAGTGTGATGGAGCCCCGGACCATGGTCGCATCTGATACGGGGAAGTTCACGGTGGTCAAGGGCTGTTCGGACCTGAACTGTCGAGAGTCCGACCAGTGCGGCGAACAGTCCTCACTCCGTGGCCTCAGTGAGGGGTGGCCATTCGATCAGGGCGACCGTGTGCTTCCCGAGCTCGTCGGCGACATCAGGGTCGGCCTTGAGCTCGTCCAATGTCCGCGGCGGGGGAAGCTGGCGGCCGTCCGCGGTCAGTTCCTGTGCATAGAACGCGAGTGCCTCGGGCGCATTCTCCAGGGCCTCATCGACGTCGTCGCCGCCGGAAATGCAGCCGGGCAGGTCGGGAAACCACACGCCGACGGCTTCGTCCGGGCCGGCGTCCTCGATGATGGCGATGTAGTGCGGCATGCAGGCCTCACGCCCGCTGCACAAAACTGTCCACGACCTTCTTCTCCCCCGCCTTGTCGAAGGCGATGGTGAGCTTGTTGCCGTCGATCTTGGTGACGCGGCCATAGCCGAATTTCTGGTGGAAGACGCGGTCGGAGAGGGAGAATTCCGAGGTCGTGCCGGTGGATTTGGCCACCAGCTCGCCCTCGATCGTCAGCGGCCCGCGGCGGCGCGAGGAGAAGCTGCCGAAATCGGGCGAGGACGACTGGGACGAAAACGACGAGGCCTGTTCCTCGAAACTGCCGCGGCCGCCATTGCCGCCGCCACCGCCGCCGCGATTGCGATTGGCCTGGGCGCGCTGCCAGCCCGGGGTCGAATAGGTGGAGCCGAACGCTTCCATGTCGTCGAAGCGGGAGGCGCCGTAGCCGCCGGTGCCGCCCCAGGCCGAGCCGCCCTTGGATTCCGTGATCTCGACATTGGCCGCGGGCAGTTCGTCGAGAAAGCGCGAGGGGATCGTGGTCGACCAGGTGCCGTGGATCCGGCGGTTGGTGGCAAAATAGATTTTGGCGCGGCGGCGGGCCCGGGTCAGGCCGACATGACCGAGCCGGCGCTCTTCCTCGAGGCCGGCGCGGCCCTGTTCGTCCAACGTGCGCTGGCTCGGAAACAGGCCTTCCTCCCAGCCGGGCAGGAACACGTTGTCGAATTCCAGCCCCTTGGCCGAATGCAGCGTCATCAGCGACACCGCGTCCTCGTCGGCGCCGCTGTCGCGGTCCATCACCAGTGAGATGTGCTCCAAAAACCCTTGCAGGTTCTCGAACTCCTCCATCGAGCGCACCAGCTCCTTGAGGTTTTCGAGCCGACCCGCGGCGTCCGCCGAACGGTCCTTCTGCCACATCTCGGTGTAGCCGCTCTCGTCGAGCACGATCTCGGCGAGCTCGGTGTGCGAGGTGACCTCGCGCTGGGCGCGCCAGCGGTCGAACTGGGCGACGACGTCGCGCAAGGAGCCGCGCGCCTTCGGCTTCAGCTCATCGGTCTCGACCACCGCGCGCGCCGCCTCGAACAGCGGGATGCGGCGCTTGCGGGCGTGATCGTGCAGCATCTGCACGGTGGCATCGCCCAGGCCGCGCTTGGGCGTGTTGACGATGCGCTCGAAGGCGAGATCGTCGGCCGGTGAATTGATGACGCGGAGATAAGCCAGCGCATCGCGGATCTCGGCGCGCTCGTAGAAGCGCGGGCCGCCGATGACGCGATAGGGCAGGCCGAGCGTGACGAAGCGGTCCTCGAACTCGCGCATCTGGTAGGAGGCGCGCACCAGAATCGCGATCTCGTTGAGCTTGTCGCCCTGGCGCTGGATCTGCTCGATCTCCTCGCCGATGCCGCGGGCTTCCTCTTCCAGATCCCAAGAGCCTGTTACCGTGACCTTCTCGCCGTCCTGGTCCTCGGTGCGCAGCGTCTTGCCGAGCCGGCCCTCGTTGTGGGCGATCAGGTGCGAGGCGGCGGCGAGGATGTGGCCCGTCGAGCGGTAGTTGCGCTCGAGGCGGATGACCTTGGCGCCGGGGAAATCATGGTCGAAGCGCAGGATGTTGTCGACCTCCGCGCCGCGCCAGCCATAGATCGACTGGTCGTCGTCGCCGACGCAGCAGATGTTTTTGACGTGGCGCGTCTGCTCGTTCTCCCCGCTTGCGGGGTCGCGACGAGCTTCGCTCGCGCTGAGAAGGTCAGGATGAGGGGCTGCCTCCACGAGCTCAGCTTGCTGAGAGTCCCCCTCACCCGGATCGCTCGGGCGCGCAATTGCGCTGCCGGGCGATCCGACCTCTCCCCGCACGCGGGGAGAGGCAAAAGAAGTCGGCGCTTGGGACAGCAGCCGCAGCCACAGATATTGAGCGACGTTGGTGTCTTGATACTCATCGACCAGGATGAATTTGAAGCGCTGCTGGTACTGCCGCAGGATATCCGGGTGCTCGCGGAAGATGCGGATGTCCTCGAGCAGCAGATCGCCGAAATCGGCGGCGTTCAGGATCTTCAGCCGCTCCTGGTAGCTCGCATAGAGCTTGCCGCCCTTGCCGTTGGCGAACACGGCGGCTTCGCCCGACGGCACCTGCGACGGCGTCAGGCCGCGGTTCTTCCAGCCGTCGATCAGCCCGGCCAGCATGCGCGCCGGCCAGCGCTTGTCGTCGATATTGTCGGCTTGCAGAAGCTGCTTGAGCAGTCGGACCTGATCGTCGACGTCGAGCACGGTGAAGTTCGACTTGAGCTGCGCCAGCTCGGCGTGGGTGCGCAGGATGCGCCCGCCGATGGAGTGGAAGGTGCCGAGCCACGGCATCCCTTCGACGGCATGGCCGAGCATCTGACCGAGCCGATGTTTCATTTCGCGCGCGGCCTTGTTGGTGAAGGTCACCGACAGGATTTCGGATGGGCGGGCGCGGCCCTGGCTCAGGATGTGGGCGATGCGCGTGGTCAGCACGCGGGTCTTGCCGGTGCCGGCGCCGGCCAGCACCAGAACCGGCCCGTCCAGCGTCTCCACAGCCTCGCGCTGCTCCGGATTGAGCCCGGACAGGTATTGCGGGCCTACCGAGGCGCGCGCACGCGCGGCGATGCCGCCGGCTGCGGGCTGGTGGTCGGGGACGCTCTGGGACGTGATCTTGCTCGGCTCGGTCATGCGAATCATTTGCCCCACGTTGGCACCGCGGGGTGGTGAAAGGGGAGCCTTCTTAACAGGGATTGGTCCCTATATGGGGCCGCGGACAGGGGTTTTCCACGTGCGCCGAAAGCCAATTTGTTCCTGTCGGTCAGGCGAATTTCCGGCTTTAGCGGCCCGGAACCATTGTTCCGAGTTGGCGATTGGTTCTGCAAGTGAGGCGCGTCAGCCGCGCCGATCGCAGACAGACATCGAAACAGAGGTTCGGATCATGCTTAGCTGGGTAGTTACGTTTCTGGTTATCGCCCTGATCGCCGGTATCCTGGGCTTTGGCGGCCTCGCCGGCGCGTCGATCGAAATCGCCAAGATCATCTTCTTCATCGCAGTCGTGTTGTTCCTGGTCTCGGCCGTTGTCGGACTGGCACGGGGTCGTAACAGGGTTTAGCGCGCTTACCGCTTCGAGGGCATCGCCACGTTCCGGCCGATGCCCTCGGGCCGCGGGACGGCGCTGTGGGCCTTGACCACCGCTGCGATGCGCTCACGGATGTCTGGGGGAAAAGCCGCCACCTTTCGTGAGCCCATGTCGATGTGAAGCGACATGTTTTCCGATGTGGCGGACAGCCATCCTTCGGTCGCGTGCCGCAGCTCCTGGAAGGTGTGCAGCCGCTTGTCGTCGGCTTCCAGCAGCCAGACCGAGACCTGCACGGGATCGTCGAGGTGGATTTCGCGCAAATACCGCACGTGGCATTCGGCGGTGAAGGTCGAGCCGCCGCGCTCCTTCATGTAGCCCGGTCCGATCCCGAGCGTCAGCCACATCTGGTCGATCGCGCGGTCGAACATCACGTTGTAATAGGCCATGTTGAGGTGGCCGTTGTAGTCGATCCATTGCGGCTCGATCTGCATGATTGACGAGCGGAACGGCACGCCCTCGATCGTTGTGGCAGCAGTCTCCGGCATGTGTCCTTCCCCAGCTATGCGTCCGGTCGCTTGACTTGACCGGTGAGATGTCCTTTGCCACGGTTCGTCTCGTCGGGAGGAACGTCCGTGGGTACGACCATCACCAATAATCCGCCGCGGCCGGCGCCGAAAGCCCTCGCGAGCGCGCTGGAGCAACTTGCCGCGCGGTTCGGCAACCGCCTCATCACCTCGCAAGCCGTCCGCGAGCAGCACGGCCATACCACCACATGGATCGTGAACCAGCCGCCGGACGGCGTGGTGATGGCGCAGGAGACTGCCGACATCCAGGACGTGGTGCGGATCTGCGCGAAAAACGGCGTGCCCGTCATCGCTTTCGGCACCGGCACCTCGCTCGAGGGCCAGGTCAACGCACCCGCCGGCGGAATCTGCATCGACCTGCGCGACATGAACAAGGTGCTCGCGGTGCATGCCGAGGACCTCGATTGCGTGATCCAGCCCGGGGTGACCCGCAAGGCGCTCAACGAGCATCTGCGCGACCAGGGCCTGTTCTTCCCGATCGACCCCGGCGCGGACGCTTCCCTCGGTGGCATGGCCTCGACCCGCGCTTCCGGCACCAATGCGGTGCGCTACGGCACCATGCGCGACAGTGTGCTGGCGCTGAAAGTGGTCCGCGGCGACGGCGAGATCATCACGACCGGCACGCGTGCGAAGAAATCATCCGCCGGCTACGACCTGACGCATCTGTTCGTCGGCGCCGAGGGCACGCTCGGCATCATCTCGGAGCTGACCATCCGCCTGCGCGGCATCCCCGATACGATCGCGGCCGGAGCGGTGTCGTTCGAGACCGTGCACGGGGCGTGTCAGGCCGTGATCCTGGCGATCCAGACCGGCATTCCGGTGGCGCGCATCGAGCTGCTCAACGCCGCGCAGGTGCGGGCCTGCAACGCCTATTCGAAGTTGACCCTGCCCGAAACGCCGCTGCTGCTGATGGAATTCCACGGCAGCGAGATCGAGGTCGCCGAACAGTCCAAGGCCTTCGGCGAGATCGCCAGGGATTGCGGCGGCGGCGACTTCTCCTGGACCACCAAGCCGGAGGATCGCACAAAACTGTGGCAGGCGCGGCACGACGCCTATTGGTCGGTGAAAGCGCTGCGGCCCGGCGACAGCATCGGGGTGGTCGCGACCGACGTCTGCGTGCCGATCTCGCGGCTTGCCGAATGCGTCGGCGAGACCGAGGAAGATCTCAAGCGCCTCAACCTGTTGTCGCCGATCGTCGGCCATGTCGGCGACGGCAATTTCCACTGCTCGCTGGTCTGCGACACCAACGATGCCGACGAGATGGCGCGCGGCGAGGAGTTCATGCATCGGCTGGTCGAGCGCGCGCAGGCGATGGACGGCACCTGCACTGGCGAGCACGGCATCGGTCAGGGCAAGCAGAAATACCTCAAGGCGGAGCTCGGGCCCGAGGCGATCGACGCGATGCGGGCGCTGAAAAAGGCGCTCGATCCGCAGAACATCTTCAATCCCGGGAAGATCGTACCGGAGGCGTAGCGCGCGGCGTGGCCGCCGTTTATGCTCGCTCCCTCACCACGGAGCAGGCAATGCAGTGGTTCGCGCGCAAGACGCGTCAGGACATCTGGGACGAAGCGATCGAACGGCCGCTCGGCGACATCGAGGCCGCCGAGCGCATCCGTGCGATCTGTGACGCCGCTGCGGCGAGCGCGGCAGGTAGCGCGCGCAGCGACAAGCGCGACAGCGAGCGCTACGAGCGCGCGGCGAAAGTCGCGATGGAAATCGCGATGAAGATCTCGGATGGACTGATGCGCGACGACGCAGTCCGTCGCATCGTCGATCTCTGCATGAAGGCGAACGACCTCAAGACGGCGCAAATCCTGTTTCGCGCGATCCATGCCAGCTGGATCCGCGAAACGATCCAGCGCGATCACCCGCCATTGGCGCAGTGAGCCCAGTTATCGCGCCAACTTCCGCACGGCCTCGTCGACGCTGTGGAAGATGTGCTCCCGGGGCAGCGCCTCGAACAGCCTGAACCGCTCGAACGCGTCCTGCGCGCGCACCGATTCCAGCCGGGCCAGCGCGACGGTGACGCCCTGTTCGCTGCACGCCCTGAACACGTCCAGCAGGATCTGCGCGGCGGTGAAGTCGATCTCGACCATGCCGCTCGCCTCCAGCACCAGCAGCTGTGGCGGCGTCGTGCCGAGCACCTTGATCACGTCGCTGCGAAAGCCGGGCGCGTTGAGGAAGGACAGCGGCGCCTGCAGCCCGAGCACAGCGACGCCGGCGATGCGCTCGCCGGCGATGTGCGGATGTGCCGGCCACCAGATCGTGGTGCCCGGCACGCGCTCGAACTCGACCAGCCGCGCGCGCGTCGTGCTCCAGATGCCGTGCAGCAGCGACAGCACGATGCCGAGGAACGCGCCTTGCTGGATCGGCAGCACGATGATCAGCGCGGCGGTGGCGGCGATCAGCAGGAATTCGCTGGGGGATTGGCGATAGATCGTGACGATCTGCTTCACGCGGATGATGCGCAGCGCGACGAACAGCAGGATGCCGCCGAGGGCTGCGTCTGGAACGTGCTGCAGCAATCCCGTTCCAAACGCGAGCAGCGCCAGCACGATCGCAGCGGCGGCGAGACCCGCGAGCTGCGATTGTCCGCCGGTCTCGGCGACAATGCCCGTCCGCGGCGGGCTGGCGTTGACCGGAAACGCGCCGAACAGGCCCGACAGCACGCTGCCGGCGCCGGCGCCGAGAAAATCGCGATCGACATCGGCCGGCTTGTCGGGATCGGACGGGAATGAGCGCGTCGTCGCCGCGGTCTGCACCATCACCACGACCGTGATGACAAAGGCGAGCGGCACGAGGCGGACCCATTGCTCCGCTGCAAGCTCGGGGAAGGTCGGCCGCGGCAGCGTCCCCGGCACGAGGCCTACGACATTGACGCCCTTGCTCTCGAGGCCGAGCGCGATCGTGGCCAGGGTCGCGGCGACGAGCCCGATCAGCGCGCCCGGAATTTTTGCGCTGACCTTCTCGGCGACGAAGACCACGGCCAGCACACCGAAGCCGATGCACAGCGTGAAGGGATTGGTGCGGCCGAGCTCGCTTGCGAGCACACCGATGCGATCGAGCGTCGGCCCGTTCGGCGAGTCCAGGCCCAGCACGCCCGGTAATTGCGACACGATGATGTGGACGGAGATGCCGGCGAGGAAACCGACCATGACGGGCACGGACAAGAGATTGGCGATGCCGCCGAGGCGGAAGGCGCCGCCGGCCAGCATCATTGCGCCGACCATCAGTGCCAGCGCGATCGCGAGGCCCTGATACTCAGGCGAGCCGGCGGCGGCCAGCGCCGCCAGCCCGCCGGCGAAGATCGGCGTGATCGTGGAATCGGCGCCGCAGGACAGGAAGCGGTTTCCGCCGAGCATCGCAAAGCCGAGCGATCCCGCCATGAAGGCGAAGAAGCCGATCTGCGGCGCGAAGCCGCCGAGCCGCGCCGTGGCCATCTGCTCTGGGATCGCGATTGCCGCGAGCGTCAGGCCGGCCATCAAATCGCCCGGCAGCGAATAGGACGCGAGTGAGCGAAACAGCGGCCATGATGTTGCGGTGTGAGCGTCCTGCGCCATCAGCAGCGAATCCCCGAAGCGTTCCGTTGGCCGACCAGACCACAGCTGCCGGTCGTCGGCAAACATGGGGTTGCCGGCCTCGCCTGTATATCGTGCGACACCGCAGGGCTCGCGGCACTTATCGCGTCTGCGAGCCCCACGCGCACTCCCGCGAGGCACGCCCTATGGCTTCGACGCCTGCGCCTGCTTCAGCGCGCTCTTGCAGCCATCCGACAGCTGTTGAAATGCTCGATCATGCACTGCTTGACGCGGCCGCCTCCCGGCATGATGCCGGAGCACAGCGCGCGCATGTCCGCGGTGCACGCTTGGCGTATCTCCTGTCGCGGTTGCTGGGCGGACGCGGCGCCCGCGGACGATATCGCGACCAACGCGGCGATGATGACCGCGATCGCGCGTCGCAGCTCCCGTAGCTGTACAGGTCTCACCATGCGCAGACCCTCCGCACGCCGAATGGCGTGCTGGTCCACCAACAGGCCCCAGGATAGGGAGGCGCCGCATAGGCATAGGGTGGATGGGCGTAGGGCACGATGGTCCGCCGGCACAGGCCGTTGGCCGTCAGGTGCCAGCCGGGTCCGCAGCCGCCGCTGACTTCGGTGAGGCCGTCGGACATACCGGGGTGAGGGCTGGGGGTGAAGGCTAGCGCGGTCGAACCTGCGGCCAGTGCGGCTGCCGCGGCCGACGCCAAGATCGTCAATCGTCGCATTCGAGATATCCATGCTTGCAAGTTGGAGGAAGGCAGTCCGCGGCCAGTGTTCTGACCCCGGCCGGAATTTCGCGGTCGTCCGGCGCGACGGTCAGTACCGGTATTCGTAATAAGGATGAGTCCCGACCGTGCCGCTGCGCGTCACGCTATGGCCGTTCGGACCCGTCGCGGTGCGCGTGTAGTCGAATGCATGCGGAGCGACGCGCGTGATGCTGCCGCTGCGTGCGATCGTGCCGCCATAAGGTCCCGTCACCGAAGCCGAACGCGAGCAGGTTCCGCCGGCGCATCCGCCGCTGGCGCTGCCGTAGTAGGTACCTCGCCAAGTCGTGACGCTGCCGCTGCGAACCCAGGCGTTTGCACCGGAGGCTCCCGTGAGGGCCAGCACCGTTGCGAGTGATAGCGAAGCGAGAATGGGTTTCATCGGATACTCCTGTTTGTGAGGACGCGCCGGAACGAGACCGGTCGCCGCATGGGGCCAATCTCGCCTCGATCTTTTGCCGTGATGTTGCCGGCGAGGCCGGAAGTGTAACGTTTTGTAACGAGCGACGGGGTCGCCACATTCCTGCCAGCGGGCTGCTCGATAGAGGCCGCGATGGACACTCGGACGATCATGATCGTGGAGGACGACCGCGAGATCCGCGCGCTCTTGGCGGACCTGCTGACGCGGGAGGGCTATGCGCCGGTTTGCGTCGAGAACGGCGCGGCGATGGACCGGGCGCTGATGCAGGCATGCCCGGATCTCGTCGTGCTTGACATCATGCTGCCGGGCGAGGACGGACTGTCGATCTGCCAGCGCCTGCGCAGCAAGAGCCGCACGCCGATCCTGATGCTGACGGCCAAGGCCGACGATGTCGACCGCATCATCGGCCTGGAGCTCGGCGCCGACGATTATCTGCCGAAGCCTTTCAATCCTCGGGGATTGCTGGCGCGCATCAAGGCCGTCTTGCGGCGTGTGGACGGCCCGCTGCAGATGCCGCCGCCGCGGCGAATTGCTTTCGGCAGGCTGGTGGCCGATCTCGACGGGCGCAGCCTGACCAACGACCAGGACCATATCGTCGAGTTGACGGCAGCGGAGTTTGATCTGCTGGCATGTTTCCTCGAACGGCCCAAGCGGGTGCTGTCCCGCGACCAGTTGCTCGACTGGACGCGCGGCCGGACCGCGGATCCGTTCGACCGCGTCATTGACGTGTCGGTCAGCCGGCTGCGCCGCAAGCTCGTCGCCGCGGATCCCAAGGCTGCGTTCTCGATCAGGACCGTGCGCAATGGCGGCTATCTCTTCAGTGCTGACGTTCGCCCGCTCTGAGCACGGAGCCTGTGCGGGATGAGCAGGCTTCACATCGCCGCCCGCCTCGGCCTTATCGTCGTCGGCGCCATCATTCTCGTGCAGTTGCTGTCGGTCGCCATCTATTTCGTGGAGCAGCGCGGCCGCGGCGAGCCGTCCGGATTTGCCGCTTTGTTCGCGCAGGTCGCCGCCTTGGCGGAGGCTATCGACAGGGTACCGCGCGACGATCGCGACCTGGTGCTGCGCGCGGCCACGACGGCGCGATTCAAGCCGGTCGTGCGTCAGGACGTGCCGCCCAACCCGTTGCATGGCCGTTTCCTGAGCAGCGCGGAGCAACGGCTGCGCGCGCAGAGCGGTGTGCCAGCGGAGCGGCTGGTCGCACTGTCCTTCGTCAACGTCAGGGACGGCCAACAGGTGGCCCGCTTGCGTGATCTCGTCACCTCGCGCCTGCAAGCTGTCATTGAACTTGCTGGCGGCGGCTATCTGGTGATCGAGACCGCAGGTGAGCTCAGCCTTCGCCTGCTCGGCATTCCTGTCGGCCTGCTGGCCGGAATTCTCGGCTTCGTCGTCGCTTTGGCGGCCTTGCTCGCGGTCCGCCACGAGACCAGGCCGCTGTCCGAGTTGACCGTCGCCATCGAGCGCTTCGGCGCTGCCATGGAGACCATGCCGGTCAGCGAGCGGGGTGCTCCCGACGTCCGGGCGCTGATCCGCGCCGTCAACGCCATGCAGGCGAACATCGCCGAACTGCTGCGCAGCCGCACCCTCGTGCTCGGCGCGATCAGCCATGATCTGCGCACTTATGTCACGCGGCTGCGGCTACGTCTCGAGCTGCTGCCCGAAAGCGTGCAGCGGGACAAGGCAACCGTCGATCTCGACGACATGCAATCGCTGATGGATGATGCGCTCGCCTTTGTCCGCGCCTCGTTCGCAGGCCCGTCGGCGGAAACCGTCGATCTTGCCCGCGTCGCGCGGACCGAGTACGAAGCGCGCAAGGGTGCCTGCGCAGCGCTGACGCTCACCTGCGAAGATCCGGCTCTCCTCATCCGCGGCTCGGCTGCGGGCATGGCTCGGGTCGTTGCCAATCTCGTCAACAACGCGATCCTCTATGGTGGCGCCGCGGACATCTCGTTGTACGCCGAGACCGATGTGATCGAACTCCTGGTCGAGGACCGCGGGCCGGGAATCCCGGTTGACGAACGCACCCGCGTATTCGATCCATTCTACCGGCTGGAGACCTCGCGCAGCCGCGAGAGCGGCGGCGCAGGATTGGGACTCACAATCGTGAGGCAAGTTGTCGAAAGCAACGGCGGCACGGTCGCCATTGAGGATCGTCCCGGTGGCGGCACCCGTGTCCGCGTCCGGCTGCCGCGCGAGCGGTCTCAGTAACGGCTGCGGTAGCCATCGCCGTGTCCCGGGCCGCCGTAGTTGCCGCCTCGACCGCCCATGCCCATGCCAATTCCGATGCCTATTCCGACACCTAAGGCTTCTGGCGGCGGGCCGCGATCCGGTGGCGGCGCGCGCTCGTAGATCACCTCATCAGGCGGCGGCCGGCGCGGCCTGGGCGGCGTGTCGACCACCTTGCGCTTCGGCGGTGTGTCGTCGACGCGCTTCTTGATCACAGGCGCGATCGTCGGGTTGATCGGCGAAGCCGGTGGTGTGGGCGTCGAGCACGGGCAGGTCGGGGCCATCGCGACGGCGACCGGGGCAGGAGCGGCCGCGACCGCGGCAGGCAAGACGTAGTTGCGGTTCTGCACGCGGAGCAGCAGCCGGCGTGCGGTCGCGGCCAGATCGCTGTTGTCCCAGTTCGCCAGATACGCCTCGAACGAGGCGCGGGTGTTGATCGCGGTGGCGCGCTCCCACGCCAGCATCTGGCGCCGGCGCTCCACAATCGTGCGCAGCCGCGGCGTACGGGTATCCTGAGCGTACAACTCGATATAGGCTTGATACGCCGGCACGGTGTCGTCGGTGATCACCATCTCATAGGCGACCATGGCCGGCTTGCCCTGCAAATCCTTGCGCCAGTCCTCGAGGCTGCGCGTGCCGCTCGCAAGTGCCATGGAGGATGCGCCAGGAAGCGCAGTCTGACTGCCGCTGCTGTCGCCGCCGAAGAACTTGAAGTCAGTCGTCAGCGACGAGCTTTCCCAGGGGATCTGGCGTCCGTCGGTCGATTGCGCCACGGCGACGCGAATGCGCTTGAACACTTCCTCGATCGGCAGATTGGGCTGCTTGGCGACGGTCAGCGCCGCGGTGGTGTAGGGGCTGTCGATGCCGGAGCCATCCTCGGCTTCGGAGCCCGGCGAGGTCGAATAGGAAATGAAGGAGCCCGGCGCGCCGGCCTTGGTGTCGACGATCGCAAGCCCGTGTCCGGCGCCGCTGAGCGCAGGGAAGGGATTGTTGCGGCAGGCATCGAGCATGAAGATGCGCGCCCGCGTCGGCAGTGCGCCGAGCGTGTTGAGCAAATCGTTCAGTCGCACACCCTGCAGCGGAATGTCGGCTTCGCGCTTGGGGTCGAGATCGACGGGAACGAGATAGTTCTCGCCGTCGATCTGGAGGCCGTGGCCGGCATAGAACACCAGCGCGACGGTGTCGGCGCCGCTGGCCCTGACCTTGCCGGCGAAATCCGAGATCGCCTGACGCATATCGTTTTGCGCCAGATTGGATGCCGTGGTGACGGTGAAGCCGGCATTGCCGAGCAGCTCCGTCATGCCCTTGGCGTCGTTGGCTGCGTTGGGGAGTTCCGGCACGGTGCGATAGGCCGATTGGCCGATCACCAGTGCGAGCCGCGCTTCGGCCGCGGCCCCCGTCGGCATCGTCAATTGCGTGAGCGCGAGAAGAGCGGATGCAAGAAACAAATTGCGAAAGACTGGACGGCGCATGGTGTCACCTCCATCGGCAATGCGCGCGATGATGTCACCTTTTCTAGGTGGCCGCCAATGCGTCTGTCTGTGCACTGGATCACGTTGAGCTGCGGCAAAATGGGGCAGAAGGTCTGCCAGAGCTGGTGCGGCATCGTTCTGGCGCCATCCATGTGAATTGCGCATTGATCCATGCGCCAATTGGATCGATGCCCAACGCTGCGCGAAAGCATCTTCTCGCGCATCGGCCCCATGCCGATCTGATCGAGAATCCCGCAAAAACACGGCTGTTTTGCCGCGCGCTGATGCCGTTGATCCTCGCGACACGCCGCTTTGCAACGGCCGGCCGCAAGCCTTGCCTGCGCCGTCGCTTTGGCCATACAGTCCGCGCAACGGGCTGCGGCAACGACCGTTGCTCGAAAAACAATAATTGGGGAGAAACCGCATTATGTCCATCGTGCCCGTGAACCGTCGCGCGTTCATCAAGTCGTCGACGGGACTTGCCGCCGGCCTCGTGCTTTCCCCCGCACTCATCGGCCGCGCCGAAGCCGCGACGCTGAAGCTGAAATGCTCCTCGTCGCTGCCGAACGATCCCAAATTCGCCAACGGCCGGGTCTACTACGACAATCTGGTGAAGAACCTGAAGGCGAACGGCCTCGGTGAGCAGGTCGAGGTCGCGTTCTTTCCTGACAACCAATTGGGTCAGGAAATCGACGTCATCAACTCAGTGAAGCTCGGCGTCATCGACCTCATGGTGTCGGGCTCCTCGATCTCGGCGAATCTGGTGCCGCTGGTCGGCACCTACGACCTCGGCTTTCTGTTCTCGAGCTTTCCGCAGCAGACCAAGGCGTTCGACGCTGGCGCGGCCAAGCCGATCGAGGACGCGCTGCTCAAGGGCAGCAACATCCGCATCATCGCCTGGGCCTATAATTTCGGTTCACGCAGCGTACTTGCGAGGAAGCCGGTGAAGACGCCGGAAGATCTCGCCGGTCTCAAGATCCGCACGCTGCCAAATCCCGTCATCACGGAATGCCTGCGCCTGATGGGAGCCGCCGCGACGCCGCTGGCGTTCGGCGAAATCTACACGGCATTGCAGGCCGGCGTGCTGGACGGGCTAGAGCACGACCCGCCGACCATCCTGGCCAGCAAGTTCTTCGAAACGGCGAAATTCTATGCATTGACGCAGCACAATTTCTCGCCGCTCGCGATCTATTTCAGCGACACGACCTACAATCGCATGGATCCGAAGCTGCGCGAGGGATTTCTCGATGCCGCGAAGAAGGCTGCGGCCGACACGCGGACCCACGGGCTCGCCGTCGAGAAGGAAGCGCTGTCGGCCTTGACCGAAAAGGGCGTGACGGTGGCCGAATGCGACCGCGAGGCGTTCAAAAAGCGCGTCGCGCCGCAGATCGAGAACTTCATGAAGGCGCGGCCGGAATCCAAGGCCGTGATCGACATCATCCGCGCCACGCAGGCCTGACGTGGCAATGACAGCTGCCGTACCTCTCTCGGGCGGCCGCCACGGGAGCATCGCCCTGCTGCTTCGCTTCAGCGACGCGATCGCGGCCATCCTGCTGGCCACGGATCTCGTCGTCGTCTGCGGTTCCGTGCTGCTGCGCTTCTGCTTCAACGCGCCGGTGGAGTGGTCCGACGACGTCGCGCGCGGACTGATGGTCGGATCGGCCTTCTTCGGCGCGGCGAGCGCGCTCGCGCGCGGCGAGAATGTCGGCGTCTCTTTCTTCCGCGATCTGGCTCCGGTACGGCTGCGCGCGCTGGTCGACGCCGCGAGCGCGCTGCTGGTGGTGCTGATTTCGGGCTACGTCGCCTACAACGCCATCAAGCTCGGCTCGCTGACGGCGGGCCAGACCACCGGATCCGGCCTGCCGCTGGAGCTGACCTTCTACCCGATGGGCGCCGGCGCGCTGTTCATGACGGTGTTTGCGATCGACCAGCTCTGCGCCAGGCCGCTCCCTGACATCGTCAGAGGCCTCGTCGCGATTGCCGTCGTGACCGGCCTTTATCTCGCCTGGGATTATCTGTCGCCCGCCACGGTGCCGTCGGCGGGCACGCTGATGCTGATCGGTTTCTTTGCGACGTTGGTCGGTGGCTTGCCGATCGGCTTTGCGCTGGCGCTGGCCGCGCTGATCTTCATCTGGGTCGAGGGCGCGCTGCCCGGCGTGATCTTCGCCCAGCAGATGGCGCGCGGCATCGACAATTTCGTGCTGCTCGCGATTCCGTTTTTCATCCTCGTGGGCTACCTCATGGAAGCCAACGGCATGTCGGTGCGGCTGATCGAGCTGTTGCAGCGGGGCGTCGGGCGGATGCGCGGCGGTTTGAACGTCGTGATGGTGGCCTCGATGGTGCTGTTCTCCGGCATTTCCGGCTCGAAGATGGCCGACGTCGCCGCGGTCGGCTCCGTGCTGATTCCGGCCGCGCGCCGCTCCAAGCAGAATCCGGGCGGCGCCGTGGCGCTGCTCGCAGCCTCCGCGGTGATGGCGGAGACTATTCCGCCCTGCATCAACCTGATCATCCTGGGTTTCGTCGCGAACCTGTCGATCGGTGGTCTGTTCGTCGCAGGGCTGTTGCCCGCGGCGCTGATGGCGCTGGCCTTGATCGCCGTCTCCATCATCTTCGGCAAGACTCCAATTGAGACTCCAACTGAGTCTCCAGCTGATGCCGAGGACATCGCGCCGCAGATGCCGGTGTCGGGCCTGTGGAGCGGCGCGATCGCCTCGTTCGGCCTGATCTTCATGATCTTCTTCGGCTTCAAGAGCGGCTTTGCCACCGCCACGGAAATCTCGGCCTTCGCCGTGGCTTATGCACTCGTCGTCGGCAGCGTGGTGTTCCGCGAACTCAGCTTCACATCGGCTGCGCACAGCTTCGTCCAGGGCGCGACGCGCGCGGGGCTCGTGCTGTTCATCGTTGCCGCAGCGCAATCGCTGGCGTTCACGCTGACCCTGCAGCAGGTGCCGCACGCGGTCGGCGATTTCATGCTGGGATTGTCCAAGACCAGCGGCACCTGGCTGTTCATCCTGCTCGCAATCGCCGTGCTGATCGTGATGGGCTCGGTGCTCGAAGGCGCGGCGGCGCTGATTATTTTCGGGCCGTTGCTGTTGCCGGTGGCCGTGCAGCTCGGCATCGATCCCCTGCATTTCGGCGTCGTGCTTGTGATCGCGATGGGCATCGGCCTGTTCGCGCCGCCGCTCGGGCTCGGGCTTTACGGCGCCTGCCTGATCGGTAATGTGCCGATCGAGCAGACGGTGAAGCCGATCATGGGCTATCTCGGCCTGTTGTTCCTTTGCCTGCTCGTGATCGCGTTTGTGCCATGGCTCAGCACGGCATTGCCGCGCGCGTTCGGCTATTGAGGGAGTATCGCCGTGAAAGTCCTGCTGGCCCACACGCCGGAGATGCGCCGCAATTACTACGGCGATCGCAGCCTGAACGGCTTGCGCGCGACCGCCGAGGTGATCCTGCACGAGAGCGATGAGACGCTGGTCTCAGCCAGCCTCGTGCGCGCTGCGCAAGATGTCGACATCATCGTGGCCGATCGCATGACCGAGGGACGCGGCGAGATCTTTGCACAACTGCCGCGCCTGCGCGCCTTCGTCCGCTGCGCCGTCGACATCCGCAACGTCGATGTCGAGGCGGCCTCGAACGCCGGCGTGCTCGTGACCCGCGCCGGGCCTGGCTTCGTGCAAGCGGTTGCCGAGCTCGCGGTTGGCTTCATGGTCGATCTCTCCCGCGGCGTATCGCGAGCGACGGCCGATTATCACGCCGGCCGCAAGCCGGAAGCGCGGATGGGACGGCAGCTCGCCGGCAGCAAGATCGGCATCATTGGCTATGGCAGCATCGGGCGCTATCTCGGGGAAATCGCCAAGGTGATGCGCATGGAGGTGCTGGTCGCAGATCCCTTTGCGACCGTGACCGACGGTGCCATCCGGCAGGTCAGCCTCGACGAGCTCCTCGCCGCGTCCGACTATGTCGTCTGCCTTGCCATCGCCAACGAGCAGACCGAAAATCTGATCGGCGAGGCGGCGCTGGCGCGGATGCAGAAGCATGCCGTCTTCGTCAATCTCTCGCGCGGCAACCTCGTCGATGAAGCGGCGATGGCGAAGGCGTTGCTTGAAAATCGAATCGCGGGTGCCGCGATGGATGTGGGCCGCGCGCCCGACCAGATGCCAAGCCCGGAGCTTGCGAAGCTTCCCAACGTCATCGCCACGCCCCATGTCGGCGGCCTGACGCCGCAGGCGATCGAATATCAGTCGCTGGAAACCGTGCGCCAGGTCGAAGCGATCGTCAAAGGCGAGATCCCGCAAGGCGCCGTCAACGCCGACGGCTGGACGCGGCGGCCGTGATCCGCTCTATAGCCGGTCCACCGCTTTGAACGTCCCGTCCTTCTGGATCACCGTCAAAAACACCTTCGGCGGCGCGTCGAGCATGCGCATGCCGACGGTGATGGTGCTGCCGCTGATGTCGAAGCGGCCGACATCGTTGATGGTGCGCAGCAGGCTCGCGCGCGTCGGTTGCGGTCCGGCTTGTTCCAGCGCCGCGGCCGCGAGACGGCCGGCGATATAGCCTTCGAGCGCCACGAAATTCGGTGTCAGCGCCGGGTCGAACGCCGTCTGCGCCGCCTGGTAGTCGGCGACCAGCTTAAGCGAGCGGTCCCAGGGAAACGGCACGACCTGCGTGACGACGACGCCTTCGCCCTCGGGGCCGAGCTCCTTGGCGAGCGCAACGGCGCCGACAAAGGAGATGTTGACGAAGGTCGGATTGGCGCCGCTGCGGTGCGCGAGCTTGATGAACTCGGCGCAGGGACCGTAGGTCCCGACCATGACGATCGCCTCGGGTTCGACGCGCTTGATCGTGCGCCAGGCCGACGCGACGGCGCGGGTGTTGCGCTCGAAGGTGCCTTCGGCGGCGAGCTCGAGGCCGCGCCTGGCAAGCGCGCGCTTCACGCCGGAAAGACCGTCGCGCCCGAACGAGTCGTCCTGGTAGAAAATGGCGATGCGGGTGAAATGGCGATCCTCGGTGAGATGCTTGACCCACGCCTCGGCCTCGGCGCCATAGCTTGCACGGATGTTGACCACGTTCGCAAGCTCGAGGTCGCGCAAGAATTCAGCGCCGCTGAAGGGACCGATGAAGGGCACGTTCCTGGCGCTGGTGATCGGTATCGTCGCCACCGCGGTCGGCGTGCCCACCGCGCCGATCAGCGCGAACACCTTGTCGTCCTCGATCAGCCGCAGCGTCTGCGCCAGCGAGCGGTCGGGGTCGTAGCCGTCGTCACGGCTGATGAGCTGGAGCTTGCGGCCGTGGACGCCGCCTTTGGCGTTGATCTCGGTGAAGGCTGCGACGATGCCCTGCCGCATGCGCTGTCCGAGTGTGGAGGAGGGACCCTCGAGCGCTGCGGCTTGGCCGAACAGGATCGCATCCTCGCTGACGCCGATCTCGTCGGCTTTCGCCGGCAGCATGCTTGCTGCCAGGACGGCGACGGTCATGACGATGCATGTCGCAGATCGAGATCGATACATCAGACAAGTCTTGCCGGGTGCGGTGAGTAGCTTCGTGAAAGCTATCGCCACGGGATGAATCGGCGATGTATCGACGGCTCCGTACTACTCCGGGGAAAACCGGCAACTTGCTTCGACAGAGCCCGCATCATCCTGCACTTCATTAACTAAACCGGGTAATGCGGAAAAGCCGGGTTCCGAAATTGTGCAGTTCTTAACCGCGGTCCTGTTCCGATAGTGGCTCCGGCGGCTCAACCAGAGGTTCGGTTGAGCGGGAGAGGGGACGGCGGTTTTTGGAATGGGCGGTCGGGATCAGAACGATCAGGATCGGGGGCGTATGACCGGATGGTGGCGTGCCGCGCCGCTGCTCGGGCTCTATCGCCCTGCGCTCGTCGCAGTCGGCGTCGGTCTTCTGTTTTCGGTCGTGGCTGCAGCCGCCGTGGCGCGATGGGAAGGCCGCGTCAACAAGATCGAGTTCGAGAACGCGGCCGAGACCGAAGTGATCGTCATGCAGAACGGCATGAGCGAGTACATCTCCAGGCTCGTCGCGCTGCGCACGCTGTTCGAATCGACCAATCAGGAGATCACCCGCAGCGAATTCGAGACCTTCAGCGCCCGCCTGTTCGAGCGCCATCCCGGCATGCTGCGCATCTCCTGGGTGCCGCGGGTGAACCGCAAGGAGCGCGCCGAATACGAGGCCGCGGCGATCACGGACGGCGTGTCCGGCTATCGCATCAAGTCGCTCCAGGGCGATGCGTTCGCGACCGCGCCGCAGAGCGACGAATATTTTCCGGTGTTCTACTCGACCCAGCCGAAGACGTCTCCAGTTTACGGAATGGACTACGCGACCGTTCCGGAGCGCCGCGCGGTCCTCGAGCGCGCGCGCGACACCGACCGGATAGGGGCCATTCGCACCCGCCTCTACGAGCCGAAGGAGGGCGGCCGGTTGCCCGACGTCCTCGTCGCCATTCCCGTCTACGCCAAGGGAACGTCGCGCGACGCGGTCGTGGACCGGCGCCGCAATCTCGCCGGCTTCGTCGTCGGCGTCTTCGACCTGCCGCTGCTGATCCAGTCCATTCGCGTGACCACCGGGGCAAGCCCCGCGGTCAGCGTCAACGTCTATCCGCCGTTCGCGGGTCAGATCGTCGGCCTGGAGCAAATGCTGCCGGATTACTCGTCGGCCGCGACGGCGCCGCAGACGATGCGGGACGTCGCGCGGACCCTGCACTGGTCGGGCAATCTCAAGATCGGCGACACCGATTGGCAGGTGCGGGCGGTTCCGGCTGCCGGCGGTCCGCTGGAGACGACTTACGATCGCGCGGGTGCGGTGCTGATCGTCGGCATGCTGCTGACGCTGTCGCTTTCGACCTATCTCATGCTCGCAAGCCGCAATTCGCAGCGGCTGTCACTGGCGAACCGGCGGGTGCTCGAACTCGCCCAGACCGACATCCTGACCGGATTGCCGAACCGCGCTTTCTTCCTGGCCCGGCTCGACGAGCTCAAGGGCCGTTTGAAGGACGCCGGTCCGACCTTCTCGATCCTAATGCTCGACCTCGACCGCTTCAAGAACGTCAACGACTCGCTCGGTCACGGTGCCGGCGATGCGCTGCTGCGTCAGGTCGCACAGCGGCTGAAATCCGCTTTGCGCACCAGGGACGTGCTGGCCCGGCTCGGCGGCGACGAATTCGCCATCATCCAGGAAGCTTGCGAGGATCAGCGCGTCTGCTCGACCGAACTGGCGGGGCGGATCGCCAAGCTCGTGGCCGAGCCGTTCCTTCTTCCCGGACACCGCGTCGAGATCGGCACCAGCATCGGCATTGCGATCGCGCCCGATCATGGCAGCGATCAGGAGCAGCTGCTGAAGAAGGCGGACCTGGCGCTCTACCGCTCTAAATCGTCGGGCCGCAACTGCTTCACCATCTACGACAAGGCGATGTCGGCCGAGCTCGAGGCGCGCAGCACGCTGGAAGGCGATCTGCGCGACGCCATCGCGCGGTGCCAGCTCGAGGTGCACTACCAGCCGTTCGTCGACGCCCTCAGCGGCACGCGGCGCGGCTTCGAGGCGTTGGTGCGCTGGCGGCATCCGACGCGCGGCTTGATCGCGCCGGACCAGTTCATCCCGCTTGCGGAGGAGACCGGGCTGATCGTGCCGCTCGGCGAATTCGTGTTGCGGCGCGCCTGCGCGGACGCGGCCGGCTGGCCGTCAGATCTTGCGGTCGCCGTCAACCTGTCGCCGATCCAGTTCAAGGAGGCCGAGCTGTTCGAGATGATCAGCGCGGCGCTCGCCGATTCCGGATTGCTGCCGCAGCGGCTGGAGATCGAGATCACGGAATCCGTGCTGCTGGAGCGTGGCGTCGAGAACCACGCCTTCATGGAGCGGCTGAAGAGCATCGGCATCGCGCTCGCACTCGACGATTTCGGCACCGGCTATTCGTCGCTCAGCTATCTGACCGCTTTCCCGTTCGACAAGATCAAGATCGACAAATCGTTCATCCGGAACCTCACGCATCAGCCGCGCAGCTCCGCCATCATCTCCTCGATCGTGACGTTGGCGCGCGGGCTGGACATGTCGGTCACCGCCGAGGGCGTCGAGACCCGCGAGGAGTACGAGCGGCTGAAGGCGCTCGGCGTCAATTTCGCGCAAGGCTATCTGTTCGGCCGCCCGCAGCCGATCGAACGGATCCTGTTCGACGCGCCCGCCAAATCGTCGCAACGCGACGCGGCCTGAGGGCGGCCGCCCAAGGATCGCTCAATGAGGCATGCGCGAAAAGCGCTTGACCCGGGCAGTCCTGGATGGTCGGAAGGACCGTCCAGGGATGAAACACACAATGCGGCTTCCGTTCTTCTACGGCTGGGTCGTGGTCGCGGTGACCTTCGTCACCATGGCCATCGGCGTCAACGCGCGCACCGCCTTCTCGCTGTTCTTCCCTCCCATCATCTCCGAATTCGGCTGGGAGCGCGGCGTCACCGCGGGCGCCTTCTCCTTCGGCTTCGTGGTGTCGGGCATGGTCAGCCCGCTGATCGGCCGGCTGATGGACCGCGCCGGCCCGCGCGCGGTGATGGAGCTCGGCGTCGTTCTGATGGGCGGCGGATTGCTGCTCGCGCCGCTCACGAGCCAGCCATGGCATCTCTATGTCACCATCGGCGTCATGGTCGGCGCCGGTTCGGTGTGTCTCGGCTATTCCGGGCAGTCGTTGTTCCTGCCGAACTGGTTTATCCGCACGCGCGGCCTCGCCATCGGCATCGCCTTCGCCGGGGTCGGCATCGGCTCGGTCACGCTGCTGCCATGGGTGCAACACATGATCGAAGGGACCGGCTGGCGCACCGCCTGCACGGCGATGGGCCTGATGATCCTGATCGTGCTGGCGCCGATCAATCTGTTCCTGCATCGACGTCCCGAGGATATCGGCCTGCGGCCTGACGGCGATGCGGCCCCGGCCGCAGGCGCCGCAAAATCCGTCTCCAACATCATCGATCCCGTCTGGGCCGGGACCGAATGGACACTCCGGAAAGCGGTCGCCACGACGCGGTTCTGGTGGATCGCGCTCGGCTATTTCTGCGGCCTCTACATCTGGTACGCGGTGCAGGTGCACCAGACCAAATTCCTGCTCGACATCGGCTTCAGCACGGGTGTCGCGGTGTGGGCGCTCGGCATCGTCAGCCTGCTCGGCATTCCCGGCCAGATCCTGCTCGGCCATGTCTCCGACCGGATCGGGCGGGAATGGGTTTGGGCGATCAGCTGCGCGGGTTTTGCGATCTCTTTCGCGGCGCTGATGGCCCTGAAATTCCAGCCGTCATTGTGGCTGGTCTATCTCATGGTGTTCACGCAAGGCGCGCTCGGCTACGGCCTGACCTCGATCATGGGCGCGGTGGTGTTCGAGATTTTTCAGGGCAAGCACCAGGGCAGCATTTTCGGCACGATCATGCTGGCAGCATTGGCCGGCGGCGCTGCCGGTCCCTGGGTCACCGGCTTGCTCTACGATCGGGCCGGCGACTACACGCTGGCCTTTGGAGTTGCCATTATCGTGAGTGGGCTGTCGGCGCTCTCGATCTGGCAAGCCGCGCCGCGCAAGGTGCGCGCCGTCGCCGGCAAGCTTCAGGCGGGAACCGGCGCCGAATAGGTTCCGTGCGCGCCCAATTACCTTCGTTTCTTTCGCGGAATGTTAATCATGTCGCGTCTTGGCGCGGTGCGAGGGGACTGCAAAAACGACTTGGACACCATGGTGGCGCTAGCGTCAGTTGCAAATTTTCCCGATGCCTCCGGGTCTAGCGATGTTCGCCTCCGATTGTGCCATGACAGAAACTCCGGAAGTGCTATTGGCCGCGCTCGAACGCGCCGACGAGGGCATCGTCATCGTCGACAGCGCGCATCGCATCACGCATTTCAATGCCGGTGCGGAGCGGATCTGGAAACTCGCACGCGCTGATGTGCTCGGTCACGACGCCGAAATTCTCACCCTCAAATGCCTTCAGGCCGATCCGGTTGCAGAATTCCGTGACGAGATCAGCCTCGTGCGAAACGACGGCAGCCGCATCCGGGCGGCCATCTCGCTTTCATCCATTGCAAGTGGAGGCATCACCTATCGCATCGTGTTCGTGCGCGACGTCACCGCGGATGCCGAACGCCGCGCCAGGATCGGGCTTCTCCACGCCGTCTCCGACCAGACCAACCGCGCGGTGCTCATCACCGACACCGACCAGAACATCGTCTACGTCAATGCCGCCTTCACGACGCTGTTCGGCTACACCAGCGAGGAAGCCGAGGGCCGCCGTGCCAGGGGCCTGCTCGCCGGCCGCCACACCGATCGCAAGGCCGTTGCGAAGCTCGTCAAGCGCCTGATGGAGGGTGGCCACCGCGGCGAGGTCGAGATGCTCGCCTATGACAAGGACGGCGAGGAGATCTGGGTCTGCGCTCGCATCGATGCCTTCCGCGACAGGAAGGGCCAGGTCAAGCACATCTTCGCGCTGCTCGAGGATATCACCGAGACCAAGCAGCTGCGCTCGCTGCAGCAGCTCATCATGGGCGCGCTGGCTGACGAGGTTCCGATCGGCGAGATCGCCGACCGGCTGTGCCGCCGTGTCGAGCAGATCGCGCCCGACGTCGTCTGTTCGCTGCTTCATATCGATGCCGCGGGCCTGATCCATCCGCTCGGCGGCCCAAGCCTGCCCGAGGACTATTCCCGCGCACTGGACGGCGTTGCCATCGGCCCCAATGTCGGCTCGTGCGGAACCGCGGCCTTCTACGGCGAGCCGGTGCTGGCGACGGATCTGGAGACCGATCCGCGCTGGCGGCCGTACAAGGCGATGCCGCTCGCGATTGGCCTGCGCGCATGCTGGTCGACGCCGGTCAAGGCCAAGGACGGACGGGTCATCGCCACGTTCGCCTTCTACTACCGGGAGCCGCGCGCGCCGAGCAATTGGCATCGGCGCATCGTCGAGGCCTGCGTCAATCTCGGCGCTTTCGCGATCGAGCGCAAGGAAGCGCGCGCCGAGATCGCGCGGCTCGCCTATCACGATATCCTCACCGGCCTGCCGAACCGCGCGCAATTGCGGCGCCTGATCACCACCGCCATCGATGCCTGCCCGACCGGCAGCCACGTCGCGCTGGCCTTCCTCGACGTCGATCATTTCAAGGACGTCAACGACACACTCGGTCATGCCGCCGGCGACGAGCTCCTGATCCAGCTCGCGCAGCGCCTGCGCGAGCAGATCGGGCCCGAGGACATGCTGGGGCGACTCGGCGGCGACGAGTTCGTGATCCTGCTGCCGCAGCGCAACGCCGAGGGTGCCGAGCGCGTCGCGGCCGGAATCACCGAAGCGCTGGCCGCGCCGCTGCGGCTCGGCTCGAGGCAGCTGCAGATGTCGGCGAGCATCGGCGTCAGCCTCTATCCCGATCACGCCACCGACATCGACACGCTGATGCAGCAGGCGGACGCGGCCATGTACATGGCCAAGCAGGCCGGCCGCTCGACCCATCGCCTGTTCAGCGCCGAGATGAACGGGCTCACCGAGCAGCGGCTGGCCTTGATTGCGGCGCTGCGCCGCGCCATCGCCGAGGGCGCGCTGACCCTCCGCTATCAGCCGCAGATCCGCAGCTGCGACGGCGCGATCCATGGCGTCGAGGCGCTGGCGCGCTGGCACGATGCCGAGCTCGGCGACGTCTCGCCGGCAAAATTCATCCCACTCGCCGAAGAGTGCGGCCTGATCGAGCAGATCGGCCTGTGGTCGGTGCGCGAGGCCTGCCGGCAGATGGCGAGCTGGCGCCGCGCTGGGCTGAACATTCCATCCGTGTCGGTGAATCTGTCGCCGATCAATTTCCGCAACGTCACGCTGGCCGCGCGGCTCAAGGATATCCTCGCCGAATACGATCTGCCGGCGGATGCGCTGATGCTCGAGATCACCGAGGGCGCGTTCATGCAGGACAGCGTCGCCGCGCTCGAGACGATGAACGCGATCCGGGAGCTCGGCGTCGGGCTTTCCGTGGACGATTTCGGCACCGGCTATTCCAGCCTCAGCCGGCTCGCCCATCTGCCGATCCGCGAGCTCAAGATCGACCGCAGCTTCATGCGCGACATCGAGCGTGACGCCGGCGCGCTCGCGATCGCCACCGCTGTGGTGCGCGTCGGGCAGGGCCTCGGCATGACTGTCGTCGGCGAAGGGGTTGAGACCGAGGCGCAGCGCAAGGTGCTGGCCGAGCTCGGCTGCGACGTCGTGCAAGGCTTCCTCTACGCGCCCGCGCTGGCGCCCGTCGCGTTCGAGCGCTGGCTGATCGAGCACTGCGCCGAGCAGGCGCAGGCGATGCTGGCTCGTCTCGACATTGCACCGGCCGGCGCGACCGCGGTGAAGCGGTCGGCGTAGGGCGTCTACTCTCGGAGCCGCCACGGCAGCAACGACCGGCTAGTCATCGAAATCAACCAAACGCGTTACTTCGATCGTGTCTGGTTTGATTTTGCTCGGCATTGACGCGGCAATGCATAGTGAACGGTCAGCAGGCTTTCGTTCCTGTCATCGAAAATCAAATGATCGGTCAAGGCCATTTCCGCGCGCATCGCGTTGCAGCAGAAGATCATCCATCGATTGAACGTGGGCAGCTGGCTCATGGAGCGGTAAAGCTCGCCACATTCGATGGTCAGGTTCTGCCGGCCTTGCGCATTCGCCAATTCGAGCCGGGATCGAATCTCTTGCCGGAAACCATCCGTTGAAACCATGCGACTCCGATAGCCGAAAACCCTTCTGAGAGGGGGATCAGCCGGCCAGTATTGAAATCGAGCGATGAGCCCCGTCAACTCAGACGTCAGGCCGTGTGACCATAGAGCAATGCCAACACAAAGATACAGCTAATAAAGCCGATCGGATCGATGCGCTCGTCTCGCTATTGGGTGACGGCGTTCCTATATGCTCGAGATCACCGCCCGCCCTTGGCAGTTATCGGTGACTGAGAGCATTGCGCTCCCGCCTCAACCACGCAGGCGGTCGGATGTCCGATATCCCAAAATACAAATCTCCTGGACTGATTGGTATCTCGGGTGCCGGTGCGGGTCGCTTCGTCGGCCTGCATGCGGCGGAATCCATTTTCAATTGATCTGCGGCAGCGATCTCGCACGCAGATCGTCAGGAGGTTTACGTGGCAAACACAGCAACGATCCGAAATTCGAACGGACTTCCGGCCACATTCACGGGATCGAAGACCGGGCAGGACGACGCTCCGTTTGTCTTCGTCAAGGTCGGCGATGAAGAGCGCCGCATGCGAAGGGCCGAATGGGATGCGCTTCCGCCCTGGACCGGTCCGCGCCCGGCACGAACAGTCAACGACTGATCGCACAGCCTTGGGGAGTCCCGCTTGACGGTCGAACATGCCATCGTGCGAACCAAGCCGAAGCCCTGGGGCAGCCTCGATCTGCGGCCCTGGAGTGAGACGTCGACGAGCGACGGGCCGATCGGGGAATTGTGGTTCGAGCGCCCGGGTCTTGCTGCGCCGAAGACGACGTTGCTGCTCAAAATGCTCTTCACCACCGAGCCCCTGTCGATTCAAGTTCACCCGGATGATGCGTTCGCGCGCTCGATCGGCCTTGCCAACGGCAAGACCGAAGCCTGGTACATCGTCTCTGCGATCCCTGGTGCCGGGGTCGCGGTGGGGCTGAACCATCCGCGCTCCGCCGCGGAGTTGCGAACCGCGATCACTGATGGCTCGATCGCCGATATCGTGGATTGGCAGCCGGTTCATCCAGGCGACGTCATTCTCATTCCTGCTGGAACGATCCACGCGATCGGCGCCGGCATCGTGCTCGTGGAAATCCAGCAGCACAGCGACGCCACGTTCCGGCTGTTCGACTATGGACGAGCGCGCGAACTGCACATCGACCATGCCGTCGCGGTGGCGACGGCAGGCCCACGCCAGATTCAATCGCCGTCCGAACGCCTGAGCGGCGCGCGAACGGTCCTCACGGTCAATTCCTATTTTGCGCTGGAGCAGACGGACCTTGCTCCTGGCTCCGTTTGGATGCTCGACGCACCGAAAGAGACCTGGCTGCTGGCGATCGAAGGCCACGCCCAACTCGGCTCGACGAGGCTGGCGCCGGGGGAGGCGTTCTTCCTGGAAGCCGACCACGCGGAAATCGAGGTCGGTGCGAGCGGCTTGAAAGCGCTGCTGGCCTATCCCGGCCCGAAGATAAACCCTGCTGCGCTAACAGAGCGCAGCGCCGCGAGCGCCAGTCGCGCACCGCACGCCTTTCCCGGCACCTTGGTCCCGTCTCCCGTCGAGACCGCCACGCTCAAACAATCGGAGACGCCAAATTGGCTGCCGTAAATCGTATTGCATTCATCGGCAATTCGCTTCCCCGCCGCTGCGGCATCGCGACCTTCACCACCGACTTGCAGAGCGCCGTTGCGGCGTCCCGGAGTGATCTGGAGACGGTCATCGTCGCGATGACCGATCACGGCCAGGTCTACGATTATCCTGCCACCGTGGGCCTGGAGATCAACGACGACAGGCAAGATGATTATGTCCGTGCGGCTGCCTATCTGAATAGCGGCGGCTTCGAGGCCGTTTCGCTGCAACACGAATTCGGCATTTTCGGCGGCGAAGCCGGATGCCAGATCATGGCGCTTCTGTCGCGCCTGACCATACCGATCGTGACAACCCTGCATACGGTCTTGTCCGAGCCGACCGAGGCTCAGCGCGACGTCATCACGCGCATCGTCGAGTGCTCGTCCAAGATCGTCGTGATGGCTGAAAAAGGCCGGGAGTTGTTGCGCTCCGTCTATCACGTGGCTGACGAGAAGATCGAGATCATCCCGCAAGGCATCCCGGAATTTGCGTTCGTCGAACCCGACGCGGCCAAGGCTGCGCTCGGATTCAGCAACAAGTCGGTCATCCTGACCTTCGGATTGCTGTCGCCGAACAAGGGCATCGAAGTCATGATCGATGCGATGCCTTCGATTCTGAAGACCCGACCCGACGCCGTTTACGTCGTCCTCGGTGCGACGCATCCCAACCTCGTGCGCGACCGTGGCGAAGCTTATCGTGAGTCCCTGATGGCGCACGCGCGCCAGGCTGGCGTCGAGGATCACGTCGTGTTCCTCGATCAGTTCGTCGACAAGAAAACGCTGCTCGATTTCATCTCGATGTCCGACGTCTACGTGACGCCGTACCTCAGTGAGGCCCAGATGACCTCGGGCACGCTGGCCTACAGTTTTGGCCTCGGTAAAGCCGTGGTGTCCACCCCGTATTGGCATGCCCGTGAACTATTGGCCGAGGGCCGCGGCATCCTGGTTCCGTTTGGCGACGCGGCAGCGCTCGGCATTGAAATCGCCAAGTTGCTCACCAACGACGTGCTTCGGCAGGCGATGCGCAAGCGCGCCTTTTCGAGCAGCCGCGCGATGACATGGGAAAGAACCGCCGAGCGCTATATGTCGGTCTTCGAGAACGCCGGCCGCCGGCATCGGCTCAAGACCATCGCGCGTATGGATACTGGCACGCTGCTGCGCGACAGCCGCGCCCCGCCGGAAATGCAGCTCGGCCATTTCCTGTCGATGTGCGACGACACGGGACTGTTTCAGCATGCCGTTCATAGCGTGCCGGATCGTGCCCACGGCTATTGCGTCGACGACAACGCCCGGGCGCTGCTCGTGGCCTGTGCGCTCAACAATCCGGGTGAAGAGCGGCTGCCGGAAGCGCTGACGGCGCGATTTGCCGCTTTCGTCCAGCACGCCTGGAATCCGGATACACGACGATTTCGCAATTTCATGGGCTTCAACCGCTGCTGGTTGGAGGACAAGGGGTCGGAGGACAGTCACGGACGTACGCTCTGGGCCTTGGGCGTGTGCGCGTTGACCGACGCCAGCTCGTCGCGGCGCTCATGGGCCGCGGCCTTGTTTTCCGAAGCAATGGCGACAGTGGAAGATTTTCGTTCGCCCCGTGCGTGGGCGTTCGTATTGCTGGGCCTCGATGCTTACTGCTCGGCTGTCCCGGGCGATGTCCAGGCGACCCGCCTGCGTGCCGTGCTTGCCGATCGGTTGATCTTGATCTTCGACACCGTGGCAACCGGCGATTGGGTCTGGTTCGAGGACGGGTTGGCCTATGATAACGCGCGCTTGCCCCAGGCGCTGATCATAACCGGTCTTGCCATCAAGACATCGCGCTATGTCAATATCGGGCTGGAGTCGTTGCGCTGGCTTGTGAAGCGGCAAACCTCAGCGAAAGGCCAATTCCGCCCGATCGGCACGGCGGGGTTTGGCGATCGACGCCAGCCGTCGCAAGCCTTCGACCAGCAGCCGCTGGAGGCCGCGGCGACCATCGCGGCATGCCTCGCCGCATGGCGGGCCGATCACGATGTCGAGTGGAAAGCCGAAGCCGCGCGGGTCTTCGCGTGGTTTCTGGGCAGCAACGACCTGTCGGCCTCGCTGGTCGATCTGGAGACCGGAAGCTGCCGGGATGGCCTGCACCCCGATCGTCCCAATGAGAACCGCGGAGGGGAATCCGTGGTGTCTTATTTGCTTGGGCTTTCCGAGATTCGGCAAATTGCCCGCCTGAGCGAAAGCCGGGCCAAGCCTGCTCCTCTCGTCGCTTGACGGAGCAGGATTACGATTTCCTCCTTCAACCCATCGAGGCCGTCTTGTCGCAATCTCCCTTCCTCAAACGTCAAGCCCTTCAGCTGCGGCCTGATCCGACCCGTGTCATCGTTCGGCCTTTCAAGCCGGCAACAGAGCCGCGCGACCTCAATCCGACGGACAAGACCCGCGCCAACCATATCGTCGAACGGGTCCTCGCGCTCGATGCCGAGACGGCTGACCGGCAATTGGCCGACGTTCTGGAGAATTTCCTCGGCCGTCACCGCAACCTGTTGCAGATATTCGAGACACGCGCCGCGGAAATGGAAGAGGCGCTGGCCGACCATGCTGTATTCACGCAGGTGCAGCGCCAACTCGCGGGCGCCTATTTTCTCAACGAATATTCGTTCGAGGCCTCGGCATTGTTCAATCCGAGTATCGTGCCGCATCCCGATCAATCCGGAACGCCGGAAGGCAGCCTTCGCTTCATCCTAAGTCTTCGTGCCGTCGGCGAGGGTCACGTGTCGTCCCTGACATTTCGCTCGGGGCTTATTGCGGCAGACGGGACCGTGACCATCGACCCGACGGCGCGCCTTGCATCCAGCCCCGATCTCGTCAAGCTGACATCGGGCGCCGGCGGCGACGAGATTGATGTTACATTTGCGGCCGGCCAGGATCTGAGCGAGCGGGTGATTTTCCCGGTCACTGAAGCGCAGTCGAACGGGATCGAGGACGCCCGCTTTGTGCATTTCAGCAACGCCGGCGAGACGATCTACTACGCGACCTACACCGCTTATAGCGGACGGGCGATCCGGTCGGAGCTGATCGAGACGTCCGACTTTGTATCGTTCCGGCTATCGACCCTGAAAGGCAGTGCCGCGCGCAACAAGGGCATGGCGTTATTCCCGCGCAAGATCGGGGGCAGATATGCGATGATCGCGCGCCAGGACAACGAGAACCTCTATCTGATCTTTTCCGAAGACCTCCAGACGTGGGATGGCGGCCAGCCGATTCTGAAGCCGCGATACCCCTGGGAATTTGTGCAGATCGGCAATTGCGGATCACCCATCGAACTCGACGTCGGGTGGCTGCTTCTGACGCACGGCGTCGGACCTTTGCGAAAATATTCGATCGGGGCCGCGCTGCTGGACAAGAACGACCCTTCGAAGGTGCTCGGCCGCCTGCGCGAGCCACTATTGCGCCCGGACCCTTCCGAACGCGAAGGATATGTTCCAAACGTCGTCTACACTTGCGGCGCGATGCGCCACCAAGACAAGATCATCTTCCCCTACGCGGTCTCCGACAGCTACTGCAATTTTGCGACCATCGAGATCGCATCCTTGATCGCGGCCATGGACAGGAGCGCATAGGAACTGCGCTGACCGTTCTCGACATCCATCCGGTGGATTGGAAAAGCGTGAAGCGGTCGGCGCAGAACACTGCGTCGAGCGGGTGATTTCCGGGCTCAGGCATCCGGTTGCAGGAACGTGCCGTACTGCTTGGTCGCGGCGACCGCGGCCGCGGCCTGTCCGATCATCCGCATCGCGGCCATCATCGGCCACGGCCCAAGGCTGACCCGCCGAACGCCGACGCGAGCCAGATCCGGAAGTGCGGGAACGCCTTGTGTCACCATGATGTTGACCGGCAGAGGCGTGAGCTGAACGAACTTTTCAATGAGAGCGAGGTCGGTGAGGCCGGGGACGAAAATTCCGTCGGCGCCGGCCTCGGCATAGACCTTCGCCCGCCTTGCCGCTTCATTCATGCACTCGTCCGGCGATCCGAATTTCAGTAGGAACGGATCTGTTCTCGCATTGATGAATAGCTGAACTCCCAGATCTTTCGCGGCGTCGCGCGCGGCCTTGATCTTGGCGGCATGGAGTTCGGGATTGACCAGTTGCCGCTTTCCCCCGATAGCCCGTCCTCGATATTGATGCCGACGGCGCCGGCTTTCAAAATCTCGGTCGCCGATCTGGCGGCGGCCTCCGGGGTGTCGCCATATCCTGCCTCCAGATCGATTGAGACTGGAACCGACACGGCCGCAGTCATCCGCGATACGAGGCCAGTCACCATGTCGAACGGGACATTTTCTCCGTCGGCGTATCCAAGTGCGGAGGCGACCGCGCCGCTGCTGGTCGCGATGGCCGGAGCGGTCTTCGCGATGGCTTTGGCGGTGGCGGCGTCCCAGGCGTTGAACAGGACGAGCGGATCGCCCTTCCTGTGAAGGGCATGAAAGGTCTCGGCATATTGATGTTGTGTCTTGGCGTCCATTGCGCGCACTCCAGATTAGAAAATCGAAGGATGTTGTGGGCCACCGCCCTCTGCGTTCAGTCAGGCGCGTGCGTCTTGAACCAGTCCATGATCAGGCCGGTGACTTCTTCCTCACGCTCGAGGTGCGGGAAGTGCCCGACATCGGGCAGGACAATCCGCTTGTGCGGCCCCTTGAACAGCGGCTCCTCCTTGACCGAGTACCTCGCTGTCGGATCGTTGCTGCCATAGATCGTCAGCGTCGGCGTGTGCATGTCATTGATCGGCAGCCGGCCCGTGAGCCCCGCATCGGTCAGGCCTCCGTAATATTTCAGCGCCGCGGCCATCGTGCCGGGCGAGCTGAGTGTCTCCTTGATCGAACGGATGTGCTCGGCATTGTTGAATGTCGGTGACCACAGCTTCCAGAGATAGTCGACGAAGGGGAGGCCCTCGGTATTGACCGCGGATTCGGCGCCGGGCAGCTGGAAAAAATAGACGTGGAAGACGGCTCGAACGAGCTCCGGATCCCGTCTGATGCTCGAAATTGTAATCGGGTGCGCGGTGTTCATGACCACGGCGGCCTTGATTGCCGATGGCGCCGTGGCCAGCGCCTGAAAGGTCGAGGTGCCGCCCCAATCCATGCCGACGACGCGTGCCTGTCCGTCGTCGCTCAGCGCCGCGATGAGGGCTTCGAGATCCTTGCCCAGTGCGATCGGATCGAAAATGCCGTCCGCCGGAATCTCGGTCGGCGCATAGCCACGCAGGAACGGCGCGACGGCACGATACCCGGCATCCGCGAAGACCTGCAGCTGCTTTCGATACGACCAGGCATTGTCGGGAAAGCCGTGCAGGAACATGACCAGGGGGCCATCGCCCTGTTCGAGATAGGCGAAGCGCACGCCGTTGGCCTGCACGTATTTCAAGGCGGGTTCGGTGCCCCTGGTATCCGCTTGGGCATTCGCTTGTCGTGCCGCGCTCCGAGTATTCATCGTCATTCTCCATGTGATCGAGCCCCGCGATCCAAATTATGTGCGGAGCGCACATATCGTCAAGTTGTTTTTTGTGCGCTCCGCACATATTGTCGGTGTATGGAAATTGGAATCGCAAATTTGCTGGGGGCGCTTTCGCTCGCCGTCATGGATCGGATCGAGCAGGGCGCGCGCGAGGTCATCGGCCGCGGTGGCGAGACCCCTGCGGCACTGGTCGTCATCGGCTATGGCCAGGGCATGACCAACGACAAGCTGCGGCGGATCCTTGGCCTGTCGCATTCAGGAACGGTCCGGCTGGTGGACCGTCTGGTGTCGGATCGGCTGGTCGAACGTCGGCCCGGACAGGACGGCCGCGAGGTTGCTCTGCACCTGACGGCGAAGGGCGCCGCAACCCGCAACGATTTGATGACTTCGCGGATTTCGGCCGTCGCGTCGCTTCTGGATGTACTTTCGCCGGCCGAAACGAAGCGCCTTGAAACGCTGCTCCATGAGTTGTTGGCTCGGCAGGATACCTCCGAGATGGATCGCTTCACGATCTGCCGCATGTGCGACGACAGCGTTTGTACGAATTGCCCCTTGCCCACGGACAAGGGCAAACGCGCTCGCTAGCGGGCGCGCTCGAGACTATCATCCGGCTTGGGCGCAACGCGCGTTCACATCGCGGAAAGGAACGTCCGGCGTTTCCCCACGTTGTCGGCCCACCAGCACAAGCCGGGCCATACGATGAAGAAGATCGCCACCATCCTTGTCATGCTCTGTGCCTTTCCGGCTGCCGCCCGCGCGGACAGCTGGAGCGGCTATCGCATTCCCGAGACCGGGACCAGCGTCGATATCCCTTCGTCCATCTTCACCGAGCAAGCCGGCCGGCCCGACGGCTATGGCATGCAGTACCGGACCAGCGACGGCCGTGCGGATTTGACGGTGCAGGCCGTTCCCAATGACGGCAGCTCACCGGCCGCTTTCCTGGCGCGGAAGAATCCGCCGCCCGGCATCACCTACAAGCGCATCACGCCGCGCTTCTTCGTGGTCTCCAGCACCCGGGGCGGCAAGATCTGGTACGACCGCTGCAACTTTGGCCGCCGCTACGTGCATTGCGTGCTGATCAACTATCCGGCCGCCGAGAAGCGGCAGTGGGATGCACTCGTGACCCGCGTCAGCCGCACGCTGAGCGGCGGTTGATCCGTTCACCAACGAAAAACCTGCTCACAAAGAAAAACTGCCCGCAGGTTGCGGGCAGCAGTCTCGTGAGGATGGTTCAGCGCACGTTGGTCGATGTCGTCGACATGGTCGGCTTGGAGCCCGGCACGTGCGACATGGTCTTGGTGGTCGACCCGACCTCCTCGCCCGCCTTGACTTTCGTGCGGGTGTGGGAGCGGCTGAACGTACCACCCTCATGCGCCTGCGCGCGCGCATTGGAATTGAGCACCGGACCGTTGCCCTTGTTCATGCTGGTGCCGGACTGCGCCTTGCCGTTGGCAGACGCGGCGCTGCCGCCCGCTGCAATCGACGAGCCGGTCTGTCCGGAGCCCGACGTCGACGTGCCGCCGGTGCCGAGCGTGCTGGCCGAGGTGCCGCCGGCCGCGGCCGAGCCCCCAGTGCCGCCGGTCATGCTGGTTTGCGCCGACAACGGCGAGGCGGCGGCAAGCAGGAGTGCGACCGACGAGGTCGCGATCAACATTCTCATCTGTGAAATCCTTTTGCTATGGCGACGATGTCGAGATGGTGCAGCCGTTGACCGTGACGGTGCTCGCGCTGGTCGAACCCGGGCCGCCGGCCGTCGAGGACGAACTCGACACGTTGCCGCCACCGGCCTGGACGTGCACCGACGATCCGCCGGCCGAGCTAGAGCTCGACAGCGAGCCGCTCGATGAGGTCGAGCCGGTGGTGCCCGAACCCGATGACCCCAGCGCGGTAATGCTGCCGTCGGGATGTTTTTCCACCGTGACCCGGCAGGTCTCGCCGGACGCGGTCTTGCCGGTTTTCTGCATGGTTTCCCCCGCAGCTGCGCTGCTCATCAAAGTCAAAACTGCGATCGCAACGATTGGTCTGTTCATGCCAGTCCTCCTCAGGAAGGACGAAGGAGCGGCATTGCTGCCGCTCCGCCGGCCGGATGTCAGTCCTTGTCCTTCTTCATCTCGTCCTTGTGGTGGCCTTTGCCCTTTTCCATGCCCATGTCGCTGGCATGTCCCGCGGAGGAGCCGGCCGCTCCCACGGTCGAGCCGCTCTTGCCGCCGCCGGCCGACGAGCCGCCCGTGCCGACTGTCGATGCCGAGTTGGAGCCGGAGCCTGCCGCAGAGCCGCCGGTGCCGACGCTGGACGAACTCTTGCCGCCACCCGCCGACGAACCACCGGTGCCGAGCGTCGAGGCCGAGCCTGAGCCGCTGCCGGAGCCTGCGGCGGAGCCGCCAGTGCCGATCGACGAACTGCTGGTGCCGCCGCCCGCCGACGAGCCGCCGGTGCCAAGCGTCGAGGCCGAGCCCGATCCGCTGCCCGAACCCGCCGATGAACCGCCCGTGCCTACGGTCGAGTTGCTGGTGCCACCGCCGGCTGACGACCCGCCAGTGCCGACCGTCGAACTCGACTGGGCCACGGCGAGCGCGGTACCGGCCAGCAGCGCAGCTGCGGCCGCAGACAATTTCAGAATCCTCATCGCTGTCTCCTCGAATGATCAAATTGCCAAAACAGGCACGGGATAAAGTGGCAAGCTGCAGAAACGTTCCTTGGATCGGTATGAGGATGTGGAAAATGCGCGCGAGAATTGCGACGAGGTTCCAGCGGCGCGGCGCGCCGATGCCGAGCGGGAACAGCGAAGCGCGACGATCTGAAGAAAACAAACGCTACTTCAACGACAATCCCGTCCTGCGCCGCAGATCCGTGATCGCGCGCAGAAAACTGTCGGCCGGCGTCGTCTCCGGATCGATCAGGCGGTGCAGGCGAAAGCCGTCTTCCAATGCCAGCACGACGGAGGCCATCCAGGGGGATTGAGCGTGTCGCCCTTCGCGTTGCTCTTCAGCGTTGCCTCGATGATGTCGGCGACCAGCTTGCGCCGCGCGCGCAGGCGCTTTGCAAGCTCCGGTAGGCGCTTCTCGGCGCGGGCGACAAACAGGATCATCTCCATGTGGAGCAGCGGCGAGCGGCCGAGCGGATCCTGCCTTGTGCGATCCATCGCCTTCAGCGCCGCGATGAAGTCGTCGAGATTGTCGTGCTGCGCGAGGATGTCCATGTTGCGCCGGATCGACTGCGCGACATGGTCCTCGAGCATGGCGATAATCAGCTCGTCCTTGCTCTTGAAGTTGGAATAGAACGCGCCGCGGCTAAATCCGGCCGCCGCCGCGATCGCCTCGATGCTGGCGCCGCCGATGCCGTCCTGCTCGAACACGCGCGCCGCCGCCTCGAACAGCCTGTCGCGCGTGTCGTCCCTGGTCGGCCTAGTTCTCACCCTTGACATCGGGGCAGTTTAGGGCAAAATGCAACACGATACAACAATGTATCGAGTTGATAATTCCGGGATGGTTACGCTGCGCAAGAGGGGCTGCGGCGTATGCGATTCATGCGGCAACCGATATGAGGTCACCATGAACGAGCACGTGCAGGGCACCGGCGGTCCGCTGTTCAACCCGCTGTCGCCGGACTTCATCCGCGATCCCTATCCGCATTATGACCGGCTCCGCGCGATCTACCCGATTCACGTGACGCCGTTCGGCCAGTTCGTCGCCAGCCGCCATGCCGATGTCAGCCTCGTGATGCGCGACAAGCGTTTTGGCAAGGATTTCGTCGAGCGCTCCAGGCGCCGCTATAGCGAAAAAGATCATGGAGGAGCCGGTCTTCCGCAGCATGAGCCACTGGATGCTGCAGGCCGATCCGCCCGACCACACCCGCCTGCGCGGCCTCGTCGTGAAGGCCTTCACCGCCCGCCGCGTCGAGGACATGCGGCCACGCATCCAGGAGATCGTCGACCAGACCATCGATGCCGTGATCGACCGCGGCCACATGGACCTGATCGAAGACTTCGCCTTCCGCCTGCCTGTGACCATCATCTGCGACATGCTCGGCATCCCCGAGGACCATCGCGAGACTTTCTATAACAGCTCGCGCGATGGCGGACGGCTGCTCGATCCCGTGCCGCTCTCGCCGGAGGAGATCGCCAAGGGCAACGCCGGCAACATGATGGCGCAGATGTATTTCCAGCAGCTGTTCGAGCTTCGTCGCAAAAATCCCGGCCACGATCTCATCACCCAGCTGGTGCAGGCCGAGGAAGACGGCAACAAGCTCACCAACGAGGAACTGACCGCCAACATCATCCTTTTGTTCGGCGCCGGCCACGAGACCACGGTCAATCTGATCGGCAACGGCCTGCTGGCGCTGCATCGCAATCCGGACCAGCTCGCGCTTTTGAAGGCGCGGCCGGACCTGATGGTGGGCGCGATCGAGGAGTTTCTGCGCTACGATTCCTCGGTGCAGATGACCGGGCGGGTCGCGCTGGAGGATATCGACGATCTCGGCGGCGCCAAGATCCCCAAGGGCGAGACCGTGCTCTGCCTGCTGGGCTCGGCCAACCGCGACCCGGCGGTCTATCCTGACCGCCCCGACCGGCTCGACGTCACCCGCCAGAATGTGAGGCCGCTGTCGTTCGGCGGTGGCATCCATTTCTGCCTGGGGGCCCAATTGGCCCGGCTCGAGGCCGAGATCGCCATCGCCACGCTGTTGCGTCGGCTGCCCGACCTGCGCATCGACGACGTCGAAAACCCCGAATGGCGGCCGACCTTCGTGCTGCGCGGCCTGAAGCGGCTGCCTGCGAGCTGGTGATGGCTCGCCGGCGTTAACCTCCGCGCGCAACAGTCGCTGTGACTTCGCCACACTTCCCCCTATATAAGGGGCTGTTCCGGTACGTCTGAGGCCCTGCGGCTCAGGCAAGGCCCGCATCCGGTTTGGCCGAGGGGAGACCCGTGCAGACGACGCTGCTCGGATTGGCGATTGCCTTTATCTTAGCGCTGCTGGCCGCTCTGATCGGACCGTACTTCGTCGACTGGAACCAGTTCAGGCCCCAGTTCGAAGCAGAGGCCGGCAGGATCATCGGCGTGCCGGTGCGGGTGGCGGGCGAGCTCGACGCGCGGCTGTTGCCGGCGCCGACGCTGCGGCTGCGCGCGGTCACCTTCGGCGGCAACAACGATCTCGGCCGCCTGCGCGCCGACAAGCTCGACGTCGAGTTCAGCCTGAGCTCGCTGATGCGCGGCGAATGGCGCGCCACCGAGCTTTCGGTCAACGGCATGGCGGTCGATCTCGGTCTCGACGCGCGCGGGCGGGTCGATTTGCCGTCCACCGCGAGCGGCAGCTTCAATCTGGCATCGCTGGCGATCGAGCGGCTGAACCTCACCGGCCGCATCGCCCTGCATGATGCCGCCAGCCATTCGACACTGGAGCTCAACGACATCGCTTTCTCCGGCGATGTGCGCTCGCTGGCCGGCTCGGTCCGGGGCGACGGCAGTTTTGCCCTCAGCGGCGTGCGCTATCCGTTCCGCGTCTCCTCCGGCCCGAGCGCCGACGGCAACGCCACCCGCCTCCACCTCAACATCGATCCCGGCGAGCGCGCGATCCTCGCCGATCTCGAAGGCGTGCTCGCCTTCGACAACCGCCTGCCGAAATTCGAGGGCGCGCTGACGTTCGCCGTGCCGGCGCCGAAGAAGCCGGGCGAGGCGGGGCCGATGCCCTGGAAGCTCACGACGAAACTCAAGGCTGATCCGGCCGGCGCCAAGTTCGAGCAGGTCGACGCCAGCTTCGGGTCCGAAGACTCCGCGCTGAAGCTCGGCGGCGTCGGCGATATCAGGTTCGGGGCTTCGCCGCTGCTGCGTGCGGTGCTGTCGGCGCGCCAGGTCGATGCCGACAAGCTGACCGGCAAGGACGAGCCGCAGCGCATCCTTCCGGCGCTCCGCGCAGGCCTCGCCGCAATCCCGCAGGCGCCGATCCCGGCACAGATCGAGTTCAACTCCGACCAGATCATGCTCGGCGCACGGCCGCTCCAGAACATCACGGCCGAGCTTGCGACCGACGGACGATCCTGGACCTTCCAGCGGCTCGAGCTGCGCGCGCCGGGACAGACGCAGCTCTCGCTCAACGGCGCGACGCCCGGCGCCGACAGCTTCAGCGGCCGTCTCAGCGTCGATTCCTCCGATCCCGATACGCTAGTGGCCTGGCTCCAGGGCCGCAGCGAGGTCAACCGCCGCAGCACGCGGCCGCTGCGCCTTGCCGGTGACGTGACCATCGCCGCCAACCATTTCGCCATCGACAGGCTGAAGGCCGAGATCGACGGCGGCGCGGTCGAAGGCCGCATCGCTTTCGTCCAGACCGGCGCGAGCAAGGGCTCGCGGATCGACGCGGAGCTCAAGGCCGACCGCCTTGACCTCGATGCGGCCGCAAGTTTTGTGCGCGCGCTTTCGGGACCGCAGGGCGAATGGCCGGAGGAAGCGAAGCTGTCGCTCGATATCGGCCGCGCGATCTCGGCCGGGCAGGAGCTGCGGCCGTTCACCGCGAAACTCGGCTACGGCCCCGCATCGCTCTCGCTGGAGCAGTTGCGGTTCGGCCAGGCCAGTGGCGTGACCACGGAAGCAAGTGGCAGCTTCGACCGCGCCAAGGCCACGGGCAAGCTCGCGCTGAAATCCTCCGCCAATTCGCTGCGCGATCTCACTGCACTGCTCGAGCCATTTGCGCCATCGGTGCGCGCGCGCTTCGACGCCATCCCGTCGCTGCCGGGTGCGACCCGCCTGAAGCTCGACCTCAGCCTCGACAAGAACGCCGAGCACGCCGATCGCAACGACGCGCGCGCTGTCCTCGAACTCGACGCGCCGCAGCTCAAGGCCACCGCGACGCTGGCTGCGCAGACGCCGGTGGCCGCCGTCAACGGCATCGACGTCGACCGCTTGCGCAACAGCGACTTCACGCTGGACTCGAAAGTCGCGACACCGCAAGCCAGTGCACTGCTGGCGTTGCTCGGGCTCGATCGCGTGGTGGCCGCAGGCGAGGGCGCTTCGCAGTTCGAAGGCCGCTTGAGCGGCGCGTGGCGCCATCAGCTGCAATTGAATGCCAAGCTTAGCGGCGGCGGGTTGGATGCGGACGCACAAGGCAACGTCGAATTGTCGGAGCCGAAAGGCAGCGTAAATTTGCGCGTGCGCAACGCCAATCTGGGGCCGCTGTTCGGGACCAGCCCGGCCGATAAATCGGTGCAGAGCGTCAATCTGTCCTCGCGCGTCGGCCTCTCCGGCAACCGCCTGACCTTCAACGATCTCGAGAGCACCCTGGCCGGCTCGCATTTGCGCGGTCATCTGGCGGTGACGCTCGATCAGGAGAAGACCGTCGACGGCGAAGTCGGCCTCGATACGCTCGAGCTCGTGCCCGCGCTCGCGATGGCCATCGGCGCGGCCGGACACGATGCCAATGCGCCGCTGAGTGCCGGGCTTCTCGGCGGCTGGCGCGGCCGCGTCGCCTTCCAGGCGTTGCACGGCACGTTGCCCGGCGGCATCGAGCTGCGCCCCTTCGGCGGTACGGTCCGGAGCGACGGTCAGTCGCTCGCGCTCGACGCAATGAAGGGCGGCGTCGGCGGCGGCGAGATGTCGGCGAGCCTTGATGCGCGCAATGGCGCCAATGGTCTGACGCTCAACGCGCGCATCGAGCTCGGCAATGTCGACGCGGCGGCGCTGCGCTACCGCGACCTCGCGCTGCCGAAGGGACGAGCCTCGGCGCAGATGGCGCTGACCAGCCAGGGCCGTAGCGTCGCGGCGCTCACCGGTGCGCTCGCCGGCAACGGTACGGTGACGCTCGAATCCGCTGAAATCTCCGGCCTCAATCCACGCGCCTTCGAAATCGCCATCCGCGCCAGCGACGGCGGCCAAATTGCCGACGACAATCGGCTGCGGCAGCTGGTCGAGCCCGCGCTGTCGGCGGGTCCGATTGCAGTGGCCTCGGCGCAGATCCCGTTCACGATCCGGGACGGGCGCCTGCGCGTCGGCGCAACGTCGCTAGAGGCGAAGAACGCGCGTGCCATCGTCTCCGGCGGTTACGACATCCCCGCCGACCAGGCCGACATCCGTGCCAGCCTGACGCCGATCATGACCGGGCTCTCCGGCGCGCCGCCCGAAATCCAGCTGTTCGCGGCCGGTCCCCCCGACAGGCTCAATCGCACCGTCGATCTTGGGCCGCTGTCGTCGTGGCTCGCGGTACGCACGATCGATCGCGAGACGCGCCGGCTGGACGCCATCGAGCGCGGCGAGCCGCCGCCGGCCACCGCCGCGTTGCCGACGCTGGTGTCGCCCGAACCGGCGCCGGAGCCGTCGCTCACGGATGTGCCGATGCCCGGCCGCGATCCGCGCCGTGCGCCGCCGCCGAAGCCCAAGTCCGATATCAGGGTTGCGCCGACGCCAAAGGCGCCGCAGGCCGCTCCCGCGGCACCAAGCCCGCCGCTTGCAAGCACGCAGATCGCGCCGCTGCCTCCGCCGATCGACGTCAGGCCGGCCCCGGGCCCGCCGCCCGCAAAGCCCAAGCCAAAGCCGCCGCTGGTGCTGACGCCGTCAAATCCGTAGGCGATAGTCCGTCATGCCCGGGCTTGTCCCGGGCATCCACGTTCTCCGTCCCAGGCGGTGAGACGTGGATGGCCGGGACAAGCCCGGCCATGACGCCGGAGAGACACCCTCACCCCAACCCTCTCCCGCAAGCGGGAGAGGGGGCGCAGCTTCCTCGTGACGTACCGGTAAACTCATTCTCTCGCTTTTTATCGAATTTTCCGCGGCAAAACTGATCTGCCGACTTTACCGGATTCTCGCGTTTGTTCCCTAGCCTCTGTTCCCAGAGGAACTCGGCGTCCTGCCGGCACAAGCAGGATGGCCAGCCAAGAACTGGGGTCATCGGGATGAACGGCGCGACAACACTTCTGCAGGATCTGGACGACGCAATCGCACGCGGCACCGACGAAAGCCGGACCAAGGCGTTGTGGCATGCGACCGACATTCTGATCACCGGTCGCTACAGCGACGACGAGATCAGCACGTTCGGCGAAGTCATCGGCCGGCTCGCCGACGAGATCGAGGTCGCCGCACGGGTGCAGCTCTCCGAGGTGATGGCAGCCTGCGATCACGCTCCGCTCAATGTCATTGCGCAACTCGCGATCGCCGACGAAATCGAGGTCGCCGGTCCCGTGCTGCGCGATTCCAATCGTATCGACGAGAAGCTGCTGGTCGAGAGCGCCATGACCAAGAGCCAGTCGCATCTGCTCGCGATCGCCCAGCGCAAGTCGATCGGCGAGGCCGTCACCGACGTGCTGGTCAAGCGCGGCGACCAGGAGGTCGTGACGTCGGTCGCCAAAAACGAGGGCGCGCGCTTTTCAGGTTCGGGTCTGCTCCACATGGTCCGCCGCGCCGAGGGTGACTCGATTCTCGCCGAGCAGCTTGGCCTGCGCAAGGACGTGCCGCGTCACATCTTCCAGCAACTGATCTCGAAGGCGTCGGAGGACGTCCGTCGCCGGCTCGAGCACGAGCGCCCGGAAATGATGGCGCAGATCCAGAGCTCGGTAAGCGACGTCACCGGCGATCTGCAGTCCAAGTTCGGCCCGTCCTCGCGCAGCTATTTCGTTGCCAAGCGCGTGGTGACGACGCAGTACCGGCAGGGCAACCTCAACCAGGACTCGATCTCGAACTATGCTCGCCAGCACCGGTCCGACGAGGTGCAGATCGGCCTGTCGCTGTTGTCGTCGCTGCCGGTCGACGTGATCGAGCGTGCGATGATGGACCGCAATCGCGAGATGATCCTGGTGCTGTGCAAGGCGCTCGACTTCTCCTGGGACACCACCATGTCGCTGCTGTTCCTCGGCGCCAAGGATCATCTGATCACGGCGCGCGAGCTCCACGACAACGAGCGCGATTTCGGCAAGCTCAAGATCGAGACCTCGCGCAGCGTCTTGAAGTTCTACCAATCGCGCAAGACCGGCACCGATCCCGTCACGGGTCGTCAGCCCGAGCTGCAGGTGCACTGAGCGGTACACCGAACAGGTACACCGAGCATCATCCGGGAATTGGCAGGGAGTATTTTCAATGTTGCCTCAATTCGGCACCGCAGTTCGCAAGAAGAACCTCAACAACGCCGCAGCCGGCGAGATCGGCGGCGGAGCGGCGGACCAGGCCTCGGTCGATGCGGCATGGCTCGTGCTGGAAGCCGCCAACGACCTCGGCGACCATGCCGCGATCGAGGCTTGCCGCCGCGTCATCGACGCCGAGCTGAACGGCACGGCGGCCGGCAGCGCGGATGTCGATCTCGTGCTCGGGTATTTCAGGTAAGACTCCGCGGGCGTCCGCTCCATCCGCGCGATAGCGGCTGTTTCCACACCGTCATTGCGAGCGCAGGGCACCGCCGTCGCTCCTTCAACGGCACATTAACGCGCCGACAGCCCCAGACCGGGCGGCCATCCCGCGAACACGCGCATCGCACGCAGCTGTGATCTCCGGAACCGGCCGACGCGGGTAACGACCGAAGCTCCCCTTCGTACAGCCTTCAGCGAGCGTAGTCTCGCAGAGCTGATGGATGTGAAACCGGGGAGACATGGTCGGATGAAAGAGTTCAACGTCGCTGAGGTCGGGGGCGGTTCCTATCGTCCTCTTGCCATTCTGCGCTGGGTCATGGTGATCATCTTCGTATCGTTTGGCATGCAGAAATTCACGCCGCAATCTGCGCAGGGCATCGCGCAGTTCATCAGCAACAGCCCGTTCATCTCCTGGCTGTCGGTGTTCGGCCTGAGGGGAGAGGCCTATGTCCTCGGTGTCGCTGAATTCGTGATTGCGGCGCTGCTCGCGGCAGGCAGCTTCAGCCCGGTTTCGTCCGCCCTCGGTTCATTCATGGGCATGGTGACCTTTGCGATCACCTGGTCGTTCTTCTTCACGACGCCCGGTGTGGTCAAATGGAGCCTTTCATCCGATCCGATGGCGTGGAATCTGACCGGCGAATTTCTGTTCAAGGACATCGTCCTGCTGTGCGTTTGCGCGGTGTTGTTTCTGGCCTCCCTGCCGCAATCGGTTGTCCGGCTGCGCACCGGGTGATCGTCAGGCCGTCTCTCACCGCCGGATCCGGTAGAGGACGCCGTTCTCGCCGTGACGGAACGTGGTTCGCTCGAGGAGATAGTTGGACTTCTCCAGAACTCGGCGCGATGCGCCATTGCCGACATAGACCAGGCCAATGAGGGACGGCAGCTCATGGTGTAACAGTCCAATATCGGTGAGTGCGGTCGCGGTCTCGCTTGCAAGGCCACGGCCCCAGAATTCGCGCTTGAACGCGTAGGCAATCTCGATCTCGTCGACATCGTCCACGAGGATATGCCTGATGCCCGCTCGCCCGGCGAATGCCCCGTCTTTCGTTCGCAGCACCCACAGACCGAAGCCATGCTGATCCCAATGCGCCATATTGGCGTCGAGATAGGTCTTCGTCTTCTCCGCCGAACGGACGCCGCCGAGATAGCGCGAAACCTCGGCATCGAGATGCAACGCGACGAGGTCGGCGAGATGATTTTCACGAAGCCTTTCGGCGCTGAGCCTCGCCGTTCTGAAATGTTCCATTGGGAACAGATAGCCGCTTCCGAGGTGGGGCGTCGAGTAACATTGACGCGGAATGACTTGGCTGGCAGTGCTTTTCACCGTTGCAAGGACGCGCTTTCAGTTGGGCGGCCGGCCCGGGGCGAATGTTCCCAAGCGGAGTGGCAATGGATTTCGAGCGCGACATAGCCAAGATCAGCGGGATCGCTGCGGTCTCGACCATCCTCGACGTGGTCAGCCGGACCACCGGCATGGGGTTTACGGCCGTTGCCCGCGTCACCGAGGACAGGTGGATCACATGTGCCTCGCGTGACGAACTTGCGTTCGGGCTGAAACCCGGTGACGAGCTCAAGGTCGAGACCACGATCTGCCATGAGATCCGGCAGAGCCGCGAGGCGGTCGTCATCGAGAATGTCAGCAAAGACGCCGGCTACTGCAAGCATCACACGCCTGCACAATATGGCTTCCAAAGCTACATCTCCGTGCCGATCATTCTGCCCGACGGTTCATTCTTCGGAACTCTTTGTGCGATCGATCCGAAGCCGCGCAAGCTTCGGACTCCCGAAGTCATCGGCATGTTCAAGCTTTTTGCCGAGCTGATCGCGTCTCATCTCGACGCGGCCGAGCGCGTCGAACTGATCGAGAACAGGCTCGCGCTGGAACAACGCAATGCGGAACTGCGCGAGCAGTTCATCGCCGTGCTCGGTCACGACCTCCGAAACCCTCTTGCCTCGATCCAGGGCGGCCTGCGGCTTCTGAACAAGAAGGTCGATGACGAGGGGAAGAACTGGATCAACCTCCTGCAGGGAAGCGTGGGCCGGATGGCGGGCCTGATCGACAATGTCATGGACTTCGCCCGCGCGCGGCTCGGCGCCGGGATGCAGCTCAAGTTGAAAGAACAGCCACTCGAGCCTGTCATCAGGCAAATCGTCGCGGAGTTCGAGAACGTGCACCCGGATCGCGTCATCGAAACGGTCGTCAACGTTCCGGGACCTGTGAGAATCGACGCCGACCGCATAGGTCAGATGCTGTCCAATCTTCTCGGCAACGCGATTTCCTATGGCGCCGCCGACAAGCCGATCAGGGTGCTGGCGCAGACGACCGGCGCTGGCTTTGATCTCAGCGTTGCCAACAAAGGCGCGCCAATTCCGGCTGATGCGATCCCGCGCCTTTTCACTGCGTTCGATCGCGGCGACGTTCTGCCGAACCAGAAAGGGCTTGGGCTCGGACTGTACATTGCCCAAGAGATCGCGCGCGCCCATGGCGGGTTGATCGTCGCGTCGTCGATGCGGGATGAAACGGTGTTCACCGCGACGTTTCCGGCGAGCCCGGCCCGCGGCTGAGAAGGCGTGCTACGCCGGCCTAGCTTGCCGTCACGAAGCGTCGCGCCAATTCTCCGACAATACCATCATGCGCCTGTTTTGCGCGACGGTGCAACCGGCGAACAGCTGATAGCGCTGATTGTGCGAGGCTCTTTCCGGATGCGGTCCGGCGATTTTCTTGCGGGCAAGGCATTGTGCCTCTTCAGAGAGAGAGCTGCACGAAAACGTCCAGAGGATGTGAATTGGTTCACACACACGTGGTCGCTCCGGATTTACGGTACGCCTAATTCCGCGTAGAGCGGCCCGTTCGAACTATCTCGCTCAAGAGGGAGTTCAGGCTATGGCTAGCATCGTGTTGGGAATTGTCATTTCCATTTTACTATCGACACAAGCCTCCGCAGATCAGGTCGGTGACGCCGCGTCCGACCTGGTTCCTTCGCTGGTGCGCTGGTCCATCACGTTGTTGGGCCTGGTGGTGGCAGGCCGGTTGGCCTGGCAGGCTTTTGGCCGCGCGGTCAACATTGCCGAAGTCCCGACTTTCCCGCGATACATGACGACCCGGCAGCAGTATCGATTGGGCGGGTTCATCTTTGTCGTATTCTCATGCGGCTTCTTCCTTCTTCTCATCCATGAGAACCGCGACGTCATTGCCCTGGCGCCGCTGGTTCCTGCATTTCCGGTAGCCTTCATAGAGGCTGCGAAAAGTCAGTCTGCTCCGTACCTGACCGTCGTCGCCGCAATGGGGATCGTGTATCTGTTCCTCCTGACGAAGGAGGCTCAATGGAACGTCCTGCTGATGGTGCGCGATGTGATCCAGAGCTGGATCAGCGTGCCTCAGCTCGCGAAGCAGATCATGGCGCAAATCCGCTTTTCGCTGCGTGTGCCGCAGGAGGTGCTCTCGAAAGTCATCGCGAATTCTCCGGATGTCGTCGATCAGGACTTCCGCAAGGATCCGAACACCCCGGATCGGATGTGGGCGGAAATCTGTTACATGAAATGGTGGCTGACGCAGGGACGCGACACCGGAGATGACGCCACCTTCTTCACCGAGGACAGCTTTGGTTTCGACAAGCTGATGGCAGACTTCCAGCAGGGGGCGCCGACGATGAGCCAGTGGAAGGCTGGGACGTTGACGGGCCTTGCTGCGCCCCAGGCCACGCAACTGATCAAGGACCTCTACAACCGATTTGCCCGGCTTGTCGCGTGTTACCTGATCTATCGCAACGGCTCCCGCATCGACCTGCGCAACGAGGCCAGCAAATTCGGCATCGAAATCGATGCGCCCATTCACGACAATCCGCTACGGTACTGGATCGTCTATATCATTGCCTTGATCTGCTCCGTTTATCTGGGCGTGACCATTTCGGCCGTGATTTATGACGTGCTGCAAGGCAGAGGCGTCGTCTGGGCGCAGGACCCCAATCGCTCCATTGCATGGGTCATGTATTCGCTTTGCAATTATGGATTGGCAATCGTCGTCGTTCTCTTGCTTCGATTTGCGATGTCGTCTCTGGGAAGCGATTCAGATCAGTCCCACCTCACCACTTATTGCTGGAGCTTCCTGGTCGCGCTCGCCGTAGGGCCCGCTGGTCTGACGTTGGCCGTGCATAACTTTGGCGAGGGCAATTTGCGGGAAATGTCCCTCGCCAGCCTTTACTTTGCGATGTTGCGGTGGGGCCTCGGGCCGGCGCTCGTGACAGTCTATATTTCGTACTATCTCGACAGGCAGAGCTGCTCCGATCTGCCGGACATCGACAATTCGATGCGAACGGTCGCGTGGCGGCTGTTCAATTGCTTCGGCTTTGCGGCAACCAATGTGTTCTTGCTTCTGCCCCAACTGCTGTCGCTGATGGCACAGGAGGGGGCAATCTGGGAAACCAATAAGCTGCGCTTCATTGCGGCTGGGACGACGTTCTGCCTGGCATTCGGCCTCGCATTGGCCGCGCAGTTCGCGCTCAAGAAGGAGCGGATTGGAACGGTGCTGGCGCATAAACCGGCTTGACGCCAGATATGGTCGGTCGTGGCGATGATGGCATCATGCTCCTGTTTTGCCCGACGGAGCAACTGGCGCAGCCCTGCGGCCGGACGATTTTCGCACAAGTGTAAGTCATTGATTTCACAACACCCGTCTACTGTGCATGGGGTTGTTTTCGCAGTTTTTTGTTTGGGGCCTACCCCGCCCCGAACGCGACCGCGACATTGTAGGTCAGAAGGCTCGCGGCATAGGCCAGCACCAGCATGTAGAAGAAGGTGACGGCCATCCAGGTCCAGCTTCCGGTCTCGCGCCGGATCACGGCCAGCGTCGATGCGCATTGCGGGGCAAAGATGTACCAGGCAAGCATCGACAGCGCGGTCGCGAGCGACCATTTCGTCGCCAGCACCTGGCCGATCTGCTCGGCCGCTTCCTTGCCGCCTTCGATCGCATAGACGGTGCCGAGCGCCGCGACCGCGACCTCGCGCGCCGCCATGCCGGGGATCAGCGCGACCGCGATCTGCCAATTGAAGCCGACCGGCGCCAGCAGCGGCTCGAGTGCCTTGCCGATGATCGCAGCGAGGCTGAAATCGATCGCCGGTTCGGTTGCGCCTGCGGGCGGCTGCGGGAACGAGGCCAGGAACCAGATCAGCACCATCATCGAGAAGATCGTGGTGCCGGCGCGGTGCAGGAACATCTTGGCCCGCGTGTAGACGCCGATCGCGATCGATTTCAGCCGCGGCATCTTGTAGTCCGGCAGCTCCAGCATGAACGGCGCCGGCGCATAGTCGCGCAGCATGAAGAATTTGATGAGAAACGAGACCAGCAGCGCGCTGATGATGCCGGCAGCGTAGAGGCCGAACATCACGAGGCCCTGGAGGTTGATGAAGCCCCAGACGTCTTTGGCCGGAATGAAGGCGGAGATGATCAGCGTGTAGACGGGAATGCGCGCCGAGCAGGTCATCAGCGGCGCGATCAGGATCGTGGTCAGCCGGTCGCGCTTGTTGTCGATCACGCGCGTCGCCATGATGCCGGGGATGGCGCAGGCGAAGCTCGACAGCAGCGGAATGAAGGCGCGGCCGTGCAGGCCGGCGCCGCCCATGATGCGGTCCATCAGGAACGCGGCGCGCGCCATGTAGCCGAAATCTTCCAGCAGCAGGATAAACAGGAAGATGATGATGATCTGCGGCAGGAACACGACGACGCTGCCGACGCCTGAGATCACGCCGTTCTGAAGGAAGCTCTGCAGCAGGCCTGCGGGTAAGGTCGCGTGCACGAACTCGCCGAGGGAGGTCGAAGCCGGAATTGAGCAACTCCATCAGCGGCTGCGCCCAGGCGAACACCGCCTGGAACATCACGAACAGGATCGCCGCGAGCACGATCAGCCCCCCGACGGGATGCAGCACGACCGCGTCGATCCGCGCCGTCCAGGTGTCGGGCCGGCTGGGCAGGCTGACGCAGTCGGCGATGATGCGGTCGGCTTCGCGCTGGGTGGCGCGCAAGTCGGCCACGCTGAGCGCCCGCCAATTGTTCTCTCCCGGCTCGGCGGCGAGCTTTGCCGAAATCTCGTCGGTCAGCGACAGCAGGTCGGCCGTGCCGCCCTTGCGCACCGCGATCGAGGTGACCACGGGCACGCCGAGCTCCTTGGCGAGCCGCTCGACGTCGACAGTGATGCCGCGGCGGGTCGCGATGTCGAACATGTTGAGCACGAGGATCATCGGCCGGCCGGTGCGCTTGAGCTCCAGCAGCAGGCGGATGGTCAGGCGCAGATTAGTCGAGTCCGCCACGCACAGCACGAGGTCGGGCACGATCTCGCCGGTGGCCTTGCCGAGCACGAAGTCCCGGGTGATCTCCTCGTCCGGGCTCCGTCCGCGCAGCGAATAGGTGCCCGGCAGGTCGACCACGGAGACCTGGCGTCCCAAGGGCGTGACGAAGAAGCCTTCCTTGCGCTCGACGGTGACGCCGGGATAGTTCGCGACCTTCTGCCGGCTGCCGGTCAGCGCATTGAACAGCGAGGTCTTGCCGCTGTTTGGCGTGCCGACCAGGGCGAGATGCAGCAGGGGTGCTTCCATGGAATTGGGGTCCGGTCGCTTCAGGCGACGATAATGGCCATGGCTTCGCGACGGCGGACCGCGATGGTGATGCTGTCGACCCGCACGGCGATCGGGTCGCGGCCGACCAACCCCTCGTGCAGGATCTCGACCCGCGCGCCCTCGACGAAGCCGAGCTCGATCAGCCGACTCTCGAGTTCGATGTCCGAGAGTGCCGAGCCTGCGTCCTTGGGGGAAAGGTGCTGGATGACGCCGGTATAGCCGCGCTGGGCCAGGCCCAGCGGCATCTGCGGACGCGTATCATGGATGTCGGTCATGCCCTGTATTTTCAACGCAGGGCATCGAGGTCAAGCGCGCTCGGTCGCTGAAACTGCACCTTAGAGTGATTTTAAAGTACCAGCTTCGTGACAGAAGCGATCGGCGCCAGGATCGGCATCAAGGATCGGCGCAAAGACGGCTACTGGGCCGGGACCTTTTCCGCCTGGATGGCGGCCATGGCGCGGCTCTTGAAGTAGTCGAGCACGAACAGGCGGATCGCCGAGGACAGATTGCCCTGCTGGCGGTTGCTGTCGATCTCGCCGACCAGCTCGGACAGCGTCATGTTGCGCAGGCCCGAGATCTCCTTCATGCCGTTCCAGAACGCCTCTTCCAGGCTGACACTGGTCTTGTGGCCGGCGACGACGATCGACCGTTTCACGACGGGCGACTTCATGGCTGCTCCTCGCAATCGATCCGGTGCTGGTCCAGGTGCGTCTTCGCCTGATCCGCGCGCGTCTCCTCCGCCGACCGCTCCGCCTTCGTGCGGCCGAACTTCGTTCGGTTGGCGTCCGCCTGCTTCGCCGTGGCTTCCCGCTCGGCGCGCTTCCGGAAACGATTCAGGTTGATGACGTTCGCCATGTCGCGTCTCCATCATCCGATCCTCCGTGGGCAGGATGAAACATTCAGAAACTGTGCGCCGAATTGCGCCCGATGAGACTTGATCGCCATTCGCTTGTCCTCGTCAATCGACCCTTGGGCCATCAAACGATGAATTCCGCCCCGTGGGGGCGGAGGGGCTACGTAACACGCAATCCCGCCGCGACATTGACGGTAATCAAATCCCGTCCTTTAAGCCCTACATTTAATGGAGCTAGGGGCTCCGTATCATTACGGATGGCTATCGGAATTCGGAATTTATCCCGGGCTGGTCATCTTCTCGGGGCGCACCAGGCGGTCGAATTCCTCGCTTGAGACGAAGCCAAGCCGCAGCGCCTCTTCCTTCAGGGTGGTGCCGTTGGCATGCGCCGTCTTGGCCACCTTGGCCGCGTTGTCGTAGCCGATCTTGGGGGCGAGCGCCGTCACCAGCATCAGCGAGCGCTGCATCAGTTCCTTGATGCGCTTCTCGTCGGCGCGGATGCCGCTGACGCAATGCTCGGTGAAGGAGCGCGCGGCGTCCGCCATCAGCCGGATCGAGTGCAGCATGTTGTAGGCCAGTACGGGCTTATAGACGTTGAGCTCGAAATGGCCCTGGCTGCCGGCGACCGTGATCGCGGTGTGATTGCCGAACACCTGGCAGCACACCATCGTCATCGCCTCGCACTGCGTCGGATTGACCTTGCCCGGCATGATCGAGGAGCCCGGCTCGTTCTCCGGCAGCATGAGTTCGCCGAGGCCCGAACGCGGACCCGATCCGAGCAGGCGGATGTCGTTGGCGATCTTGAACAGGCCTGTCGCGACCGAATTGATGGCGCCGTGCGCCGATACATAGGCGTCGTTCGAAGCCAGCGCCTCAAATTTGTTGGCCGCGCTGGTGAACGGCAGCTTGGTAATCCCGGCAACGTGCTTTGCGAACAGTTTTGCAAAGCGCGGCTTCGAATTGAGGCCGGTGCCGACGGCGGTGCCGCCCTGCGCCAGCGGATAGAGCTCCTTCACCGCGACCTTGAGCCGGGCGATGCCGCTTTCGACCTGTGCGGCATAGCCGGAAAATTCCTGGCCGAGCGTCAACGGCGTCGCGTCCTGGGTGTGGGTGCGGCCGATCTTGACGATCTTTGCGAACTCCTTCTCCTTCTTGCGCAGTGCACGCAGCAATTCGCCAAGGGCAGGGACCAGATCGGCGGTAATGCGGCTTGCCGCCGCGATATGCATCGCGGTCGGGAACGAGTCGTTCGACGACTGGCTCATGTTGACGTGATCGTTGGGATGCACCGGCTTCTTGGCGCCAAGCTCGCCGCCCAGGATCTCATTGGCGCGGTTGGCGATGACCTCGTTGAGATTCATGTTGCTCTGGGTGCCCGAGCCGGTCTGCCACACCACCAGCGGAAAATGATCGTCCAGCTTGCCCTCGATCACCTCGCGCGCAGCGCGGATGATGGCGTTGGCGCGGCGCTGGTCGAGCAAACCGAGCTCCTGGTTGGACTGCGCTGCGGCGAGCTTGACGATGCCGAGCGCATGCACGAGCGAGATCGGCATGCGATCGATGCCGATGCGAAAATTCTGGCGCGAGCGTTCGGTCTGCGCGCCCCAATAACGATCGGCGAGGACCTCGATCGGGCCGAAGCTGTCGGTCTCGGTGCGGGTCGCCGGGCGCGAGGAGCCGTCGGTCTTCGAGGGGGAAGTCTTCGAGAGGGAAGTTTTGGCCATGAGCACATCCATTCCGCCGCGCGAAATGCCGCGCGGCCTCATCATGTGCCTCTATATAGGGAGTTTGGCCGCCTGCGACGGGCGCCGACCCGATCTAGATCATTTCTTGCGGAAACGATCCAATCGCACGACTTCGGCGCCGCCCTGGTTCGGAGCCGCCGGCTCCTCAGTGCCTTCCGCAGGGTCAGTGGCAGGGGCTACCGCGACCGCGGACGGGGCGGGAGCGGCCGGCAAGGTCTCGGCCGAGACGTCGGCGACATCGGAGGTGTCGAACTGGAGGCCGAATTTCACGGACGGATCAAGGAAGCTCTTGATGGCGCTGAACGGCACGATCAGCCGCTCCGGAATGCCGCCGAAAGACAGGCCGACCTCGAAGCGGTCCTCGAGCACGGTCAAATCCCAGAACTGGTGCTGCAGGATGATCGTCATCTCTTCTGGATATTGGGCCAGCAGCCGCGACGACAGCTTCACGCCCTCCGCCTTCGACACGAAGGTGATGAAGAAATGATGCTCGCCGGGTAGTCCCTGGGACGCGGCGTCGGTCAGCACCTTGCGCAACACGCCGCGCAGCGCGTCGCGGGCCAGCACATCGTATCGGATATGATCGGTCGCCATGGTGGTCCTGTTGCATTCCAGGAGCTGGGCCCTGCCGGCCCGACTCGCCAAGTCGCAATAGTACCGCGCCTGACGGGTCAGCAGGAGTCCCCGCGGGGTAGGAAATAAGAGGTAAGTGGAGGCTTCTGTTGCCAGGTGCCTCCGAACCCCGCCTAACGGAGCTTAACCCGTTAGGACTTCAGAATGGTCTTTCAAACTGCGTTACGCAGCCTGAGCAACCGGAGCAAAGTTGTCGTTGGCAACTATTGCATAGCCCGATAACGGCGGAACAATACCGGGAAAAAGAACGCCCTTTACGCCCTCGTCGATCCTATTTCGCCCCCGCCAAAGCCCGCTTTCAGGGCCAGCCCGCTGATGGGCTTTGGTGGAGGCGCCGGGTACCGCCCCCGGGTCCGAATGGTTTATTGCGACGACCGTTTATTTCCATAGCCGGCGAACCGGCACTCCCAATATAGGGGGCAAACGTTTCAAATAACAGGTGTTTCGAGCGATCATTCCGAGGTTCCCTCTGGATAGGTTCCCGGCAGGCTTGGCCGCCTGCCGGCCGGCGTTCTAAGCTCCTGACATGTCCGAGGATTCCGCACCGGTCGCGCAACAACCAGTTCAAGAGCCGGACGGTCCAGCCACCAGCGCCGTTCCGCCGGGCTTGCTCGCGCTGTTCCTCGCCTTCGCCAGGATGTCGCTGGCGGGCTTCGGAGGGTTTTGGTATTCGCCCGGCAGGCCATCGTCGAGCAGCACCGCTGGATGACGGCGGACGAGTTCAACGAGACTTTTGCGCTCTGCCATTTCCTGCCCGGGCCCAACATCGTCAATCTCTCGATGGTGTTCGGCGCGCGGCTGCGCGGGATCGCCGGCGGCATTGCCGCCTTTGCAGGGCTGTTGCTGCCGCCCACGCTGATCATGACGGTGCTCGCGATCATCTACGCCCGGTTCGGCGATGTGGACGTGCTGCGCCGCATCCTCGCGGGCATTTCCTGTGCGGCCGTCGGCCTCTTGATCGCGGTGGTCTTCCGGATGATGACGCCGCTGCTCAAGCGGCTGGACGCCTTGGCGCTCATCCTGATGCTGGGCGTGTTCCTCGCCATCGGCGTCCTTCGCCTGCCGCTCCAGGCCGTGCTTTTGGTCGCGATCCCCGTCAGCGTCGGCGCCACTTTCCTGATGCGGCGGAAGGTAGCAGCATGAACGCGGAGAACCCGATCTGGGGGCTGATCTCGACCTTCGGTCTGATGTCGCTGTTCGCGGTCGGCGGTGCCGCGGCGGCGGTGCCCGAGATGCACCGCATCGCGGTCGATGTGCATCACTGGATGACCGACAAGCAGTTCGCCGATGCCTATGCGATCGCGCAGCTCTCACCAGGTCCGAATGTGCTTATCGTCACGTTGATCGGCTATGCTGTCGCCGGCATCCCCGGCGCCCTGGCGGCGACTTTGGCCATGTGCCTGCCCACCGCGTTGCTTGCCTATTATGTCAGCCGGCTCCTCAACCGGCCGAACCAATCGCGCTGGCCCGGGCTGATCCAGGCTGCACTGGTTCCGCTCTCGATCGGCCTGATGGCGGCGAGCGCCCTGATCCTCGCCGAGTCGACCGATCGTACGCTTGCTGCGCTGCTTCTGACCGCGACGGTTGCATTGGTCGCATCCGTCTCGCGCATCAATCCACTATGGATTTTGCTCGTCGGGGGCTTGTTGGGTTTTGCTGGCATTGTGTAATGAAAATGGCTAGGCAGGGATCCGGGCGGGGGCATCGATTTCCAGCCGATTAGAACAACAGTGCTCGTGGCTTACGGGTCGCGGAGGAGACATGCATGGCCGATACGATGGGCCACTCGGCGACAGCCAACCGAAACACCTCGGTGGTGATCAGCTTTTGTCTGCTGGCCATAGCGCCGCAGATTTTCGAATTCATCTGGTCGTTCGGGACGATCTTTGGCTGGGGCGCTGGACGCGGGCCGGCCGCCGTCGTCATCAGCCACGCGACTGCGCTGCTCGCGGGGGCGCCCGGCGCGTTGCTCGGGGCGGTCGGCGGTGACACCAAGAAGGCGTCATCCGATGTGCTGCTGGCGCTGATCTATTCCTATCCGATCTTTGCGGTGGCGATTCTCACGTTCTTCATGACGATCAGGTCCGCGCAGGACTATGTCGGCGGAATCGTGCTGATGGCGCTCGCCTTGTTCGCACTGTGGGCCTCTAGCGATTTGCAGGGGATGCGGGGCTTCTCCTTTGGCGCCGGCACGGCGCCGCGGATGTTTGGCGGGCTCCTCGTCGCACTTGGCGCCGGCATCGCGTTGACGGGGCTGCTGACCGACGGGCCCAGCATGGCGCACTATGCCTGGCGTGGGCCGCTCTTCGTGATGTTCTCGATCGTCTTCTTCGCGCTGGCGATTCGTCCGCTTGGGGTGGTGGTAACGGCGTTCGCAAGCTTCATGATCGCGGCGATGGGTACGCATGAGACACGCTGGGTCGAAGCGCTCATTGTCGGCGCCTGCCTGACGCTCGGCTGCGCGCTGCTCTTCCCCTACGTGCTAGGCCTGCCGATGCCGATGTTCCCGCGCTTCCTGGTTCAGTGAGGGTGTGATGTTCGATCTCTTCCACAATCTGGGCCTTGGTTTCGGTGTGGTGTTTCAGATCTCCTGGTGGTCACCCTGGTGGCTCTACGGTCTGTCGCTCCCGATCTCGATCAATATTCTCATGTGCCTGATTGGCGCATTGGTTGGCACACTGGTCGGCGTGCTGCCCGGTATCGGCACCGTCGCAACCGTGGCGATGCTCCTGCCGATCACGTTCGGATTGCCGCCGGTCGGCGCGCTGATCATGCTCGCCGGCATCTATTATGGTGCCCAGTACGGCGGCTCCACCACCTCGATCCTGGTCAATATTCCCGGTGAGGCGACGTCGGTCGTTACCGCCATCGACGGTCACCAGATGGCGAAGCAAGGCCGTGCCGGCCCGGCGCTGGCGATCGCGGCGATCGGCTCGTTCTTCGCCGGATGCGTTGCGACCGTGCTCATCGCCGTGCTCGGTGCGCCGCTGACCAAGCTCGCTCTGGCGTTCGGCCCGGCGGAATATTTCTCGCTGATGGTGCTCGGCCTGATCTTTGCGGTGGTGCTGGCCAAGGGCTCGGTCCTGAAAGCGATCGCGATGATCGTGTTCGGCCTGATGCTGTCGATGGTCGGCTCCGACATCGAGACCGGCGCCTCGCGCATGGCGTTCAACATTCCGGAGCTTGCCGACGGTCTCGGCTTTGCGACGGTGGCGATGGGCGTGTTCGGCTTCGCCGAGATCATCCGCAACCTCGACGCCGGCGCCGAGATGAACCGCGACCTCGTGCAGCAGAAGATCACCGGCCTGATGCCGACCAGGAAAGACCTGATCGACTCGGCGCCTGCGATCCTGCGCGGCACCGTGCTCGGATCGATCCTCGGTATCCTGCCGGGCGGCGGCGCGGTCATCGCGTCCTTTGCGTCCTACACGCTCGAGAAGAAGATCGCCAAGAACCCGTCGCGGTTCGGCCGCGGTGCGATCGAAGGCGTGGCGGCGCCGGAAAGCGCCAACAATGCCGCGGCGCAGACCTCCTTCATCCCGCTGCTGACACTCGGCATCCCGCCCAATGCCGTGATGGCGCTGATGGTGGGCGCGATGACCATCCACGGCATCGTGCCCGGTCCGCAGGTGATGCAGAAGCAGCCGGAGCTGGTTTGGGGCATGATCGCCTCGATGTGGATTGGCAATCTGATGCTGATCATCATCAACCTGCCGCTGGTCGGAATCTGGGTGCGGCTGTTGCGCGTCCCTTACCGGCTGATGTTCCCCTCGATCGTGATCTTCTGCGCGATCGGCATCTACTCGGTGAACAACGCGCCGGTCGACGTCATCCTGGCAGGCGTGTTCGGTCTGGTCGGCTACTGGCTGATCAAGCACGATTTCGAGCCGGCGCCGCTGCTGCTCGGCATGGTGCTCGGACCGCTGATGGAAGAGAACCTGCGCCGCGCGCTGCTGATCTCGCGCGGCGACTGGAGCGTGTTCCTGACGCGTCCGCTGTCGGCCGTGCTGCTCGGCATCGCCGCTTTCCTCCTGGTGCTCACGGTGCTGCCGGCGTTGCGTGCCAAGCGCGACGAGGTGTTCACCGAATCCGAAAACTAGGGGCGCCGCCAGCGTCGGCGCGCCGTGACCCGAACCCAAGCCGGCAAGTTGGCCAGCAGGATCAATCTGATAGACAAGGGGCGGGACGCTGAGTTCCGCCCCTTGTCGTTTGCACCGGGAGCGCTCACTTTTCCGGGTATAATGCGCATGGATGGCGAATCGCCGCTGTCGCAGCGCGGGGGCGGCCGCTAAGTTCGCCGCCTCCCCAAAGGCTCACGCACATGCACCAGTATCAGGACCTGCTCGAGCGGATTCTTTCAGACGGCGCCGAAAAGACCGACCGGACCGGCACCGGCACGCTGTCGGTGTTCGGCCATCAGATGCGCTTCAACCTGTCCGCCGGTTTTCCGATGCTGACGACAAAGCGCCTGCCGCTGAAGGCGATCGTGCACGAACTGTTGTGGTTCCTGAAAGGCGATACCAACATCAAATATCTGCGCGACAACGGCGTCACCATCTGGGACGAGTGGGCCGACGCCAACGGCGATCTTGGCCCCGTCTACGGCCACCAGTGGCGCTCCTGGCCCGCGCCGGACGGACGCAGCATCGATCAGATCGCGAATGTGATCGACATGATCAAGCGCAACCCGGACTCGCGCCGCCTGATCGTCTCGGCCTGGAATCCGGCCGAGGTCGACAAGATGGCGTTGCCGCCGTGCCACTGCCTGTTCCAGTTCTATGTCGCCAACGGCAAGCTGTCGTGCCAGCTCTATCAGCGTTCGGCCGACGTGTTCCTCGGCGTCCCCTTCAACATCGCCTCCTACGCACTGCTCACCATGATGGTGGCGCAGGTCACGGGCTTGAAGCCCGGCGACTTCGTGCATTCGTTCGGTGACACCCATCTCTATTCCAACCATCTGGAGCAGGCGAAGCTCCAGCTCACGCGCGCACCGCGCGCGCTGCCGGTGATGCGGATCAACCCCGACGTGAAGGACATCTTCTCCTTCCGTTACGAGGACTTCGAGCTCGTCGGCTACGATCCGCATCCGCACATCAAGGCCGCGGTCGCGGTCTGAAGTCGATGCAGCTCAACATCCGCCGTGTGCGTCCCGGTGAGGCCGGGCTGGTTCTCGCTTTCATCCGCGAGCTCGCCGAGTACGAAAAACTTTCGCACGAGGTCGAGGCGACCGAGGCTGACATCGCCGACGCACTGTTCGGCGAACGACCGCAACTCCATTGCGCTCTCGCCGAGTGGAACGGCGAGCCGGTCGGCTTCGCGGTGTGGTTTGCGAATTTTTCGACGTTCAGCGGCCGCCACGGCATCTATCTCGAAGATTTGTATGTGCGGCCATCGCATCGGGGCAGGGGCCTCGGCAAGGCTCTGCTCGTGCACCTCGCCAGGGAATGCGTCGAGAACGGCTGGTCGCGGCTGCAATGGGCGGTGCTTGACTGGAACGCGCCGTCGATCGCGTTCTACAAATCGCTCGGTGCCATCATGCTGGAGGACTGGACGCTGTGCCGCGTCACCGGTCCGGCGCTGACGCGGCTTGCCGGGAGCGCGACCTGATGGAGATCGTCTTCGTCGTCGCGATCGCGGAGAACGGCGTCATCGGGGCCGGCAACGCAATGCCGTGGCGAATGAAATCCGACATGGCGCGCTTCAAGGCGCTCACGATCGGCAAGCCCGTGATCATGGGCCGCAGGACCTTCGAATCCCTGCCCCGGCCGCTTCCCGGCCGCACCAACATCGTCGTCACGCGCGATGCGGATTATCGCGCCGCCGGCGCCATCGTGACGACATCGACTGCCGCCGCAGACGCCATCGCGCGCGGCGATGCCCTGCGGCGTTCGGTCGCCGAGATCGCCGTGATTGGCGGCGCCGAAATCTTTCGGCAATGGCTCGATCGCGCCGATCGCCTCGAGATCACCGAAGTGCATGCCCGGCCCGAAGGCGACACGCATTTCGACATCGACAGGGCAGAGTGGGATGAGGTTGAACGCATCCGTCATCCTGCCGGACCCCACGACAGCGCCGACTACTCCTATGTGACATATCGTCGGCGGGCAGGCCATTAACCGCATTTGCCAATGTTAACATTGACTTTTCTGCCCCCAAGCTTAGCTCGGAGGGCGGCGAGGGCTGCGTTGTAAGGGACCTGCCTGTCCCCTATAAAGCCGGACCGGACAAAGCGGGCGGGGGCAATTTCACCCTGCCGAGGAGAGCGTCGAATGCCGTGGAAGAATCAGGGCGGTGGCCCATGGGGCTCGGGTCCGAAGGGACCATGGGGCAACGGCCCGCAACCGGTCGGGCCAAGGCCGCCGGATCTGGAAGATCTTCTGCGGCGCGGCCAGGATCGCCTCCAGCAGATCATGCCGGGTGGCTATTTCTCCGGCATCGGCATCACGCTGATCGTGCTGCTCATCGTCGCGTTCTGGCTGCTGTCGGGCTTCTTCCGGGTGCAGTCCGAAGAGCTCGGCGTCGTGCTGCGCTTCGGCAAGCATGTCCGCACCGTGGAGCCCGGCCTGAACTACCATCTGCCCTATCCAATCGAGACCGTGCTGCTGCCAAAGGCCTTGCGCGTTTCCACCATCTCCATCGGCATGACGCTGATCGACGACCCGGCGCGGCGCGGCCGCTCCATTCGTGACGTGCCGGAAGAGAGCCTGATGCTGACCGGCGACGAGAACATCGTCGACGTCGACTTCACCGTGCTCTGGCGCATCAAGCCCAACGGCGTCGGCGATTTCCTCTTCAACATCCAGAATCCCGAAGGCACCGTGAAGGCGGTCGCCGAGAGCGCGATGCGCGAGGTGATCGGCCGCTCGCAGATCCAGCCGATCCTGACCGGCGCGCGCAACGTTACCGAACAAGGCGTGCAGGAACTAATCCAGAAGACCCTGGACAGCTACGGCGCCGGCATTCAGATCAGCCAGGTGCAGATGCAGAAGGTCGACCCGCCGGCGCAGGTGATCGACGCCTTCCGCGACGTCCAGGCGGCGCGCGCCAATCTCGAGCAGCTGCAGAACGAGGCGCAGACGTATGCCAACCAGGTCGTGCCGCAGGCACGCGGGCGTGCGGCGCAGATCATGCAGGCCGCCGAAGGCTACAGGGAGCAGACCGTCGCCGAGGCCAAGGGCCAGAGCTCGCGCTTCCTGAAGGTTTACGAGGAATACAAGAAGGCGCCCGACGTGACGCGTGAACGGATTTATCTGGAGACGATGGAGCGCGTGCTCGGCGGTTCGGAAAAGCTCATTTATGACGGCGGCCAGTCGGGCCAGGGCGTCGTGCCTTATCTGCCGCTCAGCGAGTTGACGGCCAAGCGGCCGCCTGCAACCGGCCAGCAGACGACCGGAGGCAACCGATGAGATCTCCGGTCACAGGTATCGTCACGCTGCTCGGCCTCCTGCTCGTCGTGATCGTGGGCTACATGTCCCTGTTCACGGTGGCGCAGACCGAGCAGACCATCGTGCTGCAGTTCGGCAAGCCCGTCGATGTCGTTACCGCTCCCGGCCTGCACTTCAAGGCGCCGTGGAATTCGGTGATCAACATCGACAAGCGCATCCTCGATCTGGAGAACCCGTCGCAGGAAGCGATCGCGTCCGACCAGAAGCGGCTCGTGGTCGACGCCTTCGCGCGTTACCGCATCAAGGACGCGCTCCGCTTCTATCAGAGCATCGGCTCGATCCAGGCCGCCAACATCCAGCTCACCACGCTCTTGAACGCTGCGCTGCGCCGCGTGCTCGGCGAGGTCACCTTCATCAACGTGGTCCGCGACGACCGCGAGAAGCTGATGCAGCGCATCCGCGATCAGCTCGACCACGAGGCCGACGGCTACGGCATCCAGGTCGTCGACGTCCGGATCCGCCGCGCCGATCTGCCGGAGCAGAACAGCCAGGCGGTCTATCAGCGCATGAAGACGGAACGCGAGCGCGAAGCCGCCGAGTTCCGCGCGCAGGGCGGCCAGAAGGCCCAGGAGATCCGCTCCAAGGCCGACCGCGAGGCGACCGTGATCGAGGCGGATGCAAGGTCGCTGGCCGAGCAGACGCGCGGCGTCGGCGATGCCGAGCGCAACCGTCTGTTCGCCGAAGCCTACGGCCAGGACGCGGATTTCTTCGCCTTCTACCGTTCGATGGCGGCCTATGAGACCGGGCTGCGCGCGAACGACACCCGCTTCCTGCTGCGCCCGGACTCGGATTTCTTCCGGTTCTTTGGTAACCCGTCCGGCAAGACGGCGACCACGACGCCAGCGAAGCCGTAAGTGAGACAAGGGCGGCAAGTCTGGCCGCCCTTCGTCCAGACAAGAACAGCACAACGGGAGGTTCCAATCCGATGAGGTCCATTGCGTTCGCCGACTTCCTCATCGGTTTGGGCATCCTGTTCGTGCTGGAAGGCTTGATGTTCGCGGCAAGTCCGGCCTGGATGCGCAAGGCCATGAAAAGCGCGATGGCCACGCCGGATAACGTCCTGCGGGCGGTCGGCATTGGTTCGGCCGTGGCCGGCCTGGTCCTGATCTGGGTTATGCGACGTCCAATTTAGCCGTCGCACCAACGCCAAAGTGAAGGCGAGGGACCGGTTTTCGCCTTATTATCCGGGTCTTGAGGCCCGTTAAGGTCCGCGCTTGCGCCGTCCCCCCGTTCGAGCGCAGTCTTGACGTCGAATCCTTGTTTCCTGGAGATCACAATGACCGCTGCCACCATTGCCCCGACCCGTTTGCGCTTAGGGCTGGCCGCGCTCGCCGTTGGCGCTTTCAGCGCACTCGGCACACCGGCCTATGCGCGCGGACCGGATGGCATCGCCGACGTCGCCGAGAAGGTGATTGACGCGGTCGTCAACATCTCGACCTCGCAGACCGTCGAAGCCAAGGGCGGGGGCGGCGGCAGCAATGCCATGCCGCAACTGCCGCCCGGTTCGCCCTTCGAGGAGTTCTTCGACGACTTCTTCAAGAACCGCAAGGGTCCCGGCGGCGGCAGCAAGGGCGGCGAGAACAGCCCGGCGCCGCGCAAGACCAACTCGCTCGGAAGTGGCTTCATCATCGACACGTCAGGCGTCGTCGTCACCAACAACCATGTCATCGCGGACGCCGATGAGATTAACGTCATTCTCAACGACGGGACCAAGATCAAGGCCGAACTGGTCGGAGTCGACAAGAAGACCGACCTTGCCGTGCTCAAGTTCAAGCCGTCGAAGCCGCTGGTGTCGGTGAAGTTCGGTGATTCCGACAAGCTGCGCCTCGGCGACTGGGTCGTCGCGATCGGCAATCCTTTCAGCCTCGGCGGCACCGTGACGGCCGGTATCGTTTCGGCGAAGAACCGTGACATCTCCTCAGGTCCCTACGACAGCTACATTCAGACCGACGCCTCCATCAACCGCGGAAATTCCGGCGGTCCGCTGTTCAACCTCGATGGCGACGTCATCGGCGTCAACACGCTGATCATCTCGCCGTCCGGCGGCTCGATCGGCATCGGCTTCGCCGTACCGTCGAAGACGGTGGCGGGTGTCGTCGACCAGCTCCGCCAGTTCGGCGAATTGCGCCGCGGCTGGCTTGGCGTGCGCATCCAGAGCGTCACCGACGAGATCGCCGAGAGCCTCAACATCAAGCCGCCGCGCGGCGCGCTGGTTGCCGGTGTCGACGACAAGGGCCCGGCCAAACCGGCCGGCATCGAGCCCGGCGACGTCGTCGTCAAGTTCGACGGCAAGGACGTCAAGGACCCGAAGGATCTGTCTCGCGTGGTCGCCGACACGGCGGTCGGCAAGGAGGTCGACGTCGTCATCATCCGCAAGAGCCAGGAGGAAACCAAGAAGGTCACGCTCGGCCGGTTGCAGGATGCCGACAAGGTGCAGGCCGCGGTGAAGACCGACGAGCCTCCGCCTGAAAAAACCGTGACACAGAAGGCGCTCGGCCTCGATCTCGCCGCGCTGAGCAAGGACCTGCGTGCGCGCTACAAGATCAAGGACAGCGTCAAGGGCGTGGTCGTCACCAATGTCGACGCCAATTCGGATGCCGCCGAGAAGCGCCTCTCGGCCGGCGACGTCATTGTCGAGGTGGCGCAGGAGGCCGTCTCCAGCGGCGCCGACATCCAGAAACGGGTCGACCAGCTCAAGAAGGACGGCAAGAAATCGGTGCTGCTGCTGGTGTCGAACGCCGACGGCGAGCTGCGTTTTGTCGCGCTGAGCGTGCAGTAAGAGCGCTCGCTTTCACCTCTCGTCATGGCCGGGCTTGACCCGGCCGTCCACGCCTTGCCATGCGGACGAGCGTAACGTGGATGCCCGGGACAAGCCCGGGCATGACGGCGGAGAGGAGGAGGCTACGCCTCCACGAACTCCTCGCGCCGATACCCCTGCGCGTACAGCAGCGCGGTGAGATCGCCATGATCGATCCGCGCCGCCGCAGCGGCGGCCACCGCGGGCTTGGCGTGATACGCCACGCCCAGCCCCGCCGCCTGGATCATCGCGAGATCATTGGCGCCGTCGCCGACCGCCAGCGAGTCGATGTCGTCGAGATCGAACGATTCCATCAGATCCACCAGCGTCGCGAGCTTTGCCGCGCGCCCCAAAATCGGCTCCTTCACCTCGCCAGTGAACTTGCCGTCGCGGACGACGAGCTCGTTGGCGCGGTTCTCCTGGAAACCGATCCTGGTGGCGACCGCGCTGGTGAAAAGCGTGAAGCCGCCGGAGACGAGGCAGGCATAGGCGCCATGGGCGCGCATGGTCGCGACCAGTTCGCGGCCACCCGGCGTCAGCGTAATGCGCTTGGCCAGCACCTCGTCGACGGCACTGGCGGGAAGGTCCTTGAGCAGCGCGACGCGCTCGCGCAGCGCCGGCTCGAACTCGATCTCGCCGCGCATCGCGCGCTCGGTGATGGCGGCCACATGGGCCTTCACCCCGACGAAATCGGCGAGCTCGTCGATGCATTCCTGACCGATCATGGTGGAATCCATGTCGGCGAGAAAAAGCTTCTTGCGCCGGAAGCCGACTGGCTGCACCACGATGTCGATGGGCAGGTCGCCGCGAAGCTCGCGGAGCCGCTGCTCGATGGCGTGACGGTCGCCTTCGAGGTTACTGTCGGCGCCGAATGGGATGTCGACTGCAACCCCGTCGAACAGCCAGTGCGCGGGAGCTGCCTGAGGCAGCACGGCGCGGGCGCCGTCGACGATGGTCGAGTCGAGCGCGGGATTATTCGGGTTGCAGATCAGCGTGGCAACGAGGGACATTTGAGGTTTTCGTGAGCGAGGGGCAAGTCGGCAGAAGGCATGTTGGCAAGGCGGTGCTTATCGCAGGCCCGACCGCCAGCGGCAAGTCGGCGCTGGCGCTCGAGCTTGCGCTCGCTGCGGGCGGGGTCGTGATCAATGCCGATTCCATGCAGGTCTACCGTGACCTCCGCATCATCACCGCGCGCCCCACCCTTGGCGACGAGGCGCAGGTGCCTCATCGCCTGTACGGCCATGTCGATGCGGCCGTGAATTTTTCAGCCGGTGCCTGGGTGGGCGACGCGGCCAAGGCGCTCGAAGCGGCGAAAGCCGAAGGGCGCCTGCCGATCTTCATCGGCGGCACCGGGCTCTATTTCAAGGCGCTCACGGCGGGCCTTTCCGTGGTGCCACCGATCCCTCTCGAGGTGCGCGAGGACGTCCGGGCGCGGCTGGAGCGGAACGGCGTCGAAGCGCTGCACGACGAACTCGCAGCCTCCGATCCGCGGGCGGCCGAGCGCTTGAACCGTCGCGATCGCACGCGCATTGCGCGCGCGCTCGAAGTGGTCGAAGCCACCGGCCGTTCGCTGCTGGACTGGCATCATGAGGGCCAGCCGCCGCTCTTGCCCAAGGACAGTTTTCGGGCGGTGTTCCTCGCGCCCGAGCGCGACGAGCTCTATCCGCGCATCGACGCCCGCTTCGACGCCATGTTGGGTGCCGGCGCGCTAGAGGAGGCGGTGCGTCTCGCCGCCCGAAACCTCGATCCGCTGCTGCCGGCGATGAAGGCTCATGGCGTGCCGGCGCTAATCCGGCATCTGCGCGGTGAGCTCAGCCTGGAGCAGGCGGCGACCATCGGCCGCGCCGACACCCGCCACTACGCCAAGCGGCAGTTCACCTGGTTCCGGCACCAATTGCCCGAATTCGAGTGGGTGAAGCCGGGGGAGATTCGGGGCTGGCTGGCGGCGATCGTGAACGCGGCGCGGGACCAAGGCTGACACGCTTTTGTGCCTCGGCTCCCGAATTTACCTCTCGCCCAACCCCGGGAACACCGCTACACTGCCAAAATCGCGCGGGAACGGCCGCATTGCCTTGACATCGGGGCGCTGGCCGCTATGTTTCGCGCAACCTTTGGGAAGCCGGGCACCTGCCATGCGTAACATTATTACCAAACTCCTTATCGCCGTCGTACCCAGGCACACCGCCGGGGGTGGCTAGCTGCCATCCACATGACAGGCGGTGTGCATGGGCCCTCTTCGGGGCCTTTTTTATTTCCGAAAACCCGACACGAACGAAGCCGCTGACAACAGCGCATCCGGAGCAAGCCAATGAGCGACAAGAGCCACGATCCGAACCAGATGACCGGCGCCGCGATGATCGTCCGCGCGCTCATCGATCATGGCGTGACCGACATTTTCGGCTACCCCGGCGGCGCGGTGCTCCCGATCTACGACGAGATCTTCCAGCAGAGCGAGGTCCAGCACATCCTGGTCCGCCACGAGCAGGGTGCGGGTCACGCCGCCGAGGGCTATGCGCGTTCGACCGGCCGGCCCGGCGTTGCCCTGGTGACCTCCGGTCCCGGCGCCACCAACATGGTGACGCCGCTCACCGACGCGCTGATGGACTCGATCCCGCTGGTCTGCATCTCCGGCCAGGTGCCGACGCATCTGATCGGCAACGACGCGTTCCAGGAATGCGACACCGTCGGCATCACGCGCCCCTGCACCAAGCACAATTGGCTGGTGCGCGACGTCAACGATCTCGCAAAGGTGCTGCACGAGGCGTTTTACGTTGCGACTACGGGTCGACCGGGCCCGGTGCTCGTCGACGTGCCCAAGGACGTGCAGTTCGCGACCGGCACCTATCATCCGCCGCGCAAATCCGACGTGCATCGCTCCTACGCGCCGCGGGTGAAGGGCGATGCGACGCAGATCCGCAAGGCCGTGGCGCTGCTCTCAGGCGCCAAGCGCCCCGTAATCTACAGCGGCGGCGGCGTGATCAATTCCGGCCCTGAAGCCACCAGGCTGCTGCGGGAGCTGGTCGAGGTCACCGGCTTTCCGATCACCTCCACGCTGATGGGCCTCGGCGCATATCCCGCCTCGGGCAAGAGCTGGCTCGGCATGCTCGGCATGCACGGCACCTACGAAGCCAACATGACCATGCATGATTGCGACGTCATGCTGTGCGTCGGTGCGCGCTTCGACGACCGCATCACCGGCCGCGTCGATGCGTTCTCGCCGGGCTCGAAGAAGATCCACATCGACATCGACCCGTCCTCGATCAACAAGAACATCCGCGTCGACGTGCCGATCATCGGCGACTGCGGCAACATTCTCGGCGACATTCTCCAGGTGTTCAAGGCGGAGGCGAAGAAGCCCGACATCAAGGCCTGGTGGCAGCAGATCGCGCAGTGGCGCGCCCGCAACTCGCTCTATTTCAGGAAGAGCAACGACGTCATCCTGCCGCAGCATGCGATCCAGAGCCTGTTCGAGGCGACGCGTGGCAAGGACACCTACATCACCACCGAGGTTGGCCAGCATCAGATGTGGGCCGCGCAGTTCTACGGCTTCGAGGAGCCGCATCGCTGGATGACCTCGGGCGGTCTCGGCACCATGGGCTACGGCCTGCCGGCCGCGGTTGGCGTGCAGGTTGCCCATCCCGACAGCCTCGTCATCGACATCGCGGGTGATGCCTCGGTGCAGATGACGATGCAGGAGATGTCGACGGCTGTGCAGTACGAGCTGCCGATCAAGATCTTCATTCTGAACAACCAGTACATGGGCATGGTGCGGCAGTGGCAGCAGCTGCTCCATGGCAACCGCCTGTCGCATTCCTATTCGGAGGCGATGCCGGACTTCGTCAAGCTCGCGGAAGCCTACGGCGGCGTCGGCCTCCAGGTGCACAAGCCCGGTGATCTCGACGGAGCCATCCAGGAGATGATCTCGGTCAAGCGCCCGGTGCTGTTCGACTGCCGCGTCGCGTCGCTGGAAAACTGTTTCCCGATGATCCCCTCCGGCAAGGCGCACAACGAGATGCTGTTGCCGGAGCAGGCCAACGACGAAGCCACCGCGAAGGCGTTCGCCGGCGGTAAGGCGCTGGTGTGAGCGTGATGTTCGACCTGAACGAGCTCGAACGCGCACATGCGATCGTGGGGCAGGCGGTGCCGGCAACGCCGGCGCACGCCTGGCCGCTGCTCGCCGAGCGGCTCGGCACGCAGGTCGTGGTCAAGCACGAGAATCACACGCCGGCGGGCGCCTTCAAGGTGCGCGGCGGGTTGGTCTATCTCGATCGGCTGAAGCGCGAACGGCCGAACATTCCGGGCATCATCTCGGCGACGCGCGGCAATCATGGCCAGAGCCTCGCCTTTGCGGCGAGCCGCCATGGCGTAACTGCCGTGATCTATGTGCCGCGCGGCAATTCGGTCGAGAAGAACCGCGCGATGAAGGCGTTCGGCGCCGAACTCGTTGAGCACGGCGAGGACTTTCAGGCCGCACGCGAGGAAGCCGGACGCCACGCGCAGTTCGCCGGGCTGCACATCGTGCCGTCGTTCCATACGGACCTGGTGCTGGGCGTGGCGACCTATGCGCTCGAATTGTTCCGGGCCGCGCCCGATCTCGACATCCTCTATGTGCCGATCGGGCAAGGCTCGGGGATCTGCGGCTGTATCATGGCGCGCGATCTGCTCGGCCTGAAGACCGAGATCGTGGGCGTGCAGTCGACCGAGGCGCCGTCCTACGCGCTGTCGTTCGCGGCGGGTCAGGTGGTGACCACCGAGACCAGCAACACGCTCGCGGACGGCATGGCGACGCGGATTCCCGATCCGGAAGCGCTCGCGGTCATCCTCAAGGGCGCCTCGCGTATCGTCCAGGTGACGGACGATGAAATCGCGCTCGCGATCCATGCGCTCTGGACCGACACGCACAACCTTGCCGAAGGCGCTGGCGCCGCCGCGCTCTCCGCGGCGCTTCAGGAAAAGACAACATTGTCGGGCAAGCGCGTCGGTCTCGTGCTGTCCGGCGGCAATATCGATTTCGATCTGTTCCGCGGTTGGGTCGGGACGGATGCGCCGGTCGCTCATCGGGCGACGGCGTAACGACGAGAATGAAGGGGACGACAATGAACCAGCCCGCATCCGCCTATTTCATCGAGGAGCGCCACGACCCGAACGAGACGCACACGCTTTCGGTGCTCGTGCAGAACGAGCCCGGCGTGCTCGCGCGCGTCATCGGCCTGTTCTCGGGGCGCGGCTACAATATCGAGAGCCTCACGGTCTCGGAGACCGAGAGCCAGAAGCATCTCTCGCGCATCACCATCGTCACCACGGGTACGCCCATGGTGATCGAGCAGATCAAGCATCAGCTCGACCGCATGATCCCGGTCTATCGCGTCGTCGACATGACGCTGACCAAGCGCTCGATCGAGCGCGAGCTGGCGATGGTCAAGGTGCGCGGGCAGGGCGAGCATCGCGTCGAGGCGCTGCGGCTGGCGGACGCGTTCCGCGCCCGCGTGATCGACGCCACCACCGAGAGCTTTGTGTTCGAGATCACAGGCAATACAGATAAGATCAATCAGTTTATCGACCTGATGCGTCCGCTTGGCCTCGTCGAAGTGTCGCGCACCGGTGTTGCCGCGATTGGTCGCGGGCCTGAAGGAATGTGAGCCATGCTGGCGCGCGACTGGTATTACAACGAGCGGAACCGGATAGGGATCGGGCCTGCAGTGGCCTCGATCTACGACAGTCATGACGATGCCGATCTACGGGCGCGCGCCGCGCTGAAAATGCTCGGCGTCCAGCGCGGCTGGCGCATTGCCGATATCGGTTGCGGCAACGGCGTGCTCGCGACCGAGGCGGCGCTGATGGGCGCCGAGGTCGATGCCATCGACATCTCGCCCGCGATGCTGGCGCTCGCCGAGATCTACGCGCGCGAGCGCAAGGCGCCCGTGCGCACGCAGTCCGCCGGCCTGCTCAGCTTCGCCTACCGGCCGGAATCCTATGACCTGATCGTCAGCGAGTTCACGCTGCACCATCTGCCGGATTTCTGGAAGGCGGTAGCCATGTCGCGGATCTATCGCGCGCTCAAGCCCGGTGCCACTTTCTATTTGCGCGACATCGTCTACGCCTCGATGCCCGATGCGCTCGAGCGCGACGTTGACCAATGGGCCGACTTTGAGATCAAGAACCACGATGTCCCGCGTGAAAGCGTCGTCACCCACATGCGCGACGAGTATTCCACTTTCGGCTGGGTCATGGAGCGGATGCTGACCGACGTCGGCTTCACGCTGGTCTCGGCCGATTACCACGCCCCGATGCACGGCACCTATCTGCTGCGGAAACCCAATTCCTCGACGTAACGGCCGGCGAGCAAGGCTCGACCAGAACAACAAACAGGGCTGCACGACAGGGCAGAACCGGGAACGACAATGAAGCCGGCCGACATCCTCATCGCCATCCTGGTGGCGGTCATCTGGGGGCTTGCCTTCGTGGCAAGCCGGATCGCGCTCGACGAATTTTCGCCGGAGCTGATGACGGCGATGCGCTTCACCATTGCCGCGGTGCCGTGCCTATTCATCCGCAAGCCCAAAGTCGCCTGGTCGCTCCTGATCGCGATCAGCTTCACGCTCTTTCTCGGCCAATTTCTGAGCCAGGCCTATGGCATCGCCCATGGCGTGCCGGTGGGGCTGACCAGCGTCGTCGTGCAGAGCCAGGCGCTGTTCACGATCGGCTTTGCCGCGATCGCATTCCGTGAGCGGCCGACGCCGGTGCAGACGCTGGGCATCGTCATCGCAGCCATCGGCCTTTTGATGATCTGCGGCACGGTCGGCTATGATTTCAGCGTCGGTGCCTTCGCCGTGCTGATGATCGCGCCGGTCAGCTTTGCGGTCGGCAATGTCCTGCTGCGCGGCGCCCGCGGCGTGCCGATGTTCGATCTGTTCGCCTGGTTGTGCCTCGCCACCGCGGTGCCGCTGTTCGCGCTCACGCTGGTGGTCAACGGACCGACGCCGACCTGGCAGTCGCTGGTCCACATGTCGCTCACCGGCCTCATTTGCCTGCTGTTGATCGGCGCCATCTCCACCAGCATCGCCTATTGGCTGTGGGGCCGGCTGCTGCGTGACTATCCCACCGCGCAAGTGGTGCCGTTCGCGCTGCTGGTGCCGTTCGTCGGCTCGGCTGCGTCCAGCATCGTGTTCGGCGAGCGGTTCGGCCCGCTGCGTCTCGCCGGCATGCTCACCGTGATCGGCGGTATCGCGGTGATGGTGCTCGCGAAGCGTCCGCAGGTCCTGCCGAAGACCGCTTGAGGTGACTATGGCCTATTCGCTCTTCTATGCCTTCCTCGCCTTTATGGTCGTGATGTATTTCACGCCCGGGCCGAACAACATCATGCTGCTGGCCTCGGGCCTGACCTACGGCTTTCGGCGCACCATCCCCCACATCGCCGGTATCGTCATCGGCTTTGCTTTCATGATCGCCGCCGTGGGTCTCGGGCTCGGTACAGTGTTTCTGGCCTATCCGATCCTTCAGACCATCCTGAAATACGCCGGCGCGGTCTATCTGATTTACCTTGCCGCCGTGATTGCTTTGTCCGGCCCGACCACGCCGGACGGCGAGACCGGCCGCGGCCCGATGACCTTCTGGGGCGCGGCGATGTTCCAGTGGATCAACGCCAAGGGCTGGGTGATCGTGATCGGCACAATCACCGCCTACGCGGCGATTGCCCAATTCCCCATCAATATCGCGATCCAGACCCTGGTCAGCCTACTCGTCGGCGCGGTCTCGACCGTGGTCTGGGTCCTGTTCGGCACTGCACTACGGCCGGTGTTGACCTCCGAGCGGCTGGTCCGCGCCTTCAACATCCTGATGGCGATCCTGCTGCTGGCGTCTCTCTACCCCGTCGTTATGGATGCATGATGCCTCAGCTTTCCATGCAGAAACGGGTTTCCCAGGGGGCCGAAAATGCTCTAGACAGCCCCCGAAATCCGCAAATTTCACCGTCCGAGACCTGACCGACAAGACCTGACCAACGGCCGATTCCGGCCCCTGAACGAGGAAACGACCATGCGTGTTTATTACGATCGCGACGCCGACCTGAACCTGATCAAGGGCAAGAAGGTCGTCATCGTCGGCTATGGCAGCCAGGGCCACGCCCATGCGCTGAACCTGAAGGATTCCGGCGTCAAGGACGTGGCGATTGCGCTCCGCAAGGGTTCGGCCTCGGCCAAGAAGGCGGAAGCTGCCGGCTTCAAGGTGATGGAAGTCGCCGAGGCCGCCAAATGGGCCGATCTGGTCATGATGCTGACCCCGGACGAGCTCCAGGGCGACATTTACCGCGAGCAACTGCACGACAACATGAAGAAGGGCGCCGCCCTCGTCTTCGCGCACGGTCTCAACGTCCACTTCAACCTGCTCGACCCGCGCGCCGATCTCGACGTTCTGATGATCGCGCCGAAGGGCCCCGGCCACACGGTGCGTTCGGAATACCAGCGTGGCGGCGGCGTGCCCTGCCTGATCGCGATCGCCAAGGACGTCTCGGGTAACGCCCACGACCTCGGCCTGTCCTACGCCTCCGCCGTCGGCGGCGGCCGTGCCGGCATCATCGAGACCACTTTCAAGGAAGAATGCGAGACCGACCTGTTCGGCGAGCAGGTCGTGCTCTGCGGCGGCCTGGTCGAGCTGATCAAGGGCGGCTACGAGACGCTGGTCGAAGCCGGCTACGCCCCGGAGATGGCCTATTTCGAGTGCCTGCACGAAGTGAAGCTGATCGTCGACCTGATCTATGAAGGCGGCATCGCCAACATGAACTACTCGATCTCCAACACCGCGGAGTACGGTGAGTACGTCACCGGCCCGCGCATCGTCACCGACGAGACCAAGAAGGAGATGAAGCGGGTTCTGAACGACATCCAGTCCGGCAAGTTCGCCCGCGACTGGATGCTCGAGAACAAGGTCAACCAGACCTCGTTCAAGGCGACCCGCGCCAAGCTCGCCGAGCACCCGATCGAGGAAGTCGGCGCCAAGCTGCGCGACATGATGCCCTGGATCAAGAAGGGCGCGCTGGTCGACAAGTCGAAGAACTAAGCGGCCGTTCGGATGCGGCGTATCGGTTGCGCCGCATCCGGACACGCGAGCGAAAACACAAGCTTCGCTCGCCAAACCAATTCTTAAATCTTCGCGATTATATTCGAGCGAGATCGCAACCAGCGGTCTCGCTCTTTTCGTCTCGCGCGAAGCATTGCTGCTTCATTCAAATTCTTCGCGAGCTGAAGTGCTCCCTGAGCATGAAGAACTGACGCTTAAACCACATTCTTGGTCTCGCGTTGTTTTCGGAATTTCTCAGAAGCTCCCGATCCTCAAAAGCCCAGCGTCTTCAGGGTCAAGGATTCGGCTCTTCATCCATACCTTCAGGATGCAATCAATCGCACGTCGCGAGGTTCGCACCTCGCTTCAACTTAAGAACTGACACCCGCGGCGTCTCCTTGAGCGGTGGACGGCATTGCGCCCCGGCACCTTTCGCCTGCATGATCGCGGGAGCTCTTGGGGAGGAAGATCATGCGATCCGTCGTCGTCACCGGCGCGTCCACTGGCATCGGCTGGGCCATTGCGAAGTTTCTGATCGGGCGCGGCTATCGTGTTTTCGGTAGTGTCCGCAAGCAGGCCGATGCGGATCGGCTCATGGGTGAATTCGGTACGAACTTCACGGCGCTGCTGTTCGACGTCACCGACGAGGCGGCGGTCCTCGCGGCTGCGCGAAAAGTCCGCGAGGCGCTGGGCGGCGAGACGCTGGCCGGTCTCGTCAACAACGCCGGCGTCGCGGTCGCCGGTCCCGTGCTCGAATTGTCGGTCGACGACTTTCGCCGGCAGATGGAGATCAACGTCATCGGCCCGGTCATCGCGACGCAGGCCTTTGGGCCGCTGCTGGGCGCCGACCCGTCGCTGGAGGGACCGAAGGGCCGGATCGTGATGATCAGCTCGGTCGCGGGCAAGAACGGCAATCCGTTGTCGGCGCCTTACTGCACGTCCAAGCATGCCATCGAAGGTCTGTCGGAGAGCTTGCGCCGCGAATTGATGCTGTTTGGCATCGACGTCATTATCGTCGCACCCGGCGCCGTCAAGACGCCGATCTGGAGCAAGGCCGAGCAGATCGATCTTTCGGTCTACCAGAACTCGCCTTATCTGCCGGCGCTGAACAAGGTCATGGCGTTCATGATGAAGCTCGGCGAGACCGGGCTGCCGGCCGAGCGGATTGCCGAGGTCGTTTTCGAGGCGCTCACCGCCGAGAGGCCCAAGGTTCGCTACCAGATCACGCCGGACCGGATGCGGCATTTGATGACGGCCACGCTGCCCAAGCGTGTGGTCGACCGCATCATCGCCAAGCGGCTCGGGCTGCTGCCGCAGGGCTGAGCCTCCGAGGTGAGACCATTGCCGGACAGGTGATCAATTTCCGATCGTGGGAGCGTCTTGAGATGCCGGCTTATGTGATTTTCGACGTCGAGATCAGGGATTTGCAGCAGTACCAAAGCTTCATGTTGGGCGTGAAGCCCGCCCTGGAGGCCGCTGGAGCTCGATATCTGGCGCGAGGGGGCGCCCACAAGGTCTACGAGGGAGACTGGCAGCCCCGCAGGATCGTTCTGCTGGAATTCCCATCCGTCGCAGCCTGGGAGGCATTTTACACAGGCGCGACCTACCAGGGACTCAAAGCGGTCCGGGACGCTTGCAGTTCTGCCCGCCTGGTCAGCGTCGAAGGCCTCGACTAGACGGCAAGTCGGTTCTGCACTGCGGGATTTGCCCTAGGGACGAATTGGGCCCGGAGACCGATCGGCTTCCGCTAACATTAAGCGAAGGTCGGACCGCGACACGCGTTGCTTGTCCGTGACCTTTCAATTACAGTTTTATGACACGGTGCAGGCCTTCCGGCTGCGCCGAACGCCGCAGGCCCGGTCAGCCGGCTCGGCATCACCGTGCCGGACCAGCAGTTGCGTGTCGTCGATGGCGTCCGCGCCCAATCCAGGTCCTTCTGCCACGACCGCCGTGCTGGCAAGCGTCGCTGCGCTCGGCATCTGGCGGCTGCTCGCGGTTGCAGCGCCGCATCTCGCGGCGCTCGTCCTGATGTACGAGACCGAGACGGATTTCGGCGCACGGCTCTCCTTCGTGCTGGCCTGGGGCATCCTCAACTTCTTCTGGATCGCGCTGCTGCGGCGGCCGGCGCTCTCGGGTGCGCTGTCGCTGACTATGGTCGTGGTGCTGGTGCTGCTGTCACGGCTGAAGCACGACGTCGTGCAGATGACGGCCAACTTCATCGACCTGATGATGATCGACCGCGACACGGTGGCGTTCCTGTTCACGATCTTCCCGAATTTGCGCTGGTCGGTGATCGGGGCCGGCCTGGTCACGCTGCCGCTGATGTATGCGCTGTGGTGGCTCGACCCATTCCGCATCCGTAGGCTACCGGCGCTCGCCTCGATGCTCGCCTGCCTCGCCGCGCTGGTCGGCTATTCGCTCTACCATCCGGACGAGGCTTGGCGCGGCTATTACGACGACGGCTATCTCTCGAAGTTCTTCCGCTCCGGCGTCAGCGCGGTCTCCGACTTCGCGCATTACGGCTTCATGGAGTCGGCCGCTTCGACCAACGAACGGCTCAACATGCCGCTGGTCGATGCCTGCCATCCTGCCGGCCGGCGGCCGAACATCATCATGGTCCATGATGAATCGAGCTTCGACATCCGCGCCGCGCAGGGCATCAAGGTGCCGGCCGGCTACGGCAGCCATTTCAAATCCTGGGACGGCAAGGAGCGCGCGTTCCTGGCCGAGAGCAATGGCGGGCCGAGCTGGTTCACCGAATACAACGTGCTCGCGGGGTTGTCGTCGCGCTCGTTCGGCCGCTTCGCCTATTTCGTGACGCGCATTGCAACAGGCCGTGTCGAGCGCGGCCTGCCGCTGGCGCTGCGCCGCTGCGGCTACGACACGATGTCGCTCTACCCCGCCTATGGCGGCTTCATGGCCGCGCGCAGCTTTCAGGTGACGACCGGCATCGAACGCTTCCTCGACTCCAAGGATCTCGGCGCCAAGGATGTCGAGCCGGATAGCTTCTTCTACGACAAGGCGCTCCGGCTGATCGGCGAGCGGACGCCGAACAAGCCGCTGTTCACCTTCATCTATCTCGGCGCCAATCATTTCCCCTGGGAGACGCGCTTCCGCCCGGATCTGCTGCCGAACTGGCGCGCACCGGGCAATGTGCCGTCCATCGACGAGTACCTGCGGCGGCAGGCGATGAGCGCCGAGCAGTACAACGCTTTCCTCGCGGGCTTGAAGAAGAAATTTCCCGGCGAACCCTTCCTGATCGTGCGCTACGGCGATCATCAGCCGGAATTCGCGCCCGGTATCCTCGAGCCCGGGCTCGACGAGGGCGCTCTCGGCAAGAAGCTCGACGCCTACGACCCACGTCTCTACGCGACTTACTACGCGATCGACGCCGTCAATTTCGAGCCGGTGAAAAGCGAGGCCGTGATGGACACGGTCGACGGCCCGTATCTGCCGCTGGTCATCCAGGAAGCCGCCGGCATCCCGCTCGATCCGTCCTTCGCCGAGCAGAAGGAGATCATGCTCCGCTGCAAGGGCATCTTCTACGGCTGCAAGGACGGGGCCGAAGCGCGCCGGCTGAACCGGCTGCTGATCGATGCGGGGATGATCAGGGGGCTGTAGCGTCTCTCCAACGTCGTCCTGGCGAAGGCCAGGACGACGTTGAACGAATGGCGCGGCTACCGCCCACCCACCTTCTCCCATAGCCATTTCGCCACTGCATCCGGCGACGAATTCGCGTCATTGCCGGCGGCGCGCAAATTAGCTTCGCGCATGGTCGCGATGTCGATCTTGCCGAGCAGCGGCTTCACCGCGGCCCGCAGCCGTTCGTCGCCGGCGCGCTTTGGGGCCAGCAACAGGATCGCATCGTAGGGCGGGATCGCGTGGCTGGGATCGTCGAGCGCAACGAGATCGTATTTTGCGATCAACCCGTCGCTGGTGTAGCCGGCGATGACATCGACCTCGCCGCTGGCGACGGCCGCATACATGAAGTCCGGCTGCATCTGGCGCTGGGCGCGGAACGAGAGGCCATAGGCTTTTTGCAGCGCCGCCCATTCGGGTCGCGAGAAAAACTCATAGTCGCCGGCGATCGACAGGGTCGAAGCATGCGCGGCGAGATCGGCGATGGTGCGGATGCCAAGCGCCTCCGCGCGCTTCTTCGGGATCACCAGCGCATAGGCGTTCTCGAAACCGAGCTCGCCGAGCAGGGTGATGTTCTCCTTCGCAAGCGTTGTCTGCAGCTCCGCCAACAGCTCCGCGCGCGGCTTGATGTCCGTGCGGTGAAGCTGATTGGCCCAGAGCGTGCCGGAATAATCGACGTAGAGATCGATATCGCCGGCTTTCAACGCCTCGAAGATCACGCTTGAGCCGAGACCGGATCGTGCGACGGCGGAGAGACCGGCGGCCTGAAGCCGGTCCCGCATCAGCGCCGACAGCACATACTGCTCGGCGAACGTCTTGGCGCCGACGACATAGTTCTGTGACGAGCGCCCCATCGTCGGCACCAATGTTGCGGCGACCAGTGCCGCGATCCCGGCCGCGCCAAGCGCCGCACGCACGCGGCTGCGCCAGCGCAGGCCGCTCTCGATCAGGCCGAGCAGTTGATCGACGGCGAGCGCCAGCAGGGCCGAGGCAAAGCAGCCGAACAGCACGAACACCCAGTTCTGGGTCTGGAGCCCGGCAAAGATGTAATTGCCGAGGCTGGTCTGCCCGATCGGGGTCGACAGCGTCGCGGTGCCGATCACCCACACCGCGGCGGTGCGGATCCCCGCCATCATGACCGGCAGCGCCAGCGGCAGTTCGACCATCACCAGCGACTGCCGCGCGGTCATTCCGACGCCTTTGGCAGCCTCTATCAGCGCGGGATCGATGCCGTTGAGGCCGGTGATGCCATTGCGCAGCACCGGCAGCATCGAATAGAGCGCCAGCGCCAGCATCGCCGGCAGGAAGCCGAAAGCGGAGAAGGAGACGCCGAACCAGGCCAGCGCCACGGAGGCCGCGAGCAGCAGGAGCGGATAGAACAGCGCGAGCAGCGCCAGCCCGGGCACCGTCTGCACGATGCTGGCGAGCGCGAGCAGCACAGCGCGCGGCGTGGGACGGTTGCGCGTCAGAATCGCCAGCGGCAGGCTGACGATCAGGCCGAGCGCAAGCGCGGCGAGACTCACCCGCACGTGGTTGCCGAGATAGTCGGGCAAATGCGCCAGCGCTTCGCCCCAACGCGGATCCGTGAAAAGGCTCATGCCGCCCCGCCCTTTAGCAGGAGCGCGTTCAATCGCTCGACCTGGCGTCGCGGCGTCCGCAGCAGCTCCAGCACGTAGGCGTCGCTGCTTTTCGAGAGCTCCACTGGCGTGCCCTGCGCCAGCAGCTTCCCGCTGCGCATCACCGCGATGCGGTCGGCGAGCAGGATCGCTTCCGTCATGTCGTGGGTGATCATCACGGTGGTCAGGCCGAGCTTGCGGTGCAGCTCGCGAAAATCGTCGCCGAGCGCATCGCGGGTAAGGGGATCGAGCGCGCCGAATGGCTCATCCATCAGCACGATGCGGGGCCTTGCCGCAAGCGCCCGCGCCACGCCGACACGCTGGCGCTGGCCGCCCGAGAGCGCATCCGGCAACCGCCCGCGATGGGCGGCCCGGTCGAGCTGCACGAGCTCGAGCAACTCATCGACCCGTGTTGCGATATCCGCTGCCGAGACGCCGAGCAGCTTCGGCGTGATCCCGATATTGTCGGCGACGCTCAGATGCGGGAACAGTCCGCCGCTCTGGAAAACGTAGCCGATGCGGCGCCGCAGCGCGACCGGATCGACGGATTGCACGTCGTCGCCCTCGACCGTGATCGTGCCCCCATCCGCCTCGATCAGGCGGTTGGCGAGCCGCAGCAGCGTCGTCTTGCCCGAACCCGAGCCGCCGACGACGGCTACAAATTCGCCTTCGGCGATGTCGAGTGACACATCGTCCACGGCCTTGAGCGCGCCGAAGCTCTTGGTGACGTGGGCATAGCCAATCATCGGCCTGGACGGCATCGGGCGGGGCTCACTGCGCTGACCCGCCCCAGGGAAGGGAGGGGGGAAGGGAGGTGATGACAAGGCCCATGCGTAGCACGCTTGGCGGCTTGATTGAACTTGGTCGCGCGAGCGGCTAAGGCATCGGGCCAAGTTCGGAGGAAGCATATGATAACGCCTACGGCAGTGGCGCTGGAAGATGCCAAGGTCGCGTTCCAGTTGGGGGACGGGCGGGTCTATACGGCGGTGGAGAAGGCGCATCTGACGGTGGCGCAGGGCGAGTTCGTCGCCATCGTCGGCCCGACCGGCTGCGGGAAATCAACACTGCTCAACGTCGCGGCCGGGCTGCTGAAGCCGGCTGCGGGGAGCGTCAGGATATTCGACCAGCCACTTGCCGGGCTGAACCGGGACGCCGGCTACCTGTTCCAGGCCGATGCGCTGTTCCCCTGGAAGACCGCGCTCGACAACGTCGCGATCGGGCTCGAAGTCAGCGGCACGCCGCGCAGCGAGGCACTGCCGCGGGCGCAGAAATGGCTGACCTCGGTCGGCTTGGGTGCCTTCGCCAACCGCTATCCGCACATGCTCTCGGGCGGCCAGCGCAAGCGCGTGGCGCTGGCGCAGGTGCTGATCCGCGATCCAAAGATCCTGCTGATGGATGAGCCGTTCGGACCGCTGGATGCACAGACCCGGCAGGTGATGGGCAACCTGTTGCTCGACCTCTGGAACGCTGACCGCAAGGCCGTGCTGTTCGTCACCCATGATCTGGAAGAGGCGATCGCGCTCGCCGACCGCGTCGTGATCATGTCGGCGGGGCCGTCCTCCCGCATCATCGGCGACTGGCGCGTGAGCCTGCCGCGCCCGCGCGACATTTTCGAAGTGCGGCTGGACAAGGAATTCCATGCGCTTCATCGCGAGATCTGGAGCGTGCTCAAGGACGAGGTCATGAAGGGCTATGCGCAGTCCACGCAAGCGGCGGAGGCGGTCTGATGTCGCGCGTCACGCTGCTTACGCTGCAAGTGCTGGTCGCGGTGGTCTGCCTCGCGCTGTGGCAATTGCTGTCGACCGTGCCCGTGTTCGGCAAGATCCTGCTGCCGCCGTTCTTCTTCTCCAATCCGGTCGATGTCTTCGCCCAGATCGTCAAATGGTTCTCGTCCGGTGTGATCTGGAAGCATCTCGGCATCACGCTGACGGAATCGATCCTGGCCTTCGTGATCGGATCGGCCGGCGGTGTGCTGATCGGCTTCTGGTTCGCGCGCCAGCCGCTGGTCGCCGCGGTGTTCGATCCCTACGTCAAGATGGTCAACGCTCTGCCGCGTGTGGTGCTGGCGCCGATCTTCGCGCTGTGGCTTGGGCTGGGCATCTGGTCCAAGGTCGCGCTCGGCGTGACGCTGGTGTTCTTCATCGTGTTCTTCAACGTCTATCAGGGCGTCAAGGAGGTCAGCCGCACCGTGCTGGACAACGGCCGCATGCTCGGCATGAGCGAGCGGCAGCTGATGCAGCACGTCTATTGGCCTTCGGCGCTGTCGTGGATGTTCTCCTCGCTGCACACGTCGGTCGGTTTTGCCGTGGTCGGTGCCGTCGTCGGCGAGTATCTGGGATCGGCGGCGGGGCTCGGCTACCTCATTCAGCAGGCCGAGGGCATATTCGACGTCGCCGGCGTCTTCGCCGGCATGTTCGTGCTGTCGGCCTTCGTCATCCTGATCGACTTTGGCGTGACGTTGGTGGAGCGGAGACTGCTGGTGTGGCGCCCGACCGTGGACGGACGCGGCTAGGCCGCAAGGGGCCCGCGCAACGCGCGAGCCCCGGATCGATCAGTCCAGCAGCTTGGTGTCATCGGGCGCCTGCGGCGGCGTCTTGATCGCGATCGCCTTGACCTGTCCGCTGATCGGCTTGGTGCCGCCATGCGGCGTCCCCTTCGGGATGATGACGAGGTCGCCCGGCTTCACCGTGACTTCCTTGTCACCGAACCAGATCGTGCCGGTGCCCTCTAAAATGTACTGGATCTCGTTGGTGTTGGGATGCATGTGCTTGGGCACATTGCCGACCTGGATCGAGATGGTGGCGCCATCGGCGCTTGCGAACGTCTTGGAGCGGTAGCCGACGGCGTTGGCGTTCCCCAGCGCGTCGCCCTCCATCTCGCCGGTGTGGATGATCTGCGGAGTGATGTTCTCCGCGGCCAGCGCCGGCCGCAGCAGGTGGGTTGCGCCGCATCCGGCGGCAAAAGCGGTGGCGATCGACAGTCCGATTGCAAGGCGATTCATGGATGATCCTCCCCATCAAGAATTGTTCTTGTGGGCTTCATGCTATTGCGCCGAAAGGCCGATGGCCAGCGCCTTCGGTCCTGCTTCTCAAGCCAGCCCGGCTGCTTTATGGTGCCGCCAGCCGAACGGAGGAAACCAATGAAGAACACGATAGCCAGGCTCGCGGGCGCGCTGCTCGCGCTGACGCTCACCACCGGTCTTGCCGCGGCGCAAAGCAAGGTCACGATCGCGATCGGCGGCGGCTCCTGTTTGTGCTATTTGCCGACGGTGCTGGCAAAGCAGCTCGGCGAATACGACAAGGCGGGTCTCGACGTTGAGCTCGTGGACCTCAAGGGCGGCTCGGACGCGCTCAAGGCCGTGCTCGGCGGCAGCGCCGACGTGGTCTCCGGCTATTTCGACCATTGCGTCAACCTCGCGGCCAAGAAGCAGGAGCTTCAGGCCTTCGTGGTCTATGACCGTTATCCCGGCCTCGTGCTGGTGGTTTCGCCGTCGCACACCAACGAGATCAAGTCGATCAAGGACCTCGCCGGCAAGAAGGTCGGCGTCAGCGCGCCCGGCTCCTCCACTGACTTCTTCCTGAAGTATATGCTGAAGAAGAATGGCGTCGATCCCGCCAGCACCGCCGTGATCGGCGTTGGCCTCGGCGCCACTGCGGTCGCCGCCATGGAGCAGGGCCAGATCGATGCGGCCGTGATGCTCGATCCCTCCGTGACCGTGCTCCAGGGCAGCCACAAGGATCTGCGCATCCTCTCGGACACCCGCACGCAAAAGGATACGCTTGAGACGTTCGGCGGCGAATATCCGGGCGGCGCGCTGTACTCGACCGCGGCCTGGGTCGCCGGCCACGAGAAGGAGACGCAGGCGCTGACCAACGCGATCCTGGGCACGCTCGCCTGGATCCACTCGCACTCGCCCGAGGAGATCATGGCGAAGATGCCGGAGGAGACGGTTGGCAAGAACAAGGACCTCTATCTCGCGGCACTGAAGAACACGATCCCAATGTTCTCCGAGACCGGCAAGATGGACCCGAAGGGCGCCGACGCCGTGCTCGCGGTGTTCAGCGTTGGATCGCCCGAGGTCGCCAACGCCAAGATCGACGTCAGCAAGACCTTCACCAACAAGTATGTCGAGCAGGCCAAGAAGACCACGGGAAGCGTCAAATAACTGACGCGAAGGCGTGGTCATCAGGCGTCATGACGTCACCAATCATTCATCGCGTCACGACGCTTGAACTTGCCGTGCGGCCGATCGTCTGGGCGTTCGCGGAGGAGCGGCGCGCCGAGATCGCCACGCATTTCGCCGAGAAGCAGCGCGAGCGGCCAAAGATCTGGAACGGTCGCGTCCTGCTCGGGCGTGATGCAACGTTCGCGGACGGGCATCTTTCTGCGACCTATTTCGAGACCGATTTCGCGAGCTTCCTCGCCTGGCGCGATTGGGGTTTTCCCGACAAGGCCGTGTTCAACGGTTTTGGCATGGGCGCGTTGCGCGCCTCCGACGGCGCCTTCGTCATGGGTGAGATGGCGCAGCACACCGCCAATGCGGGCCGGATTTATTTCCCGTCCGGTACGCCCGATCTCGAAGACGTCAGGGGCCACACGCTGGACATTCCCGGCAGCGTGATCCGCGAACTCGAGGAAGAGACCGGCCTGACCGCCGCCGACTATCGGGTCGAGCCGGACTGGCACTGCGTCGTCACCGGCCCGACGATTGCGATGTTGCAAATCGTCAACCTGGACATGCCGGGTGATGTGGCGCGTGCGCGGATCGAAGCCAATCTGGCGGACGAGGCCGAGCCAGAGCTCTCGGCCATTCATCTCGTGCGCGGGGTGAGCGATCTCACGCCGTCCATGCCGCGATTTGTCACGGCCTTCGTCGAGCAGCAGTTCGCGTTGCGCTGATGCGCGAGGCTTGACATCGCTGCGCTCAGCCCATGTGATGGGCGAAAATATAAAACCAAAAAGAATGCAATGCACAATCGTCCAGGGGAGGTTTTGATGCGCGTGCGCAGGGCTGCCCGTTTGGTACGTGGGCTGTTGGTCGCGATATCAGCGACGGGCTTGGCGGCGTCCGCCCAGGCTCAGGATCAAGGCAAAGAGAAGAAGATTAAGATCGGCGTCGTTTTCGATTTGACCGGGCCTCTCGCCGGCGGTGGCTCTGAACTCGGCTATATCGGCGCAAAGATCATTCTCGACCATTTCGCCAGGACCGGCGTCGAGGGTTACAAGATCGAAGCGGTCTATGCCGATGCGCAAAGCAAGCCCGACATCGCGATCAACGAATCCGTCCGCCTGCTCGAGCAGGAAAAGGTCGACATGGTGCTCGGCTTCTTCTCCTCGGCGCAATGTGTGCCGGTCGCGGCCCGCGTCGAGCAGCTCAAGAAGTTCATGTGGATGACGACTTGCATCTCGTCGGCCGTGTTCAACGAGAAGGGTTACAAATATGTCTTCCGCCCGCAGGCGAGCGGCGACCAGTTCGGCATGATGACCATGGATTTCATCGCGCAGAATGCCAAGGCGAAGTTCGACAAGGAGCCGAAGGATCTGCGCGTCGCCATCATTCACGAAGACGGCGCCTATGGCGTCGACGTGTCCAGGGGCAACGAGGCCGGCGCGAAGAAGGCGGGATTCAACGTCGTGATGAAGGAAGGCTACTCGGCCACCGCGCCTGACCTCTCCGCGCTGGTGACCAAGTTGAAGCGCGCCAAGCCCGACGTCATTTTCCACACCGGCTACAACCCCGATATCACGCTGTTGCTGCGTCAGGCGCGCGAGCAGGGGCTGAAGTTCGGCGCGCTGATGGGGCACGGCGCGGGTTACGGCGTCTATGAGAAGCTGAAGGAAGGCATGGGGGTGGATGCCACCTACATCTTCAACACCGACCCGATTTCGATCTGGCTTGCCAACCAGAAGACCATGGATCCCAAGCTCCCGCCGGTGATCAAGATGGTCGGCGAGGAGTTCGACAAAATCCGGCCCGGGGTCGCCATCCGCTCGGCGCATGTCGGCATCGGTGCGTCCAACACGTATGTGTTCATGAACGACGTGCTGCCGCGCGCGATCAAGAAGTATGGCGGGGTCGATCCGGATGCGCTGCGCAAGGCTGCGCTCGACACCGATATTCCCGAAGGAGGCACCATGCTCGGATTCGGCGTCAAGTTTTACGGCGAGGGCACGCCGATGGCCGGGCAGAACGAGCGCTCATTCCCGGTCGTGATCCAGTATATCGACGACAAATCCTCCGTGGTGTGGCCCAAGAGTCAGGCGCAGCGCGAGGCCGTGCTGCCGCTGCCGAAGGGCACCACCTACAGCAACCAGTAGCGCCAGGGCGCGCAGAGAGGAGAGCGGGACGGTGCTGGAAGTCAGCGGGCTGGTGAAGCGGTTTGGTGGCTTCACCGCCGTCAACAATGTGTCGTTCAAAGTCGACCAGGGCGAGATCCTCGGCCTGATCGGCCCCAACGGTTCGGGCAAGAGCACGATCTTCAATATGCTCTCGGGCACGCTGGCGCCGACGTCCGGTTCGATCCTGTTCGACGGCTTCGAGATCGCGGGCCTTCCGCCGCACCGGATCATCAACAGCGGCATCGGTCGCACCTTCCAGATCCCGCGGCCATTCCGCCGCCTGACGATCTTCGAGAACGTCGCGCTCGCCGGATTCTACGGCCAGGGCCGCCACAGCCGTGCCAGGGCCGAGGAGGCGGCCGAAAGATCGTTGGCGATGGTCGGCTTGCCGACCGATCGGCATGCCAGCGTCGACGGCCTCGGCGCAGCCGGCCTGAAAAAGCTCGAACTGGCGAAAGCGCTCGCCACCGCGCCAAAACTTCTGCTGGCCGATGAGAGCCTCGGCGGCCTCGACGAGGCCGAGATGGGTCAGGCGGCCGACATGCTGCGCAACATCCGCGACGAGCTCGGCATCACCATCATCTGGGTCGAGCACATCATGGGCGTGCTGATGCGCGTCGTCGATCGCGTCATGGTGCTCGATCACGGCGAGAAGATCTCGGAAGGTTTGCCGAGTGCCGTTGCCGGCGATCCCCGCGTCATCGAGGTCTATCTCGGCACCGATGCCGAGACCACGCAGGCCGCGGCCGCCGCAGCGCGCCGCCGCGCGGGGGTGCAGTGATGTTGGAGCTCCGCGGCGTCAATGCCGGCTATGGTACCTTCCAGGCACTGTTCGACGTCGATCTCGACGTGAGGGCGGGTGAGGCCGTCGGCGTCATCGGTCCCAACGGGGCCGGCAAGACCACCCTGATGCGCGTCATCTCCGGCCTGATCCGCCCCTCGCGCGGCTCGATCAGAATGGAAGCCGTCGACGTCGTGGCCACGCCGCCGCACAAGATCGTCAGCCTCGGGATCGCGCATGTGCCGGAGAACCGGCGGCTGTTTCCGCAGCTCTCGGTCGACGACAATCTCAAGATGGGCGCCTTCATGCAGGAGGCGCGCGGCCACTATGCCGAGCGGCTGGACGTGGTGTTCGAGCTGTTTCCGCGCCTGAAGGAGCGCCGCCACCAGATGGCGGGCACCATGTCCGGCGGCGAGCAGCAGATGTGCGCGATCGGCCGCGCGCTGATGTCGAATCCAAAGCTGCTGCTGCTCGACGAGCCGTCGGCGGGGCTCGCGCCGGTCGTGGTGCAGCAGGTGTTCGAGCTGGTGAAGCGGATCCGCGCCAGCGGGCTGACCGTGCTGATCGTCGAGCAGAATGTGCAGCAGGTGCTGAAAGTGGTCGATCGCGCCTATCTGATCGAGGCGGGTACGATCAGGTCCTCAGGCACCTCGGCCGAGATGCTGGCGAGCGACACGGTCAAGGAAGCGTATCTCGGGGTGTGAGGTTCATGCAGGCATGCAAGCATTTCTGGACATTTTCGACATCTACCTGCTGGAGGCCGTGATCAACGGCATCCTGCTCGGCGGCGTGCTGGCGTTGCTCGCGCTCGGGCTCAATTTGATCTTCGGCGTCATCGACGTGACCTGGATCTGCTACGCAGAGCTGGTGATGATCGGCATGTACGCCATGTACTTCCTGGTGCAGTATTACGGCATCAGCTATTTCGTCGCCGCGCCGCTCACCATCCTGCTGGTCGCGGTGCTCGGCGCGGCGCTACATTACCTCGTGATCGCGCCGCTCCTCACCGCGCCGCCGATCAACCAGTTGCTGGCGACCGGCGGGGTGCTGTTCGTGCTGCAGAGCTTTGCCACCGTCGCCTTCGGCATCGACTTCCGCAACCTCGGCATCCGCCTGCCGGTGCTCGCCTTCGGCGACATGAATTTCAGCTACGCACGACTTCTGTCCTTCCTGGCTGCGCTGGTCGGCATGGTCGCGGTCTATCTGTTCATGACACGGACCTTCACCGGCACCGCGATCCGCGCGATCTCGCAGGACCGGCAGATCATGGCGCTGATGGGCGTCGACACGAAGCGGATCTATATCATCACCTCCGCGATCGGCGGGGGGCTGGCCGGGCTCGCCGCCTGCCTGTTGGTTCTGCAATATGACGTGCATCCCTTCGTCGGCCTGTCGTTCGGTCCGATCACCTTCCTGATCTGCGTGCTCGGGGGCCTCGGCAATTTCATCGGCGGCTTCATCGCCGCCTTCGTGTTCGCCGAGATCATCTCGCTCGGCGGCCTGTTCTCCGATCTCGAATGGGGCTATGTGCTCGCCTTCGCGTTCTTCATCGTCATGATGTTCATCCGGCCCGCGGGCCTGCTCGCGAGGCGCCGATGATGGGGCGGAGACGGCTTGCAGCTTGGGGGATCGGATTGGCGGCGCTGGTCGCGCTGCCTTTCGTCTATCGCGATCCCTATCATCTGCACATCCTGGTGCTGATCCTGATCTGGTCGTTCGCCTATACGTCCTGGTCGATGATGGGGCGGTTCGGCCTCGTCTCGCTCGGCCATGGCGGGTTCATGGGGATCGGCGCCTATGTCACCGCACTACTCTGGAATCACCTGGGCTGGTCGCCCTGGATCGGCATCCCCATCGGCATGGTCGCGGCCGGCGCGCTGGCGCTGATCGTCGGCTATCCCTGTTTTCGCTTCCGCATCACCGGGCACTATTTCGTGCTGGTGACGCTCGCGCTCTCAGGCATCGTGCTCCAGGTCATCACGGCGACGCGCGACTACACCGGCGGCTCGCTCGGCTACACGCCGAACCGGGCCGCGGGCAACAAGCTCTGGTCGCTGCAATTCGACGACAAGATCACCTGGTACCTGATCGCGCTCGGGGTCTGGCTTTTCGGCATCGTGGTCTGGCACTGGGTCGACCGCAGCATGGCCCGCTATGCGCTGGAGGCGATCTCGGAGGACGAGGACGCCGCGGCCGCCGCCGGCGTCGACGTCACCGCGGAGAAGCTGAAGATCACGCTGCTCAGCGCGCTGATGACGGCATTGGCCGGCGCGCTCTACTGCCAGTACCAGATGTTCATCACGCCCGATACCGTCAGTGGCATCGCGGTGTCGCTCCAGATGGTGTTCGCGGCCATCGTCGGCGGCCTGTTCGTCTCGCTCGGCCCGACCTTCGGCGCTATCATCACGATTATGCTGGCCGAGACCCTGCGCATCGGCTTTGGCACCAAGGCGGTCGGCTGGGACAATCTCGTCTACGGTGTGCTGCTGGTGCTGTTCATCATATTCCTTCCGAAGGGCATCCTTGGTAGCTTGCTCGACCGATTGAAGCCGCAACGCAAGGTGCACCGCGCTCATGAGCAAGAAGTCGTCCAAATCGCTCGCCCAGGAACTTGACCGCTACATCACGCCATTCCGCTACGATGGTTCGGGCAAGTTTCATCTCAAGGATCACAAGACCGACGAGAAGGGCGACCTCGACAAGGAGAAGGCGCAGGACATTCTCGATGCCAACAAGAAGCGGCTGATCGCGTTTCAGGAGAAGCTCTACGCCCAGGACCGCTGGTCGGTGCTGATCGTGTTCCAGGCGATGGACGCTGGCGGCAAGGATTCTGCGATCAAGGCGATCTTCGAGGGCATCAATCCGCAGGGCTGCGCAGTCAGTGCCTTTAAGGCGCCGAACAGCAAGGAGCTCGACCACGATTTCCTCTGGCGCCATGCAATCGCGCTGCCGGAGCGCGGGCATATCGGCATCTTTAACCGCTCTCATTACGAGGAATGCCTGGTGACGCGCGTGCATCCGGAGGTCCTCGCCAAGGAGAAGCTGCCGTCAAAGCTCGTCACCAAGAACATCTGGAAGGAGCGGTTCGAGGACATCTGTGCGTGGGAGCGCTATCTCGCGCGCAACGGCACCGTGGTGCTGAAATTCTTCCTCAACCTGTCCAAAGACGAGCAGCGCGAGCGCTTCCTCGACCGGCTGGAGGATCCGTCCAAGCAGTGGAAGTTCTCCATGGACGACATCAAGGAGCGCGCGCTGTGGCCGCGCTACCAGGCGGTCTATCAGGACATCGTCCGGCACACGGCAACGCCTCATGCGCCGTGGTATGTCGTGCCGGCCGACCACAAATGGTTCGCGCGCGTCGTGATCGGGTCGGCCATCGTCGCGGCGCTCGAAAAGCTCGATCTGCGCTTCCCTCGCGCCGACAAGGCCTCGGCGGGTGAATTCGACGAGGTGCGCAAGGCGCTGGAGAAGGAGGAGAAGGCGGGCAAGAAACAAAAAACGCGAAAACAACCCCATGCACAGTAGCCGGGGATAACGAAATCAATGACTTGAAGGTCAGCGCGAGCGCTTGCGGATTTAACGAAATCGTTTGACTCGTCGGGCAAAACAGGGGCATGATGTCATCATCCCCAAATTCCTCAGTACTCGCGTCCACCGGTAGCAGAAGCGTTCTACATTGGCGGGAAGGGCGGCCTCGCAATTCGCCCACTTCTCGCATTTCGCTGCAAGCGAATCCGTCGCAGTCAGATGGAACGCGCCCTCAAATGTGATTTGCGCGCGGTTGATCTTGCTTGACAGTTCTGCGTCACGGGAGGACCATCTCAATGGTCGCAAACAAGCGACGCGCAACGTCCACATCAAGAGCAAGGGGAGGTCTATGACACCACCTCCGCAGATCCAGCCGCGTTAAGTGCGATGGAGCTCGTTCGGACTATCGCATAGCGGCAGAAAACCGCGAACGGCACGCCGGGCCAAGGTTTAGAGGGCTGCATCAGTGTGGCATAGCCCCTACCTGCCCGGCGCTGTATTGTGCATCACATCGATTGCACACCGATCCACGTCGGAGGGCCGTGACGCGGCCGCCGTGCTTTTGACATCGTGCTTCTCTCTTCCTCCTCCTCACGGCCGTCATTCCGGGCCGACTCCCGGAATGACGGAGGGCTGTCGCATATCAGGGCTGTCGCATATGACGTCTGAGCGGCGCCTGAGCGAGCGCCTCGTCCTTCGAGACGCCGCGTTCTGCGGCTCCTCAGGATGAGGCTCAGCTGCATCCACTGCGTTGAAATGTTGCCGCATATTCATCCCTCATCCTGAGGGCTCGCCGCAGGCGGGCGTCTCGAAGAATGGCCGCGGTTGAGCTTCCAGCCGCGTGCCTGCATTCCGATCGCTGCACGTCCTGCCTTGAGACCGCGGTTCCCGTTTCCTGCACCGCGGCAAATGCCAAGAGAATGTCGCCTCATTGGCCAACTTCCGACACAGCGCCCGGGCGAATAGCGTCGATCCGACATGATGCATGTGCTTCGGCGGTGACGGGCCCGACGTCGCCGTCGCATTCATTTTCCCAGGGATCCCTCGTGTCGCATAAGCTTGCCTCCGCGCTTCTCGCCGCGCTCTTGATCGCGATCTCACTCTCTCCTGCGCCCGCGCCGCGCCGCCGACGAGTAGCGCTGCCGCGTTGTCGCCCGATGAGGCCAAGCGCGCGCTGGAAACGCTGCAGGACGACAAGAAGCGCGCGCAGATGATCGACACGCTGCGCGCGATCGCCAATGCGTCCGGTGCACAGCAGCCCGCGCCCGAGCCAAAATCGCCGATCCCGCTCGCGGCCGACGGCCTCGGTGCGCAGCTCATGCTCACCGTGTCCGAGGAAATCGGCGAGATTTCGCGAGACGTTGCCGATATGGCCAGGACGCTCACGCACTTCCCGGCGTTCTATTACTGGATCGTGCGGACCGCGAACGATCCCGCGGCCTACAATCTCCTGATCGAGATCGCCTGGAAGCTTGCGCTGGTGTTCGGCTGCGCCTTCTGCGCCGAATGGGTGATCTTCCGTCTGATCCGCCGCCCCGTCGTGTTCCTGGAAGGGCGCATGCCGCAAACGGCGCGTCTGCCGGTGCAGGTGTTGCCCATTGCCGATCCGCCGTCATCCGTGGCCGATGTCACCCCGGCGCCCGAACTGCACATGCGCCGCCACAGCCTGGCGCGGGCCTGGCAAATCATGCTGCGGCTGCCGCTCGTGCTGGGACGCTTCCTGCTCGAGCTGCTACCCGTGTTGGTCTTTGTCGGCGTCGCCACGGCGCTGCTCGGCACCGAGATCGGGGGGCCCACCACCGTCCGTCTCGTGATCCTCGCCGTCGTCAACGCCTATGCGTTCTCGCGCGGGCTCATCTGTGTGGTCCGTGTGCTGGCGGGACCGTTCGGCTTGTTTCCGGTCAAGGCCGAAACCGCCGCCTATATCGAGATCTGGGCGCGCCGTATCGTCGGTGTCGGCGTCTCCGGCATCGCCTTTGCGAATGTGGCGCTGCTGCTCGGCCTGCATCGCGGCGGCTATGCCGCGCTCCTGCGCATGGTGATGCTGGTCGTGCATCTCTTCATCGTCGTCATCATCCTGCAATGCCGCCGCCAGGTCGCCGAGGCCATCCGCGCGCCGGCCGACCGGCAGGGCATCGCGGCGCGACTGCGCAACCGCATCGCGGGCGGCTGGCACTATCTCGCCATCGCGCTCGACCTCGCGCTGTGGGCCGTGTGGGCGCTGAACATCCGCAACGGCTATTCGTTGCTGCTGCAATATTTCGTCGGCACCATCGCGGTGGCGCTGATCACGCGCGTTGCCATCATGCTGACGCTGGGCCTGATCGACCGCGGCTTCCGCATCAAGCCGGAAATTCTCCAGCGCTTTCCGGGCCTCGAGATCCGCGCCAACCGCTATCTGCCGCTGCTGCGCAAGATCGTATCTGGCGTGATCGCCTTCATCGGCCTGGTGGCCGTGCTCGAAGTCTGGGGCGTGGACGCGATCGTCTGGTTCTATGGCGGCCAGATCGGCAGCCGGCTGATCTCGGCGGTGGTGACGATCGGACTTGCCGTATTCATCGCGGCGGCGATCTGGGAAGCCAGCAACGCGCTGCTGGACCGCCAGATCAATACGCTGTCGCGCGACGGGCACTATGCCCGCGCCGCGCGGCTGCGGACCTTTCAGCCGATGCTGCGGACGGCCTTGCTCTGCGTGATCGCCACCGTCGTCGGCCTCACGGCGCTCAGCGAGATCGGCGTCAACGTCGCGCCGCTGCTGGCGGGCGCCGGCATCGTCGGCATCGCCATCGGCTTCGGCTCGCAGAAGCTGGTGCAGGATCTCATCACCGGCCTGTTCCTGCTGCTGGAGAACACCGTCCAGGTCGGCGACAGCGTCAGCGTGTCCGGGCTATCGGGCGTGGTCGAGAACGTCTCGATCCGCACGATCAGGCTTCGTGCCGGCGACGGTGCCGTGCACATCGTGCCGTTCAGCGCGGTCACGACTATCACCAATGCCAGCCGCGGCGCCGGCAATGCGTCCGTCAGCGTCAACGTCGCCTACAAGGAGGATACCGACCGCGCCGGCCAGATCCTCAAGGACATCGTCGACGAGATGCGCCGCGAGGTGGAATTCCGCAGTCTGATCCGCGGCGATCTCGAGCTCTGGGGCATCGACAAGGTCGACGGCGCCATGGTGTCGATCGTCGGCCAGATCCGCTGCACCGAGGCCGGCCGCTGGCCGGTGCAGCGCGAATTCAACCGCCGCATGAAGCAGCGTTTCCAGCACAACGGCATCGAGGTCGCATCCGCCACCCAGACCATCCTGATGCACATCGCGCCGCCGGCTGATGGCGCCGCTCATCTGACGCCAAGGCGAGCGGTCGGCTAGAGAGTCTGTCCATAAACGTCGGCTTGCCAATCGAAAGCGGAAGTGTCCGACCTTGCGTGTGATCGGCGGCTCGTGATCCAAACCGGAAGTCAGCATGCCAACGATAACTCAGAACAGAGGAGGTGGCGCCTTTTGGCCCCGCCTTGCCCTTAAGTTCGTTTGTGTCCACGCCATGAACGTACTCGCGCGTGTCCTTCAAACGTTTTTCTTGGATGTACGCGCTCCTCAAGTCGATTGTGTCTACCCCAATCGCCGATGACACCCACGGCGCGCGCCATGGGGCAGTCGGGGGGTACCCATTTGCTTGCGTGCTTCCTGCCGTCTGAATGCTTTTTTAAGTCAAAGCAATTGCAGAGATATCGATACCGACGAGGACAGATTCGGTATTTATACTTCCGTCCGGGTTTCTCCTGAACGCGCGCCGTTTGGTTGGCATCATAATCCCTTGAATGTTCTTGTACTCGGACATGTAGTGCGCGGCTGGAGCGCCACCTGCCACGAGTGTGGTATAATCCAAACGAGCGATGAGCCCGTTTTCATCGACGTGGAATATCTGGTCCGGACAGTGAGTTCCAACCTTCTCGGGAAAAGTGATCTTGAGCCGCCGGCGTACCGTGCCTTGGTCGGTCGCCGGGTCTATCTCTTCCGCTTTGGCACTCTCAGTGACAAACATAAATGGAGTATTCAGATAATTCCAAAGTGCATACCCGGTAAAGTAAGCCAGATGCAGCCTATCCCACGTCGTCTGAAGAGTATGTCCTTCAAACGCATTTCTTGGATGTACGCGCTCCTCGATAAGCTTCCCGTCGATTGTCTCTAGCCGAACACGATCCGGTTCGTAGATGCTTTGCACGCCCTCTTCGGTAAAGTGCGTAAAGCAAGTTCGCTGTTCTTTCGTTTGCGCCTTCAATTGAACATTTTCGAAGACACCATCCCATCCCTTTCTAGTCCAGTGCGAACCATGCATCGAGAGGTTCACGTCGATCGCGTTGAATTTTCGCCATCGTTCAAGAGTTCCGTGAGACTCAAGCACCAGATCTAAAAGAGCAGTCATGTGTCCTCCGGTTCGCCCTATTGGAATTAGGGCCATCGCTTTCGATATCGCACTAGCTGCGGTTTCAGGCGCTTAGAATTCAGGGCGCCTGACCGTTGATCATCCATTAGTTGGGTTTCAGAAGGACTTTCCCGCCTTTTTGCGCATGCGCCATGGCCTGAGTTGCCTGCTCGAGCGAATAAACGCCGGCGACCGGAACGTGCAGTTTGCCTTCGGCGATCAGTCGCTCGGCTGTCCGCGTATGAGCCGCAAGCTTTTCGTGTGCATCTCGAAAGCGCGGAAATCCCAGCCAAAACCCTTCCAGGGTCATCTGCTTGAAAATGATGTTCAGAGGACTCATGGCCGCGGGCTTTCCGCTGACGCCGCCATAGACGACCATCTTGGTGTTCGACGCGAGGCAAGACGCTACCGAGTGCGAGGACTCGCCACCCACGCCGTCGATGCCCAGCTTGATTTTAGCCTTGCCGGTCGCCGCTGCGACCTGCTTCACAACGTCGGGTCCATCGACAAGCACGACGTCAGCTCCGGCTGACTTCAGCTCATCCACCAGCTCGGGTCTGCGCACGAGGCTTACCGAGCGCAGTCCGAACTCCTTTGCAAACGCAATGACGCTGCGTCCCACACCGGAATTGCCGGCGTTCTGGATGACCCAGTCGTCCTTGCCGAGTTCGACATACTCGGTTAGGAGCAATGCCGCTGTGAGCGGATTGATCCGAAGCATTGACATCTGTTGGGGATCGGCTTGCTCAGACAAGACGATGAGATCGGTGGCCGGCACCGTGATGGCCTGTCTCCACACGGGAAGCCCGATCGGAATGGCGACACGATCGCCAGTCCTTACATTTTTAACCGAGGCTCCTACGGCGACAACGCGGCCAATAGCTTCGTTCCCGAGCGGCGCGGGCGGCTGCGGCCTGATCGCATACATGCCACGGATCATCAGAAGTTCAGCAAGTCCGATCGCTGAGTATTCGACCGCGACCGTGGCTTCATTTGCTGCCGGCGGTGGGGGTGGATCGCTTTCGACAACTTCAACCACCTCGGTGGGTTTGCCAAACTTAGACATTTGCAGAAACTTCATTGTCCCCTCCGCGAGAGCTGTATGGCTCATTCCGCCAAGTAATCTTACGGTTCCCTGACCGCTCGACGCCAAACCATGCTAAGTTCATATAACGAACTGTCATTAACGTCAACCTGTGTATGAAAAATGAACTCAGAAAAAGCGCATTCGCCCGAGCTGGATCTTCGCTTGATGTTGGAGCTAAAAAACAACTGCTCCATCAAGCGAACGCTCGAGATTGTTGGTGAAACCTGGACCTTGTTGATCTTGCGCGAGGCCTCATGGGGGGTTCGCCGCTTCCAGGACTTTCAAACGTTTTTGGGCATACCAAGAGCGGTGCTGTCTGAGCGCCTGGAAAAACTTGTTGAGTACGGAATCTTTGAAAAAACTCCTTACAAGGAGCCGGGGGCGCGAAAGCGCTATCAATACGAACCCACCAAAGCCGGCATCAAGCTATTGCCTGTGCTGATGGCATTGAGCCAATGGGGAGATGAGCATCTCGGCAAAGGATCTGCCCGCATGATCGACAAAGCGACTCGGGAAGAAGTGTTTCTGAAGGTCGTCAGCAAAAACGGCGACCATGTCCCAGTGGAGCGGGTGCGACCAGTAGTGCGGAGGTAATCACACGTTTGTGGTCAATAATGTTGATCGGCTTGCTGAAAGTAAGAAAGAAGTTCTTGAGCGATTGAGCAGGCGGGGTCCCATCGTGCGATTTGCCGAGCCTGCGGATCATCGGTCGGACACGCGCCAATGAAGCACTAACGCCAGCTGAGCGGGCCCCACGCGATTTCCACACATGGCCCAACTCGGACCTAGGGTGAGGTGCGCCAACGCGGCCGGTATCGGAGGCAGAGTGGACCTCAGACGAAGTGCAGCGCGAGTTTATGAGTACATGTCCTAAGCTGTCCGACATCATTTTCAGCTTGCCTCGGCCCGCGCCGCAGCGTTCACTCCGGCTCCAGCCTGCTGACAACATGCGGGCGACAAAAAGCGTGGGGGAGACTGATGCGGGGGCTGTGGGCCGGATTGCATAATCATGCGATCGTCATTGCTGGGCTGATCGCCTATGGGTTGATCGCGCCGCTAAGCGCCCAGCCGTTTCCGTCGCGGCCGATCACCCTCGTGGTGCCGTTCGCGGCAGGCGGTCCGACCGATACGCTGGCGCGCATCCTGTCCGAACGCATCGCCGCTGAATTGCACACGTCGATCGTGGTGGAGAACATCGCCGGCGCCTCCGGCAGCATCGCCGGCGCCCGCGTCGCGCGCGCAACGCCTGATGGCACCACGATCACGATCGGCCATTGGGGCACGCATGTGCTCAACGGCGCGATCTTCAAGCTGCCATACGACGTGATCGCCGATTTCGAGCCGGTCGCGACGATCGCGATGGGCACGCAGCTCATCGTCGGCCGGAAGACGCTCGAAGCCAACACTCTGAAAGAGATGATCGCGTGGCTGAAGGCCAACCCCGGCAAGGTGACTGCCGGCACGGGGGCCCACGTCGCCGGTGTCTTCTTCAAGGAGAGGACCGGCACCGACTTCCAGTTCGTGCCGTATCGCGGCGCGGGGCCCGCCATGATCGACCTCGTGGCCGGGCAGATCGACATCATGTTCGATCAGGCCTCGAACTCGCTGCCGCACTACAAGAACGGTGCGATCAAGGCGTTCGCGGTGACGTCGCCGACGCGGCTCGCCTCCGCGCCCGACATCCCGACCGTCGACGAGGCGGGGCTGCCCGGTCTCTACATCTCCTACTGGCACGGCATCTGGGCACCGAAGAACACGCCGAAGGAGATCGTCACGAAGCTCAACGCGGCGATCGTCACCGTGCTTGCCGATCCTACCGTCAAGCAGCGGTTTGGCGAATTGGGGCAGGAGATTCCTCCGCCCGATCAGCAGACGCCCGCAGCGCTCGGAGCCTTCCAGAAGGCCGAGACCGAGAAATGGTGGCCGATCGTGAAGGCCGCCGACATCAAGGCGGAATAATACCACTGCCTCATCCTGAGGAGCCCGCGGAGCGGGTGTCTCGAAGGATGCGCCGCAAGCGAGAGCAGGGCCTGCGTGGTTCGCCCGGCGATGCAAAGCATCGTCCGGAGACGCGCGTTCCGCGCTCCTCACCATGAGGAGAACGACAGCCTCGCGGCGTTAACCTTTTCGTGCGCACGACGACCGGTCTGTCACCAAAATCTCGCTGCGGTGCGGGATCACAATCCTTGCCGCAGTTTTCTGCGTCCTTGATCTCAGGTGAGCGCTGGCCGACAATGCCCGCCCTTCAATAAGAAACTCCCTGGGGGAATTCGTGAATAGACCTGCTCGGGTCAGCGCCCATTCGACATCGTCCGATTCCGTGCACGGCATGGCGCTGCTGCGCGATCCCCTGCTCAACAAGGGCACCGCCTTCTCCGCGCAGGAGCGCGACGATCTCGGCCTGCGCGGCCTGCTGCCGCCTTGCGTGCTGACGATGGAGACCCAGGTCGAGCGCGTGCTGGTCAATCTGCGCACGCTGCCGACCGATCTCGAGAAATATGTCGCGCTGAATGCCTTGCACGACCGCAACGAGGCGCTGTTCTTCCGCGTCGTCGTCGACAATATCGACGAGATTCAACCGATCATCTACACGCCGACGGTCGGGCTCGCCTGCCAGAAATACGGCCTGATTTTCCAGCGGCCACGCGGCATGTTCATCTCCTCGCGCGATCGCGGCCAGATCGCCGAGATCCTGAAGAACTGGCCCTATCCGGCCAAGCTGATCGTCGTCACCGATGGCGAGCGCATCCTCGGCCTCGGCGATCTCGGCGCCAACGGAATGGGCATTCCGGTCGGAAAGCTCTCGCTCTATTCCGCGTGCGCCGGCGTGCATCCCGAAACGTGCCTGCCGATCGTGCTCGACGTCGGCACCAACAACGAAGAGCTCCTGAAGGACCCGTATTATCTCGGCCTGCGCGAGCGGCGGCTCACGGGCGAGGCCTATGACAGCTTCGTCGACGAGTTCATGGTCGCCGCGCGAAAGACCTTTCCGGGTGTGCTGATCCAATTCGAGGATTTCGCCAACCACTCGGCGTTCAAGCTGCTGCACAAATACCGCGATGAGGCCTGCGTCTTCAACGACGACATCCAGGGCACGGCTGCGGTGGCGCTCGCCGGCCTGTTTTCGGCGCTGCGCGTCAACGGCGGCAAGCTGAAGGACCAGCGCATCCTGTTCCTCGGCGCCGGCGAGGCCGCGACCGGCATCGCCGATCTCGTGACGTCCGCGATGATGGCGGAAGGTGCCTCTGAAGCCGAGGCGCTTCGGCGCAACTGGCTGGTGGATTCCGCGGCCTCGTCGTTGGCGCCCGCCAAGGCCTGTCCGGTCACAAGCTCCGTTATGCCCATGCCGGTCAGGCGCCGATCGCCGATTTCCTCACCGCGATCAGGACGCTGAAGCCGACCGCCATCATCGGTGTTGCCGCGGTCGGTGGCGCCTTCACGCCCGACGTGCTCAAGGCGATGGCCGAGCTCAACGAGCAGCCGATCGTGTTCGCGCTCTCCAATCCGACTTCGAAGGCCGAATGTTCGGCGGAGGACGCCTACCGCTACACCGGAGGCCGCGCGCTGTTTGCCTGCGGCAGTCCGTATGACCCCGTCAAGCTCAACGGCCGAACCTTCGTGCCGCGCCAGGGCAACAACTCCTACATCTTCCCGGGCGTCGGCCTCGGCGTCATCGCCAGCCGCTCGCGGCTGGTCACGGACGAGATGTTCATGGCGGCCGCCCATACGCTCGCCGATTGCGTCGGCAAGGACGATCTCGCGCAAGGCAGCCTCTACCCGGCGCTGCCGCGCATCCGCGAGGTCTCGGTGCGTATCGCCGCCGCCGTCGCCGATGTCGCCTTTCAGCGCGGGCTCGCGGACGGACCCGCGCCGAACGACGTGAAGGGACTGGTTCAGTCCCAGATGTACGAGCCGCAGTACTGAGGCCTCCGCCTCGTCATGGCCGGGCATAGCCGTCCGAAGGACGGCGTCGCTTCCGCTCGCCTATGTCCCGGCCATCCACGCCTCGCCGGATGGTACGAAGAACGTGGATGCCCGGGACAAGCCCGGGCCCGACGACCGCTTGAAGCAAGCCACGTTAGGTCAGCACAGCGATACCATTTCAGGTAGAAACCCGGTTGCGCGGCGCGGCCGTATATGCGACGCTCTGTAGCGTTACAAGAAATTCGAAATCAAGGTAAGCCGCCATGGACGATCGTTTGCCCGAACTGGGCGACCTCGAGCACGAGGTCATGCAACTGGTTTGGGCCCATGGTCCTGTGACGGCCGAAATTGTGCGTGAGAAGCTGTCGCGTCGGCTGAAGGAATCGACAGTCCGCACGGTGCTGCGCCGGCTGGAAGAAAAGGGCTATGCTCGGCACACGGTGGACGGACGCACCTATGTCTACCACGCAGCCGAAGAGCGCGCGCGGGTTGCGGCCAAGGCGGTGCAGCGCATCGTCGACTGGTTTTGCAACGGCTCGATGGAGGAGGTCCTCGTCGGCATGGTCGACAATGCGATGCTCGATCAGCAGCAGTTGCGCACACTGGCCGACCAGGTGGCCAAGGCGAAGAAGGCGAGGGGAGTGAAGAAAGAATGATCGCAACTCTGGCGGAGGCGGCGCTGCGCTCCCTTGTGCTGGGAGGCGTCGTCTGGTTCGGCCTCAACCTGTTTCGCGTGCGCAATCCGCACGTCCACATGACGGCGTGGGTCGTCGTGCTGCTGGCGTCGCTGGCGATGCCGTTCGTGATGCATTGGCCGACGGTCACGATCACCCGGCTGCCATCGCCGGTATCGGTGCCGGCTGATGTCATGCCGGCTGATATCTCGACGTTCGAGATGCCGCAGCCCATGCAGCCGATGACGCCCGGCGCGGCAATTGTTCCGCCGTCGAAGAGCGGCGTCTCAATCAATTGGTGGCTGATCGCTACCGTCATCCATGCCGGCGTCGCCAGCCTGTTGCTGCTGCGGCTGGCCATCGGCCTCTGTCTGACCTGGCGCCTCGCGCGCGCGGCAAGGCCGATCAACGGTCCGCGCATGGTCGACGCCGATGTGCGCGTCAGCCGCGACGTCGGCGGTCCCGTCACGTTTGGCTCGACCATTCTGGTGCCGCCGCAATTTTCCGGCTGGGACGCCAAGAAGCGCCTCGCGGTGCTCGCGCATGAGGGCGCGCATGTCGCCAACCGCGATTTCTATATACTCCTGCTCGCCTCCCTCAATCGCGCGGTGTTCTGGTTCAGCCCGTTCTCGTGGTGGCAGCTCGCGCGTCTGGCCGAACTTGCCGAGATCATCAGCGACGCCGAGGCCATCGAGGTGATCGACGACCGGCTGTCCTATGCGGAAATCCTGCTTGATTTTGCAAGCACGGTAAACCCGCGGCCGGTCGAGCTCGCGATGGCGCGGGCCTCGACCGTGCGCGCCCGCGTCGAGCGCATCATCGCGGCCGCCGCGATGCCCGTCGCGGTCGGCTGGCGCAAGCGGGCGTGGATCGCGGCTGCGATCGTCCCGGCCGTGATCGTGTCCGCCGGCATGATCGCCTATCGCACGCCGCAGCCTGCGCCGCTCGCCGCGGATAGTGGAGAGGTGCCGGCCCAGCATTACCGCCCCTTCGTCAATTTCTACGCCATGGGTCCGACCTCGGTGTTCGCGATCTTCCGCGACGGCGACGAGGTCTACGGCCAGCTCACCGGGCAGCGCAAATTGCGCCTGACGGTCGGCACTGACGGCATCGCATCCTACCCCGCCTCGTCCGGTGAGATCACGTTCCCGCTCGATGCGGAGCGCCGCTCCGCCGAGCTGATGCTGCGCATGAATGGACGCGACATCCGCGCACTTCGCGTTGCCGAGATGCCGACGGCGGCCACCGATTCCGGATCACTCGATCAATATGTGGGCTGGTACAGGATCGCACCGAACCGCGTGCTCACGGTGGACCGCGACGGGGATCGGCTCCAGGTGCAGGAAACCGTACAGGGCCGGGCTGCGCTCCTCGCTGAGGGGGCCGACGCCTTCTCGATCCGTGGCGACAATCTGCTGGTTTTCCTGCGCGACGAGCAGGCCAGGGTCTCGCGCGTGCTGGTCCAGAACGCGGTGTTCGGCGCCCGCCTCGCACCGCGGATCGATGCGGCCGCGGCGCAGGCGATCGAGGCCGACTTCGCGCGTCGCGTTGCGGAAGTCCCCGATCGTTTCCGCGAGCAGGTCCCGGTTTCCGGCGGCAAGGAGATGATCCTGCGCGGGATCGAGGATCTGCGCAGCGGCACGCCGAACTACGACCGGATGAGCGCACCGCTCGCCGCCAAGGTCCACCGCCAGGTCGACGAGTTGCACGCGAGCTTCGTCGCCCTCGGTCCGGTGGAGTCGCTGTTCTTCCGCGGCGTCGGACCGGGCGGCTACGACATCTATGGTGCGAAATTCAAGAACGGCACGGCGGAATTCCGCCTGCTGCTCGAGCCAGACGGCAAGGCCGGCGACGTCATCTTCCGGGCCGACGGCAACGACGAGCTCGGCGGCATCGTCACGTGCGCCGAGGAGGCGAATGTGCGCGGCCGCGCCGGCACTTCGCCGATCCGGATCATGGTCTACAACGAGATGGGCGAGGACATCCGCGTCTTCAATCTCGATGCCGACGGCAATCGCAAGGCCCAGAGCGTGGTCAGGCCCAACATGAGCTGGGCGGCCACGACCACGGTGAACAATCCCTGGGTGATCGCCGACAAGTCCGGACGGTGCCTCGAGGTGCTGATGCCGGGCCGGCAGACGCGCTTCCACAATGTCGAGGCTTCCAACATGGGCGCGAAGCCGGGGCGCGCCGCCCGCCGCGCCGTTCCGATCGCCAATGGCGAGGATATGCTGCGCCGCTATATCGCTGATGTCGGCAAGGGCCAGCCGGACTACGAGCACATGACGTCGGAAGTCGCCGACATCACGCGGCAGCAGCTTCCGTTCGACCAGGCGATCCTGGCGAAGCTCGGCGCGCTGCGTGCGGTCTCGTTCCGCGGCGTCACCGCGCTCGACAGCGACATCTACATCGCCCAGTTCGCCAACGGCTCGGCGGAATGGCGGATCGGCGTCAGGAACGGCACGATCACCAAGATCGCGCTCGGGCCGAATTTCTAGGAGCGTTGCGGCCGTCCATCAGTCACGCCGGATGGGCGGCTCGCGATATCGGACGGGACCTCGCAATCTCTGCTTGCGGGCCAGCACCGCAAATGCTACGATCTGTAACATTACGGTTCGTAGCTTTTTGCGGCGTGCCGCTGGCAGGCTCGAGAAAATCAGGCGTTCGCGATGACCAATTCCGCAAAGGCCGAAGCTGTGCTGGCGCTTCATCGCTTCGGGATGGGGCCGCGACCGGGATCGATCGCCGCCGTCGGCACCGACCCGCGCGGCGCACTGATCGCCGATCTCGACCGGCCGCTCACGCTGACCGCCGCCGCCGTCCTTCCCACCAGCGCAAAGGCCTATCGCACCGTTGCCGACGCCAATGCGCGGCGCGCGGCTAGGGCCAAGCAGGCGCAGCAGCAGGCCAAGAGGCAGCAGACGGCGTCCGCGCCGACAATGTCGGAAGACCAGACGCAAGGGCAGGGTGCGGACAAGGACGCCGCCGAGATGGCGGCCAAGCAGGCGGCCGAGGCCGTGCCCGATCCCGGGCGTCCGATCTATTTGCAGGAAGCCAAGCTGCGCACGGAAGCCGCGCTTGCCGCCGAGATCGGCTTCGCCGAGCGGCTGGTGTGGTTCTGGTCCAACCATTTCTGCATCTCGGCCAACAAGATCCAGAGCATGTCCGGCGCCTATGAGCGCGAAGCCGTTCGCGCCAATATGCTCGGCCGCTTCGTCGATCTCCTGTTGGCCGTCGAGGGCCATCCGGCGATGCTGTTCTATCTCGACAACCTCGGCTCGATGGGTGCGAACTCGATCGCCGGCATCAACCGCAGCCGCGGCCTCAACGAGAACATCGCGCGCGAGATCATGGAGCTGCATACGCTCGGCGTGCGCGCCGGCTACACCCAGGACGACGTCATCAGCTTCGCCAATGTGTTGACGGGATGGACGCTGGTGCCGCCCGGCGACAATCCCGAGCACGGTGGCGAGTTCACCTTCAATCCGCGGCTGCACGAGCCCGGCGGGCAAACCGTGCTCGGCAAGCGCTACGAGCAGGAGGATGCCGAGCAGGGCCGCGCGGTGCTGCGCGATCTCGCCGCGCATCCGGCGACCGCAACCCATATCGCGACCAAGCTCGCGCGCCATTTCGTCGCCGACGAGCCGCCGCCTGTGCTGATCGAGCAGATGGCGAAGACTTTTCGCGACACCGAGGGCGATCTTAAGCAGGTCGCGATCGCGATGGTGTCCTCGGACGAGGCCTGGCGCCGGCCGCCGTCGAAGCTCAAGCGCCCCAGCGAGTGGGGCGTTGGCATGGTGCGCGCGACCGGCGCCACGACGGTCGATCCAGTCCGCTTCACCGGCGGGTTGGAGCTGCTCGGCGAGGCGCTGTGGCGTCCATCCGCGCCCAAGGGCTATCCGGACGACGAGGCGAGCTGGATCGACGGCGTCGGCCGGCGGCTCGACATCGCCAACAATTTTGCCGAGCGCCTCGCCGGTACGGCTGATCCGCAGGCGATCATCGAGGACGTCTTCGCATCGGAGATATCACCCGAGGTGAAGCAGGCCGTCGGCCGCGCCGAGAGCCGGCAGCAGGCGCTCGCGCTGTTGTTCATGTCGGCGGATTTCCAGAGGAGGTGACCATGGGCTTTGACCATCATCTGCCCACGCGGCGCGAGCTTCTGGTCGGCTCCGGCGCGCTGTTCGCGTGGAGCCAGATGCCGCGGATCGCGCGTGCCGAAGGGCGCGATCCGCGCCTGCTGGTCATTGTGCTGCGCGGCGCGCTCGACGGCCTTGGCGCGGTTGCGCCGGTCGGCGATCCCGACTGGATCTCCTTGCGCGGCGATCGTGCGCTGGTGCTGGACGGCAAGCCGCCCGCGCTGCCGCTCGATGCCTTCTTCGCGCTCAATCCGGCGATGCCGAATCTGCATCGGCTCTACAAGAGCGGCAAGGCTGCGATCGTCCATGCCGCCGCGACGCCCTATCGCGAGCGTTCGCATTTCGACGGCCAGGACGTGCTGGAAAGCGGGCTCGTCAAGCCGGGCATGACCAGCTCGGGATGGCTCAACCGCGCGCTGCTCGCGCTGGAATCCAGCGGGCGTGTCGACCCGCGCGGCAGCCGCGCGCTCGGCATCGGCTCCGTGACGCCGCTGGTGGTGCGCGGTTCGGCGCCCGTCATGACATGGGTGCCGCAGAGATTGTTGCCGGCGAGCGAGGACACGCAGAACCGCCTGCTCGATCTCTACCAGCACACCGATCCGAAGCTTGCGACCGTGCTCCAGGCCCGCATGAGGCTCGCTTCGCTCGGCGGCGCACCAGGCGCGGGCGATCCGATGTCCGACGATCCGACCTTGCCGCCGCCCGGCATCGCGCGCGTGCGCGCCTATTTCGCCGAAGCCGCCGGCACGGCCGCGCGCTATCTCGCCAAGCCCGACGGTCCGCGTGTCGGCGCCATGGGCTTCGTCGGCTGGGATACGCACATCGCCGAGGGCGCGGCCTCGGGCCAGCTCTACAATCTGCTCGGTGCGCTCGACGGCGCCTTTGCCGCGATCGAGAGCAATATGGGCGAAGCGTGGCGCGAAACAGCCGTGGCCGTTGTCACCGAGTTCGGGCGAACCGCGCGCATCAACGGTACGCAGGGTACCGACCACGGCACGGGCACGGTCGCTTTCCTGATCGGCGGCGGGCTCAACGGTGGTCGCGTGATCGCGGACTGGCCCGGTCTGAAGCCGGCGCAACTCTTCGAGGATCGCGATCTCAAGCCGACCACGGATTTGCGCGCGGTGCTGAAAGGCCTGTTGAGGGATCATCTGCGCGTCGAGGAGAAGGTGCTCGCAGAAGCCGTCTTCCCGGGCAGCGCCGACGTCAAACCGATGGGAGGCCTCGTCGGCTGACGACGCGGCTCTCGCAACCGGATCGGGTTCATGATGTGCACGCTGACACAACGGGAGCTCGACTTTCTCGCCAGCTTGAAGACCGGCTGGCAGCGGCTCTATCGGCGCGAGCTCGCGCGGCTCTCGAGGAGCGGCGCCGAACCTGACGAGGTTCCGCCGGAGACGCGCCCGATCTGGCGCGTCGTATCGGACTTATCCCACGAGCCTGTCTCGATTCAGGACAAGCCAGTGTGGTGGAATCGCCACAGCTAACCCGAAACGGCTGCGGCCTCAGGCGCGCTTTCGTTCCGACAAGGTTCTGCCCTCATTGCCCACCGAAACTCGGGGCCATTCGGAGGGCGCATCATGTCTTGCTTTGCACGTGCCGAAAATGCCCGGATTTCGCCGGCAAGCCTGTGCCGGATCCTGCTCGCCACCATCGGCGCGGCGTCGCTTGCGGCGTGTGCGCAATCGCCGGTCGGCCGCCAGAAGGCCGATCTCGGCACCCACCGCCAGGCCGCTGTCGAACGACCGCACAGGGTGGCGGCGCTGCATCCGCGTCCGATCAGCCGGGCGCGCATCCCCGACGGTGATGCAAAGCAGAGCGTCTCCCACGGCGTCGCCAGTTTCTATTCGGACACGGAGACGGCGAGCGGCGAGAGGTTCGACAAGAACGAATTGACCGCGGCCCATCCCAGCCTGCCGTTCGGCACCAAGCTGCGCGTCACCGATGTCTCATCCGGCCGCTTCGTCACCGTCAGGATCAACGATCGCGGGCCGTATGTTCGCGGACGCGTGGTCGACGTCTCTCCCTCCGCGGCGGAGGCGCTCGGCATGGTCGACAAGGGTGTCACCAATGTCCGGCTCGACGTGGTGCAATAATTTGCGGCTGCATCGATCCGAAGCGCTGTGCTTAACCGGCTGTTAGCCGCCTCAAGCCACCATGGATACCCAATCATTCGGGACTAGATCTAAGCTCTTGGGAGGCGGCGTTTGACCACGATCCAGTATCTCGAAGATCAGGCCGCACGCGCCGAGCGGCTGGCCAAACGGATCACGGATACATTGACGATCGAAAAGCTCCTGACCTTCGCGCACGAACGCCGCCGCGAGATCGAGGTCATCGCCGGCAAGTACCGGCGCGCCTGATTCTCATCCCCATGCGCGCTCAGCTGTGGCTTTCGACGAAGTCGCTGAGATAGTCCGGCAGCGTCATGCCATCAATGTCACAGCGCGCCCGGATCTCGCCGGCGACATCGGTCGAGATGTCCTTCATCCAGTGCTCCAGCGTGTTGAACGAGATGACCTTGATGGGGTCGTTGAAGCAGCCAGCGACGAGCTCGCCGATCGTGGCGTCGAGATCGCTTCGCTCGACGCGAATTTCGGTCGCCTTGTCGAGGCGGTCGATCACCACGAACAGGGTCTGGTCTGCGCCATAGGGCACGACAGGGGCTGGCACGCCGGCTTCAAGCATGTGAGGCACTCACGCCTTCGCTTCCGATCACCATCAACGGGAAAAACCGGCAGAAGGTTCCCGCGCTCAGCCGGTGCTTCTGCGAGGATCAGAGAAATTCGCGCAGCCGCGCCAGCTCCGTGATGTGCTCGGGCGAGAGAATGTCCGTGACCAGCGGCGGTTGCGCGATGGTGCGGATCTCATAGAGATGCCTGGTCGCCGCCGGCTTCGCCATGAACGCCGAGATGCATTCGTCGAGCGTACCCTCGATCACCTGGTAGGACGCTCGGTCCGACCGTCGCTGGTTCGCAAGCGACGGCCATTTATGCAGCACCGCAAGGACACCAAAGTCGACCTTTGAATCCCCGACCACGTCCCCCATCGTCCCGCCTCACGCAAAAAAGACCCCGGGCACACAAGCCTGCGTGCCGGGGCCTACACCCATTACTGCATCTCAGTGCCTCACGCCCCTTAACGCGGCGGCCGGGAAATGGTTCCGCCAATTTTCGCTGTCAGCTCGCGGCGGCCGCGATTCTGTGCTCCGTACCAGTGCGGCCGAGGCTGGTCTCATCGCCGCGGCTGACCTCCGGCGGCAACCCGGCAAAGCGCCGCAAGGCCTCGGCCATCTGCACCCGGCCCGGCGCGCCGGTGATGATCACGTCCACCATCGTGAAGGATGAATGGAAATGGCCGCGCGCCTTGAGTTGCTCGACCGGGACGCCGGCGGCTGCCATCGCCTCGGCATAGGCGATGCCTTCGTCGCGCAGGGGATCGAATTCGCAGGTGACGACGAAGGCCGGCGGTAGCCTTTCGACCTTGCCGCGGAGCGGCGAGGCGCGTGGATCGGTGCGGTCGGTCGGCGAGCAGTAGAGGTCCCAGAACCAGTACATCAGCGAGCGCGTCAGGAAATAGCCGGTCGCATTGTCGTTGTAGGAGGGGCGGTCGAAGGTGCAGTCGGTGACCGGGCAGATCAGGAGTTGGCCCGCGATCTCAGGGCCGCCGCGATCGCGCGCAAGCTGGCAGGTGACGGCGGCGATGTTGCCGCCGGCGCTCCAGCCCGCGACCAGCACCGGGCCCGGCCTGCCGCCGAGCTCGGCGGCGTGCTCGGCGATCCAGCGCGTCGCCGCATAGCCGTCTTCGGCCGCGGCCGGGAAACGATGCTCGGGCGCATGACGATAGCCGACGCTGACCAGCATCATGCCGGTCCGCCGCACCATGTCGCGGCAGAACGGCTCGTCCGACTGCTCGTCGCCGAGCACCCAGCCGCCGCCGTGGAAATAGACCACCACCGGATGCGGCCCCGGCGTTGCCGGCCGGTATACCCGGTAAGGCAGCGGACCGTCGGCGCCTGTCAGGGTGCCGTCGACCATCTCGCCGATCGGCCGTCCCGCCGGGCGGCCCTTGTTGAACTCGTCGACGAAGGCGCGGGCGCCGAGGGCGCCCATCGACTCGATCGGCGGCAGGTTGAGTGACGCCAGCAGGTTCAGCACCAGCCGCACGTCCGGCTGCAGCCGCACCACCTCGCCGTCATTGCATTGCGCGGCGACGTCGGGGCCGGTCAGCTTGAAGCCGAGCATGCCGCGGCTGACCACCTCGTCGCAGATGCTGCGATAGGGACCGACGCCGCCGGTATAGGGCATCAGGCCCTGCACCTTGCCGGGCACGTTGGCGCCCGTGTACCAGGTGTTGGCGAGCCGGTGCAGCGTCACCATCGAGCAATCGGCCATGTGCCTGTTCCAGCCGGCCTGCGCCGTCTCGGTCGGCTCGATCGTGGTGAAGCCGCCGTCGCGCAATGCTTTGAGCCGGTCGACGACCCAGTCGACATGCTGCTCGATTGACACCGCCATGTTCGACAGCACCGACGGGCTGCCGGGACCGGTGATCATGAAGAAGTTCGGGAAGCCTGCGACAGTGAGGCCGAGATAGGTCTGCGGCCCCTGCGCCCAGACGTCGGTGAGCGACTTGCCGCCACGTCCGGTGATCGGATGCACGGCGCGGATCGCGCCGGTCATGGCGTCGAAGCCGGTCGCGAACACGATCACGTCCACGTCGACGCTGCGCTTGGCCGTCGTGATCCCACTTGCGGTGATCGCCTTGATCGGCTCCTGACGCAGATTGACCAGCGTGACGTTCGGCCGGTTGTAGGTCGCGTAATAGTTGGTATCGAGGCAGGGGCGTTTGGCGCCGAACGGATGATCGTCCGGCATCAGCGCCGCGGCGGTCTCGGGGTCTTTGACGGCGGCGCGGATCTTCTCGCGGATCAGGTCCTGGACGATCTTGTTGCCGTCGATGTCGACCGCCTGGTCGGCCCAGAGCTGGGTCAGGATGTGGACGAGGTCGCCGGCCGCCCAAGCGCGTTCGAACCGCTCACGACGCTCGGCATCGCTTAATTGCCAGCTCACGACCGTCTGCTGCGGATAGGGCACGCCGGCCATCGACTGGCGCGCCTGCTCGCGATAGGCCGCGCGATCGCCTTGCAGCAGGCTCATGCGATCGGACGGCGCGGGACCGTTGTGCGCCGGAAGCGCGAAATTCGGCGTGCGCTGGAACACGGTCAGGTGCGCAGCCTGCTCGGCGATCAGCGGGATCGACTGAATGGCCGACGATCCCGTGCCGATCACCGCGACGCGCTTGCCGGCGAGATTGACGCCGTCATGCGGCCAGCGCCCGGTGAAATAGACCTCGCCCTTGAAGTCCTTCACGCCGTCGATCTCCGGCGGCTTCGGCGCCGAGAGGCAGCCGGTGGCCATGATGTAATGGCGGCAGGAGACCGCTGCGCCATTGTCGGTGGTGAGCTGCCAGCGCTCGATCGCCTCGTCCCATTTCGCTTCCGTGACCTTGGTCTTGAAGCGGATGTCACGCCTGAGATCGTAGCGGTCGGCGACGAAGCCGAGATAGCGCAGGATCTCGGGCTGGGTCGCGTATTTCTCCGACCAGGTCCAGGCGGTCTCGAGGTCGGGATCGAAGGTGTAGCTGTAATCGATGGTCTGGATGTCGCAGCGCGCGCCGGGATATCGGTTCCAGTACCAGGTGCCGCCGACGTCGCCGGCTTCTTCGAGGCCGACCGCCGTCAGGCCGGCCTTGCGCAGCCGATGCAGAAGATAGAGGCCGGCAAATCCGGCACCGACCACGGCAACATCGACCTGCTGGCTGGTTCCGCGCCCCGTGTCCGAAGTACGTGCAGCAACCATTGCATCAGGCATGGCATTTCCTCCCGTGTGTTTTATTTTGCCCGCAGGCTATCGCTGCAGGTTCGGCTTGTCATCACGGCATGTGCAATCTTCGGTAGCCATTTGCGGCTTCATCATGGCAGCGTGAATGTTGCGGCGGCACACGCATCGCGATGCACAAGGGCCGTGATTTCCCGGGCTAATCAGGGTCGATCCACCTGTGTATGCTCTTGTTTTTGCCACGCGTGCAAACGGGCGTCATGACAGAGTTGAGTGAGCGGACCAAAGCGAACATGGACGTCGTCCTGGAGGAGACGTGCCGCCAACTGCCTCACGGCGGCGATCACGACAGCCGCAGGTTCATCGCCGAGCGGCTGATCGAGGCGGCGCGGTCCGGTCACTCCACGCTCGGCGAGCTCGGCATCATCGCACGGCACGCACTGGCGGAGCTTGCCGCCAAGCGGAGCTAGGCGCAGCCGCGGCGCTTGCTTCGCGGCGGGCCACGGACATAACCTGCCCAAAATCCTTCCGCGCGTCGAGATGCTCCGAAGATGCGGTCTGTGTTCGCGCTTTTTGCGACGTCTCTCGTCCTCTGTTGCGCCGGCTCGGTCGTGGCCCAGCCGGTCGGCCAGTTTCCATTTGCGCTGACGCGCGAAGGACAGATGCTTGGCGCCGTCGAAGGCGAGGTGGCCTCGTTCAAGGGGCTGGCCTATGCGGCCGCGCCGATCGGACCGCTGCGCTGGCGTCCGCCGCAGGCTGCACCCGAGAGCTCGGAGATGCGCACCGCCTATGCCTATGGCGCGCCGTGTCTTCAGCCCTCGCTGCCGGGATCGAGCGAGGATTGCCTCACGCTGAACGTGTTTCGTCCGTTCGGGGTCGACGGCCCGCTACCGGTGATGATGTTCATCCACGACGGCGCTTTCGTCAGCGGCACCGCGAATGATCCGCTGTTCGACGGTGCCAGGCTCGCGCAAGCCGGCCTCATCGTGGTGACCGTGAATTTTCGCCTCGGCGCGTTCGGCTGGCTCAGCGATCCCGCGCTGTCGGAAGGCGGCTCCGGCAATTTCGGCCTGATGGACCAGATCGCGGCGCTGCATTGGGTGCACGACAACATCGCGGCCTTCGGCGGTGATCCCACCAACGTCACCTTGTTCGGCAGTGGCGCAGGCGCAACGTCGATCGCGCTGCTGATGCTGTCGGAGCAATCGCGCGATCTCTTCCAGAAAGCCATTCTGCAATCGATCCCCGGCCGTGCGCGCCTGCGTTCGGCACAAGAGGCCGAAATTGTGGGGCGGCAATTCGTGGCGGTGCTGGGGCGACAGGCCGATTTACGTACAGCCGAACCGCAACGCCTGCTTGCCGTCGAAAAACATTTCCTGGAAAAATCGCCGCGCAGCTTCGCGCCGACGATCGATGGGAGTCTGGTGAGCGAGGAGGTCGCCGCGGGCTTCGCAGCTGGACATGAGAGCCGCATCCCCTTGATCATCGGCTCGAACGACGACGAGACCGGTTTCGACGGCGAGCTGGATATCCGGGAAGAGCTGGCATCGTCAGGCACCACCAGCGATGAGCTGCGCAGGCTCTATCCCGATCTCGCCAGACCTTCGGACCGCGCGGCAAGGTTCTACACCGACAGGGTCTTCTCCGAGCCAGTGAGACTGCTGGCGCGCCTGCATGCCGCCAGCGGTGCGCCGACCTTTCGCTATCGCTTCACCTATGTGCCGGAGGCACGGCGCGCAAACCCCGAGGGCGGTCACGGGCGGGAATTGCAGTTCATCTTCGGCGTCGAAGGCATGCCCGGTGCAGGCATCTTGTCAGGAGCCGATCGCGAGGTCGCAAATCGCATGCGCGCCTACTGGATCAATTTCGCCAGGAGCGGCGATCCCAACGGTGCGGACCTGCCGCATTGGGATTCGGCCGCAGGCAGCGATCGCCTGCTGCTGATCGCGAACGATGGCATCGCGAGCGGAGACGACCCCTGGTCGGAGCGTCTGGACCGGTTCGCGCATTAGAGGGATGAGTTGGACTTAAGCCGCGAGCTCGACGCGCGGCGCCGGGCTTAGCCGGTCTTCCTCCAGATAATCCATCGCGCCGTCTTTCTCGACGGCGTAGAACTGCTGGCCTTCCTTCGACTTGTAGGCGGCGCGAACGACGCCGCGGCGGCCCTTGTCACTGTTGACGACATCCCCCAACGCAAACTTCTTCATTTCACGTCCCTGGCTGCTGGCCGACTCCTTCGGCTACGCCCGGGATTCTGGGCAGCAAATCGTTAACGTCTTGCTAACCATACGGGTTTGCCTATGCTCGCGGCCGATCGCGCGGGCAACTCGCACGCGCATGTTGCCAACGAAACGAGCCTTCGCCCATGGTGCGATTTCCCACCTTCTTCCTGTCGCATGGCGGCGGTCCGTGGCCGTTCATGGAAGACAGGCGGGTGCAATACGCGAAAACCGCCGAGGCGTTCGGCCGGCTGCCACAGCTCTTGCCGGAGAGGCCCAAGGCCGTGCTCGTCATATCAGGACATTGGGAGGCTGACGCCTTCACCGTGTCGACTTCCGCGCATCCGCCGATGGTGTACGATTATCACGGTTTCCCCGAGCACACCTATCACCTCAAATACCCGGCGCCGGGGGCGGCCCGAGCTCGCCGCGGAGGTAAAGGCGCTGCTCACGCGCGCGGGTGTTGATTGCCGGGAGGATCCCAACCAGGGGTTCGATCACGGCACCTTCGTGCCGCTCGGGCTGATGTATCCGAACGCCGACATGCCGATCGTGCTGCTGTCGCTGAGATCGAGTTACGATCCGGCCGAGCACATCAGGATGGGGCAGGCGATTGCCTCCCTACGCGACGAAGGCATTCTGATCGTCGGCAGCGGACTCACCTATCACAACATGCGCGGGTTCGGCCGTGCCGAATCGAAGCCGGTCTCGTATGATTTCGAGGCTTACCTGAACGAGGCGATCAGCCACAAGGACGCGGCGCGGCGCAACGCGATGCTGGTTGACTGGGAGAACGCGCCGAGTGCGCGCCTGGCCCATCCGCGCGAAGATCATCTGCTGCCGCTGATGGTGGCCGCCGGCGCCGCCGTCAGCGACACGGGCAAGCGCGTCTTCGTCGACGAGGTCGCGAATGTCGCGATGGCGTCGTATGTGTTTGGCGGGTGATCTTCTCCTCTTCCCGCAAGCGAGGAGAGGTGAAGAAGAGTGGCTCACCCGTATTTCAGCTTCATGAACAGGATGCCGCCGGCGAGCACCATGGTGATGGCGTTCGCGGCGACGAGGGGCGCATCGCCCGACAGCAGGCCATAGACGAGCCAGAGCGCCAGCCCAAGCACCATGACCAGGAACATGCCGAGCGAAATATCGCCGGTGGAGCGGGTCTTCCACACTTTGATGGCTTGCGGCGCGTAGGCCACGGTGGTGCAGGTCGCGGCGGCAAAGCCGATCAGCTTGATCAAGAACGGGTCCATGGCGGCTCTATAGCATTGATTCGAGGATGGTCGCGCCTCAGGCGCGCGCGGTCATGAGGCCGCGATAGAGCGCGGCATAGTCACCGGCGCGGTTGCGCCAGGACACGTCGGTCGCAAGGCCGCTCAGTTGCAGCCGGCGCCAGGTCAGCTTGTCGTGGAAGGCGATGTTGGCCTTGCGCAGCGTGCCGGCGAGGGCATCCGCGGTGACGGGTGCGAACTTGAAGCCGGTGGCATCGCGGCCTGATTTATCGGCCTCGCCGATATCGACGATGGTATCCTCGAGGCCGCCGACCCGCGAGACGATGGGCACGGCGCCGTAGCGCAACGCGCAGAGCTGGGTCAGGCCGCATGGCTCGAACCGCGAGGGCACGATGAGCGCGTCCGAGCCGGCCTGGATCAGATGCGCCATGATCTCGTCGTAGCCGATCACGACCCCGATCCGGCCAGGGTTCGCGCGCGCTACGGCCTGATAGCGATCCTGGAGATCGCGATCGCCGCTGCCGAGCAAAGCGAGCTGCATGCCTTCGCGCAAAATGGTCGGAATGGCTTCGAGCAGGAGATCGAGCCCCTTCTGCCACGACAGGCGGCTGATGACGCCGAGCAATGGCGCTTCGTCCGAGGAATCCAGATTGAACTGTTGCTGAAGCACCGCCTTGTTCGCGGCCCGGAACGTGAGGTCCTCCGCGCCGAAGCGGTAGGCGATGTGCGGATCTTCTTGCGGATTCCAAACGGATACATCGATGCCGTTGAGGATTCCGCTCAGCGCGTTCGCGCGGGCGCGAAGCAGGCCGCCGAACCCCATGCCGCCCTCGTCGGTCTGGATCTCCTGCGCATAGGTCGGCGAGACCGTGGTGATGCGATCGGCGAATTGCAGGCCGGCCTTCAAGAAACTGATGCCGCAGAAATATTCGAGGTCGTTGACGCCGTAGGCGCGCCACGGCAGGCCAATCGAACCGATCAGCTCGGGCGCGAACTTGCCCTGGTAGGCCATGTTGTGGATGGTCATCACGGTGGCCGGCCGCGGCCTGTTGTCATAGTGCAGATAGGCCGGCGCGAGCCCGGCCTGCCAGTCATGGGCATGCACCACGTCGGGCACGAAGGCGGGAACGAGGCCGTGGCCGATATCGGCCGCGATGCGCGAGAGCGCGGCGAACCGCACGCCATTGTCCGGCCAGTCGACGCCTTCGGGCGTCACGTAGGGGTTGCCAGGCCGTACGTAGAGATGCGGCACGTCGAGCACGAACAGATCGAGGCCGTCATGCGAGCCGGCGAGCAGACGCCCGGGTCCGCCGAAATAGTCCGGCCAGCGCCGGATTTCGTCGGCTCCCCCCAGCACCCGCATCACGTCGGGATAGCCCGGCATCAAGGTGCGCATCTCGACGCCATGTGCCTTCAGCGCAATCGGCAGCGCGCCCGCGACATCGGCGAGGCCGCCGGTCTTGACGATGGGATAGACTTCAGAGGCGACCGCGAGGACGCGAACAGGCGTCATGTATTGAGCCTGTCGAGCATCGGCTGGGTGATGAGCGAAATGCCCTGCTCGGTGGTGCGGAAGCGTCTTGCGTCCAGCTCGGGATCTTCGCCGACGACGAGCCCTTCCGGGATCTCGACGCCGCGATCGATCACGACGTTCTTCAGGCGCGCGCCGCGGCCGACATTGACATAGGGCATGATCACGGCGTTCTCGACATTGGCGTAGGAGTTGACGCGCACGCCGGTGAACAGCAGTGAGCGCCGCAGCGAGGCGCCGGAAATGATGCAGCCGCCCGAGACCAGCGAGCTCACGGCCTGGCCGCGCCGGCTCTCCTCGTCGTGGACGAATTTTGCCGGTGGTGTGATCTCCGAATAGGACCAGATCGGCCACGCGCTGTCGAACAAGTCGAGCTCGGGCACCACGTCGGTGAGGTCGATATTGGCGGCCCAATAGGCGTCGACCGTGCCGACATCGCGCCAATAGGCGCGGGGGTCGCTGCCGGAGCGAACGCAGGAGGTCGAATACTGGTGCGCCATGGCGCGGCCGTTCTTGACGAGGTAGGGGATGATGTCCTTGCCGAAATCGTGGTTGGAATTCGGATCCTCGGCGTCGCGCTTGAGCTCTTCGAACAGGAATTTCGCGTCGAACACGTAGATGCCCATGCTGGCGAGCGAGACGTCCGGCTTGCCCGGCATCGGCGGCGGATCTTTCGGCTTTTCCAGGAACTCTTTGATCCAGCCGTTCTCGTCGATATGCATGATGCCGAAGCCGGAAGATTCCTGGCGCGGCATCTCCAGGCAGCCGACGGTAACGTCGGCGCCGCTGTCGACGTGCTGGCGCAGCATCACCTCGTAATCCATTTTATAGATATGGTCGCCGGCGAGAACGACGATGAAGCGGCAGGCGTGGGATTCGATGATGTCGATGTTCTGGTAGACTGCATCGGCCGTGCCGACATACCACATGTTTTCGGAGACGCGCTGGCTCGCCGGGAGGATGTCGAAGCTCTCGTTGCGCTCGGGGCGGAAGAAGTTCCAACCCATCTGAAGGTGCCGGATCAGGCTGTGCGCCTTGTACTGGGTGGCGACGGCGATGCGGCGGATGCCCGAGTTCACCGCGTTCGACAGCGCGAAATCGATGATGCGAGATTTTCCGCCGAAATAGACCGCAGGCTTGGCGCGCCGGTCGGTCAGCTCCAGCAGCCGGCTGCCGCGTCCGCCGGCCAGGACAAACGCCAGCGCCTGACGGGCAAGCGGCTCGGGTCTCGCGGCACTCATGTCATTCTCCCACAACTCTTGCGCTCGCGAGAAGCCTCCCGGCCGCGCACATTGGAACCGATAGTAACGGCACGAATAGTAAATCGGGAAGGTGGTTGTTGGTTGCGAATGCGCCGGAAGCTTAATGCTTTGCCGCCGTGATCGGGCCCCAGGCACCGTCCTGCCGGTGTCACTCGCGGCGAGGTTGTCGAGCCCGTCAGGTACCGGTTGATCAGAATGGAGGCATGCGTCTTGTGCGGTGCACGCAAAACTCGAGGCTTTGACCTCGCGCCAGGATGCCCGATGATGGCGCTGCGATCCATGTCCAAGCCAAACGTCAGAAAGGAGTAAGACGATGAGGGTCTGGAAAACGGCAGTCGCCGGTTCGCTCGCCGCCGCGGTCATGGCGGGGGGATTCAGCAGGCGGCGGCGGCTCCGCTGCCCACCAATGTCGCAACCATGAAGGCCGCCGTCGGCGACGATGTCACGCAGGTGCACTGGCGCGGCCGAGGTTTTGGATGGGGTCTCGGCGGCCTTGCCGCTGGCGCGATCATCGCAGGTGCCATCGCCAGCAGCGCGCCCTATGGCTATGGCTACTATGGCGGCGGGCCCTATTATGGCGGCTACGGATACCCGGGCTACGGCTATGGTTATGCGCCGGCCTATTACGGCTATGGTCCGGCCTATGCTTATCCGCGCTACTATCGGCCTTACCGCCCGTATTTCGGCCCTCGTTACGGCTACTACCGGCCGTATTACCGGCACTATCACCGCGCGTATTGGTGATCGATCAAACGGGCGGACCCGCTCGCCGCAGGGCGACGACGCTGAAGAGGTTTGAGGGCCGCTGAATGCAAGCGGCCCGATCGGCTTGCGCGCGCTGAACCCGGTGATGCGGCACGACGAGCCGGCCATGCCCGCCCACGACAATCCCGATGCAGATCGCGACGATGATCGCGATCTCGATGCACCATTCGAGCGGTCCCGAGCTCATGGCAGCGCGATGGCGTTGGCGAGATCGAACTCGGACAGGCCCGGGCCGCCGCACGCAAGGTAGATGGCGACGAGGAAGATGCGGCTGAGGACGGTGAGGCCCAATATGACCCTGATGTCGTAATGGCGAATGGCAAAAGCGAGAGGCGAGATCGCCAGATGCTTTAGAATGCTCATGGCCAACTCCTTGCCAAAATTCAGGCATCGACTGCCTGCCAACTGAAATGACAGCGTGATGAAAAGGCCGTCCGACGCCTTGCCGGCGTCTCTGAAATGGACAGGCCAATGCTAGTGCCGGCGCAGGGCGCAGGTCTTTATCGCGTCCTTACATTTGGCTGAGCTTTCCCTTAAGATGGGCGAGCATCCGGGGGTCTGAGCCGTGCGTAGAGACGCGCTTGCCTTTGGTGAATTCTGCCTCGACCGTGCCAACGCGCTGTTGTGGCGAGGCGGGGAGCGGATCGCGCTGGCGCCGAAGCCGTTCGAGGTTCTTTGCTATCTCGTCGGTCGGCCCGGTGAGCTCGTCACCAAGGAAGAGTTGCTCGACGCGGTCTGGTCCGATCTGCACGTCAGCGAGTCGAGCCTCGCCGTTGCCGTGAACGCGCTACGCTCGGTGCTCGGCGACGACAGGCAGTCCCCCAATTACATCGAGACGGTCACGCGGCGCGGCTATCGTTTCATTGCGCCGGTCGCGACCGCCGACTTGCCTGCGATCGAGCGGGCGCCCGAAGAAGAGACCGCTTCCGTCACGGAGCAGGTCGTCGATCGACGCCGGCACTGGAGAGTCGGGCGCACCGGGGCACTCGACACGCTGGAGAAGGCATCGCAACTCGCTCGCACCGGACAGCGTCAGGTCGTCTTCATCACCGGCGAGGCCGGAATCGGCAAGACCACCCTCTTGCAAATGACGCTCGACAGGATGAACCAGCAGGGACTGGGCGTGCTGCATTGTAGCTGCAACGAGTTGTTCGGCACCCATGAGGCCTTTCTTCCGCTGATCGGAGCGCTGAACGAGTGCTGCCGTCGCACCGATGGAGCATCGCTGCTGACGTCCATCCGCGAGCACGCGCCGACCTGGCTCGCGCAGATGCCCGGTTTCCTCGGCGAAGCAGAGCGGGCCACATTCCAGCATGAGGTCTTTGGCGCAACGCGGGAGCGCATGCTGCGCGAATTTTCCGATCTCATGGAACATCTCGCTGTCACGCGACCATGGGTGATCATCCTGGAAGATCTGCATTGGAGCGACTTTGCCACCGTGGATGTGCTCTCCCGGCTGGCGCGGCGGGATCGGAGGGCTTCTATCCTCGTGCTCGCCACCTACCGGCCGATGGAAGTCGCCGTCGGCGGACATCCTATCCGTGCCGTTCATCAGGACTTGCGGATTCACGGACACGCCACTGAGCTCGCGCTCGATCGACTGACCGGCACCGACGTCGAACGCTATCTGTCCCTGCGCTTCAACTCGGCCGATTTTGCCAGAGAGCTGGTCGAGCGCATCTTCGCGCGAACCGGCGGGCATCCTCTGTTCGTGTCGTCTCTGCTCGATCATCTCGTGGCGCAGGGTGCGCTGGTCGAGCACGAATTGGGCTGGCGGCTGGTCAGCGAAGACGCAGCCTCGCATGACAGCATGCCGCGCGATCTGGAAGGAATGATCAAGCAGCAGATCGATCACCTCACCGTGGACGAGCGCTGCCTGCTCGAGGTCGCCAGTGCGGCGGGAGCGGAGTTTTCCGCGCTCCATATCGCCGGTGCGCTGGACCGTCCCGTGCTGGATGTCGAGCAGATGTGCGAGGACCTGGCACGGACCGATCGCATCATCGTCGGGGCCGGCATGACCGAGTGGCCGAACGGAAGCGTTTCCGGTCGGTATGCGTTCCAGCACGCGCTTTACCAGGAGATCCTCTACCAGCGGCTCGCACCAGCGCGCTGCGCGAAAACCCATGCGCTGCTTGGGGCGGGGCTCGAGCAGGGCTATGGGCCGCAGGCTGCGGAGATCGCCGCCGTTATCGCGCGCCATTTCGAACTGGGCCGTGATTTCCCGAAAGCGATGCATTATCTGGGCGCGGCGGCCGAGGGCTCGGCGCGAAGGTTCAGCACGCGCGAGGCCGCCAATTACCTGTCCCGCGCCTTGGAGCTGGTGCCGCATCTGCCGCCGGAATTTCGGGTGACGACACGTCTGAAGTTGCTGCTTCAGCGCGCCTGGGCCTGGCGGGCCAGTGGAGATTTCCTGAATTCCCTGCAGGATCTCAGCGCTATCGTGGCGCACGCGGCGGAGAACGGGCACGTGCGCGAAGAGGTGAACGCGCTGGTCGATCTCAGCAGATTCTGTCTTTACGTCGATCGGCGCCAGAGCCTGCCTGTTGCGGAACAGGCCCTTATCAAAAGCAGGGCGATCGACGACGCCGCATTCAGCGCTCTGGTCCAGGGCAACGTTGCCAATCTGAAGCTGATGCTCCGCGGCTGGGATCGCGAGAATGCGGACCTTGCCGAGCGTGCGTCAGCACTGATCACCGGAGAGCAGGATCTGAGCATGCGGCTGCGACGCTGCTCGATGGAAATGGTGCTGGAGTTTCTGCGCGCGAATTATCCGGCCTGCTGCGATGCGACAACCAGGGGAAAGGAGCTCGCCCGCCTGGTCGGTGACGTCTATCTGTTCGTGCTTTATGAATCGGTCGAGGCGTTTGCCCAGATTTATCTCGGCGAATGGGGCCAGGCGCAACGAAACCTCGTCTCCGCGTTGGCTATCTCGGAGCGGAATGCAAATCCGCAGGCCGTCGCGCTGTGTCATCTCGCGATCGGATGGCTGTACTCCGAGGCGGAGGAATATGGCAGCGCGTCACGGCGTGCGGAGGATGCGCTCGGCCCGATGATCGAGGCCAATCCGTTCACCTTCTTCGTTGGCAGGAATCTGCTGGCGCGAGCTTATGTCAGGATGGGCGACCTGGCTCGGGCGCGGCAGCATCTCGATGCGATGGAGCGGCGAATGGAGGTCGACCGGGTGCCGATGGAGTCGCTGGTCATCCCCCATTATCTGCTGACTTGCTGCGACTATTGGATCGCGATCGGCGATCTGGACCGTGCCCAGGGCTCGGCCAGCCAGTTTCACGAGGTGACGAGCGCGGCACCTGACCGGCCGTTTCTCGCGCTGTGCTACGAGGCCATGGCGAGAATTGCGATGCTGAAGCACGATGCGCAACTCGCCGGCGGGCATCTGTCGGCGGCCATGTCGATCCTCCGCCATGCCAGGTTGCCGCATGCCACCTGGCGGGTTTACCGCACGACCGCGGGGCTCTATGAGAGCCTCGGACAAGCGCAAAGGGCTGCCAAGTGGCGGGACCGCTCCTGCCAGGTGATCGCATCGCTGGCAGAGACGCTTGATCCCAATGATCCGCTGCGCTCGGCATCCTTTTTCGACGCAGGCCGGGACACCGGGCCCGATATTGCGGGACGCTGATCGGCTCAATCCGGCAGGTCCGCGATCTCTCGCGGTTCGCCGGGCCGTTGCTTGACCTTGAATTGATTTTGCTGCTGCCGCAGCGTGCGGGAGGCACGGTAGGCATCCCTGCGCAATCGCATGATCGAGCCGAGCGGCTGATGCGCGGCGAGACATCGCCATGGATCGAACGAAAGCACCTCGTCGGAATAGACGCGACGCGCGGGGCTGTCGGCGGTCTGGCGCGGAAGCGTGATCTTGCCGAGTGCTTGCGGCGGCGCGACGTCTTCAGGCCAGTCGATCGAGGCATCTTCGATCGGTGTTCGCTCCAGGTCGGTGCAGAGCTGGGCGAATAATTCGTACTCGGCCGCATTCTCCTTGAAGAAGGCAACGACGCTGTTCAGCACGGCATCATCGGCATCGTGGCAGGGTCGGCCGGTGAGTTGGCGAACCGACGCCGACATCGGCACCAGGCGAAGCCTTGCGATATAATCGCCAAACCGCAATGCTCCCTCCGTGTGAAAGGTTTCTCCGAGGATGTTGCTGCCGGCATCACCGAGCGCTTTCAAGACGATCGGGATCGGAATGCCTGTTCTGTCCGATGCGGCGACCAGGACCCGCGCCAAAAAGCCTATGGGTCCGTACGCCAGATCAGGCAGGAACAGGGTGTGCTCGACCTTGTGCTGTGCGCGCATATAGGCCATCGCATCCGCGAAATAGCTGGGGTGATTGACGAGCAGGAGATCCTGGTTCGTCGAATCGTCGTCGCCGAGCGCCTTAGCCCCCGTCACACCCAAAACCTTGATGGCAAACCCTCGCGGCGAACGGACACGATCGCTCCTGTTGAATGCGGTGGAGAGGCGGACGATGATCGGGAAGTGGCCAGCCTGCTTGAACAGGCCTTGGCGCAGATGATCCGGCAAATTGTCGTAGACGATCAGCTCGCCCCGGAGATAGCCGGCGCCCTTGGCGTGCTGCTGCCGGGTCCCATGCTTGTCTTTGCGAAAAGTGCGATCACTCGTTCGCGAAATCGAAGCAACGATCTCCTCGACCGCCGCCGCTTCCTCCGGCAGGATGTGTTCGACGGACGGATCGTAACGAAGATACTGATCGGCTGACATGGCGCTGATCTCCAGCCCGAAGGTCGCCTTCCCATTGCAAGCGTCGACGGCCGCAGGGCGGATCACTGTAAGCCCGTCCAGTCGGGATCGGCAACCCGAGAGCGAGTTGTGATTGCCTGGACAAGCCGCGGGATGAGGCATCCTGTTACCGACGCGATCACACGGTCGATGCTAGGCCAGCGGCGTCTCGTAAGTCCTTATGGGCTCCTTATGTTGTCCTGATTTTTTCCTTAAGGCCGGGCCGGCGAGCGGGGGTCCTGGCTGGCGTCTAAAGCGACAGCCACACGATCAGGCTCATGCAGGCCAAATGCGCGAGTAAGATCGCGGCGAGATGCAGCGGGCCAGCGTTGAGACGGAGCCCGCGCATCCCGCCGCCTCCGCCTAGTTCGATCCCGCGGCCGCAGCGGTGAAGCTGCGGTCGACGGCTTTGCTGACGTCGAGCTTCTTCGGCAGGATGCCGTAGCGCGTCGAGCGGTCGGAGGCTTCCTGCACCTCCTTCACGACGTTCTCATCGATCGGAATCGGGCTGGTGCGCTGCGCGGTATAGGCCGAGAGCAGCACGTCCTCCGGTAGCTTGGTCAACTCGGCCGTGCTCTTGGCATACTCGCCGAGATGATCCAGCGACCACAGCCGCGCCTTGTTCAGCCGCTGGACGAGGTCCTGCACCGCCGCACGCTTGCCAGCGATGGCGCTGTCCGAGGCGACGATAAAGGTGATGGTCGGCGTCAGGCCTTCGCCGTTGGCGATTACCCGGGCCTTGTCCTTGAGCGTCGCGAACGAGACGTAGGGCTCCCACACCGCCCAGGCATCGATCGAGCCCGCGACCAGCGCGATCTTGGCGTCGACCGGGCCGAGCGGCGCGAAGGTCGCGTCCTCCAGCCTGATCTGCGCCTTCTCCAGCGTGGCGTCGATCAGGAACTGGCCCCAGCCGCCGCGCGTGCCGGCGAGGCGTTTTCCCTTGAGATCGGCGGCCGATTTGATCGGCGAATCCTGGCGTACGAGAATGGCTTGCGTCTTCGCATCCGACCTTGTGCCGCCGATCGCCTTGATCGGCGCACCGGCCGCGTAGACCGAAAGGAATGAAAGGTCGCCGGTGTAGCCGACGTCGAGCGCGCCGGCGTTGAGCGCCTCCAGGATTGGAGCTGCCGCGGGGAATTCCGACCACTCGATTTTGTAAGGCAGATCCTTCGCGTAGCCCGAGATCTCGAGCAGCGAACGATTGCCGCCCTTCTGGTCGCCGACCCGCAGCACGACGGCATCGGCTGCGAACGACGCCGCCGCCGTCGACAGGGTGATGGCGGCGGCAAGCAGCGATGCAGCGAGCCGGCGCGCGATGGAATGATCGAGGGAGTTGATGCTCATGTGGCCTGTCTTGTTGCTTTGCCCACGACGCGTGAGCGAACGATGCAGCGAGACGATCAAGTCTATGGCCGCATGATGCGCGGTCAATGAAATGGCTAACCGTATTGCGCGCGCGATCGGCAAGGACGTTTCAGCGAGGCGCCGATTTCGAGAACGTGCGGTATGCGCCACTGATGCTGCGCAAAAATGAAGCAGGAGAGGGAGTAGCCCCGTGCTCCGTCAATCGATCCATCGGCGGAAATCCTTTCGTCGTCCTCGCACGCACCGGTGGAGAGAATGACTTCGCTTCGTGCCACATTCGAAATTCCATTTCATTGACGATACGGCGAACGCGCCGCATGATTTGCGCATCGCATCAAGGCACCGAGCAGGCGCCGGCGAAAAGATTTTCTCTCGACGCAGGTCCGCACGGAACAGGCGCAACGCAAGCTGTTGTGCCGATGGCGGAGCCGTGCCAGCGCAGGAGTGGAGACGGATGAACGACGACGACAAGCGCGACGGATCGAGGCTCGACCGGCGCCATTTGCTCCAGGCGGGATTAGCTGCGGCATTCGCTGCGCCGCTCGGTGCCTTCGGTGCGGCACAGGCCTTTGCGCCGCGGACAATCGCGCCCGGCGTCGATCTCTCGGAGTTTCCGCTGTGCCGGACTGCGTCGGATGTGCCCGCGCTCACCGGCGCGCCGCGCAAGCTCAAGCTATCCTGGAACGCGGGCGCGGTCTGTCTCGCCCCGGTGCCGGTCGCGATCGAGCACGGCTTGTTCCAGAAGCATAATCTCGACATCGAGCTCATCAACTATTCCGGTTCGACCGACCAGCTGCTCGAGGCCATCGCAACCGGCAAGAGCGATGCCGGTCTCGGCATGGCGCTGCGCTGGCTAAAGCCGCTGGAGCAGGGCTTTGACGTCAAGATTGCCGCCGGCACCCACGGTGGCTGCATGCGGGTCCTGACCCGCGCCGATTCCAGCGTGAGCAAGCTTGCCGATCTCAAGGGCAAGATCGTCGCGGTCGGTGATCTCGGCGGCCCAGACAAGAATTTCTTCTCTATTCAGCTCGCCAAGCTCGGTATCGATCCGAACAAGGATGTCGACTGGCGCGCCTATCCCGGCAACCTTCTCAACGTCGCCGTCGAGAAGGGCGAGGTGCAGGCATTCCTGTCGTCCGACCCGCTGGGTTATCTCTGGCTCAAGGACAGCCAGTACAAGGAGGTCGCCTCCAATCTCGATGGCGAATATCGCGACAAGAGCTGCTGCATCCTCGGCCTGCGCGGCAGCCTGGTGCGCGAGGAGCCGCTGGTCGCGCGCGCCCTGACGCAGGCGCTGCTTGATGCCGCGATGTTCACCGCGCAAAATCCGTCTGTGACGGCGAAATCGTTCCAGCCTTACGCGCCGAAGACGGCGTCGCTCACCGATATCGAGGGCATGGTGCGCTACCACACTCATCACCATCACCCCGTCGGCGAAGTGCTAAAGCGCGAGCTCAAGGCCTATGCCGACGATCTCAAGAGCGTGCAGGTGTTCAAGCAGAGCACCGATACGGCCAGATTCGCGGAGCGCATCTATGTCGACGTATTCGCTGTCTGACGGCCTTGCCTCCGGCGCGCCGCGCCTCTCGCGCGCACCGTGGCTGACGAGCTGGGTCCGGGACTCCGGTGCCGGCATTCTCGCCAGCGTGGCGTGGATTGCCTTCGGCCTGTCCTGCCTGTGGTGGGAGGACGTCGGCGACTGGTCGCGGACCCATTCGCTCGGCATTGCCGCGTTTGTCATCGCAGCGATCGCGTTGTTCGGGACGGTCGGTGCCGATTACCTCGGTTCGACGGGCCGGGCCTTGCGCCAGCGCGCGCCGTGGCTCGTCGTGCTCGGCGTTGTCCTGACCCTGTGGGAAGTCGCGACGGCAAAATTCGCCTGGCTACCGTTGCCGTTCTTTCCGCCGCCGCAATCGATCATCGAGGTCTACACCGACGATCTGCCAAAACTGCTCGACAGCGTGTTCGCCTCGGTCAAGCTCCAGCTCGGCGGCTATCTGATCGGCGCGACGGTCGGCTTCCTGACCGGCGTCTCGATCGGCTGGTCGCGCGCGGTCGGCTATTGGGTGCATCCGGTGCTGCGCTTCATCGGCCCGTTGCCGGCGACCGCCTGGCTGCCGATCGCCTTCTTCACCTTTCCGTCGAGCTGGAGCGCATCGACCTTTCTGATCGCGCTGGCAACCGGCTTCCCGGTCACCGTGCTGACTTGGTCGGGTGTCGCGAGCGTGAGCAACGCATATTACGACGTCGCGCGGACGCTCGGGGCGAAGCCTTCCTTCCTGGTGCTGAAGGTCGCGATCCCCGCGGCCTTGCCGCACGTTTTCGTCGGCCTGTTCATGGGGCTCGGCTCGTCCTTTGCCGTGCTCGTCGTCGCCGAGATGATCGGCGTCAAGGCAGGGCTCGGCTGGTACCTGCAATGGGCGCAGGGCTGGGCCGCCTATGCCAACATGTATGCGGCGCTGATCGTGATGTCGTTGCTCTGCTCCGGCGCGATCACGCTGCTGTTTGCGATCCGCGATCGCCTGCTGGTTTGGCAAAAGGGGACAGTGAAATGGTAGCCGCAACCGCACTGGCTGACTTCGACGCTCACCCGGCGGCCGGTGCCGCGCTCGACATCGAGCAGGTCAGCCACGCCTTCGACATCGACGGCGCCGAGCTGCCGGTGCTCAGCGACGTCAGCATCTCCGTCGAGCCGGGCGAGTTCGTTGCGCTGCTCGGCCCCTCCGGCTGCGGCAATTCCACGCTGCTGCGCCTCGTCGCAGGCCTCGACAAGCCCCGGTCCGGAACGCTGCGCGTGGACGAGGCGCGCATCACGCGACCGCACCCGTCGCGCGTCGTCGTGTTCCAGGATCCCACCTTGTTTCCTTGGCGCACGGTCTGGGACAACGTCGCGCTCGGGTTGGAGGCGCAGGGCATCTTGAAGAGCCAGCGTCACCGCGTCGATGCCGCGCTCGATCTCGTGGGGCTATCGTCCTTCCGCAATGCCTATCCGCACCAGCTCTCGGGCGGCATGGCGCAGCGCGTCGCGCTGGCCCGTGCGCTGGTCAATGATCCCAAAATCCTCATCCTCGACGAGCCGCTCGGTAAGCTCGACTCGCTGACCCGCATCACCATGCAGGCCGAGCTGGTCTCACTGTGGCAGCGCAAGGGTTTTACCACGCTGCTGGTGACGCATGACGCCGAGGAGGCGCTGGTGCTCGCCAACCGCGTCATCGTGTTCAGCGACCGCCCGGCGCGTGTGAAGGCAGACATCCGTGTCGACCGGTCCTATCCGCGCCATCGCGGCGATCCGTATCTGGTGGATTTGCGCCGCCAGATCCTTGGCCTGCTCGGATTGGACGCCACATGGTGACTTCGATCGCCAAGGGCCGCGCGGCGCATCACGAGCCCGACTACATCGCACGTGCCGAGGCGCTGGCCGAGGCTTTCGCCGCCCGCGCGGCCGAGCACGATCGCACCGGCAGCTTCCCGTTCGAGAACTTTCGCGAGCTTTCCGAAGCAGGCCTGCTGTCGCTGACGGTGCCTGCCGCCCATGGCGGGGCCGGAGCTGGCGCACGATACGCCGCCCGCGTCCTCGGCATCATCGGCAAGGCCGATCCGTCGACCGCGCTGGTGCTGTCGATGCACTACATCAACCATCTGGTGATGGCACGGAGCCCGACCTGGCCGGCGCGGCTGTCGCGCAAGCTTGCACGCGAGAGCGTCGAAGGCCTTGCGCTCGTCAATGCGCTCCGCGTCGAGCCCGAACTGGGCTCGCCTGCGCGCGGCGGCCTGCCCGCGACCATTGCACGTCGGACCGAGACCGGCTGGCGGCTCTCGGGGCACAAGATCTATTCGACGGGATCGCCGATCCTGAAATGGTATCTGGTCTGGGCGCGGACGGACGAAGCCGAGCCGCGCGTTGGACAGTTCCTGGTGCCGGCGGGCCTGCCAGGCACGCGCATCGTCGAGACATGGGATCATCACGGCCTGCGGGCCAGCGGCAGCCACGACGTCATCTTCGAGGACGTCGTGATACCCCTCGATGCCGAGATCGATGTGCGCGAGCCGGCGGACTGGCGCGCACCTGATGTGGCGCAGGCGACGGTCCACACGATCTTTGTCGCCGCGATCTATGACGGCGTTGCGCGGGCTGCACGCGACTGGCTGGTCGGGTTCCTGAAGCAGCGGGTCCCTGCCAGCTTGGGCGCGCCGCTTGCGACCTTGCCGCGGGCGCAGGAGATCCTTGGCGCGATCGAGGCGCGGCTCATCGTCAATGCACGGCTGATCGCATCCTTTGCCGGTGATTTCGATGACGGTGTCGCGCTTTCCGCGGCCGAGTCCAACGTCATCAAGCTGGCCGTCACCAATAACGCCGTCGCCGCGGTCGAGAATGCCTTGTCGCTGACCGGCAATCACGGCCTGTCCCGCGCCAATCCGCTGGAGCGGCACTATCGCGACGTCCTGTGCGGTCGCGTGCACACGCCGCAGGACGATTCCACGCGCACCGGCCTCGGCCGTGCCGCATTGGGCCACTAGCCTGCCGCCAAAGATTCAGGGAGAACATCATGTCGGTCGAGTTCATCGGCTTTATCGCCAACAGCAATGCTTCCGAGACCATCGTACGCCAGGGCCCGGTGCTCGATGCCGCCTATATCGAGACGGTCGCGAAGGCGCATGAGCTCGCGGGTTTCGATCGTGCGCTGCTGGCGTTCCATTCGACCACGCCCGATGCGCTCCAGGTCGCACAGCATGTGCTGACCATCACCAAATCGTTGAAAGTGATGATCGCGCAGCGACCGGGCTTTACCGCGCCGACGCTGCTCGCGCGGCAGCTTGCGACGCTTGACCAACTCTATGGAGGCCGCGTCTCGCTCCACGTCATCACCGGCGGCAATGCAGCCGAGCTCAGGCAGGACGGCAATACGCTCGACGACAAGGACGAGCGTTACGCCCGCACCAGCGAGTTTCTCGACGTGGTGAAGCTGGAATGGACCAGCGAGAAGCCGTTCAACTACAGCGGAAAGTACTACAACGTCGAGAACGGTTTTTCGCAGGTGAAGCCGCTGCAGAAGGCCGGCATCTACACCTTCGTCGGTGGTGGCTCTGACGCTGCGATCGACGTCGCAGGCAAGCATGCCGACACCTTTGCGCTGTGGGGTGAATCCTATGCGCAGGTGCGCGACGTCACCTCGCGGGTTCACAATGCGGCCGTCAGGCAGGGCCGTCGGACGCCGCGCTTCAGCCTCTCGGTGCGGCCGATCATCGCTCCGACCGAGAAGCAGGCCTGGGAAAAGGCGGACGAGATTCTTGCGCGCGCCACCGCGCTCCAGGACAAGACCGGCTATCGCAAGCCCGCCGACGGCCATGCCACCGCTGGCGCGCGGCGTCTGCTCTCGCTCGCCGACCAGGGCAGCCGCATCGACAAGCGGCTGTGGACCGAGATCGCAAAGCTCACCGGCGCCAACAGCAACACCACCGCGCTGGTCGGCACGCCCGAGCAGGTCGCCGAGGTCTTCGGCGACTATTACGACCTCGGCGTCAGCCATTTCCTGATCCGCGGCTTCGATCCGCTTCCCGATGCCATCGAGTATGGCCGCGAGCTGATCCCGCTGACGCGCGAGCTGATCGCCAAGCGCCAGGCTGTTCGCGGCGAGGCGGCGGAATGATCCGTCTCATGCTGGCCGGCGCGATAATGTTCGGCTGGTCGCGGACGAGCAGAGCGCAATCGACCTCTACCTTCACTGGGGTCTGATCAAGCAGAAGCTCGAGGCGGCCGAGATCGCTACTGCGCAGAGCCGGGACCCATGCCGCACAGATGCTCCCGGTGAGATAGGCCCCGGCTCAGCAGCGTACCACTGCGTGATGCGCCGCGTCCGGGGCACGAGATCTCACAAGGCTCTCAAGCATCCGTGAAGCGGGCAGAGCGCATTCCAACCCGGCCGATTTCGCGATGCGTTCGTTCTGCGTTTCATGCCAGCGACAGCACCCGCATTGCTATTTGCACCAACTCGCTTGCAGCACGCCCGGTCTCCTCAAAAATCATCCAGACGACCACATCGGGAGACCGGCCATGGGCCTGCAAGAAACAAAAATCGAATCGCTTCCCTTCGTCACCGCTGAACTCAATTACCTCGCGACGGTGTCGGGCAAGCCGCGCACTTACGCCTTCGATCCACCGCCTGGCGAGCCCAAAAGCACGTCGTTGCCGGAGCCGCATCAGGTCCCGATCTTCGATGCGCGACTGATCGCGCAAAATTTCTCGCTGGACCGCGAAGGCTTTGCGCTGGTGCGGCATCCACATCAGGTGAAGGACTTCTCTAACGAGGAGGAAATCAAGACGGTCTACTATCCCGCCGTCGAGGCCTTCCTGCGCGCAACGCTAAAAGCCGACCGCGTCGTCATCTTCGACCATACCGTGCGTCGGCGTGTCGAGGGGGCCGCGGACATCCGCGACGGTGGCCCGCGTCAGCCGGCAACGCGCGTCCACGTCGACCAGACCGTCGTCTCAGGCGCCAACCGCGTGCGTGAACATCTGCCCGACGAGGCCGAAGAGTTGCTGAAGGGCCGCGTCCAGGTAATCAATCTGTGGCGGCCGATCCGCGGTCCCTTGCGAGATTCGCCCCTGGCGATGGCCGACGGCACGACGGTGGCGCCCGACGACCTCGTTGCCTCGGATCTGATCTATCCCAACCGTCGCGGCGAAACCTATTCGGTGAAATACAATCCGAACCATCGCTGGTTCTATTTCCCCGAGATGACACCGGACGAGGCGCTGTTGCTGAAGTGCTACGATTCCGCGACCGACGGCCGCACCCGCTTCGGGCCGCACACCGCGTTCGTCGATCCGACCACGCCGGCCGATGCCGCGCCGCGCGAGAGCATCGAAGTCCGCACACTGGTGTTCCACAAACAGTAACAAACTGTGATGGCACTGCCGGGCGCGGCCCGGCAGTGGCTCAGGAACCCACGGGAACCGCCAAACGTTTGCGCCGGGAGCAGGCCAACCCGGAGGGGGTGCCGTGCGAGCGCAGACCACGTTATTTTCTTGCCTTGCTACTTTTTCGCTTTCTGCAGTTTCCTTTGCTCAGGCCGAAAGCGGGCTTGCCTCCTATTACGGATACGGAAAAGCCGGGAAAGGCGAGCTGACCTGCGCGCACCGGACGCGTCCGTTCGGAAGCGTGCTGAGGGTAACCTACGGCAGCCGCTCGATTCAGTGCCGCGTCAACGATCGCGGCCCCTTCATCCGCGGCCGCATCGTCGATCTCTCGGTGCCGGCTGCCAAGGCGCTGGGCATGATGAGCGCCGGCGTGGTGCGGGTCTTGGTGGAATAGACCTGCCAGCGCGCTATAGTGCCGCCCAAAGCGGGGGGCGCTATGGCCAGGATCAGGGTGGGACTTGTCGGCTGCGGCTTCGTGTCGGAGCTGCATATGTATGCGTTCCGGCGCGTCTACGGCGTGGATGTCGAGGTCGCGGCGGTCGCTGCGCGCGGCGACCATGTCGTCGAATTCGCCGGCCGCCACCAGATCCAACGGGTCTATCGCAGCTTCGCCGAGCTGATCGCAGACCGCGAGCTCGATGTCATCGACATCTGCACGCCGCCCAATCTTCATGCGGGGATGATCGTCGCTGCCATGCAGGCCGGCAAGCATGTCATTTGCGAAAAGCCGTTCGCCGGCTATTTCGGCCGCGACGGCGACCGGCAGCCGATCGGCAAGCATGTGCCGAAGGCGCTGATGTATGAGCGCGTGCTGGAGGAGATGGACGCCACGCGTGCCGCGATCGAGCGCACCGGAAAGCTCTTCATGTATGCCGAGGACTGGATCTACGCGCCGGCCGTGACCAAGACCGCGGAGATTCTGAGAGCGACCAAGGACAAAATCCTGTTCATGAAGGGCGAGGAGAGCCATTCCGGCTCGCATGCCGCCCATGCCGCGCAATGGGCGATGACCGGCGGCGGCTCGCTGATCCGGATGGGCTGCCATCCGCTCTCGGCGGTGCTGTATCTCAAGCAGGTCGAGGCCAAGGCGCGCCGTGAAACCATCCGCGTCGCCAGCGTCAGCGGCGATGTCGGCAATGTCACGGCCATCCTCAAGCCGGAGGAGCGCACCTACATCAAGGCCAATCCTGTCGACGTCGAGGATTGGGGCACGCTGACCGCGACGTTTTCGGACGGCACCAAGGCCAGCGTGTTCTCCGGCGACATGATCATGGGCGGCGTGCGCAATCTGATCGAGACCTACACGTCAGGCGGCTCGCTGTTCGCCAACATCACGCCGAATAATCATCTGATGAGTTACCAGACCTCCGAGGAGAAACTCGCCTCCGTCTACATCACCGAGAAGGTCGACCGCAAAACCGGCTGGCAATATGTCTGCCTCGAAGAGGAGTGGACGCGCGGCTATCTCCAGGAGATCCAGGACTTCATGGAATGCGCCGCGACGGGACGGCAGCCGCTGTCGGACCTCGCGCTGGCGTACGAGACAATCAAGGTGAACTACGCGGGATACTGGGCGGCGGAGGAGGGACGAAAGGTGGTGATGTAGGGCGTGATGAACTCACTGAGCTAGCCGCAGGCACGGTGCCAATCCTTCTCCCCTTGCGGGAGAAGGTGGCATAGGCGGCCTTCGGCCGCCGTTCTCAAGAACGCCGAAGCGTAGCTTCGGCTATAGCGCCGGATGAGGGTTCTCTCCGCGGTTTAAAATGAGAGAGGTTTGCTCGCGGAGGCAACCCCTCACCCGTCTCGCCGTTTCGCGGCGAGCCACCCTCTCCCGCAAACAAGGGGGAAGGGTGCACCGTCGGCGCGGCGCGTAGCCTCACGTCCCGTAGGTCGAGCCCTTCGGCAGCGGAAACACCGGGTCCCGCGTCCGGATGTTCGTCGGCCACACCACCGAGATGTGTTCGCCGGCATTCTGCATCACCACCGGGGTCGAGCGCTCGTTCTGGCCGGACATCGGCGTGCCCGGCGGGAAGAATTTCACGCCATAGCCCTGGATCGTGCCGCCGGCTGGAATGTCGACGTCGAGCGCGGCCTTGCGAATGGCCTCGGGCTCGAAGCTGCCGTACTTCTCCTTGGCGACCGGCAGCACGTTGTTGAGCAAGATCCAGGTCTGGTTGAAACCCATCGAGCAATGCGGCGGCACGTCGGTGGCGCTGGTCTTGGCCTGGTAGCGCGAAACCATGGTCTTGGTCAGATCGCCGATTCCAGGCGCAAGCTTGGAGGCATCGAGCAGTTGCGCCGGTACCGGATCGATGTTGCAGAAATTGTCGATGTCGGGGCCGAAGGTCGCGCGCAGCTTGTCGAGCTGGCTGTAGCCGGCGCCCGCGCCGAACAGCATCTTGAAGCGCAATCCGCTCTCGCGGGCCTGGCGCAGGAACAGGGTGATGTCGGGGTTGTAGCCGGCGTGCGAGATCACATCGACCTTGGCGCGCTTGAGCTTGGTCACGAGCACCGAGAGATCGGGCGCGGAAGCCGAATAGCCTTCGCGCATCACCACCTGGATGCCCGCCTGCTTGGCATAGGCCTCGTCGGCCGCCGCGACGCCGACGCCGTAAGGGCCGTCCTCGTGGATCAGCGCGACCTTGACGTCCTTCGGGTCCATGCCGAGCTTGCCTTGCGCGTGCTCGGCGACGAAGCCCGCGAAGGCCTGGCCGTACTGATCGGAATGGATCTGCGCGCGAAACACATATTGCAGGTTCTTGTCCTTGAACACGGCGGTCGAGACCGCGGTGGTGATCCAGAGGATCTTCTTCTGCTGCTCGACCTTCGCCGCCATCGGCACCGCATGCGCGCTGGAATAGACGCCGTTGATGATGTCGATCTTTTCCTGGCTGATCAGCCGCTCGGCCTCGTTGATGGCGACGTCGGCCTTGCTCTGGAGAGTCCGCCGCGACCGGCACGATCTTGGTCTTGCCGCCGATGCCGCCCTTTTCGTTGACGAGGTCGATGGCGATCTGCGCGCCGACCGAGGAGGCGACCGAGCCGCCGGCGGCAAACGGACCGGTGAGGTCGTAGATCAAGCCGATGCGCAAATTCTCGGCTTGCGCCTGGGCCCGTGTCCAATCGAGGCTGAGTGCGGCGGCGGCAGCCGCCGAGCTCTTCAGCAGCTGCCTGCGTGAAGTGGGCATCCTATCCTCCCTCAAAGATCGTCTTATGATTTGGTCTTGTTATTCTTTTTCGAAGTATGGGGAGCGGGGCGGCGGAAAGTCAACATGGCGAAAGTCGGGGTCCGGTCTCCGCGACGCAGAACGCAATTGCGAAATGGGTGATGAGCGCGCCCGTTACTGTTTCAAGCGACGGGCAAGATAGCCAGCGGTCTTCCCGCCGGCCGCGGCGACCTCTCGCGGCGTCCCCGACGCCACGATACGGCCGCCTTCCTCGCCGGCGCCGGGACCGAGGTCGATGATCCAGTCGCTATGAGAGACGACATCCATGTCGTGCTCGACCACGACCACGCTGTTGCCGGCGTCCACGATGCGCTCGAGTTGGGCGATCAGCCGCTCGACATCCCTGGGATGAAGACCGGTGGTCGGCTCGTCCAGGACATAGAGCGTGTGACCGCGTTGCGGCCGCATGAGCTCGGTCGCAAGCTTGATGCGCTGGGCTTCCCCGCCCGACAATTCGGTGGCGGACTGACCGAGACGAATATAGCCGAGCCCGACCTCGCGGACGACCGATAGCGACCGGTTGAGGGTTGGATCTTCGTGGAAGAATTCGAAGGCTTCGTCGACGCGCATCGCCAGCACATCCGCGATGGATTTTCCGCGGATCTTCACCTCCAGCGTCTTGTCATTGTAGCGAGCGCCCTTGCAGGTCGGGCAGGGTGCGTAGACGCTGGGCAGGAACAGCAGCTCGACGCAGACAAATCCTTCGCCTTCGCAGGTGCTGCATCGGCCCTTCGCGACATTGAAGGAAAAGCGCCCGGCATCGTAGCGGCGGGACTTTGCCTGCGGCGTCACGGCGAACAGCTTCCGGACGTGGTCGAACAGGCCGGTATAGGTTGCAAGGTTGGATCGCGGCGTGCGGCCGATCGGCCTCTGATCCACCACGACGAGACGATCGACCTGGTCGAGGCCGGCGACGATCTCGCCGCCCAATGTCTCGACCGTGGGTGCCAGGCTATCGTCGTCCGCGTCCGCAGCCCGTGCATGGCCGAGATGCTCCGCCATGGCATCGACGAGGAATTGGCTGATCAGGCTCGATTTGCCGGAGCCCGACACGCCGGTCACGCTGGCGAGAACGCCGAGCGGGATATCGACGTCGAGGCCGCGGAGATTATTCCGGGTCACACCCCGGACTTTCAGATGCGCCTTCGGCTGGCGGCGGACCATCGGCAGCGGCTTTCGTGGATGCGCGAGATAATGGGCGGTTCGCGATTGCGCGACCTGCCCGAGTCCTGAGGGCGGTCCGCTATAGAGGATGTTCCCGCCGCCTTCGCCGGCATCAGGCCCGACATCCACCAGCCAGTCGGCATGCTTGATCACCTCGATCTCGTGCTCGACCACGAAGATCGAATTGCCCGCGTGTTTCAGCCGGTCCAGCGCCCGCAGCAGCGCCTCGGTGTCGGCGGGATGCAGACCTGCCGACGGTTCGTCGAGCACATAGACGACGCCGAACAGGTTGGAGCGAACCTGGGTCGCAAGTCGTAGCCGCTGCAACTCGCCCGGCGACAGCGTCGGCGTGCTGCGCTCGCAGGCGAGATAGCCGAGGCCGAGATCGAGCAGGACGGCCAGCCGCGCCGACAGATCCTCGCAGATCCGCCTGGCGACGATGGTTTTCTCCGATGCTCCGACGGTCGAAGTCTCCGCGAAAGGGTTCATCACCTCCTGCAGCTTCTCGAGCGGCAGATGAGACATCTCGGCGATATCAAGTCCGGCGAATTTGACCTTGAGTGCCTCGGGCTTCAATCGCGTGCCATGGCAGGTCGGGCAGTCCTGGGTGATCATGAATTGCGCGACGCGGCGCTTCATCATCGCACTCTCGGACTTGGCAAAGGTCTGCATCACGTAGCGCTTGGCGCCGGTGAACGTGCCCTGATAGCTCGGCTCCTCCTTGCGGCGCAGGGCCCGTTTGACCTCGGCCAAGTCGTAACCGGCATAGACCGGAACGGTCGGCTGCTCCTCCGTGAACAGGATCCAGTCGCGGTCCTTCCTGGGCAGCTCACGCCAGGGCTTGTCCACGTCGTAGCCCAGCGTGGTCAGGATGTCCCGGAGGTTCTGCCCCTGCCAGGCACTCGGCCACGCCGCGACGGCGCGCTCGCGAATGGTGAGGGTGTCGTCGGGCACCATGGACTTCTCGGTGACGTCGAGCATCCTGCCGATACCGTGACAGGTCGGGCAGGCTCCTTCCGGCGTGTTCGGCGAGAACGATTCCGCATAGAGCATCCTTTGTCCGCGCGGGTATTCGCCGGCACGGGAATAGAGCATCCTGAGCAGGTTCGAGATGGTCGTCACGCTGCCCACGGACGACCTCGTCGTCGGCGCGCCGCGCTGCTGCTGGAGCGCTACGGCGGGCGGCAGGCCTTCGATGTCGTCCACCTCAGGGATCTGCATCTGGTGGAAGAGGCGCCGCGCGTAAGGCGACACCGATTCCAGATATCGCCGTTGCGCCTCGGCGTAGACCGTTCCGAAGGCGAGCGAGGATTTTCCGGAGCCCGACACGCCGGTGAACACGACGAGGGCGTTGCGCGGAATACTGACGTCGACGTTCCTGAGATTGTGCTCACGCGCGCCCCGCACGCGAACGAAGCCGTCATCCTGCATCAGGTCATCGGGGTGTCTTGATCGGTCGTCCATCTCGCTGCTCCGGCCCACGCATGGGAGATAACGGCAGGATCGCAGGATGGGTCCACAGATGCCAGCGCATCGGTTGCGTTCTGCACAAAGCGAAGGCCCGCCGCGATTGAAGCGACGGGCCATGCAAGGGCGATGGGGCGCTCGGGACGGGCCCCTGGTGCCCAGCCCGGCGTGTTACTGCGACAGCTTCACGAAGCTCGGAAACTTCAGCTTGCCCTCCGCGATCTTCTCGGGCCAGACCACGACCTGCTTGGAGTCCTGCCACTGGAAGACCAGACCGGATACGGTCGTGGGACCCGACTTGATGCCGTGGGTGAACTCGTCGTCCTTGCCGTAGAACTGGATGCGGCCGATCGTACCCTCGTAGTCGGTCTTTTCAAGCTCAGCGACCATCTTGTCCGGATCGGTCGAGCCGGCGCGCTTGATCGCCTCCGTGATGAAGTAGACTTCGTCATAGGCGGTGTAGCCGGTGTAGGCCGGCGGCGAGCCGAACTTGGCCTTGAAGGCGGCTGCGAACGGCTTCGTCTTGGAGGTCACGGCGACGTCGGGTGTTGCGACCGCCAGCGACGGCACGCCGTCAGCGGCGCCATTGGTGTCCTTCCAGAAGGTCGGGCTCAGCGCCTGCGCGCTGATACCGAACATCGGGATCGGCACCTGCTGGTTCTTCCACTGCACCGTCGGCTGCACGCCGACATGCGAGATGCCGGTGACGATCACGTCCGGCTTCTTGGCCTCGATATTGTTGAAGATCGGCGTGAAGTCGGTGGTATCGGGCGAGAACCGCACGTGCTCGACGACCTTGAGGCCTGCTTTCGGAAGACAGGCTTCGTAGCCGACGTCGAGCGGCTTGGTCCAGGCGGCGTCCTCGCTCATGATCGCGGCCGTCTTGAACTTGAGCTTGTCGACCAGCAGATCCTTGGCGGCGTCGCAGACGAGCTGCGCTTGTGCGGCCGAGGTCAGATAGCCGTGGAAGGTGTATTTGTTCTTTTCGTAGTCGTTATGAATCGCCTTGGTGATCTCGTTCGAGGCCGCGCCGGGGGTGATCAGCGGCATCTTCAGCCGCGCTGCCCAGGGCTCGAGCGCCAGCACGACCTCGCTGATATAGCTCGCGATCACGGCGGAGACCTTGTCCTCGCTCACCGCGCGCTGGAACGCGCGCACCGAGTCCGCCGAGGAGCTCTTGTTGTCGTAGGTCACGATCTCGATCTTGCGGCCGAGAATGCCACCCTTGGCGTTGATCTCGTCGGCGGCGATCTGCGCGCCGCCGGGCGTCGCGGCACCAGCGATCGACTGCACCTCGGCGATGACGCCGATCTTGATAGGATCGTTCGACTGCGCATAGGCGGGAGCAGCAAGGCACAGCGCCAGCGCGGAGGCGAGGAGGAAGCTGCCGCTCAAACTCTTCGATGGTCGCATGGTCGTTTCCTTTTGCTTGTTTTGTTGTTGGTATGGGCGAACTAGAGAAAATCGGCGCCAGCCTCCGCGGCGAAGCGGCCCGGATCGCCCTCCCAGACGATCCTCGCATGCTCGAGTACATAGACGCGGTCGGCATGCGGAAGCGCGAAGGTCACGTTCTGCTCGCCGAGCAGCACCGTAATCGACGTCGTCTGCCGCAGCCTCGTTAGGGCCTTGGACAGGAGTTCGAGGATGACGGGGGCGAGACCCAGCGTCGGTTCATCCAGGATCAGGATCTGCGGCTGCATCATCAGCGCGCGGCCGATCGCAAGCATCTGCTGCTCGCCGCCGGAGAGCGTTTGCGCCATCTGGCCCTGACGCTCTTTCAGGATCGGGAATAGCTCGAACAGCCAGGCGAGCTGTGCCGCGCGCTTGTCGTCGGCCAGATGTTGCCCGCCGAGATCGAGGTTTTCGCGCACGCTCATCTCGCCGAACAGCTCGCGCGATTCCGGGCACTGCACGAGGCCGCTGCGGGCGATCTTCGCCGGCGTCGTGCCGCGCAGCTTCTCGCCGTTGCGCACGATCTCGCCGCGATAAGGCAGGAAGCCCGAGATGGTGTTGAACAATGTGGTCTTGCCGGCGCCGTTGAGACCGACGATCGAGACGAACTCGCCCTCATGGACGTGGATCGAGACGTTCTCCAGCGCCTGCGCCTTGCCGTAGAACACGCTGACATTCTCGACCTGGAGCAGCGGCACCTTGTCCTTGAAGCTGGTCTCGGGCCGCGCATGGGTCTCGATGGCGCCGCCGAGATAGACCCGCCGCACCGTCTCGTTCTTCATGACGTCCTCGGCCTTGCCGGTGACGATCTCCTCGCCGAGATACATCGCGAGCACGCGGTCGACCAACGCCGCGACGCTCTTGACGTTGTGGTCGACCAGCATCACCGCGCGGCCCTCGTCGCGGAAACTGCGGATCAGGTCGGAAAACATTTCGACCTCGGCCCGCGTCAGCCCGGCAAAGGGCTCGTCCACCAGCACGACCTTGGGATCGCGCGCGATAGCCTTTGCCAGCTCGAGCCGGCGCAAGTCGGCGAAGGGCAGCGTCGGCGGGCGGCGGTTCATCACGTTGCCGAGCCCGACGCGATCGGCGATCCATTTGGCGCGCTCGAGCAGCGCCTTGTCCGGAAACAGCATGAACAGGCTGTCCGGCAGCAGCGCGACCATGATGTTCTCCAGCACAGTCTGCCGGTTCAGCGGTCGCGAATGCTGGAACACCATGCCAAAGCCCTTGCGCGCGATCTTGTGCGCCGGCAAGCCCGCGACGTTCTCGCCCTCGAATACGACTTCGCCTGATGTCGGGCGTTCGATGCCCATGACGCTCTTCATCGCGGTCGATTTGCCCGAGCCGTTCGGCCCGATCAGGCCAAAAATCTCGCCGCTATTGACCTCGAAGCCGAGGTTCTTCACCGCCGTCAGTCCGCCGAAGCGCTTGGTCAGGCCGCGGACTTCGAGCACGGCCCGGTTTGAAGATCGCATATCCATCACGAGCGCGCCTCACGCGAGAGGGCCGCTCCGAGAAAGCCGCCGGGGAAGAACAGCACGACGAGCAGCGCGACAGCTGAGACGATGAAGGTCGCGAGCTCGCCGGTGGGCCTGAGGAATTCGCCGGCGACGATCAGGAAGATCGCGCCGAGTGCCGCGCCAAGCACGGTGCGCCGGCCGCCGAGCACGGCTGAGACGATCACGTTGACGCCGACCGCGACGTCGACGACGGTGCCGACCGAGGCGGTGCCGAAGTAGAACACCAGCAGCGCGCCTGATAACCCCGAGAAGAACGCACTGACGATGAAGGCGGCGAGCTTGTGCTTGACGATGTTGAAGCCGAGCGCGCCGGCCTGGACCGGGTCCTGGCCGCTGGCTTGCAGCACCAGGCCAACAGGCGATTGCGACAGGCCATAGAGAATGGCCGCCGAGATCGTCATGAAGCCGAGCGCGATCCAGTAATTGACGCCGGCGTTGATGGAGATGACGTCGGGAATGGTCAAGCCGATCTCGCCGCCGGTGAGGTCGGCAAACACCACGATGAAATTCTGCAGCATCAGCACCGCGACCAGCGTGGTCAGGCCGAAATACGGTCCGCGCACCCGAAGCGCCGGCAGCGCCAGCACGAGGCCGGCGATGACGGAGGCGAGCGCGCCGAGCACGATGCAGAGATAGACTGACCAGCCGAACTGGGCATTCAGGATGCCGGCGGTGTAGGCGCCGACGCCGATCAGGAAGGTCGGCCCGAAATTGACCTCGCCGGCGAAGCCGAACAGCAGGTCCCACGCCATTGCAAACACGCCGAAATAGAAGGCGACGGTGAGAAGCCCGAGCACGTAGCCGGAGACGTAGAGCGGCAGCGTCGCCGCGATGACGACGAGCGCGAATGAGATGAAGAACAGGCGTGTCGTAAAGAAGCTGGCCATCTCAGCGCCTCCCCAGAAGGCCCTGGGGCCGGATGTACATCACGAACACGAGCAGCAGCAGCGCCGGAATGGTGCGGTAGGCCGGCGAGACCAGATAGGCCGTGAGCGTTTCGAGATAGCCGACCACGAAGGCTGCGATCAGCGAGCCGGAGACGCTGCCGAGGCCGCCGAGCACGACGATCGAGAACGCGCTCGCGGTCAGCGGTCCGACGCTGTAGGAGCTGACGCCGAGAAACATTCCGAGCAGCACGCCGGCGATGCCGGCGAGGATGCCGTAGATCGCCCACACCACGACGTAGATGTTGGTGAGCTCGAGGCCGAGCAGGGTGACGCCGCGTGGGTTCATCGAGGCCGCCAGCACCGCCTTACCGGTGCGGGTGCGGTTCACCAGGAGCCACAACAGAGCGATGACGAAGCAGCACACGATCGCGGTAAAGATCTCGTTCCTGGGCGTGCGGACGCCGAGAATCTCGACCACGCCCTCGACGATCGGCAGCACGGTCTTGGCGTTGTTGGTGAACAAATAAGCGATCACCTCCTGGATCATGATCCCCCATAGCAGCGTGCCGGTGAGGACGAAGATCTCCTTCTCTTCATTCGGGATGCGCCGGGAATCCTGGATCGGCTTCACCACCGCGAAATAGGTCGCAAAGGATGTAAGGAGGGCGACACCGACGCCGATCAGTGCGCCGGCATAGGTGCCGACATTCAGGATGCTGGCGGCAGCCCAGGCCGCCACCGCTGCCGCCACCATGATGGCCCCGTGGGAGAGGTTGAGGACGCCGGAGACGCCGAAGATCAGCGTGAAGCCGGTGGCACCGAGAGCATAGAGAGCGCTGATGGCAAAGCCATCGATCAGAATCTGGAAAGCACGCATCTAGGGTTGGCAATCCGATTTATGAGAGACGATGTTGCTGGAGCAACGTGCTGCGGGGGCCGCATGTGGAAGCTCCCGGGAGCTGGTCCCGGGAGCGTGTCCTGCTAGTTCGAGAGCTTGATGAAGCTCGGGAACTTGACGTCGACCTTGGCGACTTCCTTGGGCCAGACCGCGCTCTGCTTGCCGTCCTGCCATTGCAGCATCAGCCCGGTGATCAGGCCCTTGCCGTATTTGATCGAGTGCGTGAACGGATCGTCCTTGCCGTAGAACTGGACACGGCCGATCGTGCCTTCCCAGTCGGTCGTCTCCAGAGCGGCGACCAGCTTGTCGGCGTCGGTCGAGCCCGCGCGCTTCACCGCATTGGCGATGTAGTAGACCTCGTCATAGGCGGTGTAGCCGGCATAGGAGGGATAGTTGCCGAACTTCTTCTTGAAGGCTTCGGCGAACGGCACTGATTTCGGCGTCACCGCGACGCCTGGGCCGGAGACGCCCTGGTAGAGTACGCCCTCGGCCGCCTGATTGGTGTCCTTGCCGAAGGTCTCGTTGGTGGCCTGCGAGGAGATGCCGAACATCGGGATCGGCACCTGCTGGTTCTTCCACTGCACCGTCGGCTGCACGCCGACATGGGAGATCCCGGTGATGATCACGTCGGGCTTGGAGCCTTCGATCTTGTTGAAGATCGGCGTGAAGTCGGTGGTATCGGGCGAGAAGCGGATGTGGTCGAGCACCTTCAGCCCGATCTTGGGCAGGCATTCCTCGTAGCCGATGTCGAGCGGCTTGGTCCAGGCGGCGTCCTCGCTCATGATGACCGCGGTCTTCATGTGCATCTTGTCGACGAGCAGGTCCTTGGCGCCGTCGCAGACGGAAAGCGCCAGCGCGGCGGAGGTCAGATAGCCGTGGAAGGTGTACTTGTTCTTCTCGTAGTCGGCATGGACGCTCTTGCTGATCTCGTTGGAGGCGGCACCGGGCGTGACGAACGGCGTCTTCAGCCGCGAGGCCCAGGGCTCCAGTGCCAGCACGACTTCGCTGATGTAGCTGGCGATGACCGCATTGACCTTGTCCTCGTTCACCGCGCGCTGGAAGGCGCGCACTGAATCTGCCGAGGAGGAATGATTGTCGTAAGAGACGATCTCGATCTTGCGGCCGTCGACGCCGCCATTGGCGTTGATCTCGTCGGCGGCGAGCTGTGCCGCCTGGGGGATGGAGGCGCCGGCAATCGCCTGCGCTTCCGCGATCACGCCGATCCTGATCGGGTCGGCCGCAAGCGCCGCGCCTGAGCTCATCAACACAGCGGCCGCGGCGGTACCGAGTGCTATTCGCAACGCAACAGAGAGCGGTTTCTTCATCTTGTTCTCTCCCTTAACAGGCCTCTTATGAGCCATTGTGCCGCGACTATACCGGCGGAGACATTCTCGGCAAGTGAAACCGCGTTCAGGAGTGTGAGGCACGAACTAAAGTCTAGCGCTGGGCAATAGCGGGCAGGAAAGCTGTCGGACCCGTTTCACGCGCAGGCATGCAGATTTCGTCGGTAGGCATGCGCAGCTATCGCGGGCGCACAGCAACCGGAACGCTGAATTGCGATGCCGTCGCGTCGGCTCAGCGCGCTTGCAGCAGCGATGGATCGAGCGGCGCGAGCCGGGCCGGATCGAATGGCGAGATGTCGACGTTGCGCGTCGCACCTTCCGCGATCAATTGCGCCATGGCCTCGCCCGTGGCGGGCGCATTCAGGATGCCCCATACATTGTGCCCGGTCGCAACATACAGACCTTCACTTTGCGGCACCTTGCCGATCAGCGGCAGGCCGTCCTGTGTCACCGGCCGGAAGCAGGCTTGCCGCGCAATGATCCTCTCGGAGCGGAACAGGGGCGACAGCCGCTCGGACATGGTTTGCAGGCGCGCGATCGCGTCGTGGTCCGGCGTCACGGCAGCCGGATCCAGCGGAAGCGGCGCGATGTCGGAGAGAGCGGTGATATGCGTGCTGCCGTCGGCGCGAGGGAAGACCTCGATCGACACGGCACTGCCATTCTCTTCATACTCCAGGAACAGCGCATCGGCCGGCGCATCCGTGCCGGTGTCGTACACGATGCTCGGGCTGCGCTGGCCGTAGACGGCGGGCAGGCTCATCCATTGCGCCGCGAGCAGCGACCATGGTCCCATCGCGATCGCGACGGCGTCCGCCTCGACGATGCCGCCGTCGACCTCGACGCCCGTCGCGGTGGTGCCGTTCGCATCGCGCATGATGCCGGTCACCTGGCCGGGACGAAACTCGGCGCCTTCCGCGAGCGCCGCGTTCATCACGGCTACGGTGAATTTTTGGGGTGAACGATCGCGGCGGTCTCCATCGTGCCGATGCGCTGGGCGATGATGACGCCGTTGCTGAGCCAGCCGAGCGCGGACGGTGCATCCCGGCGCGGGTGGCCATCGGCGGCAACGAAGCCGCTATAAGCGGTCATCGGGCGATAGCCCCAATCGCCTGCGATCTGTTCCGGCAGCTGCGCATGGATCGCAAAGCTCCGTCGCGCCAGCGCATCGAGCGGCGAGCCCTCGCACCAGTCGCGCGCGAGGAAGCCGCCCGCCTTGCCTGATGCTGCGGCCGCGACGTCTGCGCGCTCCACGACGATGACGTCGATGCCGCGGCGGCGGAGAAACCAGGCGGTGCAGGCGCCGATGACGCCGCCGCCGCAGATCACAACGCGCATGAATGCTCCCTTACACAATGAAATCCTTCGCATGGAGATCCGCGGTATGGACCCCCGCCAGCGTAATCGTATCGGTCGCCGTGAGGTGGATCACCGCGTTTCCTGTGCTGTCATCGCTGATCAGGCTTTTCAGCGCCGTCCAGTCTGCGAAGCCGTAATCGCGCAAATTGATCAAATCATGCTCTCGCGCCGTGCTGCCGACAGCCTTGTTGCCCTGGTCGAAATCGTTGATCACGTCCAGGCCCGAGCCCTTGTCGAAGACGAATCTGTCGTCGCTCGGTCCGCCCCAGAGCTGGTCATTTCCGCGACCGCTATTCAGCATGTCCTTGCCGCCCGTGATCGAGCCGGCCGTGAACGGGGCGTAGGTCTGTGCATCGCCATACAGCAAATCGTCGCGGCTGCTGCCGAGAAGAATATCATCTCCGCCATGCGCGTTGCCTGACATGTTCGAGGCATCTCCGACGAGCGCGATGGACGTGGAGTCCGGGTTGCCGTTGACAGCCGCGATCAGGATATCGTTGCCGCCGCGGCTATCGTCGCTCATATAGCCGGCGTCTCCGACCAGAGACGCGCCTCCCGATCGGGTGGCGGCGCCGACGGTGTAGCTGAGGATGTCGTTGCCGCCGCGCGCATCGCCGCTCATGGAGACGAGGGCGTCGCCGGATATCGAAGCGCCGCCGTAACTGCCGACCTGGGTCACGCTGAGGATATCATTGCCGCCAAGCGCATGATCGCTCATGGAACTGCCGGAGTCTCCGCTGAACGCGCCGGACGATCTGTTTCCCATCGATGCAATGACGACGTCATTGCCGCCGCTCGTGTCGGCCGACATGGCGGTTTCGGCATCGCCAAAAACACCGAGGGTCGCGTAGATCGATGTCGATGCATCGACATGAAGCACATCGTTGCCGCCATGGGCGTCGCCGGACATCGCCTGCGCATCGCCGTCCAGGAACACGTAGTCCCCGAAGTCTGTGACGGTCGCAGCGAGATGGTCGTTTCCGCCGTGAGAATGTCCTTGCTGGGTCTGGTCGTCGCCAACGAATATCAGGACCGCGTTGCCCCCGTCGACGGTCGCGATCATCTTGTCGCTGCCGCCGCGGCCGTCGTTCGGCAGGCCCGGGTCTCCGAACTCGGTCACGTATTGCTGGTCCCCAACGCTGACGATGATGGTGTCGTTTGGCATACGGCGCATCGCGCAACTCCCCGTTCAAGTCGGGCGCGAGAACGAAGAGCATCATGCCTTCGCACCGCGCTGCGGCCTTGCCGCGCGATTCAATCTTCGTTGGATTGATGGCGGAGATTTGCCCGAGGCGTAGCTTGATTGCGATCAGGGAACCGCGGGCGCCGGCGGTGCACGCCGACGCCCGTGCTTGCGATCTTGCGCGGGCTCAGCCCGGTCCGGCGCCTTGCGTGGCCGTGTACACCGCATAGAGCGATTGGCTTGCCGCCATGAACAGGCGATTGCGCTTGGGGCCGCCGAAGCAGATGTTGCCGCACACTTCGGGCAACCGGATGCGGCCGAGCAGCTTGCCCTCCGGCGACCACGTCGTCACGCCGCTGTAGCCGACGGCGCGGCCGGCATTGCTGGAGGCCCAGACATTACCGTTGACGTCGCAGCGCACGCCGTCCGGCCCGCACTTCACGCCGTCGATCACACACTCGCTGAACCGCTTGTGGTTGGTGAGCTTGTTGTCGCTGCCGACGTCGAAAACGAAAATCTCACCCTTGCCGCCGGGGCCGGTGTCGCCGGGGCCTTTGCCGGTTGATACGACGTAGAGCTTCTTGAAGTCCGGGGAGAAGCACAGCCCGTTCGGGTCGGGCACCTGCTCCTCCGTGACGACGAGGTCGACACGGCCGCTAGGATCGATGCGATAGCAATTGGTCGGCAGCTCGCGCTTGCCCGGTGCGAAGCCGGCCGGCTGTCCAATGCGCGGATTGAGCTTGCCGCCGGAATTGCTCGGACCGCCCGCGGCATCGGGCTCACCTTCGTAGAGCTGGCCGCCGTAGGGCGGATCGGTAAACCAGTAGCTGCCGTCAGGATGGGCGACGACATCGTTCGGCGAGTTCAGCTTCTTGCCGTTGTAGTTGTCGCAAAGCACGGTCGCGGTGCCGTCATGTTCATAACGCGTCACCCGCCGGGTCAAATGTTCGCAAGAGAGTTGACGGCCCTGGAAGTCGAACGAGTTGCCGTTGGAGTTGTTGGACGGCGAGCGGAATACGCTGACGCGACCGTCGTCTTCGCTCCAGCGCATCTGCCTGTTGTTGGGAATGTCGCTCCAGAGCAGATAGCGGCCCTGTGCACTCCACGCCGGGCCTTCAGCCCACAGCAAACCCGTATAGAGACGCTTGATCGCCGTGTTGGGCTGCGCGAGATCGTTGAAGGACGGATCGACTGTGACGACATCTGGGTCCCAGAAATAGGTGGTCGGCGCGCCGTTGGGACCGAAATCGCGTGGCGGGGTGGTAATCGTCGTCGGCGGCGCGGCTGGTCCGGTCTGGGCCAGCGCGGAGCCGGCGCCGGCAAAAGTGGCGGCGCCGAGCGCAAACCCCTGAACGAGCGTTCGTCGTGAAAGCGCAGCATCCTGGTCACGCTGCTTTTGGCGTGTCATCGCGTCCTCCCGGTCATGTTCGGCTAGCCGGTTGATCCGGCCGAGCAGGGCAAGGTTAGTCCGGTCCGATGACGGTTGCGAGGGGGAGGTACGCATCCTCAGCGAGATCGGGGCGGCAAAGCGCTGCAACGTCGAACATGGAAACGACAAATTCATCAGGCGTGACGGGGTTTACCGGAGCTGTCTTCGGGACATTGCCAAGCAGGGGAATGTCAAGCCTTGACCTCCTGCGCGATGCTGGCAGAACGTCATTCGGGGCGTAAGTCGGAGTTTACTGTGGTCGCTGTCGTCGTACTGGTTTTGCTGCTCGGGATTGCATTTGCGGCCGGCTATTTCACCCGCGACTACGTCTCCCGAAAAAGACGAGCCGAGGCGCGGCGCTGGCGTGAGTACAGCGAGCCGGATTGGCTCAGTGCCAACGCACCAGCCAACACCAACGATATCGCGATCGCTGGCACGGCTACGCCGGTTGCCACCAGCGAGCTCGGTCAGATGCTGAACCGCTGGGAGAGCAGGGCTCGCGCTCGCCGCTCGGCATAGCTTGACCGCCTTGCCGGCGTTCGGTCGGCCAAACAATTGGCACCGGTCACGCATCCGGCGCTGCGATCATGTCAGCCCTTCTGTCCATCTTTTGGCGTTGCGGTTGCTGCCATTTCTCGTCTAGAAACGACGCATCGAGCCTCCCGGCAACCAACCGTCAACGGTTTTGACCGAGGATTTGAGGGCTCAAAGGGTCCGGTAATGCTGATTCGCGGCCAAATCGATGGGATTTCGGGGGAGGTGGCTCTTGCCGCCGCCGCGATCCCGGCCGCGCTGCTGCCTACCCTCCTGATTGGCGGGCTTCTTCTTACTTGCCCCTGAGGGCCGGCTGGGCGCCATGCGCCTGGGCGCTCAGGGGTTGGTCGAGATCACCGGACACCTCAAGCGCCGAGAAGACTGACGGCGCAAAAAGCTCAAAAGGAAATTCAAATGGCCCCCGTGAACAAGTCCGATAAGGACCGCGTCATCATTTTCGACACCACCCTGCGCGACGGCGAGCAGTGCCCCGGCGCCACCATGACCTTCGAGGAGAAGCTCGAGGTCGCCGAGATGCTGGACGATATGGGCGTCGACGTCATCGAGGCCGGCTTCCCCATTACCTCGGAAGGCGACTTCCAGGCGGTCAGCGAGATCGCCCGCCGCTCCAAGAACGCCGTCATCGCCGGTCTGTCGCGTGCCCATCCGGCCGACATCGACCGCTGCGCAGAAGCGGTGAAATTCGCCAAGCGTGGCCGCGTCCACACCGTGATCGCGACGTCGCCGCTGCATATGCGGGTGAAGCTGAACAAGACCCCGGAGCAGGTGCTCGAGACCTCGGTGGCCATGGTCGCGCGCGCCCGCAACCAGATCGACGACGTCGAATGGTCGGCCGAAGACGGCACCCGCAGCGAGATGGACTATCTGTGCCGCATCGTCGAAGCCGTCATCAAGGCTGGCGCCACCACGGTGAACATTCCTGATACCGTCGGTTACACCACGCCCGACGAATACACCCACTTCATGAAGACGCTGATCGAGCGCGTGCCGAACTCGGACAAGGCGGTGTTCTCCGTGCACTGCCATAACGACCTCGGCATGGCGGTGGCGAACTCGCTGGCAGGCGTCATTGGCGGCGCGCGCCAGGTCGAGTGCACCATCAACGGCATCGGCGAGCGTGCCGGCAACGCCGCGCTGGAAGAGATCGTGATGGCGATCAACGTGCGCAACGACAAATTCCCTTTCTGGAATAAGATCGACACGACGCAGCTGACCCGCGCCTCGAAGGTGGTGTCGGCGGCGACCTCGTTCCCGGTGCAGTACAACAAGGCCATCGTCGGCCGCAACGCGTTCGCGCATGAGAGCGGCATCCATCAGGATGGCGTGCTGAAGGACGCTTCCACTTACGAGATCATGCGGCCCGAGATGGTCGGCCTCAAGCAGTCCTCGCTGGTGCTGGGCAAGCATTCCGGCCGCCACGCCTTCGTGCACAAGCTGGAGGAGATGGGCTACAAGCTCGGTCCGAACCAGCTGGAAGATGCGTTCACGCGGATGAAGGCGCTGGCCGACCGCAAGAAGGACATCTACGACGAGGACATCGAGGCGCTGGTCGACGAGGAGATGGCGGCTTCGCACGACCGCATCAAGCTGACCTCGCTGACCGTGATCGCCGGTACCCATGGCCCGCAGCGCGCGACGATGAAGCTCGATGTCGACGGCCAGATCAAGATCGAGGAGGCCGAAGGCAACGGGCCGGTCGATGCCGTGTTCAACTGCATCAAGCGCCTGGTGCCGCACGAAGCCAAGCTCGAGCTGTACCAGGTCCACGCCGTGACCCAAGGCACCGACGCGCAGGCCGAAGTCTCGGTGCGGCTGTCGCACGAGGGACGCGCGATGACCGCGCGCGCGGCGGATCCGGATACGCTGGTGGCCTCAGCAAAGGCCTATCTCGGCGCGCTCAACAAGATCGTCATGAAACGCCAGCGCGACACCGTAACGACCGCGGCGGCGAGCTGAGGTTGCTACTACCGCCTCTTCCGGAAGCGGGAGAGGCGGTGCTTGCGGCGTTCACCATGAATGGCTGCCCTGCTAACGACCAATAGCAGCTGGTGATGTCGACCTGTATTGATGCTGACGGCATAGGCCACCCGCGCGCCCGGTGGCCCAAATAACAACAGGGAGAGATTATGCGCACCTTCGCGATCGCTGCGTCCATCGCGGTCCTGGCACTTGGCTTGACCGGGCCGGCATCGGCCCAGTCGCCCATCATCATCAAGTTCAGCCACGTGGTGGCCACCGACACGCCGAAGGGCAAGGCGTCGGAGAAATTCAAGGAGCTCGCCGAGAAGTACACCGGCGGCAAGGTCAAGGTCGAGATCTACCCGAACTCGACGCTTTACAAGGACAAGGAAGAACTCGAGGCGCTCCAGCTCGGCAGCGTGCAGATGCTGGCGCCGTCCAATTCCAAGTTCGGCCCGCTCGGCATCCGCGAGTTCGAGGTATTCGATCTCCCCTACATCCTGCCTGATCTGAAGACGCTGCGGAAGGTGACGGAAGGTCCGCTCGGTGCCAGGCTGCTCAAGCTGCTCGAACCGAAGGGCATCACCGGCCTCGCCTATTGGGACAACGGCTTCAAGCAGATGAGCGCCAACAAGAAGCTGGTGACGCCGGCCGACTATCAGGGCGTCAAGTTCCGCATCCAGTCCTCGCGCGTGCTCCAGGCCCAGTTCAAGGCGCTCGGCTCGCTGCCGCAGGTGATGGCGTTCGGCGAAGTCTACCAGGCGCTGCAGACCGGCGTCGTCGACGGGCAGGAGAACACCTGGTCGAACATCTATACCCAGAAGATGCACGAGGTGCAGAAGTACATCACCGAGAGCAACCACGGCTACATCGGCTACGTCGTGATCGTGAACAAGAAGTTCTGGGACGATTTGCCGGCCGACATCCGCGACCAGCTGACGAAGGCGATGAAGGAAGCGACCGACTTCAACAATACGCAGTCGCAGAAGGAGAACGAGGACGCGCTCGCCGAGATCAGGAAGAGCGGCAAGAGCGAGATCATCAAGCTCACGCCGGAGCAGGACGAGGCGATGCGCAAGGCCATGGAGCCGGTCTACAAGGACGCCGCAGGCCGCGTCGGCCAGCCGCTGATCGACGAATTCCAGAAGGAAGCGAAGAGCACGACGAACTGATTTGAACGGATGATGAATGGGGGCTTCCGTGCCGGGCGCGGAAGCCCCTTTTTGTTGCGAATGATTTCCGATTGCGACTGAACTAAAATTCAGGAGCGTTACATCTTGGAAAGGACGCGCTCCCTGTCCAAGTTGTAAGTTGCGCGCAACCCGCGCTGCGCTCATCCTCACGACATCCTTCCAGAGGAGAGTTCGCATGAGGAAATTCACCATCGCCGCCATCGCCGTGCTCAGCATCGCCGGCTCGGGCGCGGTCTATGCCCAGTATCATCGCCCGTGGCTGCACGAGCACATGCGCCACATCCGCATGAACCCGGAAGACCGCGCCGCCATGGCCGACGCGCGGATCGCTGCCGTCCATGCCGGGCTGAAGCTCAACGCCGACCAGGAAAAGCTGTGGCCGCCGGTCGAGGCCGCCGTGCGCGACTTCGCCAAGCTGCGCATCGACCGCGCCAATGCGCGGATGAATGCCGGCGCCGGCGATGCCGGCAAGGACGCTAACAAGGACGCCGTCAGGCCGGAGGATCCGGTCGCCCGCCTGCGTCAGCGCGCCGAGGACATGGGGGCAACGTCGGCGGCCCTGAAGAAGATCGCCGATGCCGCCGATCCGCTCTACAAGACCCTCGACGAGGGCCAGAAGCGGCGCCTCGCCGTGCTGACCCGCCACCGCGGCCCGTTCGGTGGCGGCGAAGACGGCCAGCGCCGCCACTTCATGGAACGTGGCATGGACCGCATGATGGAGCGCGGCATGGACCACTTCCACCGTGACCGTTTCGACCGCGACGATGGCCCGGACCGGGACCGCGAGAGCCGGCTCTGAGCCTGCAAGCGTTGCCCCGATCAACCCTGGCGAAGCCGCTGGAATCCAGCGGCTTTTCGCTTTTTTGGGGGATGTGGGCAAACCCTTGGCAAAGCCTTGGCATACCCTTGGAAAACTTACGAGCCATCGCTTGCCAGACCCGGATCGCTTTGCTAAACGACCGGCCTCGCAAGGCTTTAACCGCCTTTCGGGCGCATAGCTCAGTTGGTAGAGCAGCTGACTCTTAATCAGCGGGTCCCAGGTTCGAGCCCTGGTGCGCCCACCATATAATTCAAACACTTAGCGGGCTGAGCAAACGGCAAAACCAGCGCCGTTTACACCACCGTTTACAGTTTTGTTCTCGCTTCGAGCTTCACCACCGCAGCTTCAGCGAGCTGAATGTCGCGACCGAGGTAGTGCGCATCGAGAATGGCCTCGACGTCTTTCAACGAATGACCTGTGACGGCTGCGATCTGTGGCACGCTGGCGCCTGCGATTGCGAGGCGCACCACTGCCGTGCCGCGCAGGTCGTGAAAGGTCAGTTCACCGATACTGGCGCGCTCACATGCCCTTCCCCAGGACGTGCGAAAGCCGTCCGACGTCCATGGCCGACCGAGCGTGTTGGTCAGGATCAGGGGGCCTCGGCGCTCGGTGATATCGAGAAGGGTTCGCAAAGGCGCGCCGGCTGGCATCGCGACGCGCCGCCCGCCTTTAGACTGGCGCAGGCGAATGTAGGGGTTCTCGTAGGCGGACCAGGGCAGTCGCAGCAAGTCGCCTTGGCGCTGGCCAATCCACAACGCCAGGACTAAGGCGGGCTGGATCTCGCTAAAGGCGATCGCAAGAACCGCTGCGATGTCCTGCTCGGTCCAAATCTTGTCTCTGCGGTCTGCTACGTAGAGGCGGCCCCCGCGCTCGCATGGGTTGGTCGCGATGATGCCGCGGTCTTTTGCGAACGACATGATCCGCGCCAACGTGGTCCAGGCGTAGTCCGCCTTACGTGGTGTCTCGGCGAACAGGTCGCGCCAGGCCTTGAACTCACCACGCACTCGACGATCGGCCAGAGCTGCCACCGGCAGGTCGCCGAATTCATCTTCGATCAGCTTAATGTAGGCGAGGTACGCACGACGGGTCGATGCCGCTAGTCCGGTGAACTCTGGTGCGGCCTTGTACTGCGCAACGATCGTCATGAAGGTGCCGGCGCGGGGCTGCCGAAGGCTCGCATGCGCATCGTGATACTCTCGAACGAAGTCTGGCGCACCGGGCTGCGCATGGATGGCGGGGCCCCCACGCCATGCGTAGCAATGTACTTTCGTCTCGCCATTTGCGAGCCGTCTCTTGACCTTATGAATTCCTTTCAGAACGACGCGCACGGTTCATCCTCCATTCGTCCAAGGCCGCACCCTCTGTCTCGCAGTTTTTGGCGTCGCCTACGCCGCTCAGGGTCTGTCGCTCGGCACGGATATGCTGGGCCCATTTCCTCTGCGAGGAACTGGAGCCTTACTTTGGCTACGACAACACCACTAGGGCGACCGATAGGAAGGTTTTCTTCTTCACCCTAGTCGACATCAACTGTGCGAGGTCGCTGAACGAACGCAAGGTCGATCTGAAGCCGATAGCGTGCAAGCTGCAGCGGGGGCTAGCCGACTGCATCGGCCGCCAGGATCGTCGTCAGCCGTCGATTTGGCCGCTCTATCGCCAAATCTCCCTCCTGGCTCGGTCGGACCCAGTCTACGCATTTAGCTCCAGGTGCCAAGGGATTCGGTGATGAGGGGGAGCTGTTCGGTATGTGGGCTTCTGGTCCCTTAACGAGGCATGCATTGATTGCCCGCTTATGGCCCGTTAGCGAAGTACCGGCACATCTCGACTAGGTCCGCTTAATGAGGCATGGCGGACCAGATTTGCTTAGGTTGAGTTCTTCGCACTTTGACCCCTAACAGACATCGCGCCCAGCGGCGTTCACTTTTCGCCTGGGCCACTGTGTTACATTGGGCAAGACGTCCGGCGCTTCGGTCGACAGATGTGCCTTCGCAAGCCTCTCCAATGTGCTATTCTCATCGTATAAGCCATAGGTATACCATGGCAGGTATTGCAGAGTGGCTAGCATCGATCGGTTTGGGCGAGTACGCCGAGCGATTCCGCGAAAACGCCATCGACCTCTCGGTCGTTCGCGATCTCACGGAGCAGGATTTAAAGGATTTGGGCGTCCTGCTTGGGCATCGCCGCAAGATGCTGCGCGCGATCGTAGAACTTCAGAGAGAGGTCCTGCGAACGCCTCAAGCGGGCGCTAAGCCGGCCTCGACGGATCACGCCGGCCGGCGTCAGCTTACAATCATGTTTTGCGATTTGGTCGGCTCGTCGGCACTTTCGGCCCGCCTTGATCTGGAGGACCTGCGGGCCGTAATGGGCACCTATCACCGCTGCATCGCAGAGGTTGTTGCCAGGAATGAAGGGGTTATCGCGCGGTACATGGGAGATGGCGTGCTCGCCTATTTCGGTTATCCCCAGGCCCACGAGGATGATGCCGAACAAGCGACACGCGCCGGGCTGGCGCTGGTCGATGCCGTAGCTAGCCTCCGGACAGAACCCGCCACCGAGCTGCAGGTTCGCGTTGGCATCGCTACCGGTATGGTGGTCGTGGGCGATTTGACCGGCGAAGGTTCAGCTCAAGAGCAGACGGTCATTGGCGAGACGCCAAACTTGGCTGCGCGCCTGCAGACCTTCGCCAATCCCGGTACCGTGCTGATTTCCGAAAGTACGCACCGGCTCACTGATGGGCATTTCGAGTTCCGCAATCTCGGCCCTGTCGCGCTTAAAGGATGGGCCGAGCCAATGCCAGCCTGGCAGGTACTGGGAACAACCGAAGTGGAAAGCCGCTTCGAGGCACAGCACAAATCTCGATTGGCGCCGCCAATCGGGCGTGACGAGGAAATCGAGATGCTCTTGCGTCGCTGGCAGCACGCCAGGCGTAGCGAAGGTTGCGCGGTGATGCTCACCGGAGAGCCCGGTATCGGCAAGTCGCACATTGCGCTGGCGCTTGAGGAGCGGCTCCAAGGCGAACCGCATATAACGGTGCGCCAGTTCTGCTCGGCGCACCACACCAACAGTGCGCTGTATCCTTTCACCCGCCAGCTCGAACGCGCTGCCCGGTTCGAGCGGGGCGACCCGCCCGCAGAGAAGTTCGCTAAGCTCGAGGCTCTGCTCGTGCGGGCTGATGCCGACCGCGTGTTGCTACCTCTGGCCAACCTTCTGTCCCTTCCACCGAGTAACCGCTACCGTATGCCAGAGCTGAGCCCGCAGAAGCGCAAGGAGCTAACGTTAGCGGCGTTTTTGTCCCAGCTAACTGGCTTGGCCGCAAGACAGCCGGTGTTCGTCATTGTAGAGGATGTCCATTGGGCAGATCCGACGTCGCTGGAGCTGCTCACGATGACCTTGGAACACCTACCCCGGCTTCGGGGGCTGCTGCTCATCACGGCGAGGCCAGAGTTCACTCCGCCGTGGCCAGGTCATGCGCATGTGACGACGATCTCGCTCACGCGGCTGAACCGACGCAACGGGGCGGCGTTAATCGAGCGCGTCACCGCTGGCAAGACGCTCCCGGAAGAGGTAATGGACCAGATCCTCGCCCGCACCGATGGCGTGCCCCTATTCGTGGAGGAACTGACCAAGACGGTGCTCGAAACCGGGCTATTAAATGAACAGGACGATCACTACGTCCTCAACCGTCCTCTCCCCCGATGGCGATTCCAACGAGTTTGCACGCATCGCTGATGGCAAGGCTCGATCGATTGGCTCCAGTGAGGGAGGTGGCTCAGATCGGCGCTGTGGTGGGTCGCGAGTTCTCCTACGAACTGCTGAGCACCGTAGCCGGGTTGTCAAAAGAGAGACTTGAGGAGGCGCTTGCTCAGTTGGTTCGCTCGGAGTTGATATTCTGCCGGGGCGAGATACCGCAGGCAATCTATACCTTCAAGCACGCGCTTGTGCGTGACGCTGCCTACTCGGGACTCCTGAAGAGCCGACGCGCAGCGCTGCATGCTGCGATCGCGGGTGCCTTCGAGCAACGGTTCCCGGACCTTGTGGAGACTCAACCCGAAACTCTTGCGCATCATCTGACAGAGGCCGGCCTGTTTCAAAAGGCGGAGGCATATTGGCTGCAGGCAGGCAAGAAGGCCGCCATGCGCTCGGCCAACCTTGAAGCCATCGCACACTTGCAGCGGGGTATCGAGGCCTCGGGCCATCTGCCAGAAGGCGCCGGAAAGGATAAGCTGGAACTTGCCTTCCACTTCGCCCTTGGGCCCTGCCTGATCGCTACGCAAGGGCCAGCCTCGAACAAGGCGATGGCAACCTTTGCCCGCGCGCGCGAGCTGTGCGAGCGCCTGGGAGACCCTCCCGAGCAACTCCAGGTGATGTTCTGGTTGACCACTGCGAGCGTAATGCGCGGTGAGTTGCCGGTCGCCGAGGAAACGATCGCGGCCCTGCTCCAGCTCGCCGAAGCGCGCGACGATCTACCGGCGTTGCTCAACGCGATGCGCGGGCAGGCAATGATCCGCCTCTTCATGGGACAGCTTACCGGTGCCCATGAAGCGATTGGACGCGCCTATGAAGCGTTCGAGGCGAGCAGCGAGGACGACAGGCTGGCGGCGCGTTCGGCCGGCCAGGATGCCGGCGTGGCGGACCTGGCGCTGATGTCGTGGGCGCTCTGGCTGCTCGGCCAGCCCGATACGGCAATTGTGCGAATGGACGCTGCCATTCGGCGCGCAGACGCTATAAGTCATCCGCATTCCCAGGCGTATGCCTGTTACTACGCATGCATTCTTCACGCGCTTCGCGGCGAGTTCCTGGTCGCGCAAGGTCATGCCGAACGTTGCATCGCCCTTTCCGAGGAACATGGATTCCGGCAATGGCGCCTGGCGCGCGCCCTTCGGGGCATATGCGTGGCTTCGCTCGATCCTTCACCCAGCGCACTGGGGGAGATCGGTGCCGTCTTGGACGGATATCGCAGCGCCGGTTATCAGCTGGCCATCACCGCGCTCGACGTGTTGTTGTGTCCGCCATTGTTAAATAGTCACGACTACGAGGCCGCGCTGGAGTTGATCGAGCACGGCCTAGCTACAGCTAACCGTAACAGCGAACGAATCCTAGAAGCCGAACTGTATCGTCTAAAGGCACGGGTGCTGGTCGCCCGCGGTGGACCGGCCGTGGAAGCCGAGGCGCAGGCGCTGCTCGACCGGGCATTGAGCACGGGAAGAAGTCAACACGCCAGGACGCTTGAGCTCCGCGCCGCAACGGACCAAGCTGCTCTGTGGATCCATCAGGGCAGACGCGAGGAAGCGCTTAATTTTCTCGCGCCGATTTATGCCAGCTTCACCGAAGGGTTCGAGACGCATGATCTAAAGGTGGCAAAGGTCCTTCTCGATGGGCTACGGTGATCAAGCCGGGACAACGCTTGCGCAGATTTAAATCGCAACGCGATCTGCTTACTTGGGCTTGGCACCACTAGCCGCCCTCTTTAGAGCCGCATAAGTACGATCTCGCAGCTCTAACCAATTCGGGTCGTCCTGTGGATTCTCGTTTATGAAAATGGGCTTGAGCAGCTTGTCGTCTTTACTATTCGCCTTAATCTCGTTTTCCGCTTTGTTAAATGCATCGATTGCTTGTTTAGCGGCGGCGTATCCTAGCGTTATCGAATTTTCGAGATTGCTGTGGTTCCACTTGAAATTGATGTGCCCCGGCACGTGAATCTCGACGACTACGCCTCTCCAAGGCGTTTTCCCGTTCCTCCTGTCCACGGCTGGTTTGTCGAGCATCCCGCACTCGACCGCTTTCTCAAGTATTCCGGCTTCGGCTGCTCTGTCGAGTGTGTGCGCCTCTTTGACGTGATATTTGAAAAGCTTGACGTCATCCTCACCGACCGTTGACGCAAACAGTTGGCAGAGATTTGCTAGTGCATCGTGAAGATTTTCCGGAACGCGGATTTGCTTCGCATCGACGATCCGGCTCACCCAGATTTCATCCAAATCAGGGTGCTCCTCGAGCAAGCTATCGAAGTTCACAGTATCGACTAACGCCCCTTCGCAATATGTAACTTGGTCGATCTCAACCGTCCCTTCGACGAAGGGAAGAGACGAACACGCACACAGGCTGCGTGAGTCGATAGCTCCCCTGTACTGCTTTTTCTCGTCCTCCTTCATCCGACGATTGGAAAACAACGCCAGCTTCTGTTCGTCGAGATTCCAGGCGTTGTGATAGATGTGTGGCATACCGTCCTTTTTCAGCTCGTCGAAGTTTATGCTCTTCATAAACTCGCTATCCGGATAGTTGATCCTGGATAGGCCGTTGACCTTGGACAAGTACATCAGGGAGGTGAGGTATCGGACAAGTGGATTAGGTGCGAGCACCTTATTGAGTATCCAGTTGTTGATGTCTCCTTCGCGCCATTCCTTGAAGGGTTGTTCACCACGAGGCAGACGATTGAACCAAGCGGACATGTTGCCCTGGATCTGTTCCATCATTTTGTACGGTTGCCATCGGAAATCACTGTAACTTTTGGGATCGGTGACGAAGTCCTGGAAGGCCTTGATGTTGGCGTTCCAATCCGTCCCGAATACGGTGTTTATGGGGAAACGCTCATAGCCTTCATCGTCCCGAAACACGCCGTCCCTGAAGAATTCATAGGTCAGCTCGGCTCTGCTTTTGTTTTCTTTTTTGATTTTTTCTTCATCGAATTGATTGTAGACGATGCCAACCCAGGCGCCGATGCAGGACAACGCCCACACATCAGACTTATCGTCGAACGTCTTGCCGTCCTCAGCAAGTGCTTTCAGAACCCCGATGTGTAGCCCTGCTGCCGGTCCGCCGCCGCCGAGCGTAATCGCTCTCTTCACCATTGGTTCCTCCCATCTATTTTATCGTGTGGCTTATTCTCCGATCGAGTTTCCGAATTGCGTGAAGAGGAAGAGATTAATCGTTTTTGGGATCATTGGAAAGCGCGGTTGAGGTGGATATTCGACGCTTTCTTGGACCTTCGCATCGAACTAGCGCACATACGCTAGGAGCGCGAGGACTTGGTATCGTGCGATTACGTTTGACCCTCTCGTACTGGTGTGAACCAGTTCGCGTTAGATATTAATCGCTGACGGTAGTAGGAGTAGCTGTAGTCCATTTCGTGACTTCCGGTAATGGCGCCTCAGCGAACTCGCTGAGCGCTTCGTTGAGGTCCGCTCTGTACGGCAAGGCGGACCAGATTTGCTCCGGTTGAGTTCTTCGCATTTTGACCCGAAGTCGTCCTTGGACGGAGCATGCGCTGACCTCCATGGAGAGCGCACCTACGATCGATAAAATCCACTCTCTAAGAGAGACGTGCCTTTGCGACCAAAAAACAATCCTACACATCGTCGCGGGCGTTTTGATGGCCCGGCAAATGACGCCCGAGTACCGAACGAACGTAGGTTACAGTCGCCGCGCAGTGAGATCGCCCGCGGCTATGTCGAAGATGTTGGCAAACTGTGAGGTAGTTTATATCCCTGCATTCTTGGCCCACCCTAATGTGGCAGAGGCTTCTTACTTTAAAGGAGGCATCCAATGCTCGCCGCAATCAAATGGAACTCCCGATATAGCGCTCGCGAATGGGTGATGATGGCTGGGGTGCTCGTCGTCCAACTCCGCACACTGAATGCAAACCGACAGAAGGGTGAAAGCAAGCCAAAGCGGCCACTCTGGAAACACTTCGACGACACTCATCATTGGGACTCAACCGCGGAGGAATGGGTCCCCGACAAGATCAGTGATAGTGCAACGCATTATGCGTCCCGCAGGCCGAGTTCCGAGACTCCCTCTCACTAGTGGGCCTATCGAGCGGTGCGGTCGCGCACAAGTAGCTGGATCGGGATGTGCGTGCCTCTGGCCGCGTGATAGCGATCCAGCAATTGCTTGGGCCGTTTGCCGGCCGCTTTGGTAAACAATCTGGATAACAAGGCCATCGCGCGCGTCGAGCAAGACACTTTCATCTGTCACATGCGTCAACTTGCCTGTCTTTCCCGACCGCATTCGCCGCATTATCGAGGAATGCCCGCCCCCGTCGTAGATGATCAAGGTAGGCGCGCGCCAAGCCGTGCAAAATGGCATATACTCACAAGCCAGTAGTATTAAAGCCTAACGAAAGAATGCCCTTCGGAACAAATGCAACGCGACGTCCTACGTCAGGAGGACGTCGCGATGCAATTGTGCATCACAACCAGAGGGGAAGTTGCTATGAAGCGACGTTCATTGCTCTTGGCATTGTGTTCTTCCGCCTTCATCTCTGCACCGGCACTGGCCGATGAGGTCAAGCAGGAGGCCGAAAAATTAGCCGTCGCCTACACCGACTGCGTCGCCAAGAAAGACGCGGCCTGTGTCGCTGCGCTCTATACAAAGGACGGGGTCCAGATCAACCCGGGCGGTGTGTTTTCCGATCTCAAGACCGTATACGAAAACAACTTCAAGAACGGCACCGATCATATAGAGATCAGAGTCGGCAACATGTCGGTCATCAACAACGATCTGGTCGTTGCCAACGGCGAGACCGACATCTTCGGTAAGGACCCTAAGAGCGGCGACGCCACCAAGGTTACAGTGTTCTGGGGCGCCATCGACATACGTGAAGGCGGCGCTTTAAAAATCCGCCAGTTGACCGTCGGCATGAAGCCGCCTCCAGCTAAGGAAGCCAGCGCCGAGAAGAAGTAGGACGTCATCATGTCGTAAGTCACCACGCGCCCATCCTCTTTGAGGGTGGGCGTTTGATCTTGCTGCACGCGTCCGAAAGCGAAATACGGTTGCCTCGAAATGCACACCGCTCGCGCGATGTCTGCAAGTGGCCCATCCACGTCTCATTGAGGTCCGTTCATGGGGCTTAGCGGACTGAATATGCTCGCGTTGAGGTTTTCGCTTTTGAACCCGCACCGCACATCGCGCGGCTGGCAGGCGTACTCGAGATTCTGTGGCAGAAGTCATGGCCGGCCAGTCACAATGTGTTAGTTTGGGGCGAGTGATAGGTTGTCTCGACCTTTGCCGAGGCATCAGACATGAAGCGGCGCGAGTTCATAACGGCACTCGGCGGCGCTGCGGTGTGGCCGCTGGCGGCTCAAGCGCGCAATCTAAAAAGATTTACCGCATTGGATATCTGACGGCTAATTTGAGCAGCTATCCTTGGGTAAACGGCTTCGTTCGCGAATTAAGTGATCGCGGCTATTCGGAGGGCAACAATCTCACCATCGAATGGCGGGAGGCAAAAGGACATTCGGAACTTCTGCCTGGGATGGCTGCCGATCTGGTCCGGCAGAATGTCGACGTGATCGTGGAACGTTTGAAGTTCGTTCACCGCCGGAATTTGAGGTCGCGTTTGCTTCAATCCTGCGCAAAAGGCAGGATCCGATGATTGATGCGATGACTACCGTCACCGATCCGATGTTCGTCTTTGATCGGAAGAGGATTGTCGACTTCGGAATAGAAAACAAAATTCCGAACGCCCATGAATATCGAGAATGGGTGCAGAGCGGCGGACTGCTTGCCTTTGGTCCTACAATTGATGGAATATGGCGTCGGGGCGCATATTTCGTCGAGAAGATCCTCAACGGGGCAAAGCCAAGTGATTTGCCCGTCGAAGGGCCGAGCGAATTCCATCTTGCGATCAACCTCAAAGCTGCCAAAGATATGGGCCTATCTGTTCCTCAGCATTTGGTCGCGAGGGCTGACGAGTTGATTGTCCGCTAATGACCACCGATTGCAGACCTCCGGGTTGAGGACCGGGAGCATTCCGATGTTCTCGAAGGTCAAGGCGCTCGGCATCGATCTCCCTGCGACGCTGCTCGGCCGAGGTGATTGAACGACGATCTTCTGCGCTGCACGAGTCTGCTGTTGGGCCCATCTCGGACATTCTGACCGGCGCTGATGATGGTCCCCGGAGCTCAAGCGGAAGTGAGCAGCCTGGGACACCAAAGGCCGCTCGTGACCCACTCTAGACGTCATATGCTTCAGGACCGCCTCGCCGTTGAGAGCGTAGCAGCGTCGCGGCGCATAGCGGGGCAGGTGGTCGCCTGCGCTCAGCAGCCCGCGAGATCAAAATGCGAGGGGTACGCGGATATGTCAGTTGGCCGAGGTTTGCATCCAGCCTAGGCCAATGCTACGGGTTTACCAGCGTCCCCTCGTCGGAAACGCGCCACGCTGCCAAGCCGAAACATAGCGTTAGCATCAAGTTGGCCAGCAAGAGCAGGACCGAGGCAAAGTGGCTCACACGCGCCTCGGGAACAGAACGTCCCTCCAGTCCGGAGACAGGTGGATGATTCGAAAAATGCAGCTGTGCTGACCTGGTTGTAGTTTGTAAAGATGCTGGATCAACAGCTTCGAACGGGGAGCGCAGCCATCGAGCGGTTCGTGTGGAGCCGCGGACTTCGCGCCGCGCTGATCGTAGCTAAGAGGCACGGCAGGAGTTATGATCTGTTCCTTCTCGCTCGGGTCATTCGCTTCGAAGGAGTCTGGCGTGATAAAAATCTTACAAGGAATGCTCCTCGCGACCACGGTTCTGGCTGCTGCTAGTGGGGCGCACGCAGCGGGTGGCTGTGGCGAGGGCTGTCATAGGACAACCGGTGGCGCATGTGTCGTCGACGGCTGGGGCACGGGAGCCAAGGTTCGGAACGAATGCCCGGCGACCGCTCGCCCCCGTCCACCCTGCGGCGGCGGGGATTTCATCTGGGACCGCACCAAACAGGCATGCTTCCAAAATAACCGCACCTGGTTCTGATCTCGCGCCCCATTCAGGCGCGCTCTACACAGCGCAATCTGATCTCAGTGCGATGGCCTCAGAGCGGGTGACAACGAGTTCAGACGGGAACAGCTTGGCCCTTATCTCGGCCAGTGCGTTGCTTCATGGCCCGCTGTCGGCGCCGGCGCTGACGGGCTCGGTTCACGTGCTTCGGATCAGGTGCGGACCTCCAGGCACGGGAGCCGGATAGGGCTGGACTGCTATGATGGTTGTGCGGCCCTGCCGCTGGCTTACAGCTCAACTGCGGACTAGCCGTCTTGGCAGGGAATACCGAAGTTGTCACAAGCGAGAGCGAATGACTCTTTTGCTTTTGTATCCTCGAAGCAAAAGCGAGTGCCGACCTCTGCCTGATCGATCCACCAATCGACGTTACTGCCTTTTGCGATGCGGGAGGCTTCGCCGCGTAACAGGTCCAGTTGTCTTCCCGCAGCACGAACAATCAGGCAATTTTTCTCTTTGGGCATAATACCTTCTCCAATGGCACAGGACGCGAAGTCATTGGTACTAAGAGCCGTGATCACGAAGGCCGCAGCAGGGGGACTGCTGCTGCGGCCCGCGCGGTCAAAAATTCCGGGTCAAAAACGACTAGGTGAAATATGCAGCCAACCCCGGTGCGATGATCGTACCGCAGCATCTCTGGCTCGCAATATGATCAGTTTCACAATCGGCAGAAGGCTTAACGTGCATCAGTGCCCCGGCTCTCAGGTCCATGGGGATCGGGAACATTCGGCAATCTGGGTGCGTTCGCCTCCAGCTCCGGGCGATGTCTCGGAGCGGACGCGTAGAACTTCCGGCCTCAGGAATCATCTGCCTGGGGCCGGCTTTTTCCAGGACCGTCTTGGCGCCCAGTTTGATTTAGCGGTCGCCTATGTCAATTTGGCAGATGAAAGGGTGGCGGTCGGAAGCTATCCGGGATATGTTGGCAATTCAGCGGAAGCTGGCGCACTGAGAGACGACCCCGGCTTGGGGGCTTGAGGGTTGATGCCGGGGCCGCTCCGCCAGCTCGAAGAAGAGAGCTAACAAAACCTGCAATTTTTCCTCTGCGCGTTCGTTCCTCCAACGAGCGCTCGATCTCGCAAACTGCGGCGGCTTGCCGGTGCTAAAATCCGGTCTGACCTGAGCCCCTCGGTTGCCGCATCCGGCGCATACACAACGCGCCTCGATATCAGACAGGCGAACATCGTCCGACCAGCGAGCGGCGCTGAGTGCAACGTTGTGGCCGGAGTGGCAGCAGACCAGGACACCGCGTAGGCCCATCTCGCGCATCTCGCCGAAGGTGATCTTGAGCGCTCGGCCGTCGGCGTGCGTTGGCGTGTGGCGTCTAGCAGGAGGGGACATGCCACCATCAAAGCGGAAGTACCTCGCAACCTATTGAATGCTCCGACGTAGCCGCCCTAACCGGGCCGCTTTTTCGTTGTGTCGGCTCGGTTTGACCCGACGGGGGGCACTTCCCCATCTAGCCATTCCTGCTCCTCGGCTAAAGCTCGCCACGCCTCTTCCATGCGCCGGTACCGCTTGTAAGCCGGACTATTCTTAGATGGTTCCCCTTCAGCGAGCGTTGCGCAGTTGTCTGCGTTCTCTTTGTAAATCTCTGATGGCTTCATCATCGGCCTCCTGCGTAATGCTTAGGAGAGGAGTCTGAAAGAAATGTGGTTTCGCCCGTCCCAGTTCGAGACGTGAAAGTAACCGGCTAGAAAGCTTCAGCCGTTGTGAAGGCATCGCATTGGGGGATCACAAGGTTCTACCCCGACTGTCAGGACGGCCGGGCTGTGAAGGACGAACACGGGGAGGAAGACCCGAGCGCCGCAGAAGTAAAGCATGAGTCGTTTCTGGTGGTCGCAACGAACTGCTCCGCGAAGGAGCGCTAGCGCTTCGATTTACTCTTGCTCTTCTTCGCGGTCTTCTTAGACGCAGAATTCTTGGTCGCCTTCTGTGGTGCGGCTTTCTTTGCAGCCTCCTTGGGTGGCGTTTTAGCCGGCTTCTTGGCAGACTTCTTCGCCGCGGATACTGTCTTCTTTGTACGAGCAGCTGCGACCCGTCTGTTAGCTCTCATAGGGGCAGGAACGCGCTTCTTCTTCCGAGTGATGATCGGCGGCGGAACAGCGGCAGCATCGGTCGCTTCAGGAATGTAGACTTGCTCGTTGGTCACTCCGGCAACCGCTTCTGGATCGGGCTTCATAGCATCCGCGGCTGCAGTCGAGGCGGTGTCCACGATCTCTTTTACAGTGTCTGAAATTCGTTCGACTATTGATTTTTTAGCCATGGGAGGCTCCCTGAGTCGGGGCAGGATATCTCATTTTTGCGTCGGGAGGGATTGGTGCCGTTCTGGCATCTCCGAGGATTCATTCGAAAGAGGGAAGCGGGATTTAGCGCCCGTTCTATCAAATGATACACCAGCTAGTTATTGCCGGAAGCAAGATGGCAACGGCGCGCTGCTTCGGTGGCACGTCGGGCGGCCCCGGCGCGTCCGGCGCCAGCCCCGGGACGACCGGGGTCGTTCCCCGTGCGCAGCGCGGACCAAAAATTGTGGCTGGTCGACGATCGAATGCCGGATGCGCGGCAAATTCGTACGGCCATCACCTCAGCGGCATCTCCGCTTCGCACGGCCGAAACTAGGCTCAAGGCCGCAACGAAGACGGACCCGGCATAGATAAAGAGGCAGATCAAGAACGCCGCCACAATGCTCACGAGCCATCTTATGGACCGGCAAATCAGGGTGGAAAGGGCATTGTTCCAAGATGCGATCGGCAAGGACCTTTGACGCCTCTTGCGCGGCTGTCACCATGGATCGATCTGTTCGTCAAGGTCGCGCTTGGAGCGGCTCAGGGGGAAGCCCATCATCCATCGGGGAATGGCTCAAGCAAGGTCCGATCGATTTGGTTGTCGTTGTCAGGAGGGCTGAGAGCTCCTGCGTTCCAGCTTGGTGGCGTGAGGCGGCGGAATGGGACAGAGAGGGCGCTCGGTTTGCGACTTCGAAGGCGGCGCGAAGTAGGGCGTGTGAAGCGAAATGGGGGCACACCGCGGGCGTGACGCTCTGCTTCTTCGACCAGACCTCGAAGATCTTCCAATTCTGAGAGCTGAGAAGTGAGTTCGCTAAGTTGTTCGACGTAAAGGATTGCGCGAGAGCCTCGCATAAATGTCCTCCCCAGCACAAAAAAGGCACTATCAGGACGGCGTCAGAGCAAAAGATCGCGAGTAGTAAAAGTAAAAGACTACCACAGATAAAATAGCCGACTGATACGTCAGGCTCACTGCGTCAGGGTGTCGCTGCTTGAGCCGCGGTCCGGTCGTTGGGCCGTCCGCCGGCCGGCACGAGCTGCTCGGTCCGAACGACCGGGATTTCGTTGCCCGTCGTCGTACTGATCGCTTGCGATCTGCTCGATGGTCGACCGATGCCTTTTGACCGTGCCGGCAATATCATTCGGATCGGCGCGGTCGGCGGCGGCACGTTCGCGCAAGGCTGTCCATTCGACCCTGCAACCAATACGGTCCTCGGCGCCGAACATCGTGAATAGAGCTTCAGGCGCCCCTCAGCGAAATCGCCGGATGGGTCAGGGGTAGGGGTAGGGGTATTTCGAACTCCGGACTCGGGGCCGCGAGATGCCAAGTATCGACTCCGCCCGTCGATCCTATTTTGCTCTTTCAGGGGATAGCCGGCCAAGGTTGTGGCGCCATCTCTCAGGAGAATGCGATACAACCGAAGCGGGAATCAGCTCAACCAGGTCCGACGGAATATTGCGATGACCAGAACTTTTCCTGCCGTCGGCCTATCTGCCGGACCGACGTTGGCGCAGGAAGGCGACTGCCTTTCTGTGCCGAGCAACAGTCGTAGAAGCTCCTGCAGCTCCACTGATTGCTGCACGAGGCATCGGTGAGCGGCGAAGATCCGCTCACCGTGCTTCCGGGGTGCTTCCGGCGCGAATTTTGCGGAGAGCACGATGGAGGTAAGTGTTTGAATTAGCTGGTGCTGCCAGACAGGATTGAACTATGATTACAATCCTGCTTTTCATTGATTTTATTGATGTTTTCGGTCCGGCGATCTGTTTTTGTGTGGCACTCTTGCGTGGCGCCGTAGCACTGAAATTAGCTTAGAGCAGCCGCGATTGCATCACCTTTATTCACGTCGAATGTGACATGAGCAGTCTCGGCGCGAAGGTCGATCTCAGGACACCTGATGGCCCTCCCGCTGCATCGAACCCGCGCGGCTGCCTAGGGAAGTTAGTGGCTTCCATCATCAGATCGGCAGGCCAAACTGCGGCTCTGCCAAGCCCTCCCCTTGCAGCGAGGAGAGTGAGACGTCCAACAGCCGGACCAGCCTGGGAAGCGGCCTCGCGTTTTGATGCAGTGCGATGGACAGCGCTCGAGGTCGTGTCTGCTCGAGACCACCACGGAGACAGACCGCTGGGGGTGATGATCCCGAAGTCCTTGAACTTTATCTTCAGCGTGTCCGTCCGGCCCGGTGCGCCCTTGTCTTCGCAGTGGGGCTTAGACTGATCCCGGATACGCAATCAGCGGGCCCGTACTCGCCGAACAGGCCGAAAGGCTTGCCACGGAAGCCTCCGCAGGATCATATTCGAAGTTCTCCTGAGTTAGCCAGCGCGTCGAATCCCTTCAGCTAAATTCTCTGCACGGCTCCTGCGTCTCGAACCCGATGCCGCGCTCCACTCCCGCCTGTCCGGGTTGCAAGAAGCCGAAAGTTGCAATTGCAACGCGCCCTCGACGCGGCGCTGCTTCAAATGCGAATCCGCCGGCTGATTCCGCTCTGTGCCTCCGGCATCGCACCCTCTCCCCCGGCGTTCCTGGAGAGTGCTGCTTTCAGCATATTCTCAATTCTCATTTTCGATTTGGGGGCACTGCTGGCACTCTTGATTCCCGGCCGAGTTCGTGGAGCGGGTGAGAGTGATCTCATCACAAACGGCCTTTGAGGTGGCTGCTGGCGCCGGTGCCTCAGGCCTCGCCCGGTCCGGAGAAGATCGATGGCGGTGGCGTTGTGCGCGGCCCCGGGAGCGGCCGCTCGCTTGCTCCGGACCGGGACGCCGGGTTGCCCTTCGCATCGTATCGCTTGGCGAGATCCAGCCATCGACGGCGGGTGAACGGATCGGCCTTCGGGGCGATGGCGCGGACCCGCTGCGCGAGACCCTGGTAGAATTCCTGCTCCATGACGCACCTCGCAACATCACTGCTCTCAGTTGAGTAGGCTACGGTTGCGAAGTCAAGAAGAGCCGACGCACCCGCGCAACTTTCTGCGACCGACTTGAGATCGCAGCGGCGAAGGACGTTGATGGGCAGCGCGGGGAATCAGATGGCAGTGTCCTATCCATTCCGGAAGGCTTGCCCGGCCGGCCGATAACGGCTGCTTCCGATGAAACCGTGAAGGGGAGGCTGCGGTTCAGCGGATTAGACTCGCACTGAAAATGCAAGCGCCATTTCAGAACTGGCCTGGCTTCAAACAGATACGTCTCGCGTAAGTCGTTGCGCATGCAACCCCGAAATTATTGGACGAATGATGGCGAATATTTTGTCTCGCGATTCCGCAGAGGATTTGAGCATTCCGGCATCTGGAAAACGATCAACTTCGGGAGGAGAAGGACGGCACCCATCCGAAGGCGGGCAAATGAATAGCCTCGATCCGATTTCAGTCATGTTTGTTCGTCAAGAATTCTTCGTACTTTCTCCGCCAGACCGCGAAAGGAAAATGGCTTGCTCAACAAGTTGACCCCCGCATCAAGTCGACCGTTGTGGACTATCGCATTCCGTGTGTAGCCCGTCGTGAACAGCACCTTGATCATTGGATGCAACCTTCTAGCCCGATCTGCGATGTTACGTCCGTGAAGGCCATCCGGGAGCACGACGTCGGTGAAGAGAAGATCGATGGTGCGAGATGATTCAAGGAAAGCAATCGCTGATGCCGCGTCGGCTGCTTCGAAAACTTGATATCCGAGATCGCGGAGCACACCGGATGAATACGCGCGCAAATCGTCATGATCTTCCACAACGAGGATGGCCTCATTCCCCCGTAACATTGTTGCTGTCGGAATACTGCGATCTTCCTGCTTGTCGGGTTCAGTCTTGGACCGAGGAAGATAGAGTTTGACCGTCGTGCCATGCCCCGGTTCGCTATAAATCCTAATGTGGCCACCCGTCTGTCGCACGAACCCGTAAACTTGACTTAGCCCCAGCCCAGTTCCTTTGCCGACCTCCTTAGTCGTGAAGAACGGCTCGAACACGCGATCCAGGGTTGCCTTATCCATTCCGGTTCCAGTGTCGGTGACAGCAACCAAAACGTATTGGCCGGGAGGCACGGGTTCTGGGAGTGCGGCAACATACTCATCATCCAGCCAGGTGTTGCCGGTCTCGATTGTAAGTCGTCCGCCGCCGGGCATTGCATCCCGCGCGTTAACCGCCAGATTGAGGATGCCATGTTCTAGTTCCGATGCGTCAGCAAAGGCGCTCCACAAACCGGCATTGCCAACTATCTCGATCCTGATTTGCTCTCCTAAAGTGCTCTTGAGCAGTTCGCTCATTCCCCCGAGCAAGCGATCTACATCAATGGACTTTGGATCCAGCGGTTGGCGACGTGAAAAAGCTAGCAAGCGGGCGGTGAGTGTGGCCGCGCGCTGGGATGCATGATGCGCCATCGCCTGCGCTCGCATGATGCGCCCAAACTGTGGCGCATCGGACATGCTTGCGATCTGCCGTCCGATCGTATCAAGACCACCCATGATCACCGTAAGCAGGTTGTTAAAGTCGTGTGCAACACCGCCGGTAAGCTGACCGATGGCCTCAAGCTTTTGAGCTTGGCGCAGCGCTGCTTCGGCCTCCGTTCGACGCGCGATTTCTTCCGCTACACGCTGTTCCAGCGTCGCATTGAGTTGCTGTAGCTTTAAGGACGTAGCGGACACATCTTTACGCGCACCATCGAGTGCTCTCGCAAGATGCGTTGCGTGAGTAGCCGCCTCCGTGGCAGAACTTGCGCGCGCTAGGGCCATATGAACCCGCGCTTCAGTCTTTAGTAGTTCAATTAAAAGCGGAAGGCTCGATCTGATATCATTCCAAGGGATAGACAAGTTCCTGCCGACAAATACCAGGATTGCCGCAGGGGTCGAACGAGCGACCGCGGGAACGAGCGTGTTAGCGTCGGGAAATGCTACCTCTCCGAAGAACTCACAGCAGCTTGATGCTTGCTTCAAAAACGCTCGCCAAGACGGGCCGCCAGGCAGGCGCTGGTCAAATCCCTGAGCTGGCGTAAAACTCCCCGTTTCTTCATCCTTCAAGAAAATGAGGAAAGCATCGCCTCCCATAAACTTGGCTAATCGCGCGGCAGCTTCTCGCCTCCCGTTGGCGTTGGCAAAACCACTTAAAAGATGAGCCCCGTCATCCTTCAAGTGACCTACTCGGGAAATACGCAAACGACTGCAGTGCAGTTGTGAAAGCCACTGAACTGCCCCTCCGCTCGGGCGATTTGACCGTGGGTGTTACACCCCGTCAACGGCACTTCCGAAAATCGTTCTTGCAGGCTTGAGAGTTCCAACCCGAACTCGTCTCCCATACGGAGGCGAGTAGCGACGCAATCAAAGAAAAGGGCCGCCGCTGGGGGGCCGCCTAATGCATCCAAAGCAGCATTTGCAGCCTGCTTCGCGGCAGAAACTGCGGATGCCGTGCTAGTCTTCATAATTCTTACAACTGAACCAACGGGGACCTCAGCGGCGCACACAACTGCGCCTTCCTCATCCACAGCCAGAGGAACACGCAAGCGATGTTCAGCTCCGCTATCAACCCCAATAATATTGTGCAGGAAGAATGGTAACGGTTCTTTCCGATCCAAGTTCTGATGAGTCTCTTCCGCGTGTTCTACGAATGCTTCGATCGCTGGAAACCCATCAAGGCTTATCACTTTCATGCCGTCGCTCGCCGTGACGCGATAGGCTCGGGACGCAGGTTTCCAGCCGTGACTAACACCCACGCCGATCGGCTTCGAGGAGAGAATCTCCAATGCCACCGCGGCGTCGGACAAAACTTCTTCTCCACAAAATACAGTGGTCTTTTGAAATTGAGCGTTGTCCCCCCGCTCCTCCACCAAAAAACTGATACTGACCGGCTGTAGCTAACGTCAACTGATCTACTAAAATATCAGCATGCCCAGCTAGAGCATCAGCTAGAACGAGAGCAGCCCGAAACGGAAATCGTCCGGGCGGTGTTGGTGTAAACCTCGAAACTATCTCCTGGGCTGCCGCAGTGGCATCCATCGCGAGGTTACGTCCAACACTATATGAGAAGACCACATCGTCGCCCACCAACCCCAGTGCACACGCCAAGCCTTGACCACTGCTCACATTCGTAAACTCGCCGGCAGATGAAGCTCCAACAACGATGGTATCGGGCAGCTCCTTTTTTATGGCAGAAAGTATCGCTCCGTGGTCATGCTGAGGAGCTGCAAATAACACCAAGGCAGCAGGCGGTGTGCTTAGGGATCTTCGTATTTCGGTGGCCAGAAATTCGCCTGCAGTCGAGCTATCGCTCGAATCCGTCGAGACTACCGACGCTTTCATTGTTTCCCCCACTTAGACAACAGCAGTAAACAACCTCCGAAAGGATAAGTTCCAAGTAGCTCGAAAATATCAAGGGGCCTCGAGGCGGCAAAGTGACGTAAACCTTTTGGGGCTTTTACTCTGCAATCTGCCAATTCTCACCGTCGGTAATCAAAGGTTAAAAGCCGAAGTTGGTTCGGGGTGTCGTAACGCTTTAGTCGGGACGCTTTCCTTCTGGCGACCCAAAGCGGACAGCTATCCGCGATCGAGCCGTGGTCGGCTGGACCTTTTTTCGGAGCGGCGGCCTGATGCGAATGTCTGCTGTCGGGCCGACGAGAAGTGGTCAACCGAACGGCCGACCGACGGATTGACCCGAAGCGGACATCGCGAATCCTGCAAGTGCTGCTCCTGTCGCCTTTCCGAGTATGATCTTGGAGGTTTACAATGACTCATTATTATCGTGCCTCGGAGCGGAAATGAAGTAGCGCCCCTTCATGGCTCTTGATGGCCGTGCAGCTTCTTGATGGCCGTGCAGCTGATGGCGGTGCGGGTCCATGAATGTGATCGGCGCAGCCATGGGAGCGCCCCGGAAAACGCCAATCAGCCGGACGCAACGAAGGCGTCGGCGGCTCTCAGAGGATCAGATCGTGTTGGAAGGGTAGCTGTCCGCCCTTGCCAGCAGCCTCCCCGTCGAAACGCCAACCCTCCGGCGCCTCATCGGCCGGATGGGGCCATGCGGCCGCGGCGGAATCGTACTCCGGATTGAGCGCGGCGACGGGTACCGAGGAAGTGACCGCCGGGGGCGTCGAGCTGGCATGCTGCTGTTCCGCACCCGCCTCGAAATGGAACGCGGGCTCGGCCCGGTTGTCAAAGCCTTGGTCGTCGGCGCCCTGAATGACCACGGTCACGATCTGCGGCGTGCCGTCGATCGTGGTCACGGTGAAGGTGTCGGTCAGCGCGTCACAAGACCTCAAGGCCTGGACCGCGGGATTGTCGGGGTTGAGGACATATGTCCACGTGCCGCAGGTCGTCATCGTGAAACTGCCGTAGCCGTGGTCGCTCGCCTGCGGACATGTCGTGGCCGTGAAGGTGTCGTCGGGATTGTCGACGTCCCGCTCGGACAAGGTGCCGCTGGCGCTTGGCGGGGGTTCGCAGGAATTGCTTGGCTCGGTCACGCGTCCGCAAATATCGCCGCAGACGACCGCGGCGTCGTTGGCGCCCTCGATGGTGACCGTCACCGTCTGTGCCGTACCGTCCGCGGCCCTCACGGTGAAATCGTCAGTCAGCGATTGACCTGCGTTCAGCGCCTGCACCGCGCAGTTGCCGTTGTCGAGCGCGAAGGTCCAGTGCCCATCCGCGGTCATGGTGAAGCTGCCGTAACCGTGGTCGCTCGGCTCCGGACATTTGACGGGATCGAACGCGTTCGACGGGCCGTCGACGTCGGTGGCGGTCAAAAGGCCGCACGCGGTTGGGACGCCCTGCGCGGAATTGTCGGCTCCGCCTGCTTCGACCACGCGACCATGCGTGTCCCCGGAGATGACGGCCGGATCGTCGGCGCCTTGGATGGTCATCGTGACGACCTGCGGCGTGCCGCCGATGGTGGTCACGGTGAAGGTGTCTGTCAGGGTCTGGCCCGCCGTTAGCGCCAGCACCGCGGCGCTGGCGGAATCCAGCGCATAGGTCCAGTGCCCGTCGGACGTCATCGTAAAGCTGCCATAGCCTTTGTCGCTGGCATGCGGAGAACTCACCGCCGTAAACGTGTTGGCCGGATCGTCGACATCGGTGTCGGCGAGTTTGCCGGTCGCGGTTGGGACGTGGTGCGCCATGGCCGCCGCCGCGATTGCGGCGGCAGTCATGGCGATCGTGGCGACGGATCCGCCGGTCTCGCCGCTTATCGCTGCCGCGTCGTCGGTGCCGGCGATGTCGATCGTGAAGGTTTGGCTTGCCGAGGCAAAGTCGTCGGACGCCGTGATCGTGAAGCTGTCGGCGTTCGGCGCCTTCAACGCGTTGATAGCGTCGTTGTTCGGTACGTAGGCGTAGGCGCCGGTCCCGCTGTTCAAGTACAGGATTCCGAAGGAGCCGGCCTTCTCGACGTCGTAGCTTGCGCCCGCGACGGTGAAAGCGCCGATCGCGCCGCCCGCGATGCCGAAGGTCGGGGTCGTGCCGGAGCCGAAGCTCGTGGCCGAGAAGCTGCCGCTGCTCGCCGAGAACTCATCGAACGCGACTGTGTCGATCTCGACGGGGCCCGACCCGAGCGTCAGTGTCGGTGGCGAATGGATCAACGGCCCATCCGGCACGAAGCTGGCCGGCACCACCAGCCCGGGAAGGGCATGTTGTGGATTGGGCCCGTCCGGCGCGTGGAAATCGATCGGCTGCAGCGTCTGATCGACCGCTTCGCCCGGAGGCGTGCCGGATCCGGACGGCCCATGGTCCTTCGAGTAGTTGTCGAGCACGTCCTGCTGCCGGCTCTGCAGGTCCTCCATCCGCGAAGCGTTGTTGGCGACCTGCGCGAAGCTGACGGACGATCCGGTCTTGCTGAGGATGACCGTCTGCCCGGGATCGTCCACGATGATGTGGCGCGGCACCGCCTCCTTCGTGATGAGTTCGAAGGTGCCATGCTCGAAGCCCTTGTAGGTGATGGAGGCATCGTCGAACAACGCGAGATCGGGATCGGCGGCCCACGCTTCTTTCAGCGCCGTCAGGATCAACGGGACGAAAGACAGCGCTCCGGCCCATCCGAGTCTCGCGACAACCGCCGACTCTACAGCGCGCCCGCCGCGGACGGACGACGGACTGCGTTGGTTCTGCGCCGGCCAAAGACCGGTGAAGACACGTGCGAGCGACATCTTGAACGCCTCGCATGCTGCCCGCTTCCGCCGAAGCGGCCGGACCCATGGATCGCGTGTGAGTCCACCCGCCGAGGTGTCCGGTTTTGCGCATCAGACTACGCTTTGTCATCCCGAGACCCCTTCACGAAATGTTGACTGAGTGCGCGCAAATGCGCTCTTTTGTTGGCGCTGAGCGGTCGGGACCATCGTCCGTTGCGACTAAAGAGTGGCGGTCGCAACATGCGGTATGGTGCGCCGGGCGCGCTCTGGCATCATTCCGCCGAAGCGGGCTCTTCACGGACGGGAGCGGACGCATGCACGGACTAAGGACGGTCGCAGGACTTCTCTGCCTTTTGCTCGTTGCAGTGGCGTATCCGCCTGCGCCGCTTCGGGCGCAGGACGTCAAGCCAATCGGCAAGGTCGTGACCGTCGCTGGCAAGGCAGTGATCGAGCATATCGATGCCGCGGTTGTGCAGGCGAGACTGTCCGAGAACGGGGCCAGCGCGAAGGTCGGCGATCCAGTCTATCGGGGCGACGTCGTCAGGACGGGCGCCGACGGGCGCCTCGGTATCAATTTCGCCGACGGCAGCTCCTTCAGCCTGTCGAGTAACGCCAGCATGGAAATGAGCGAGTTCGTCTACGATCCGGACGGCAACGACAATTCAACCCTGATCAGCCTGACCAGAGGCACCTTCACCTTCGTCGCCGGCAGCGTCGCCAAGACCGGGAGCATGAAGGTGGACACGCCGGTGGCGACGTTGGGGATCCGGGGCACCACGCCCCACATCGAGATTTCGGACGACGGCACGGTCAAGTTCGCCACCCTGATCGAGGAGGGCAAGGATGCGGTCATGAAGCGGAAGGCCGGTCCGACCGTTGCGCCTCCCCGGCAGCGGAGGGCCGACCGCGCTCTCGGCATCTGCCGGGGATGCTGAAGGTCTTCGGGACGGCGCCAGTTATGATCCTGCTGCTGGCCGCCCCCGCGTCGGCGCAGAAGCCGGAAGGTCAATTCCGGAACGTCGAGCTCTGCAACGCCGCTTCGTCCCCCGACCGGAGGATCGAGGCCTGCTCTGCCTTCATCGCAGCCGGCCGTGGCGGGCCACAGGCCTTGGCCATCGCCCACAACAACCGCGGCATCGCCTACGCAGCGAAGGTCGACTACGACCGCGCTGTCGCCGACTTCGAGGCGGCCATAGGCATCGATCCGACCTTCGCCAAGCCCGTCAACAACCGCGGCGCGGCGAGACTGAGGACGGGCGACTACGACGCCGCGATGGAGGATTTCGACCGAGCCATCGCCCTCCAGCCGGCATACCCCGCCGCCTTCGTCAACCGCGCCCAGGCCTGGCTGAAGAAGGGCGATCTCGTACGCGCCGAAAGCGACTACACCGCCGCGACTCGTCTGAACGCCGACATGGAAGTGGCTTGGAGCGGCCTTTGCTGGATCCGGGCGAGCACGGGCGACCCGCAAGGCGCGGTGGAAGCCTGCGACAAGGCGATCGGGTCGGGCGCGCATACGGCTGCGACCTACGATTCCCGCGCGCTCGCCCACCTCAAGGCTGGACGGACCGATGCGGCCATCGCCGACTACGACGCCGCGCTACGCATCGACCCCACGCTCGCCGCCGCGCTGTACGGTCGCGGCCGGGCAAAGATCCGCCGCGGCGAGACGGCTTCGGGAGAAGCCGATGTCGCGGCCGCGAAAGCTGTCCGGGGCGACATCGCCGAGGAATTCGCGCGCTACGGCGTACCGTAGTCCGTCCTCAACGCGTGCCCGTCGGAGAATGCCATCTCTGCCCTACCGAGAGAACCTGAGCTGCAGCAGTCGAGCAGTTTTTGTATTGATTTTTCCCTCCAGCGAGCGACACCCGAAAAATGCTAAACGGTTCTGCTTCCTACAAAACCGATAAGCAGACGTACGAAACAGAGCCAGATGGCGAACTCATCAGCTTTCGAGTCAAAACAGGGTCAGTTGATCGACTGATAAGCTTTCATACGAAGCGGAGTCAGTTGGCCAACTGATAAGGTAATACGCAAAATCTTATCAGTGCTCCGCTGGTCCGGAATGTGGACGAGTACGTATCCCGCCTACCCGAGGATCACCGCTCCTCCAAACGGGAATGACAAAGGCGTTGAGGATTCTAAAATTTTCGGTGGGGTGAGGCGCGGTTGACGTGACTAACTACGGTTACAAGCTACAGATTTGCTCGCCGCTGCGAGACCACCGCGGCACGTCCGGCCGACGAGCGTGCAGGTCGGCGGAAGGCCGGGATGTGAATCGGCATCGAAGCATGCCCCCTCCAATGTGATGTGAATCAGAGACTTATCGTGCCGATCAGCGGGGCCACGCCGATTCACACCACGGCTCAAGGCTCAATTCGCGCTTCAATAGTCTTCGCGCGCGAATTCGGAGGTCCCGCGCCGAAGCTCGCCGGCGCAGAACATATCGGCCAGCGACACCGCGAGGGTCACGTAGCCGATCCGGCCAGGCCGCGATATCCGCTCAGGCGAATTGAGAATATCGGGAAAGCTGAAAGAAGGACTCTGCTTCGTAGGACGGATCGGTGGCCAGTCGGGCAAGCCTTTGCCCGATGGCAGGCGCGAACTTCGCACCATGGCCTGAACACGCGGAGCAGACGATTAGGCGGGAATCCGGCCAGCGATCGATGATGAATTCCTCGCCCGCATCGGGCAGGCGGTCGGCGGGCACGGTGTTGGTGTAGAGGCAGACGTCTCGATCGATGATTGGCCCGGCCGCGCCCGGGACAAGGGCCGCCAACGCATCGCCGACCGGGCGGAGTTCGGCCTCGGTGGCCTGCGGACCCCAGTCGTCGGGGCCGACCACGGGCCCGTGGTTGTGAGGCGCCGCTTTGACGCCGCGCTGTTCGAAGTCCGGAAAGCCGTAGACCACGTCGTTCGGACCTCGGTCCAGAATGAAGATCGGGAAACGACCGAGCGCCACAGTGTCAGGGCGGGTCGGCTTGAACCAGCCGACCGCCTGTCGGGTCACGTTGAGCAGCGCGCCCAATGTCGGGAGTGCGCGACCGAGCCATGGACCCAGCGCCAGAATCGCGCGCTCGGCGAAGAACTCTTCGGTCACCGTGCGGATCGATACGACGTCGTGGTGCGGCGTGAAGCTCGCGCGTTCCGGAATCACACGGTTGCCGGCGCGTGAGCGCATCAGTCTCATGACGACACCGGTCCGCAGTATCGCGCCACCGTCTTGTACTACGACGTCCCAGTCGTCGGGCAGGGCGAAAGCCGGAAATTCCTTGTTCGCTACGGTCGCGGTCAACATCGGATCAGGGCGCCCTTTCGCGATCGCGGCCGCGCGTGACGACGCCACCATCGCAGAGCCGGGGAGGCCTGCCTCCAAAACAGGGGTTTCCGTCAGAACCGTTTGACGGCTTTCGGCCTGCAGCCGGATCCAACCGGCATGAGCCTCGTCGCTCAGGCTGGTGTAGTTGGGGTTTTCGAAATTGAAGCGACGGAAAATTCGACATGAACCATGTGACGAGCCTCGATCCGAACCGGGTCCGACAGGGTCGAAGCCGAGCGCATCGACGCCGGCATCCAACAATGAGTTGAGCGCTGCTCCGCCCATGAGTCCTAGACCCAGCACGGCGACTTCGCATTTTCGCATGAAGGCCTCGCGAGCGATGCTACGGCTCGCCGATCATCCTGATGATTTCGCGGGTTTACAAGGTCTACGGGAGGGCGATTACGTAGCGAAAGGGACCGCGGGGCGACAGCGGGCCAGATCCGAAGTCTGAATAGGAGCCGCAGTCAACGGCGCCCGTCTCCATAGCTTTAGTTTCGGCCGCAGGAGCAGGTCGGTCGCGGCTTAGCGCGACCATGGCCACGATAACGACGGTTGCGGTTTTATAGCTTGCGGTCTGGCAATTGGCGCCGGCTTTGGCGCCTGGGCAACATTGGCCGACTGCCGTGGACGCGGCAATGGTACTTCCTGCATGACCTGTGGCTTTTCTGGGATTGCGTTCGTACCTTCAGGCATCATCTCCTTTGGTGCTGAGGCGTTCGCCGTGGCGCGGGCGAGTTGCTCCTGGTTTGCGTTGAGGCGATCGGTGAGCGTTTGACTTTCGCGGGCCATCTGGATCTGGATCCCTTTGACATCGTCGATGACACGGCTGTTACGTGCGAGTTCTTCCTGGCCTGTCTTGAGTTGGCGCGCCACATTTTCATTGTCGTGGACCAATTTCTCTTGCGTCACGTTAAGCTGTTCGACTGCTTGCCTCAAGGCAGCGAGATCGCGCGTCATCGACTGCAGCTGCTGCGTCAAGTCGGAAACCAGGGCGATTGCAGACGGCGCCGCGTCTTTCGGCGCCGCAGCATCTCGGGGGCCCCGCGTCAGGGGTGCAGGGTCCGAAGGGGCCCTCATCGCCGGTTGTGCGGAGGACGACCACCACCACCAAGCAGCAAAGGACACAGCCAACAGAGAGCAGACGAAGGCCACGTGGGGCTGTTTCGTCGGTTGATGGTTCGTTGCCGGTGCGCGAGACGTCTCCATGGTCGGCTGGACCGAGGCACCGTCTTCCGCCTTGCGCGTCAGGTGCGAAAGCTCCTCCGCGATCTGCCGTTCCGCGACGCTGTCGTCCCGCGTGGAAGCCATTTGGTGCTCCATGTGAACCCTTGACGATGGTGCTGACTTTCGTTGTTTAGCACAGTTTTAGCCTGTGCGCTCGGGCCCAGCGCTGCGCGCGAAGGCGCCGTCGGCAAATGAGTCCGATCGCCGAAAGTTCGAGGCTGATCGAGGCAGGAAAAAGCGCCTAAACTCCAGAGCGGCGTGTGCTTATGCCGATGTATGACGTCGAATGGTAGGCTCGCGTGTCTTGCAGCGGGCGCACTCAACCTCCAGCCAGGCGAGTCCGCCACTAAGCATTGATCGATCGTCGGGCAGGGCTGCGCAGGGCCCCCGTAGCATTCCATGCGGACGGACTAGGCTTCCGCCTCCGCCCGTCGGCTTCTCGAACGGCCTCCTGGGCGCGCTCGCGGGCTCCTTGCGCATCATCATCGCGCCCATAATCCGGCCGCTCCAGACTACCTCTCCACACTTTTCGCGGAGGATTCCGCAGGTGGCTTGTGAGGCTAACCGTCAGCCGGGAGCCCCACACCTCACTTCGGGTCAAGCGCGACTGAGCCTAGCGGCTCCCGCGATCTAATGTGTCAACGTGGCTCGAACCGTAGAAGTGACAAGCTCCGCGCGGAAAAAACGCAGAGCGCTTTCGCGGAAGGGGGCGAGCTACTGGTCCCTGGTTCTCGCCGCGCCGAGGATATCCACTCCTCCGAACTCTGGGCGCTAAGCTTTCGCGAAGACGTTCATTTTTCGCAAACCGTGGACGGCTCTAGAAATAAGCTACAGTAAGGAACTACGGTAACTCGGCTAAATGGCGATACGTGATGCCACTGTGGACATCCGCCTGCAAGGATTTGAACTTCTTTGTCCTGCTGGGCTCTTCCGACTTCGACGGGCATAGTGTCCTTTGGCACGCCTCGTGCCGCTCAACTGCGAATACTTTCTGCACACGCCGGTTTCGATTGTAGCTTCTAAAATCTTCCTTGCAGTCGCTCTTCGTCGCGTTCGTGCTCGGAAGGTCGATCCGCCGCGGATTTAAGAGAGCTGCCAGCCTGCACGCAGGATGCAAGTTAGATCAAGATTTCAGAGCTCGCTGGGCGTCACCGATCTCGCAATTTCGCCTACGTGAACGGGCGCGGGAGCAGTTGGATCATCGCGGCCAACCGGGCTCAGGCCATGGCATGTAAAGACGCAGCCCTGCCGGGAAAGGCATCGATGAGCTGCAGCCGCGCCCTCTCATGCTGTGAGATAACGGCCGGCACGATCCAGACCTACAAGGCCGGCACGTAGGGCAGGGGGCTCCGGCTAATCGTCGAAGCACGGTCCGCATTGCAAGTTAGACGGGCAGCCGAAGCCAAAGGTCGTTGCTGGACAGCGTACCGGCCGGCGTGGCTATCTCCATATCGACGACGCGAAATGAGCCGGGTTGATCATCATACAGGTAACGAAGATGCCAGACGGGACCAAGTTCTGGTGTAATGGCGAAGTCATCTAAGGCACTCGCGACGTATCGAACGGCATCGCGATGTGCTATCGGCGCGGAGAACATCGTGTCCGTCAGCGTGGCGAGGCTCATAGCCTCCAGGAGCATGGTTCGCGCGACTTCGTCTCCGTGGACGAGCCTGAGGACGGATACGAGGGCCGCGATAGCGTCAGGGTTCTTTAGAGACACGGCAGATTCGTTTCAGGCCAAAAGGCGGACTATTGACGTAAGGGCGCGTGGGCGGCGGTCGCGTGTTTTCGCAGGGCATGGTCGTCCGCTACAACACCTCAGCACGAACCTGAGCCACGCCACGATTCGTAATCCCCAAGCTGCGCGCAGCCGCCAGCGAGAGGTCGAGGACGCGGCCACGGACCCATGGTCCGCGGTCGGTGATACGAACCACCACCGACTTGTTCGTCTCAAGATCAATGACGCGGACTCTCGTGCCGAACGGCAGACGGCGATGCGCCGCGGTTAGTAGATTCCGATCAAACGATGAACCGCTCGCTGTCTTGCCTTTGGAATACGAATAGTAGGAGGCTTTTCCGGAAATAACTCGATTGAAAGATTGAGCGCCTGAACGATCTTTCAGGGGCTCTTGTCCGCTCGGGCGTTGCGCTTGCGGCTCCTCCTTCTTTGTCTTATCGAGTCCTTCAGGAGCGGGCTCGGCGTGAGCGTCTGGCACGATGGACCATCTATCATTGAATGTTTGCCCAACGGCTGGGGCGGCGTGAAGCCCCGTCCAGATTGAGACCGCTGCAATCACGATCATTCCAGAAAGCGGACGCATGATCGACCTCACTACAAATCACCAAACTGAGAAACAATGCAAACTCATAAGGCGCGTTCCGGCACATCGGGATTCATGTGTAGAGAGGTGATTTGATACCGATTTGAATGTGTTGCATTGCGAAGAGTGGAAGCAGTGCAACAAGCAGATAGTCCGCTGCAGCGCATTCACGAGAACCGGCGAGCCGTTCTAGAGCTCCACGCTTTGCGAAGCAGCGTCAACCTGGCGGTTCAGTGGCGAAATCACTTCGCCTGATTATAGAGACGAGCAGGACATTGAACAGGCCACGGGCAGTTCGTGGGGCGAGATGCCGCGAGCCGCGTAAGAAGCTCCGCGCGTTATCCAGCCTCGCTCGCAGTGGATCGCAACCGTACACGGCTCTTCTGTGTTATTCTAATCGCCGGCAGTTTGCGTCTTTCGTGCTTCTTCAGCGAAACTGCCTCGGAGCAATTGCTATGAACATAAATCTCCGAAACGAACTCGCGAAGTTGTTGGATGACGTCCAAATAACGCCAGAAAATGTCGGACCTCAGCAGTTGGCTACCACTTCTCCCACAGGAATGCATGCGCGAAGGAGGCCGGTGACATAGGGACTGCTGTCAGCTGGCGCATGCGCTCTGGTTCTACTGGCGTTTAACGTGGCCGCTGTCCTCTCTCTTCACTAAAACCGTTGAGCAAAGAACCAAAGGCCGCCTCAGTTGGCGGCCTTTTTACAAGTAGGATACGCCAGTTTACGTGAACGAAACCTCTGATCAGTACCGCCGATAGTACCGATGGGCATAAGGCCGACGAACAACGACTACGCCGCGGCGATAGGCAGGACGATAGACCGGGCGAGTTCGGACGCATCCGTGCCGGCCGCAAACCAGAGCTACCGTCTCAACGTTCGCGATGTTTGATTGTCCCAACGGAGCAACGGGCATTGCCGATGCCGTTGCAATTGAGAATGCCGCCCCACCGAGAACGGTTATTGCGGCAAGTGTAAGTTTGTATTTCATCCATGCTACTCCGGCGGAGCCCATCCCCGCTGACCAACCTTAGACGTTCCTTCCTGAACCTCGGATGACCACGCCGCAGCTTTCGCGCGCGCCCTGGCTGGCTGTATGTTTCGGCACAATTGGGCCACGCGCGAGGGGTTGTTCTCTCGATCCTATCCGCCGGGCGGCCGCGCGGTGGCTCTGCGACATGGCTTGCCAATGAAGGTCACGCTGGCGCGCCGATCACCTCGTATTCGAAGCCGACGCCCTCCCGATCGTTCTCATCAATCCAAGCCTGCGCCACCTCCTCTGTAGCGAACCACTTTCGGCGGGGGCGAGGCGCGCCATTACAGATCCTCGCGCAAGGAGGATCTTGTGAATGCAGCGCGCGTCGCGCGGAACGGCCTCGACCCCTGCGCAAGCATGGCTCTCTGCAACCGGGGAAGGGGCGCCCCGGTGCCCATTGCGGAACGAACTCCAACCGAAACGGATATTCGGGTATTCGGGTCCGTAGGCGCCGGTTGGTTCCTAAGCCATAGGTCGATCTTGGGAGCCTCGTAAATTGTTCTAGGATACTGCGATGGCTGGCAAGAGAACCTCCGAAAGAGAGTTCCTGCCCTCCTAAACCAACAGGCGAGGTGGAGGCGCGGCAGGTTGTCCAAGAGCAAGTCTCGATCACCAGCCGGCGCTCGTCAAAGGTTCGAAAGTAAGATGAAACGAAGGCCGCCACAGTTGGCGGAGTCGTATTGTAGCTTCCGGCACTTGGGAACTGCCATGCGGTACGTTGCGTATGTGGTCGATTTATCCGGCGTTGCTCGGGCGGTTTATCAAATTGACAGTCCGACGGATGAAGACGCCAGAACGCGAGCAGAGAAATTTCTCGATACGTACCCCGCCGTAGAGGTGTGGGATGGTCCTCGCAGAATTGCCCGGCTGGTGCGTGAGAGCTCGGGCTGACCGGTCGAGAAACGCGAGAGCTACGCCGGGTTGGTTCGGATCTGCTTACGATCATGAATTGACATTTCGCCGCGGCTCGTGGCTTCCAAAATCTTCATGGCGCGCAGGAACGAGCGGTTCGACTTTTAATTGTTGCCCAAGCAACCGTCCAGGTGCGGGATCCTCGTGGCATTAACATCGACGCGCGTGTTATGACGACTGTTCAAACGGCCTTGCTCATTGCGGCCGCAGTGCCACGCTCTGCACTAGATCGTGGGCGGTAATCGACACATCAAGCATCAGAGGGCACGGCGGATGTAACCGGCTCGACGATCTTAAGGGCCCGACGTGGAATGCGTCGGGGCCGTTTGTTAGGGCTCCATCTACACCGGCAGCCGCTCAGGGGCGCGAAGCGGAAATTATATCGCTTCGATCCGAGCGTTGCCGGTGGTCACCCCGGAGCAGACTTGACAAGTCGGACGAGTGCAAGGCTCTCTCTCTCTCTCTCTCTCTCTCTCTCTGCGAGTTAATCAGATAGCGTCGCAACGTCTGGCCGTGAGGGTTGACGATATTGGACCGCGATCGCTGTTAACCTTGGCCGCTTTTCGGCCAAATTGTTGTTTGTTGCTTGGTACTCGGGGCAGGACCTCATTTTGGAGCCCTGCAATGTTCAAGCAAGTATTTTCTGCGTGTCTCTTCGTTGTCCTCAGCTCGATCTGTTCGGAAGCAAGACCCTACCGCATAGGCCACGCGCCCGAATGCAACGTGATCATGCCATGTGACTTCTCGTCCGCGCAGACGCGCGGCGAACGAATTTCGCAATATTCACTGCAGGCGTATCGTCCCAAACAACTCGTAGTAACCGCAGCCAACAGCTTGGCGATGAGTGTCCCTGCTGAGAGCCGGATCGCCGGGGGTCGGCCGCCCGGCTGCCCGGCGGCATTCTGTGGTTGTGGCGCAGCGCTGCGCGTGTTTGGTCGTGTGGTGCCTGAACTAAACCTCGCAGCCAACTGGCTACGCTTTCCGCGTACGTCGCCGTCGCCCGGAATGGTCGCGGCACGCCGTGGGCACGTCTTCGTACTAGAACAGCATCTCAGAGGCGACATTTGGATGGCGTATGACGCCAACTCAGGCGGACACGCGACAAGGATGCACGCGCGATCGTTGCGCGGCTATACAGTTGTCAATCCACACGTTGCGGCCTGAAAGAGCGCGCGCCAGTTGGTGTACCGGTTTGTCGCTACCCGAACGTCAGCGCGTGTGCCCACGACCGCCGCCTGTGGCGCACTGGAAGGGACGGCCCCCGACCGCCAGCCCCCGTGTTGGTCGGGGCCGATTTTCGTCTGGTGCCCAACGCTCTGACACCATCTGACGAGAACCAGCCGGTTGGTTTTCCGGTTTTTTACAGAGTGGCGTTATGTCGCGTGCGATTGCCACCGTTCAAATTCGACTGGGGCGCCGCTACGCGCTTCCAAGTGGTTCGCAGCGTCATACCGTTTGGAGTTCAGGGATTGTCGAATTTTAGTTCGTCTGAGTTTAGCAAAGTAATCGTTCTTTTCTGATTGGGAATGGCGGCGACATTCGCGGAGGTGCTGGCTGCAAGGTTGACCATCATACCTTTTGTATTTTCGTCAACCGAGTATGTGCCGTAATAGGCAAATGCTTGACGCCACGATACTTTGCGCCTCCTCGGGCGTCGCCTTGGCTCGGTCATTAGCCGCAATCTTTGGAATTTCCGCGCGCGATTGGAAAAGCGAGAAATGGCCATCATCTGAGAAAATCATCACACCCTTTGGGAAGGACCGAAGGGTTCGCCTATTTGGCCGTCGTCCATTTCACTGGTAACAGCGACTAGCGTCCACGCACCAACAAGCTGTTCCTTAGCCGACTTCTCTTGCGCGAATGCTGCGCCCGACAGGGCAAGCCCAAGCCCGATAGCAACAATGGCTTTGTTCATTATGTCCTCCACCACAAAATTTAATTGTTCAACTACGGTCACGTGAGATCAAGGTCGGCGTGAGCTTCGGGGTCAAAATCGGCGATGAAAACCCACACGATGCCATTCCGATCTAACCTGGACAGCGGGCCCACCCACAGACACAGACTAGCCGCAGTACCCACGTGCCAACCGCCAACCCAGCAGGAATGCCGGCTGATCTCCTACCCAGATGTGTGTCTCGGGATCATCGACCTGCGGCGGAGAGCGGGTCGGCCCACCCGTAAATTTCCCAAGTGCCGCGCCTGCCCCTGATCTGGTACGACGGCCCCAGCTCACCGGAATGAGGCGCATTCGGCCAAATGGATGATCTCGCAATGCTTCTCGCCGAGCTGGAGCGGTGCAAGGCAGAGTTCGAGCACCTGCAAACGGAGCTGAATTCCCCAAGGGGCGCCGGCCCAGTACAGCCAACAACGCTCCAAGATCTGGCGCGCCGGATGAGCGAGATCGCGGCCCGTCTTGAAGCTGCAACGCGCGCGATCTCAAAGGGACCTGCCAGCGGAATACATTGAGCAGTTCCGTAGCGCCCTAGCGAGCCGGCCATCTCCGGTTTGAAGCCAGAACGGACTTGTCCACTTCGCGGAGTACATGGTCTAGTTCGCCATTGGCCGTTGCTCAAGCACCGCAACTCTCCGGCTTGCGCAGGATCAAAACGGACAGCCCCGTTCTCACTAGCCTCACACCTAGCCGAACAACCTGCGGTTCAGTCTGCTGAGGTTATGGGCGCCCAATTGACCTACCCCGATGGAGCGCCGCGCCTGTTACGCCAGTACTCTCGCAATGGCATCCCGCAAGGTTTGCCGTGCGAACGGCTTGCGCAAATAGGCGACGCACCCGGCGTCCACCGCCTCAGGGCCTCGGTCAGATGCAGCTGGAACGCGCGCAGCTCTTCCGCCGTCGCACTATCGGGGGGAGGGCTGAGGAAAACCCTAAGCCTCTTGACGGCGCGGATGTACTCGCGTTGCGTATCGGGTACGAACCTGCGCATGTTCATGTCGTCGAGCATGCGTTGGCGCAGCGGGCTGATGGGCTTCTCGCTCATTGGGGGCTCCTGTCTTGAGGTTGGAGTGCTTGACCCCTCGATCCTGCAGACGGAGCGCCCGCCCGTCACCTGTGCTCGTTCAAACGGTTACAGCGGTAGACGTGATCGGCGGACCGCGCCGCCAGCCCTCCCGCGAGAGCGGGTTCGTTCTTTGACCCGAAGCCGAAGTTATCAGTCAGCCTTTCATGCCATCCAGACCGGGATAATCTTTGTAAATGTTTTCCTGAAGCACGGAGTCTATTCCGAGAGATGATATCGCCGACCGATGTCCTCAATCTCAGAAACTCAGCTACTGGAGATTCTTGGGCGAGCGTGAGCGCCAGGGATAACTCTCCATGATCCGATCTACGTGCTGTTTAAATCGTGTGGCTGATTTCGCGTCCATAGACCATCTCGCGGCAACAGGGCCTGCCTGGTAAGAGGCCCCTCCAAATATCTAGAGCGCTACTCTACCGCTTGGCCCAAATGCGAAGTGCACGACGTCCGCTATTTGAGTCGCTATCGGGGGAAAAGAGGACGTCGCACACAATCCGCGGGTCTTACTGTGCTAGAAATCCGAATGCGACAACCAGTGCCACCATGCTCGAGAAAATCAGCAGTGCCGGAAGGGATTTTCGGGTCATTGGCCTCGTCGAATGGCGCGCAGCCGATTGGCCGGGTTGAGGTGTAGGCGGTCTCTAGGACCGCACGACGTTGCCCTCTCTCGTTGGCGTTGCCCGTGGAGAGACGTCCACCGGCCTGCGACCGTATGGCCGGGTTCACTCAAACATCAGTGTTGAATTGTTCTGCAATTGAGAGTTGAATGTTTGTATTTGAGAACGGGGGTTAATTTGCTGCAGCTGGAGGCACATCTCGGTATATCCGATGTGCTTCGTTTGATTGAAGAAAAGCTGGGAGCAGGTGTCTGGCGCTGTGATGCAGCCGGCCAGATGCAATGGTCGCGTGGCTTTTTTAGGCTGCTCGGATTGGATCCGCATGCGGTCTCGCCGTCATACACCGAAATCCAACGAAGGATTCATCCGGACGATCGCGGTCCGACTCGCGGTCCCAGCGAGTTGATGATAGATCGGACGTTGCTCGACGGTGAATTTCGCATCATTCGGCCCAATGGCGCTTTGCGCTGGATTAACTGCCATACCGAAGTGCTACTGAATAGCGCAGGTGAGCCGGAATGTATTTTGGGGATCGCTCTCGACATTACAGCGCAACGTCGGTTGGTCCAGACGCTGCGAAGTGACGCCGAGCGCTACAGCGCTTTGACCCAGGTGGTAGGCGGTCTGCTGTGGATCGGTAGTTCCGACGGTCGAATCACGGCACTGCCGAATGGCGAGAAGACACCAGAGGCGCATCGGTTGCTTGGCAAAGGCTGGGCTGATCTTCTTCACGAAGACGAGCGTGAGGCGGCCTTGAGAAGCTGGACGGCCTCGGTCGAGACCGGACGGCGGTACAGCGTCGAGCATCGCCTGCGAGAGCCCGACAATACATATCGGTGGTATCATTGTACGGCCGTGCCTGTCACCAATGCGGACGGCAGCATCCAGGAATGGATGGGTCTCTCCATTGACGTGCATCAGGAAAAGCTCTCCGTTCAACACGCGGCAACATCGCAGCTTACGGGCGCGCAACTGCGCGCAGCCCGCGGCATCCTAAATTGGTCTGTGAAACAATTGGCCGCGCGAACGGGGATTTCGTCCGCCATCATTCGTCGGCTTGAAGAGTACGATGATGCTCCCCCAATGCCGGACGAGACGACGGAGATTCTTCGTCGCGTCTTTTCGGATGCGGGAATCGAGTTCTTGTTCCCGTCTGTCGGCGAGCCTGCAGTTCGGCCGCGACGATGATTTGAGACAAGTTGTCGCAAGCTGGCTATCTCACTTTCCATAGGTGGCTTTGGAAGGACCGTCTTGGGGCTCAGTTTTTGGGTTGCTCGCGCATTTCGCGGCCGGGCGAACCAAAAATTTGCGAAATGCGCCGACCTAATTTCGTCATACGCGCTGAAGCAGCAATTTTTGCGCGCATGAGGAAAATCAGGGTCGATTTCTTCTTAACCAACTCGCAGCAAATTGTCTTCACCATAGTATGCACGCTCAAGTAGGGACGGGAAACCTGAGCTACTGTTTTATTTGTCGAGTGACCCCACGAGGGATCTTTTTGCCATCTGACCTAAAAGCCGCCGTCGGTTGCGGCGACTAAGCGCGTCACATCCAAATCCATTCTTGCCAATCTTTTTAAGGGTCCAATGACCCGCGGAGTGTTGCCATGCCCTTCAAATTCAAACTTCGGATTCGTGTCCGGCTGATTTCGGGATTTCTTTCCGTATGCGCGATCATCGCGCTTTCAGTCGGATACACGGTGTTTGCGGTCGGCGGGATTTCCACGACCGTCGATCGCATGGTGAACCTGCGGACACCCGTCGCGCTCGCGAGCACAGAGCTGGTCGGCAATCTCTATTCCACACTGGCGACATTGCGTGGCTATCTCTTGACCGGAAATCCGCAAGGCAAGCTAGATCGGGCCGCGATGTGGAAGGAAATGGATGCCACAGTTGCCGGCTTCGATGAGAAGGCGGTACATTTTACCAACCCGGAGAACAGCCGAAAATGGGCCGAGGCCAAGGCGCTGCTCGCAGAGTTCCGAGCTGCCCAAGACAAAGCCGAAGCCGTCGCGTTCACTTCCGATGCATATCCAGCGACAAAGCTACTTGTGACCGAAGCCGGTCCGCGCACCGAAACAATGTTTTCCGAGATCACCAAGATGATCAACGAGGAGGAGGGCCAGGAGGCGACGGCGGAGCGTAAGAGATTGCTGAAAGCAATGGCGGACACGCGCGGCAATTTTGCCGCTGCCACCGCTCAACTTCGCATGTACCTCCTGTCGGGCGAAAAGAACGACAAGGAGAAATTCTTCAAGCCGTGGGAGCTCTTTGAAAAAGGCTATACCGCCGTGAGTGCGAAGAAGGACCTGCTTACGCCGTCTCAGCTGCTCTCTTTCGAGAAGATCACGAAGGCGCGGGGCGAATTTGTTCTCCTTTACGAGAAGATGTTCGCGTTCCGGGAGTCAGCGGACTGGAATGCACCCGTGCATATTCTCATAACGGAAGCGGCGCCGCGCGCGGTGAAGATTCTCGATCTGCTCGACGGGCCGAAGGGCGCCGACGGCACCCGCTCTGGAGGCATCAAGACGAACCAGAACAGCATGCTTGCCGAGGAAAGCCATCAGGTGCAGACGAGCATATCCTTCCTGAGGCTGGTCCTGTGGGGCTTGCTTGCGGCAGGACTGGGCCTCGGGGCCGCCATTGCGCTGCTGACCGCTCGCGCGATCGCCCTCCCGATCCAGGGGATGACCGCCGCCATGGGCAGGCTCGCGAGCGGCGATACGTCGACCTCGATCCCAGGTGTCGGCCGCGCTGACGAGGTCGGCGAGATGGCCGAGGCGGTTCAGGTCTTCAAAGACAATATGTTCGAAACCGACCGGCTGCGGGCCGAACAGGCGCAATCAGAGGCCCGTGCGGCCGCCCAGCGCAAGACGGACATGCACCAGCTCGCTGGACGCTTTGAGGATGCGGTCGGAGAAATCATCCAGACGCTCTCATCATCCTCGACCGAGCTCGAAGCGGCGGCCAAGACCCTGAGCAGGACAGCCGAGAGCACCCAGCAGCGCTCTAGCATGGTCGTTGCGGCTTCCGAGGAAGCCTCGAGCAACGTTCAATCGGTTGCCTGCGCCACCGAAGAGATGAGCTCATCAGTCATCGAAATCAGCCGCCAAGTGCAGGACGCAGCCAGGATTGCCGGCGCAGCGGTGGATCAGGCACAGAAAACCAACGATCGCGTCAACAAGCTGTCACAGGCGGCAACTCGTATCGGCGACGTGGTCGAACTGATCAATACGATCGCGGGGCAGACCAACCTTTTGGCGCTGAACGCAACGATCGAAGCGGCGCGGGCCGGCGAGGCCGGACGCGGCTTCGCTGTCGTTGCCTCCGAAGTCAAGGCGCTCGCCGAACAGACTGCCAAGGCGACTGGGGAGATCAGCCACCAGATCGCCGATATACAGGCCGCCACCCAGGATTCCGTCGTCGCGATCAAGGAAATCAGCGGCACGATCGGTCGGATCTCAGAAATCTCTTCCGCCATTGCAGCCGCGGTGGAAGAACAGGGAATGGCTACGCAGGAGATATCGCGCAACGTCCAACAGGCCGCGCAAGGTACCCACGAGGTCGCCTCCAACATCACGGAGGTGCAGCAAGGGGCCACGGAAACCGGCTCTGCCTCTAGTCAGGTGCTTGCCTCGGCGCAAACGCTGTCGAACGACAGCGCGCGGCTAAAGACAGAGGTCGAGAAGTTCCTGATCACTGTGCGCGCAGCTTGAGGTGCTTCCATGACAAGTACCTCAACATCAGCGAGTCACGCTGGAAGTGTCCCAGCGAGGATCCGTGATGGAGCGTCCGAGCCGGTGGCTGCCAACATCATCCCGCTGCCATTTAGTCGAGAGCGATACCTGATCGTCCAGACCAGAACGGACTAAGTTGCTGCGACGGAAGGTCAATGTCGTTATCGAATGTCTTAGAGTTCTCAATGGCCTGCTTGAAGATGTGGATAACGGATCGATACGTGAGGAATTTCAGTCTCGGGTAGCGCGGCTGAACGAGCTGCTCGTGCTTCGGCTTGATCAGCTATCCGCCGCGGATCGCTTGCTGCAGGAGATGCTCCCTTATGCCTGACACGAGACGGATTGTACTGCAGCGCGTACGTTCGTCCTTCAATACTTCGAAGCAGGTGTCGGTGACCACGCAGCCACATCTTGTCCCGTCGCGCGGAATCGGCCGCACGACCGCTCTGACCCGTTACAGCAATAGCGGCGACGCGAGCGATCGATTAGCTAATGCGACGGTAGGTCCCGCGGTCGCGATATCTCCCTTCACCAATGCAAGCGGTGTGACCGATGTGCAACGAGCGCGTAGCTTCACCACAGCTATGTCGGCAACCGAACAATCCGGCTCACGAGTACGCGGTAGCATCCGCGCGACCAATTACTGAGGGCCTGCGGATGAACTTTTCAAGCTCGGAAGATCAGACGTTATTGTCTCTTTGGGAAAGTGTGCGGCGGCAAGTGTTGGCTGATCGCGCGAATGGCGGCCGCTCCCGCATTGTTGGTGACAATCTTCGCAACTATGCTGAGTTGCTCCGTTCGGAAATAGATCGGCGTGAGCTCAAGTACACCTCGATCAATTCAACTGAATGAAGAGGATGCTGCCGGGGGCACTCTAAAATGAGAGACATCCGTGAGCAGTTGGACAGACTCCGCAACGATGCCGCCGACTGCAAATCGATCAGCGATCTAGCCACTGATCTGCGAAAACGAGAATTGTTCGCGAGGCTTGCCGATCATCTGAGCGCGTTAATGTTGGGATGCTGCAGCAGGCAGGTTTCGACCTCGGCCGGGTAAATATTCTCTCCGCCGCGGGATGTCCTCGAGGCGGCCCGTGACCCGCAAGTAGCCGCGCTTATCCAGCGTCCCGAGGTCGCCCGTGCGCAGCCATCCGTCAGCCGTGATGGCCGGACGCGCATTCTCCGGCGCGTCGAGATAGCCGATTGTGGGTCTGATATCCACGGACTTGAATTACGCCCTAAGTGCCGGTCGGCAAAATACGAAGATCCATCGGATCCGCAACGCGCACTTCCGACGTTCCAGAGCGCTTTCCCGCGGTCCGGACGAACTCAGTCTCCGGATGTCGACGCTCGTCTGCGCGACAATCGGGCTGAGCTCGGTCTGACCGAAGACAGTAAGGACCGGAAGGTCGAGCGCTACCCTCACGCGGCGATGGATCTCGGGAGAGACCAGTGCACCTCAGACAACGCGACGTGCAGCGACGATCCCGACCGTCTCAGGCGTGCCCGCCGGACTTACCGCGCTGTGCCTCGGTGCCGCGATGGCATTCTGATAATTTCGTTAAGCCAACGCTCGGAGCCGCGGCCCTTCCAGCATCAGTGCCACGTCGCAGGCAGGCCGCGGCTTGCTGAACAGATAGCCCTGTGCCTGGGTGCAGCCCTCGCGCCGGAGCAACTCGAGCTGCGCGTCGTTCTCGACCCCTTCCGCGGTCGTGACGATGCCGAGGCTGCGGCCGAGGCCGGTCACGGCGCGGATGATCGCCATGGAATCGGCGCGGGTTGCCAGCTCGGAGACGAAAGAGCGGTCGATCTTGATCTTGTCGAAGGGGAAGCTGCGCAAATAGCTTAGCGACGAATAGCCGGTGCCGAAATCGTCGAGCGAGATACCCACGCCCATGGCGCGCAGCTCATGCAACGTGGTCAGCGTCGCCTCACCGTTTTGCAGCAGCACGGATTCAGTGATCTCCAGCTCGAGACGACGGGCTTCCAGTCCCGCCTCCTCCAGCGCCGCGGTCACGGATGCGATCAGGTTCGGACTCTTGAACTGCACCGGCGACAAATTGACCGCGACGTCAATATCGTCGGGCCAGGTCGCCGCGTCGGCGCAGGCGCTGCGCAGCACGAACTCGCCGAGCTGGATGATGAGACCTGTCTCCTCCGCCAATGGAATGAAGTTGATCGGCGCGATCAGGCCACGCTGCGGATGTGACCAGCGCAGCAACGCCTCGAAGGCGACGACGCGGTTGGTGGCGACGTCGCGGATCGGCTGGTAGTGCACCTCGAATTCGTTCCGTTGCAGCGCCGCGCGCAGATCCATTTCCAGCAGCCGCCGCGCCTGCGCGCGCGCATCCATGCCGGTCTCGAAGAAGCGATAGGTGCCGCGACCGTCCGCCTTGGCGCGGTACAGCGCAAGGTCTGCATTCTTCAACAGCTCGTCCGGATGGCTGCCGTCCTGCGGCGACAGCGAGATGCCGATCGAGACGCCGATCACGATCTGATGGTGGTCGATCTCGTAAGGCGCCGAGATCGCCTCGACGAGACGGCCGGCCAGGAACCTTGCAGCGGTTTCCTCGGAGCGCCCGATCAGGACCACGGCGAACTCGTCGCCGCCAAGCCGGGCCACGGTGTCGCTCTCGCCGACGGTCGCCTCCAATCTGCGCCCGACCTCCTTCAGCAAGGCATCACCGATGGGATGGCCGAGCGGGTCATTGATGTCCTTGAAGTGGTCAAGATCGAGGCAGAGAACGGCGAGTTGGTCGCCTGAATTGGTCCGGCGCAGCCCATGCTCGAGCTGCTCGTGGAATAGGATGCGGTTGGGCAGGCCGGTCAGCGCGTCGTGGCGGGCCATATGGGAGATCCTCGCCTGCGCCTCCAGCCACTCGGTGATGTCCTCGAAGGTCGCGACCCAGCCGCCACCCTGCATCGGCTGGTTGACGACCCGGATGGAGCGGCCGAACCTGGTCACGATGTCGGTCGTGGTGCGGCTCTCGCGCGCGTCGGCGACGAGGCGGGCGAAGAATTCGCCAGCATCGCCTTGCCACTGGCCCTTGGCCTGCTCCTCCCGCAGCACGTCGACCAGCAGCCGGCCGGTGAGCAGGATGTCGGTGCGGCCGAGCATCGCGGCATAACGCTCGTTGAACAGGATGATCTTGCCGTCCGCGTCGAACATGCAGAGCCCCTGCGACATGTTCTCGAGCGCCGTGTCCAGCACCCTCTGCTGGCGGCCCAATTCCCCCTTGGCCCGCCGATCGAGCAGCGCGGCGACCAATGCGATCACGATGATCGCAGCCGCAGCACTCGCGGTCAGAACCGACAGCGACGTCGGCGGGATCGACAGGCCGCTGATCGGCAGCGTCGGATCCGGCGTCAGCTGCACCGCGCCCATCGCCGTAAAATGATGCGAGACGATGGCGACCGTCAGCAGCACCGCAGCACCGAGCGTGCCGGACAAGTTGTCTCGCCGTTCAGCGACATGGAGCGCGAATGCGCCGAAAACCACCCCGAGCAGGATCGAAGCGGCCACCGTGCCCGTCGCCCAGCTGACGCGCGCAGGGATCTCTAGCGCCATCATGCCGGTATAGTGCATCGCCGCCACACCGCCGCCGACGATCGCCCCGCCAAGAGCGACGAGGCCCGGTCGCATGGTCGAGACCGCAACGCTCAAGCCAACAAAGGTGATGGCGATGGCGAAGATTAGCGACAACAGCGTCACCGGAACATTATAGGCGCCGCTGGCGCCCGGTCCGTAGGCCAGCATCGCGATGAAATGCGTCGCCCAGATGCCGCAGCCGGCAACGACTGCATCGAGCGCCAGCCACACCAGGCGGCCCGATCCTTGCGTCGCGCGCGCCCGGTGAAACAGGCTGATCGCAGCCGTACTTGCGAGCAGGCAGAGCGCGCCCCCAAGCGCGACCAGTCGCCAATCGTGTTCATCGGTCAGACAGTAGAGCACTTGATACATCAGCATCCCCCAAGGCCTGCGATCACCAGAGCGGGGAAGTGGTGGATTTTAGGTAACGAAGGAGGACCGGCTTGCCGGATGGTGAACAGAGGCTTCCAGAATCAACCATTCGTTGTCAGTCGAACGACATTCGTCAAACTTCTTTCAACGGGCGATGGGCTTTGCCTGGACAATCAATCTTGACGCGCAAGCAGCAGCGCCGGTTTGCAGAGGGGACGGCGCATCATTGTTACGAGCAGGCTCTCGTCCATGGTGCCTCGCAAATAGAACGGCCTCCGCGGAGCAACGCGACGACCGCTGCTGGGTTGCCTAGAGCTGACAAGGGCGTTTCCAACCTCCACCCGAGGGGTGAAACGAACTGGATATTTCGGGTTATATTCGTCGCGCTCCGCCGAAGGGCGACAACATTTGGGATGTTGCCGAGAGGGCGCGGACGAATGGCAGAGTGCCGAAGGTACGCCGCAGAGAGTAACGCCACCTTAGTTGCCGGGCTCCTGCGCGATGGCGGAGAGTGCCCCGGCTTCAGCTTGGCTCTGAGGCGGATGGCCGGAGCCGCCTCCGCCGGCTCGGCGGCGGGCCGGCACGGATTAGCTTTCTGCTGATTTTCCATGTTCCCGTAGTACGTGAGATATTGCATACTTTTCCCGATTTGAGACTGCTGCTTTTCCCTTGAGGCTTTTGCAATGTCGAACAGAATAATCGAAGATGATCTGGAGATGCTGCGCCTGATCAAGGCATTCCAGAAAATAACTGACCAGGACACCCGGCGAATGATCCTTCTCTACGTCGAGGAGCAGCTCGAAAAGCGCCAAGCGAAGGTACCGGAAAGCCCTTCGCGCTAACGCGCCAGGCGCCGAAGTCGCGGCCTTTCGAGAACACGTCTCCAGTGCCGATGGCAGCCACCATCGCGCTCGAGATGATCGGGCCAATGCCGGGCACCGTCATCAGTCGCTCGCAGCTTTTGTCTTGACGGGGCAATGCTTCGATCTCGCTGGAGAGGTCCTCGATACGCTCATCCAGCCGGCGCCAGTCGCCCGCCAGATCCTCAATGATGCGCAACATGCGAGGCGAGAGCACATCGGTGCGCGTCGCGAGGATACTCGGCAACTCGGACCGCAGGCAGCGCAGGCCTTGCCGCACGGCGATGCCCCGCTCCAGCAGGAACGCACGGATCTGATTGATGACGCCGGTGCGCTGACCGACTAATCGCTCGCGCACGCGGTGCAGCGCATGCAGGTCGAGCTGGTCGGCGGTCTTGGTTGCGGCGAACTTCATGGTCGGGCGTTGGACCGCCTCGGCGATGGCTTCCGCATCTCGGAAGTCGTTCTTCTGTCCCTTCGAATAGGGGCGCACGTATTTCGCCGGCATCAAGCGGGCGTCGTGGCCAAGCGTTTGCAGCTTGCGACTGAGGTGATGCGCGCCGACGCAGGCCTCCATGCCGATCAAGCACGGCGGCAGGTTGGCGAGCCGGGTTTCCACCTGGCCGCGCGACCACTTCTGCCGCAGCACGATGCCGCCGCGCTGATTCTGGCCAATGATGTGGAACGACCTTGCCGATATCGATGCCGATGACGGCGGGCGAAGCGTCGAGTTTCTGAGACATGGCGTGCTCCTTGTCTTGGGCGCCCTTGCCAGCTTCTCGTACCGCCAGGGCCGCAGCACGGCCGGACCATTCCATTAGCGGAAGTTCGAGCCGAGGCACGCGGAAAACAAATGGTCAGTAAATTGGAACTGCCTCCTGGGCGAGGGTTTGAGCCGCGTTGTTTCTGCGTGCTTGAGAGGAATACCGGCGATTTCGCTCCAGAATGGCCTTGGGAATAGGCTGCTGGCGGCAACGCCGCCAGCGGACCTTAACTTGCTCGCGCCCTACACCCAGAAAACGTCGTTCGACCTTGATACTGTACTGGTGCGAACGGGAGATGAGTTCAAGCTGGTCTATTTCCCCCTCAGCGGGGCCATAGCGTTCCTAGTTGAAATGTCGGACGGACGCATTGTCGCGTCAACTCTCATGGGCTCGGAAGGGGCGGTCGGCGCTCTCTCCGTCCTAAGTCCCTCACGCTCCCCAGTCACAGCAACTGCCTACGTCCTTGGAGCCGCGCTCCAGGTCCCTGTTTCGCAATTGCAGCTTGCTTATGAGCAAAGCGACACGATCAGGCGTGTTCTACGGCTCCATCTCCGCACACAATTGTTGCAGCTTAACAACGCGGCAGCTTGCAACGCGGTGCATCCGGTGGAGTGCCGCATGGCTCGATGGTTGCTTGAGATTCACGACCACACCGCAGAGAGCGGAATCCAGCTAACGCATGAGGCGCTCGCACAACTTCTCGGGGTCCGCCGAACGACCGTGACGCTAACGATGGGCAGACTTCAGGCCGCGGGCGGCGTCTTATCGGACCGACGCGGAATGCTAGACATCGACCGAAGGCGGCTCGAGAAGATCGCTTGCGAGTGCTACGCCGTGATGCGACACAGAATCAAGCGCATGTATGACAAGGAGCTGGTGGCCGCCTGATCCGCGAAAGTGAGCCGCCGCTCTTTGTTTGACTGGACCTTCGTGCTTGCCTGCGGCTCAGTAACGGCCGACGGTCGCGGTCTAGCGGTAAGTAGCTCACGTTCACCACGCCCCGACAAGCATTAGACCGATAATGGTCAAACACGAGACGCAAGCCACCGTTACAGTGTAGCATTCTGGGGTGTTCATAGTTGCCTCCCGAGCTGTTGCCTGTCACTGCTGCGCCGGGAGAGGCCGCCTGTCTCGGGGCCGCTGTTCGGCACGCCTGTGACCGGTTCGGTGCGGTGTGTTGGTCCTGTCGTCGCTGCTGTGATCCGCAGGATTGTAATCCCACATGTCTGGAGCTTCAGGGCGTTCAGCTGGGATCAGAAGCTGCTTTCGCATTTCAGCGAGGCAGGCGCGGCAATATTCACGATAGAGCAGGTCGAATATGGCGGGCATCGTCACCCCCACCGTTTGAGTGTCAGTGTCAGATCTTTCCACCGCGATCTTCGCGTGATTGTAGCCACTTCAGACGGCTCTTCGATGTGAGCCCGTTCGCAGACTGCACCAGTTCCAAGCTCAACAGCCGATTGGTTGACCTGATTGTCTGCCCGAAAAAACAAAGTCACGCTAACACAGACTATAGCAGCTCATTGTTTCAGGAAAACTTCGTCAAACAACTCCAGGGCGCCGAACGCCAACGAAAATCCAACCACAGCGCGAATAACTTTACCACTGAGTGAGAGCAACATTCGTTGCAAGCCGACCGAGTATGAGGACAGCATTCTTCCACGCGTTGGCCGACGGCGGCTTCGTAGCCAGCGGCACGCGTGACGCCGCGCTCACCACCGCCTCGGCAGAAGTGAAGTGTATCAGCGGCTGGTCCGGCGTGGCGACGTCGTTTTCCGACGTGAGCCGGTGCTATGCCGGGCAGGGCGTCGTTCCTCGACTTCCGGTGTTGGCCCATCTCCGACCTCGGAGCCCACCCGCTCTTTGGCCGATGTTGGCGGCAAACCGGACATCAGGCGGCCGCCGCTTCATGAGTACGTGCCCTAGTACGGCGCCGGCGAAATAGTTTGAGCTTGTGCATGTGAAACTTGGGGCGTGCCGATTACGGCCGATTGCGGCACGTGCAATGGGACACCGGCCCCGGCTGTTTCTCCCAACCTGGCTGGGGTCTACGCGCCCTGCAGAAAACCGTCAGCACTGTTGGCTGTTTATTTCGAGCGACGCCGTAACGCAGTTCGCTATATGGTTTCGTTCCCGGTTTTTACATCACCGACTGCCGGGCGATCATAAGAAAGCTGCTCCGCAAGTTTATGCTTTGGACTTTGCCGTCGTCGCCGGGTGTTCCGGGATTTTTGTATGAAATACATATTCATCGCGGTCGGCTGCTGGCTGCTGCTGAACCTGCTCTACATTCTCATAGTCACTCCGCCACGTAGGTCGCTCTGGCCTAGACAGCTCGCTCGCACCATTGCTGCGGTCAAGCGACTCATGCAACGCGGACGGCAGCCACCTACCTGAAGGGAGTGAACTTGGGAGTTTTGTGGCGCCATTCCAGCCATAGATCGAATGCATCCGACATACGGCTCACCTCCTTGGCTTGACGCGAAATGGACTGTCGATGGAGAAGGCGTCCGGCGCGATCCCGCTCTCGATGCGCTTCCAGGTCACGGGCGCTGCGATCGGAAATCCCTCGCGCGCTCGCGGGGAATAGGTGCCGATCGCCGTCGTCCCGCGGCCATTGCGCAGATAATCGAGGAAGATGCGGCCGCGACGTTTTGATTGCGCAGACAGAAGGTAGCGGTCTGGATGACGCGCTGCGAGCGCGGAGACGAGCTGATGCGCGATCCGATGCGCCTTGTCGTGCAGCATCGGCTGAGCCAGTGGCGCCATCAGATGAATTCCTTTGCCGCCCGTGAGCTTGGGCCAGGTCTCGAAACCCTCGCACTTCATCAGCGTGCGCAGATCGAGCGCGGTCTCCACGACGGCCTCCCAGCCGACGCCCTCGCCGGGATCGAGATCGATCACGATACGGTCGGCATGTTCGAAGTCCTCGACGGTCGCATTCCACGGGTGCAGCTCGACAGCGCCGATCTCGACGAGACCAAAGAGGCCATCGAGGCTGTCGACCCACAGGCGCGTTCCCTGGCCGCCCTCCCGCTTCTGAATACGAAGCTGGTGCACGGCCGCCGGAATGTCCTTCGGCAGCGGCCCCTTGTGGTAGAAGGTGGTGCCTTGCACGTGGCGCACCAGCTTGAGCGGGCGATGGCCGAGGTGCGGGAGGGCCTTCTTCCACACCCTGCGCCAGTAGTCGGCGAGTTCTTCTTTGGACGGTGCAACGGCTTCGGGCAGAAGCTGCAGGATGTTCTCTCTGGGGACGCCGAGCTTCGGGCGGCCGGCCGCGCAGGGCACGAGGCGCGGCGCCTTGACCTTGCGCACCGCAAGATCATCGCGAAAGCCTTTGAACACGGCCTCGCGAAGCAGGCCATCATCGGTAAGCGCGCCATACCGGACCTCGATTTCGAGGATCGGATCGACCCAGGTCGCCTTCGGCTTTTTGACTGGCACGTCCAGGGGAGACGTCTTGCGGATCAACGGATCGAGCCGCTCGCGCAATTCGCGCGCGGTCGTCTCGGTGTAGCCGGTCCGCACCTTGCCGGCATAGAGCAGCTTGCCGTTCTCGCGCCGGCCGACGTAAAGCGAGGCCACTTTCCGGGGGCGCGCCCCTAACTTCTCCACGAACGCGACGATCGGAAAGGCGTCGCTCTTCTTGCACTTGAGCTTGATCCAGCTCTCCTGTCGGCCCGAGCGATAGGGCTCGCCGAGCCGCTTGCCGATCAGGCCTTCCAGCCCCAGCTGGCACCCTTTTTCGAAGATTACGTTGCCGTCGCCCGCAAGCGCCTCGACGTACATGAACGTCTCGGGCGCGTCCTTCAGAAGCCGCTGCAGCAACCGCTTGCGCTCTTCGTACACGACGCCACGCAGGTCATAGCCGTCGAGGTACAAGAGATCGAAGGCGTGATAGCGCACGCGCTCGCTTTGCTTCGGGCCGAGCTCTCGCCTGAGCTGCTGGAAATCCGGCAGGCCGCCACTGCCGTACACCACGGCCTCGCCGTCGATGACCAAGCTGTTTGCTTTGAGTTTGGCCGCGCCCACCGCGATCGAGGAGAACTGTTCCGTCCAGTCCAGGCCGGTCTTCGAATAGACCTTGGCGTCCTCATCTCCCCGGTGCAGTTGAGCGCGGTAGCCGTCGGCCTTGATCTCGTAGACCCAGTCCTTGCCGCGCGGCGGATTCTCGCGCAGCGTGGGATCACACGGCTCGATGTAACCAGGAATCGCAACTTTGGTGGCGCCATGGACACGCGATACTCCCCAACGAGACTGACGCAACGCCACGGCACACATGGCGATTCAACGCCGTCGCGCTGATTCGTTCCGTTCCGCGGAGGCCGCTTGACGGCCTCGCCAGCGCGGCAGGTCGAGGAGGCCAAATCCGACGAAACCGGGTGGTCGCGCTACGTCTGCACCAGGATATTCCACTTGCGCGTCGGTCTCCCGACAGGAGCACCGGGCCTTCGGCGGAGCTCATGATCGTACCGGCAGGCCGAACCCGCGCCTCGAGCAGGTGCGCTCGATGTTACGGGATGAGTTCGTCGGGCTCTGGACGCGGCGCCGCCGTGTCGGCGCGGCGCAGCGGCGGGCCACGAACATCGCCGCGCTCGCGGGGTGGTGGGCGCGTGGACAGGTCCCGGCCGATCGCGGCTCGCAGCTCCATCAGGTCGGTGAACACGTCCGCCTGCCGCCGGAGTTCGTCCGCGATCATCGGCGGCTGGGTCGCCATGGTCGACACCACGCTCACCCGTACGCCTCGGCGCTGCACCGCCTCCACCAGCGAACGGAAAGTGCCGTCGCCCGAAAACAGAACCATTTCGTCGACGTCGCCGGTGATCTCCATGGCATGCACCGCGAGTTCGACGTCCATATTGCCTTTGACCTTGCGCCGTCCGAACGAGTCGACGAACTCCTTTGTCGGTTTGGTCACGACGGTGTAGCCGTTGTAGTCAAGCCAATCGAGCAACGGCCGGATCGAGGAGAATTCCTGATCCTCGATGACAGCCGAGTAGTAGAAGGCGCGGAGCAGGATACCTCGGCTCTGGAATTCCTGCAGAAGGCGCTTGTAGTCGATGTCGAAGCCAAGGCTTCGGGAGGTGGCATGAAGATTGGCGCCATCGATGAACAGGGCAATCTTGCTGGGCGAGGACGACATGTTGGCAGGCCCGAATGATCCCGGCGGAAGCACCGCTCCCGCTTGGCGGATGGTTTGCTCAAAGATGGAGTTTGGGCACGGGGCGGCCTTGGCTCGCCGCTCACTCGCATTCTGCGTTGCGGCAAGAACGTGAGCTCCGACGGAGCAAGGCTATATCCAAGAATTCGAGCTTTCAAATCCTTTTTCATGAACAGTTGAACCAGGAGCCTGCTGCAAAGACAATGCAGTAGGGGACGCCGTGAATGCCGCACGAATTGCCGCTCTTCGAAATCCACCTCAGGCGGCGCCGCCGGGCATGCAGATGGTGTCTCTGCACGACTGATGGGCAAACCATCATGCAAGGCTCGGAAGCCAACCGGCCGGCTGCCCGGTACCAGGCCAATCGGGCGCTCTTTCTGATGCTGCTCGCTTCCGGGAGTCGCTCGGCAGGCCGCGAAGACCCGTCGCGGAGTCGCTCGCGCCGAAGCGCCTGATCACCCGGGAAATTGCCCGCAAGCGGGCCGACAGCTCGTTATCACGCAATCGCCCGTCGAGCGACGTTCATCGTCACTTGAACGCCCTTGTTCGGCGCGGACTCGACCTTGAAGTCCGGTTTCGCGTTTTCCCTCAAGGTCTGCACGATCAGCGCGCCGATCTTTCCCGGGATCGGCCATGTAATGCCCTCAGGCAACCCGACTCCGTCGTCCGCGATGACCACGCGATACCGGTCTTCGCTCTGGCGCAGACATTCGATCGTGATCACGCCGTGGCCGCGGCCTTCGAAGGCATATTTGAAGGAGTTGGTCAGCACCTCGTTCACAACGAGCCCCACCGACCGCGCGGTGTTGACCGAAACCGGGGCATACTCCGTCTTCTGCTCGAGCCGAATTCCCTGGACGGCGCAGGTGTTCATGACCGCGGCGGCGATCTGGCTGAGGTAATGGCCCAGATCGACCTCGTCGCCGGCGGCCTCGTTCGACAGGGCCTGATAGAGCAGATGCAGGGATTCGATGCGGCCGGCCAGCGTGTGCAAGTCGACCCTCTCGCCCCGTCTTTCGTTGCGTGCTTCGAGCCGTATGAGGGCGACGATCAACTGAAGATTGTTCTTCACGCGGTGCTGCAGCTCGCGCAGCAGGATGTCCTTGTCGCGGATCCGGCGCGCATACTCCTCACGCTCGGCACGCGCCCTGTCGGTGATGTCGATCAGCGCCGCGCTGCGATAGTTCTCGGTCCCGTCCTCGTTTTGAATGAGACCGGAGAAGGCCTCGACCAGGAGCGGTCTAGGCCGCTCCGCCCGGAAGAAGCCGAGAAACTCTCCTCCGTCCTTCAGCACGGCCAGATCCAGCGAGACGTTCGGATCGCTTTCGTCCGTGAACCCGGCCAGGATCGACCAGCCCTTGCCGGCGCAGTCTTTCGCGTCCTGGCCGAAGAGCGTTTCGAATTCCTTGTTCGCGTAGCAGATGCGCTGGTCGCCGCGGAAGAATTTCGAGACTGGCATCCTGCTCGATGGACGGCGCATTGGTATGATGCGCTCATCGTCAACATGGCCCTACCACCCTGCTGGACGTCTTCGAGGGCCACAGCATCTCGGGTGGAATTCCTACGAGGTCGAATTGCCCCAACAGCTTGTTGTCGGCCGCCAGCTCGCGTTCGCCCTGGAACACACGTACCGTGACGGCATTCTGATTGTCCTCTGCCGTCGAGAACACCTGGCTGCGTTTTGCGGGAATTGTGGTGTTGCGGTTGATCAGCTTCGTCATCACGCCGCCGAGCGTCTCGATACCCAGGGACAGGGGAGTGACGTCGAGCAGCAGCACGTCCTTCACGTCACCCTGCAGCACGCCGGCTTGAATGGCGGCCCCGATGGCCACGACCTCGTCGGGGTTGACGCCCTTATGCGGCTCGCGCCCGAACAAGGCCTGGACGGTCTCCTGCACCTTGGGCATGCGGGTCTGGCCGCCAACCAGCACGACTTCATCGATCTGACCAGGCTCCAGACCGGCGTCCTTCAGGGCAGCCCGGCATGGTGGAATGGTTTTCTGGATGAGGTCGTCGACGATCGCCTCCAGCTTGGCTCGCGTCAGCCTGATGTTGAGGTGCTTGGGTCCGTGCTGGTCCGCGGTGATGAACGGGAGATTGACATCTGTCTCTGTGCTACTCGACAGCTCGATTTTGGCCTTCTCCGCAGCGTCCTTGAGACGCTGTAACGCCAGGCGGTCGTTCCGCAGCTCGATGCCACTTTCTTTCCTGAATTCATCTGCGAGGTAATCGATAATGCGCTTGACGCCCCTGTGCTGGAACTCCTCGATCTCTTGCTCGCGGCACGAGCGGCATCGGCCTCGCCGGCGCGATGAGGACGGCGCGCCGCCGATCGCGCACGCCCAGACTGTCTCCCAGCCCTACATTGTCGCGCTGATGACCGAAGCGGCCGCACTGAAGTCCACGGACAAGGTGCTCGAAATTGGAACCGGTTCAGGCGCGCGGAGCTCAGTGAACTGCGCGGATCGGACGGCGGACGGGCTTCCGCATCACGCAGCCCGTGCACTTTCTCCGGGTCTTGCAGAGCATACGGTCGGAAGCTTGGACAAGGGAGCCGTGCCGCCGTCGAGATCGATCAGCGCATCAAGGGCCTCATTGAGCTCCGAGGCCACATCCGACTGCATGCCTTGCTTCGCGGACGCTACGAGGCGGTATGCGTCTAACGCCCACCGGCGGAGCAGATCTCGCTTCTGCTCCTCGCATAATGTCGGGTCGCGCAGAACCTCGCTCGGTCGCGTATAGCGATCGCAAGTTCGACCTGCACGCTCTCCTCGGCCGCTAGGCCTTTTGCGGCCGCAGGTTGAGGTGGCTTTCTGGCGACGGCACTCGCCGAAGCGCGTAGCGCGTCTTGCCGGTCGCCACACCCACTGCCGGATTGTCTGACATTTGGGGTCTTGTTCGGCATAGAATCCTCCCGATACAGCGGGAGCAGGGGTCAAATGGTATCAGTCCCAATACACCTCCAATGGCGTTGCGCCGCTGGGTGTCTGAGCCAAACGCCGGCGAAGGGCGACAAGCAACTAGTGAGCAGCCAAGGAATTTCAAGAAGGACACCAAGCCTCATTACTCCACAAGATTTCCGAAGCCTGAGGAGTTTGCCTGCAGAAACTTCTCGGGAGCGGGTTGGCTATGCCGTCAGCCGCCGTGCCTTTTGGATGAGCAACTGCCGCAGGCGTTGAGGGTCAGGCATCCCCACAGGTCCGTCGTCCCCAACATGATTGGGCTGCCATCCAGGACCTCTGAGGGCGCGTCCGCAGCGAGCGGCCCCTTCAGCCGCCGTGCGGCGGAGCCGTCTGCGAGTTGGCCCCGAATCCACCTAGGATCACGCGGGGGCGGGCGCCCCCTGCGCACCGGCAAATGATGGGTCCGCGATCCAGCCAAAGGTCACTCCTCATACTCTTGAATCGGTGTCGCCGTAGGCGGGTGCTCGCCGACGCCCCCCGTTACTACCCCCAACTTGTATCGTTGTGTTGGGCAAGAGCGAAACGCCCGGGCGGCCGGCAGGCACGGCGAGGAGCGCAGGATGCGTGAGGTGTAACTTAGCGTGCGATAAATTCGCATCTAGAATTTGCGCGGGTTGTCGTTCTAGGTCCTCGTTTGTCTCAGCCACAACACACAGTTCGTACGCGCGGTGCCGATTACTGTTCTCGGCCACGAATTCGGATCGGAGTTCGAGTCCCTCCCGCCATGCCAGATTGAACAGCCGACGGCATTAGGGACGACAAGGTGGGTGCAACGGACCAAGACAATCGATTGGCGGCGCGTCTTGCGCATTGTCTCACGGACGTGTATTACAGCCTCAGCAAGGCAGCGTGAAAAGCACGATTTTTCATAGGGTTACCTAGGAGTGCTTCGGAGGTTCGATCCCTCCCGCCCCAGCCAGATGTCAAGCTGTTGAGTTCATTCGGTAAGCAGTTTCACTTTGGGCGCGTTTGGAAACACAGATTTTAAGGCTCGGTCCAGAATCGAACTAAACGGCGTGGCCATGCTGGCTTATCTCCGAGGCTTCCATCCGAACATATACCGCGGAAGCTTGTCGGGCAGGCCTGTTTTGCCCTCATCGTAGAATAGGGTGCTACGGCGAACGAAGCGGACAACCGGTCCAGATGCGCATGTGCGGAATTGCAGCCGTGCCGCAGTCGGCCCGGCCGGTGGCCTCGGGCGCGGTCGTTGCCCCGCTACCGGGGACCATTACGACTGCAAATCGCGTGGCCTTCGTTTCCTTGGCCGACCGGAACGATATAGACCCCGCACTTCCTGCTGTTGAAAGAGCTCCGCGCAGACGCCACGCAGCCATTGGCTTGCCGGGTCATGATGGAAGCGGGCGTGCCAATATTGCTTCACCGTGAAGCCGGCAATCGGCAGCGGGCAGTCGAGCACGCGCAGTCCGTAATAGTGGGCCAGGGTTTCGCCAATGTGCCTTGGAAGCGTGGCGATCAGGTCAGTCGTCCCGACGATTGCGGGTAGTCCCAAAAAGCCGGGTAGCTCAAGCGCAACGTCAAGGACTATTTTCTGCTCCTGCAGCGCGCCCGCGAGCAACTGATGTCCAGTGCCGGAGCGAATGAGGACGTGTGCCTCACGCCTGAAATCCTTTGCCGTGATGCGGTTGCGGATCCGAGCATGTTTTGCGTTCGCAAGGCATACCCAATCCTGCGGAAACAGCGCCTGTTGGAAGTGTCCAGCATCGAGATCCGAGATGTAGCCGAGCGCCACATCGGCTTCACCGGATTGCAGCATGCGTGGGGTGTCGGCGCCGATCTGTGTCGCCTCGATACGAACGCCTGGGGCAACACGGCGGACGTGGGCGAGAATGGACGGAAGCAGCGTGACGTGGCTTCCGTCCGTCATGCAGATGGCAAAACGGCGCTTTGCGGTTGTCGGATCGAAGTCGGTGCGAAGCTCGGCAAGGCGACGCAACATTTCCAGCGCCTGCCTCGCGGTGCCGATGAGAGCCTCGGCGCGCGGCGTCGGCAGCATGCCCTTCGCTGACCGAATGAAGAGCGGATCGTCCAACTCCTTTCGCAGGCGCGCCAGCCAGATTGAAATGGTCGGCTGGCTTTGACCGAGCCTCTCGGCTGCTTTGGTGACGCTGCCCGTGGCGAACAGTGCGTCAAAGAGCCGGAGGAGGCGCGGCTCCAGCAGGCTCGTCTCGGAAAGGTCCTGATGCTTCATTGCGAACTACAATAATGGATATAAGGATCATAGCATATCCAAATACAGGGCAGCCTGCTAGCACGCTCCCGACTCCGAGAATGGCGCGGGAGAAGCGTTCGGATGAGGATCTGCTTTATCGGAGCGGGAGCCTTGGGCTCGACCATCGGCGGTACGCTGGCGCGCGGCGGGGCCGAGGTCTGGCTGATCGATCCGTTCCAGGCTCATGTCGACGCTATCAATGCCGGCGGCCTACGGGTGCTCGAAGTTGGCGCCGAGACCGTTGTGAAGGTCACTGCGTGCACTTCCGCGACCCAGGTTGGCGTAGAGGCAGACCTCGTCATTGTCCTCGTCAAATCCTACCACACGCGGGATGCCATCCGTGCCGCGGCGCCGATCATCGGGCCGCGGACGGTCGTGATGTCGCTTCAGAACGGTCTTGGTCACGAGGACATCCTGTCGGAGGAGGTTGGTCGTGACCGGGTCATGGCGGGCAAGACCTACGTCGGCGGTGTGCTGCTCGGCCCTGGTCATGTTCGTTCCGGGGTGCTCGGCAAGGAGACCATCATCGGCGAGCTTGACGGTCGCTTGACGGAACGTGCGCAGCTAATCTCCGGGACTTTTAATCGCGCCGGAATTCTCACGCGGCTCAGCGACAACATCTTGGGCACGATGTGGGACAAGTTGTTCATCAACGTCGCCGGAGGAGGAATTACCGCCGTTACCGGGCTGACTTATGGCGGCCTGTATTCGCTGCCAGTTCTGGAAGATTGCGCGCTGGCCGCAATCTCGGAGGGCATCGCGGTTGCGCAAGCTGCCGGCGTGAAGATCTCGATTACCGATCCGCGACGCGCCTGGACGATGGCGTCCGCCGGACTTCCGCCCGAGTTCAAGACGTCGATGCTGCAGAGCTTGCAGTCCGGCAATCTGACCGAGGTTGACTACATCCACGGCTCCGTCGTGCGTTGGGGCGCCAGGCTCAACGTGCCGACCCCCGTCAATTCCACCCTCGTCGCGCTGGTCAAAGGCATCGAATACGCCCGCAGCGACTATCCTGGAAGGTCTTGAGACAATGTCATTGCCCCGCGCTTATGTCGAACACGTCGCGATCCGTGTGCCGGACGTTGATCGTCACGTCGACTTCTTTCGTGAGGTGCTTGGTCTCGCCAATCGCGATGAGCAACCCGCCGATGGTACGCGCCCGCGTCAGGTTTGGGTGCTCGGAAGCGTGCAACTCATTGAAGATCCGAATTTCGTCGGACCAGAGGGGCGTCTCGCCCATCTCGGCATCATGGTCGACGATTACGAAGGTGTACTCACCCGTGCCGCCGCCTGGGGCGCCAAGGCGTTGCCCGCCGGGCCGAACTGGCTCGAGCTGCCGGGCGGGCTCAACGTCGAAATCTTGCAAGCCAGCGCAGGCGCCGTGGAAGCCGCCCTGGCGATCAATCCCCGTGCCTAGAGGAAGACGCGATATGACAGATGAGCGCTACTGGGACGATGCCAAGGTCGGCGATGAATGCGTTACGCCACCGGTGACGGTCACAGAAGGAATGGTAAATGCCTACGCCGAACTGACGGGCGATTTCACGCCGGTCCATGTCGACGAGGAGTACGCGAAGACAACGCCGTTCGGCACGCGCGTCGCGCACGGGCTGTTTGGTCTGTCGCTGGCCGACGGTTTGAAGACCCGTGCCTACTACCGCTTCCTCCCGGGAATGTCGCTGGGCTGGACGTGGGATTTCAAGCTGCCGATCAAGCTCGGGGACACCGTGCACGTGAAGTTCCGCGTGGGTTCAATGCGCGAGACAAAGCGGGACGGGTGGGGCATCGTGGTGCTGCCCTCGGAGCTGATTAATCAGCGCGGCGAAGTGGTGCAGCTCGGTGAGCATCGGCTGATGATTCCGATGCGCCCGAAGACCGGCGTCGCGGGAGAGCGCGCATGACCGCGCAAGATCTGCCGCTCAAAGGCGTCCGCGTCATCGACTACAGCCATTTCCTGGCCGGCCCGTTCATGGGCCGTTGCCTCGCCGCGATGGGCGCGGAGGTCATCAAGGTGGAGCGTCCAAAGGGCGGCGACGCAGGCCGGGCCCATGGATATTTCAAGGACGAACAATCCGGCTACTTCCTACAGCAGAATATGGGGAAGCAGGGACTTTGCATCGACCTGCGCGACAAGCGTGGTCTCGACATGATGATGAAGCTGGTCGACACAGCCGATGTCTTCATCGAGAATTACCGACCCGGCGCACTCGAACGTCTCGGGCTTGGTTACAAAGCGCTATCGGGGCGGAATCCGAAGCTGATCTATTGCTCGGTCTCCGCCTATGGTCACACCGGTCCCTATGCCGATCGTCCGGGCTTCGGCCTGATCGCAGAGGCGATGTCGGGGGCCCTGGCGCAATTGGGCAATCCCGGCGAAGCGCCGCCACTGCTGCGGATGCCGCTGGCCGATATGTACACTGGCATTCATGGCGTCGCTGCTATCAATGCGGCGCTGGTTGGCCGTGCGTCGTCCGGGCGCGGCCAACATATCGATCTGGCGCTGTACGATTGCATGGTCTCGATGCACGACTATGCGGTTCAGCGTTACTTCCTCTCGGGCGGCGCTGACCTGCCGAAGCAAACCGGCAGCGGACAGCCGGACTCGACCGTTTACGGGGTCTTTCCGGCCAAGGACGGCAATCTTGTCATCGCTGCGCAAGTCGATGATGCGTGGCGACGATTGGCGAGCCTGATTGGAGGAGACACGCTGGCATTGGACGAGCGTTTCGCCAAGCCCGCCGCGCGGAACGCCCATTATGCTGAAGCCATGGAGATTGTGCGCAACTGGACGCTATCACAGCCGTCTCGGGATGCGTGTCTTGCGGCACTCGAGGAAGCAGGTGTGCCGTCCGCTCCCGTGCAGACCATCGAAGAGGTCGCGAGGGATCCGCAGATCCATGCGCGCGGCATGCTGGTCGAGCAGGAGCATCCGGTGCTCGGCAAGGTAACGCTGCCGAACCTGCCGTTCCGGTTCTCCGATTGCGACACTACGGTGCGTACTCCGGCGCCACTGCTTGGGCAGGACAATCGCCGCATTGCCGCATCGCTGGGACTGTCGGCCGAAGCCGTCGACGCGATGGTGCGCGACGGCGTGCTTTACAACGAAGCTGCAGTGCGGGAGTGAGCGATGAGCGATCGTTATGCGGTGATTGGCAATCCGATCGGCTTCAGCAAATCACCCTTGATCCATGGCACTTTCGCCAGAATGACGGGACAGGATCTCGTCTATGAGGCGATCGAGGGACCTATCGATGGCTTCAGCCGACGGGTCGACCAATTCCGGACAGAGGGTGCCAAGGGGCTGAACATCACCGCCCCTTTCAAGCTCGATGCCTTCGCTTATGCAAATGAGCTTTCAGAGAGCGCCAGACGGGCAGGTGCCGCAAACTGCCTGAAATTCGAGGGCGACCGGATCATCGCCGAAAATTTCGACGGGGTAGGGCTGGTGCAGGACATCACTGCCAATCTCGGCGTCAAAATGGCCGGTCGGCGCGTCCTGATGCTCGGCGCCGGGGGAGCGGCGCGTGGCGCGTTGCTGCCTTTCCTGCGCCAGCAACCGTCCGAGTTGGTTCTCGTCAATCGAACGCTGTCCAAAGCCGTGGCATTGGCCGAAGAGTTTGCCGGCTGTGGTCCCCTGATGGTGAGCGGCTACGCTGAACTGGCGGACCTTGCCGAGGGCTATGACGTCGTGGTCAACGCGACCTCTGCCAGCCTGCGAGGTGAAATGCCGCCGCTTCCGGGGAATGTCTTCCAGGGCGCGGAGCTGGCGTACGAACTTGCCTATGGCAAAGGATTGACTCGCTTTCTGCAAGCGGCCCGCGCCGAAGGCGTGGCCAAACTGGCTGACGGCGTCGGCATGCTGGTCGAGCAGGCGGCGGAAGCCTTCGTCTGGTGGCGCGGCGTGCGACCGAGCACGGCCCAGGTCATCGCCGAATTGACTGTTCCATTGAGCTGACGGACGACGCCGACAATGCATCGCAAACCCGGCTTTCTCGTCGGCCTGATCGGCAGCGGCATCTCGGCGTCTCGCACGCCGCCCATGCACGAAGCGGCCGCCGACGCCGCTGGCATCCGCTATCTCTACAAGAAGATCGATCTGACCGAGTTGAACCTCGGCGTCGAAGCATTGCCGGAATTGCTCACGGCCGCAAGGCGGATGGGCTTTGACGGTTTGAACGTAACCCATCCCTGCAAGCAGGCGATCCTTCCACTGCTGGACGAGCTTTCGCCCGACGCCGAGGCGCTTGGTGCGGTGAACACCGTGGTCGTCAGGAACGGCCGAATGACCGGCCACAACACCGACTGGTTCGGCTTCGCGGAGAATTTCCGCCGCAACATGCAAGGTGCACCACTTGGTCGCGTCGTGCAATTCGGCGCAGGCGGCGCCGGTGCGGCGGTTGCTTTCGCGCTGATGAAGCTTGGCGTGCAGGAACTGACCATCATAGACGTCGACCTGGCCAAGGCGCAGAGCGTGGTCGACGGCTTGTCCTCTCGATTTGTAGAAGGGCGCTTGAGGGTCGGCCAGGATGTTGCCGCCGCCGTGGCGGCCGCAGACGGAATTGTCAACGCGACGCCGATCGGCATGGACAAATATCCGGGAACGCCGCTGCCGCTGGCGATGCTGTGTTCCGGTCTCTGGGTTGCCGAGATCATCTACTTCCCGCTGGAGACCGCGCTGCTGCGCGCGGCGCGGGCCCTCGGCTGCCGCACGGTCGATGGTGGCGGAATGGCTATCTTCCAGGGCACCGAAGCGTTCCGCCTGTTCACGGGCGTCTCGCCTGATCCAGACGTCTTCTTCGCAACTTTCGCATCCCTGGGAGGGTGACACCCGGCCGATGGGCGAGCGGCACGCACAACGCCCGAGAGGAAACGCAAGATGGGCTACACGCTCGATTTCTCGGTGGTTTGGCACGCAATGCCCGCGTTGCTGTGGGGTTGCGTGGGGACGTTGGGTTTGGCGCTTGCTGGCATGACGCTCGCAATGATCATCGGCGTCGCGGGCGTCGCGGCCCGCGATGCGAAGGCGGCCTGGTTGCGCGCCATCGTGATCGGCTTCGTCGAAATCGTGCGCAACACGCCGTTCCTGGTGCAGATCTTCTTTCTGTTCTTTGCACTGCCGCTCGTCGGGGTAAAGCTCAATCCGACCGCCACGGCCATTATCGCACTCGGCGTCAACGGAGGCGCGTACGCCATCGAGATCATCCGCGGCGGCGTGCAATCGATTCACAAAGGGCAAATCGAGGCTGGCTACGCGCTCGGACTGCACAAAGGGCAGGTATTCCGTTCCATCGTACTCAAGCCCGCGCTTCGCGCGATCTATCCCTCGCTCACGGGACAGTTCATCATGCTGACGCTGACCTCGTCGATCTGTTCGGCTGTGTCGGCTTACGAATTGACGTCGGTCGCGCAGCGAATCGAAAGCGACACATTCCGCAGCTTCGAGGTCTATTTTTTCGTCACTTTCCTCTACCTCGCGATCTCCTGGCTGCTGATGGCGGGCTTCGCAATCATCTCTCACCGCTTCTTCTCATATCCGACGCGCTGAGGAGCACAGATCATGACACCGCATTTCGGCGTTCCCGAGTTCGGCTTCCTCCTGCGTGGTCTGCAATGGACGGTACTCCTGACGCTGGTTGCATTCGTCGGTGGCTGTACCGCCGGCCTGGTCGTCGCATTGTTGCGCACCTGCGGTCGCACGACCGTGGAATGGATAGTTCGGATCTATATCGGAATCTTCCAGGGGACACCGCTGCTGCTGCAACTGTTCGTGGTGTATTACGGCTTGGCGCTCCTCGGATTGAAGCTGTCAGCATTCGTTGCGGTCGCGATTGGGTTCACCGTCAACGCCTCGGCTTTTCTGGGCGAGATCTGGCGCGGCGCAATCCAGGCCGTGCCTCGCGGTCAGACCGAGGCCGCGATGGCGCTCGGTCTACACTATTCCGCGCGCATGCGCGACATCGTGCTGCCGCAAGCCATTCGCATCGCGCTGCCGGCGACCATTGGCTATCTCGTGCAGCTCATCAAGGGTACCTCGCTCGCTGCCATCGTCGGCTTCATCGAACTCGCCCGCGCGGGTCAAATCGTATCGAACCAGACCTACCAGCCGTTGCTCGTCTTCGGTGTGGTCGGCGCGATGTATTTCATCCTCTGCTGGCCACTCTCGTGGTGGGGCAGTCGGATGGAGGCCAGGCTCGCCCTGGCCGGTCAAAGGTAGGTTCGGCGCACCTACTCAATCAAATACAGCCATCACCAGGAGGAGATACTCATGTTGTTTTCGCTCAATCGCCGCCAACTCGGCGTTACGCTGCTGACGCTGTCGGCCATCGTTGTCGCAGGCGGCTCGCAGGCGGGCACTCTGGAGGACGTGAAGAAGAAGGGCGTCGTCGTCATCGGCATTCAGGGCGATAATCCGCCCTGGGGCTATGTCGATAGCTCAGGAAAGCAGGATGGGATCGATGCCGACATGGGGCGTGCCTTCGCTGAATATCTCGGCGTGAAGGCCGAGTTCGTCGCGCTGGCGGTGGCCAATCGTATTCCGGCGCTGACCACAGGCCGCGTAGACATTCTGTTCGCGACCATGGCCATGCTGCCCGAGCGTGCGAAGGTGGTACAATATTCCAAACCCTATGTTGCCAATCAGATTACACTTGTCGCTGCCCAGGCAACGCCGATCAACAGTAACGCCGATATGGGGAAGTACGTTATCGGCGTCCCACGCTCCTCCACGCAGGACACCCAGGTAACCAATAATGCTCCTGCGGGCGCCGAAATCCGCAGGTTTGATGATGACGCGGCCACGATCCAGGCACTGCTCTCGGGTCAGGTGCAGGCGGTCGGGGCAAACAGCTTCTACCCGCAGCGTCTGAACGCTGCAAAGCCGGAACTTGGGTTCGAGCCCAAGCTTCACTTCACCGCCTTGTACAACGGGGCCTGCACGCGCCTCGGAGAGAAGGAGTGGAACGAGACGGCGAACAAATTCGTCGACCAGATCAAGTCCAATGGCAAATTGGCCGCTTTCTACGCCAAGTGGATGAAGGCGCCCGTGCCGGTCTTCCCCGACTCGGTCCCCGGCGTTCCGTTCACAGTTCAATAGTCACTGCAAGCGGCCGACGCGCTGGGCGCGTTGGCCGCCGTCCGATAACGGAGGCCGAATCCATGCAGGACCAGATCCTGATCGAAATGAAGGGCGTGCAGAAATGGTACGGCGGGTATCAGGCTCTCCGCAACGTTGACCTCACTGTGCGCAGAGGGGAAAAGATCGTGCTTTGCGGTCCGTCCGGTTCGGGCAAGTCGACGCTGATACGCTGTATCAACCGCCTGGAGGCAATCCAGCAGGGCAGTATCGTGGTGAACGGTCATCGGTTTGACGACAGCGTCAAAGCCATCGATGTCGTACGCCAGGACGTCGGCATGGTCTTTCAGAGCTTCAACCTTTTTCCGCATATGACGGTCTTGCAGAACTGCATGCTCGCGCCCATTCGCGCGCGCCGCATCAGCAAGACCGAAGCGGAGGCGAGCGCGCGAAAATATCTCGAGCGGGTGCGCATTGGCGAGCAGGCCGAGAAGTATCCGGCGCAACTCTCGGGCGGTCAGCAGCAACGTGTCGCGATCGCGCGTGCTCTCTGCATGCAGCCCAAGGTCATGTTGTTTGATGAACCGACTTCGGCTCTCGATCCGGAAATGGTCAAGGAAGTGCTCGACACGATGATCGGCCTCGCCAACGACGGCATGACCATGATTTGCGTCACCCATGAAATGGGTTTTGCCCGCCAGGTTGCCGACCGTGTCATCTTCATGGCTGAAGGGCAGATCATCGAAGAAGGTGTGCCCGACGCTTTCTTCCGCAATCCGCAGCACGCTCGCACCAAGCAGTTCCTTGGCGAGATCCTCGCCCATCACTGAACGGAGTTATTCCATGAGCCGTCTTGTCTACGTCCTCAACGGGCCAAATCTCAATTTGCTTGGCAAGCGTCAGCCCCACATCTATGGCCACGAGACGCTTGCGGATGTGGAGCGAGATTGTCGGGGGCTAGCCACGGAGCTGGCTCTGGAGATGCGCTTTCACCAGTCGAACAGGGAATACGAGCTGATCGACTGGATCCACGAGGCGCGCGAGACGGCTGTCGGCATCGTCATGAATCCCGCGGCTTTCACCCATACCTCGGTCGCCATCCTAGACGCTTTGAACACGTTCGAGGGGACAGTAATCGAGGTGCACATTTCCAATGTGCACAAGCGCGAGGAATTCCGCCACCGCTCGTTCGTTTCCAAACGAGCTGATGGCGTTATTGCAGGCTTCGGCACTCAGGGTTATCTGCTCGGTTTGCGTCGGTTGGCCAAGCTGCTCGATGAGAAGGGATAGAATCGTATGAGTGCACCCGTCCGCCTGACGGTCATGGGAGCGGGTCTCATCGGCAAGCGACACATTGAACATATTCTCGCGCGGCCGGAGGCGGTCTTATCGTCAATCGTCGATCCGATGCCGGTTGCACGGGAGTTGGCGGTATCGCTCAAGGTGGACTGGTTTTCGTCCGTTCAGGACATGATCTCTGAAAACCGGCCGGAGGGGGTGGTTGTCGCCACCCCCAACCAGATGCACGTGGCCAACGGCATGGATTGTATCGCTGCGGGCATCCCGGCGCTGATCGAGAAGCCGTTAGCGGATGATATCGTGGCGGCACAGACGTTGGTCGAAGCCTCCGAGCGGGCGGGCGTGCCGCTGCTAACCGGCCACCACCGTCGCCACAACCCGATGATCCAGCGCGCCAAGGCGGAGATCGACAGCGGCCGGCTCGGTCAGATCGTGTCAGTGCATGGCATGTTCTGGCTGATCAAGCCGGACGATTAATTTGAGGTGTCCTGGCGCCGCGAGAAAGGGGCGGGGCCCATTTTCCTGAATCTTATCCACGATGTCGACCTGTTGCGGTATCTGTGCGGGGATATCGTCGCGGTACAGGCTGCCCAATCCAATCGGCTGCGTGGAAATGCCGTCGAAGAGACCGCGGTGATCATCCTGCGCTTCGCTTCCGGCGCGCTGGGGAACGGTCAACGTCTCCGATACCATCCAGTCGCCTTGGAGCTGGGAATTTACACTGGGGAGAATCCGGCCTACAGCCATGCGCTGGAGACCTGCTACCAGATTGGCGGCACGAGGGCATCGCTGGCTATTCCGCAACTCGATCTGTGGCATCACCCGAGCAAGGCCAGCTGGTGGGCGCCGATCGAGCGCGAGCGGCTGAGGTTCGAGAAAGAAGACCCGCTTGGCCTGCAGATCGCAAATTTCTGTGGCGTTATCCGCGGCACGGCCACGCCTGTGGTGAGCGGGCGCGAAGGGCTAAAAACGCTCAGGGTGATCGACGCGATCAAGCGCGCAGCGGAAACCGGAGATCTCGTGTCGTTTTGACTCTGGTAAGCACAGGTGTCTACGCTGAAGTATCGATATTTTATTTGGCGAACCATCAAGGTGCCGCTGATAGACAATGCTGGGAGCACTATGATCCTGCGACGAAGGCCCGTTTTCGGCCGGATAAACCCAGTGGTGCGATTGGTAAGTCATTGATTGTTCTCTACCCGTCGCTATCTCTTAATCAGCGGGTCCCAGGTTCGAGCCCTGGTGCGCCCACCAAATAAATCAAGACCTTAGCAAGAGAAACCGTTTGAGACCGACGGACTAAAACGGTTTTTCAAACGGTGTTCTTGACGGCCAGCCGGCGAGTCCACTCTCGGCATTGTGATCTACTCTGTCCGTCTCGACGGAGGCCAAGGCGACTCGAAGGCCGTCCGGCAGAACCACTTCCTTGATGTTGTATGTAGATCAGAGCCGCCCGACATAGCCGGCATTTTTCCACTTCTGTTCAATTTCATCAGCGACGCATTGGGCAGCCGCGCAGCGCCTCCACCGAAATAGTGCTTGAAGTCGATGTGAACTCTTATGTTGTCTGGCCAATAAGCCGCCATGCGGTCATAGAGGAGAACCGATCCGGTCTCGAAGCGCCGATAGACCGATTTGTGCATCGGCGATTTTGATTCCGCCATTCGGAGGTTCGATCTCTCCCGCCGCAGCCAAGCAGTCACTCAATTATAGAGAGTGGGACCGTATTGGCTGAAAGTGCCGCATTTTACGGGATTTTTGTGCGGCTCTCTAAAGTCTCTGCTCCTCTGAAACCGGCAACCTTGGCGAGAAGTCGTCGAAAGTCTCCAGCCCAAACCGCAGAAATTACCTTTTTCCGTGGAGACGATTGGCAGAGACCGGTTCGATCACCACTGGACAGTGGGGGTGGCAGTGAATTTTGACGGTTTCAAACCGCTCGACGACTATTGGCTCTGCGATGGCGATAGCTATTCTGCAGAAGCGGAAAACGGAACTCGAAATTGCTAAACGGCTCTGTCGAACGATTGCTATCGCATGCGCGGCAGGGCTCACAGGGGACAGTGGTGATGCGACAGCGCGTTCGCTTTGAAAGCGAGTGCAACCACACCCTTTAAATTGATCACTTCTCTCTCCAGAGGCATACGTAGCCAAGCGCGCATTCACGCTTCGCAGTCGATAACCGCTCCGAGTGGGGGCAAGTGGGACGGTCGGTAAGGTTCATGAGCATACTGAACCAATCTCATTATATACTGTCGAGCCGCGGAAGCCCTTCCCACCAGCACCGATCGTGTCCCGTGGCGTGGTGTAGCTGGCGGCGGGTCACCGCGTTCGCCGGCTGGAGAGCCGGGCTGGTCAGCTGGCGATAGCCGTGATGCTGACGCTCGGATCATCGCTCAACGGCGCGATGGTTTCCAGTGCCATGTAGCGGGCACGCTGGACGGCCCATTCATCATTCTGTTCGAGCAGGATCGCGCCGATGAGGCGAGTGATGGCGTCATCGTTGGGGAAGATGCCGACCACCTCGGTCCGCCGTTTGATCTCGCCGTTGAGACGCTCGATCGGGTTGGTCGAGTGCAGCTTGGTCCGATGCTGTGCGGAAAGGTCATGTAGGCGAGCACATCGGTCTCGGCCTCGTCGAGGAAGCCGGCAAGTTTGGGCAGCTTGGGGCGGAGCTGGTCGGCGACCTTGCGCCACTGGGTTCGCGCGGCCTCGGCGTCGTCCTGGGCAAACGCTGTGGCGATGAAGGCGGAGACGACGCGCCGCCCGCTCTTGCCGGCATGCGCCAGCGCGTTGCGCATGAAGTGGACGCGGCAACGCTGCCAGCTGGCATCGAGCACCTTGGCCACGGTGGGCTTGATGCCTTCGTGGGCGTCGGACACGACCAGCTTGACGCCGCGCAGGCCGCGGCGGGCGAGCTGGCGCAGGAACGCCGTCCAGAACGTCTCGGCCTCGGAAGGGCCGATGCCAATGCGGAGGACCTCGCGTCGGCCGTCGCTATTGACGCCAACCGCGACAATCACCGCGACTGAGACGATGCGGCCATTCTGGCGCACCTTCACGTAGGTGGCGTCGATCCACAGATACGGCCAGTCGCCCTCGATCGGACGGGCGAGGAAGGCCTTCACCTTGTCATCGATCTCGCCGCACAGCCGGCTGACCTCGCTCTTGGAGATGCCGGTCATGCCCATGGCCTGGACGAGGTCGTCCACCGAGCGGGTCGAGACGCCCTGCACATAGGCTTCCTGCACCACGGCGGTGAGCGCCTTCTCGGCCATGCGTCGCGGCTCCAGGAAGCCCGGGAAGTAGGAGCCTCGCGCAGCTTGGGAATGTGCAGCTCAACCGCGCCGGCGCGGGTCTCCCAGATCCGGTCGCGGTAGCCGTTGCGCTGGGCCAGGCGTTCGGGGCTCTTCTCTTCGTAGGCCGCCCCGGTCTGGCCTTCCACAGCTCCATCAGGCGCTGGGCGGCAAAGCCGATCATCTCGCGCAGCAGATCGGCGTCGGGGGTCTTCTCTACGAGCGTGCGCAGGTTCATCATGTCTTCGGTCATCGGTGGTTCCTCGGTTGCGTTGGCGTGTCGCAACCCGATCCTACCGGAGAACTGCCGGTGACCACCGCAAAGCTGCCCGCCCGCTACGGCGCTATTTGAAGGCGCGCATCCGGGCGGCTTTGCTCTACCGAGCTACACCACCACCGGGGACACGACCCCAGCAACTAGTAAGTGCTGGCAATATTTCAGAATTATAAGTAGCGTCGCGGCAAGAAAAATCGCGATGGCCGCCCGGTCAACGCAAGTTAAAAATGGGGAGATTCAAATGCTTTTGCTGAAAGCCGCAGTTGCAGCCGGTCTAGTCATCACAGCTTTTACGGGCGCTGCGCTTGCGCAGAGCAAGCCGCCGGAAATCAAGATCGGTATCACCACTTTCCTGTCGGGACCGGCTTCCGTATTCGGCGTACCGGCAAAGGCCGCGGCCGAGATGATTGCAGAAGACCTCAACAAGAAGGGCGGAATCGGCGGTGTACCGGTAAAACTGTCTTTCATCGATGAAGGCGCCGGCGGCGAGGCATTGGTCTCGAACTACCGGCGCATGGTGCAAGACGAAAAGGTCGACGTGACTTTCGCCTCCATCTCCTCGGGCAGCTGCAATCAGCTTGTCCCGGTCGCCGAAGACCTCAAAGTCATGAACTTTATGTGGGATTGCGGTGCGGCTTCTATTCTGGAGACGAAGAAATATCGCTACAATTTCCGCACGCAGGCTAACGGCACGCCGGAGATGCTGGCGGTGCTCGTCTATCTCCTTAAGACAAAGCCCGACTTTAAGACCATCGCGGTCGTCAATCAGGACTACGCGTGGGGCCGCGAAAGCTGGGAAATCTTCTCCACCGCATTGAAGGCGCTGAAGCCCGACGTTCAGGTGTTGGCGGAGCTTTTTCCGAAGTTCGGTGCGCCGGACTATTCCACCGAAGTTTCGCGCTTACTGGCATTGCGGCCGGATGTCGTTCTAACCACCTCCTGGGGCGGCGATCTCGACACGCTGGTCCGTCAGGCCGGTCAACGCGGCCTGCTGCAACAGTCGACCTTCGTGTTGGGCATCGGCGAATCCTCGATCCAGCGACTGGGCAAGGATCTGCCGGAAGGCCTGATCGTCGGCGCGCGTGGCGATCATTGGTTCCTGCATCCTGAAAAGAAGAACGATCCGGCCTTCAAGGCGTTTGCCGAGGCATTCAAGGCAAAGACCGGCGCCTGGCCGATTTACCCCGTCTACCACATGGCGCAGGCTTTCACGGCGCTGCAAGCTGCCTATGACAAGGCGATCAAGGCCAATGGCGGCAACTGGCCGACACGGGAGCAGGTCGTAGACGCAACCTCCGGCACCGAGTTCGCGACCGGTTTCGGCCGGCCGGTCACGCTGAGGCCCGAGGACAACCAAGGTCTGGAAGCGCAGCTCGTCGGCGTCACCAAGTCTTTCCCGGGCTATGACTTCAAACTGCTCGACAACATGATGATCTTTGATCCGAAGGTGATCACCAATCCGGCGGGCGTGCGCTCGGTCGAGTGGCTGAAGACGCTCAAGCCGGAATTCGTTAAAATGGACGTTCCGACCTTCAAGCAGTAGGCCAGATCATCGTCCTCCGGGCAAAAACCGCAGGACGGCTTTCCTGAAGGTCTCCATGAATTCGACTCTCGCCATATTGGCCGTCCTTGACGGGATCAGTTACGCCGCCTTGGTGTTCCTGGTTTCCGTCGGGCTGAGCCTGATTTTCGGTGTGCTTCGCGTGGTGAATGTCGCGCACGGGTCGCTTTATGCCTTTGGCGCCTATCTCGCCGCGACGTTGAGCCTCGTGATTGCGCAGGTGTCGCCGTGGCTTACCTATCCCGCATTGCTGGTTGCCTCCATCGTCATAGGGTTTGTGTGCGGCGGTTTCATCGAGCGCTTCCTGTTGCGGCCGCTTTACGGACGAGACGACGTGTTGCAGCTCCTGATCACCTTCGCGGCCTTCATGATCATGGACAATCTGCAGCGTCTGATCTGGGGCGTGCAGCCCATCTTCGCTGCTGAGCCCTTGAAGCTGTTGCCGAACATCAGCGTATTCGGCGTGAACTATACGTCCTACCAGGTCATCCTGCTTCCAGGCGTGGCAGTCGCGACGCTGTTCGGACTGCGTTACTTCTTGCGGAAAACTCTTGCGGGAGCCGTGATTCTAGCAGTAACCGAGGATCGGGAGGCGTCAACCGCCATCGGCATCGACGCCCAACGCGTCTACTCTATTACGTTCATCATCGGGGCGAGCCTGGCGGCGCTCGGCGGCGCGCTTGCTTCGCCGACCACGTCGCTGGTGCCCGGCATGGGCGCGGACATGATCGTGCTCTCGTTCGCGGTGGCAGCCACTGCGGGTCTGGGGCAGATCGAGGGCACCGCCCTTACGGCCCTTATGATCGGTTTGACCCGCGCCTTCGTCATCTATCTGCAGCCGGAGTTCGAAGTTCTCGTACCCTATCTGCTGATGGTACTGGTGCTTCTGGTGCGCCCGTTCGGACTGTTCGGTACGTTGCAGATGAGAAAAATCTGATGGCGGGCCGTATCAAGCCGATCACGGCAGTCGCAATCATCTTGTTTCTGGCCAGCGCGGTACTGCCGCTCTTCGTCGCGAGCTGGGCGACGTTATTCGCGCTCATCCTCGCCAAGGGCATCGTGGTGCTCGGCATCGTCCTGTTGCTGCAGGCGGGACAAGTATCGTTCGGACACGCGATGTTCTTCGCCACCGGCGCCTATACCGCGGCGTTCTGGGGCAAGTACATCGGCGGCGGCGATATCCTGATCTTTCTCGCGCTGGGAGGCATAACCTCTACCGTTTTTGGCCTGATCGTCGGCCTGTTCGTGGTTCGCTACAGGGAAATTTTCTTTGGAATGCTGAACCTGGCATTCTCCATGGTCTTGTGGTCGCTGCTCGAGAAAATGTTCCACTACACTAACGGCGCGGACGGCATCCGGGTCGCCCGTCCTGGCTTGTTTGGATTTTCGTTCACGCCGGAGACGTTCCAATACGTTATTCTCTACGTGAGCCTTTTGGTCGCGATTGCTGCCTTCTACGGCGTGCAACGCTATCTCGACAGCCCGCTCGGTCACATGTTGCGGGCAATGAAATCTAACGAAACCAGGCTCGAATATCTTGGCATGTCGGCGCGGCGCGTGCTGCTCATCGGCTACGTGTTCTCCGCATTTCTCGGCGGCATAGGCGGCACTCTGGTATCGATCATTCAGCAGATCGCGACCCCCGAATTCGGCTTCTGGACCAAGTCCGGCGAGTTCGTGTTCATCGCGATCCTCGGTGGCAGCGCCCATGCTTTCGGTGCGTTTGCAGGCGCGGCGATGTTCGAATGCGTACGGTTCTATGCCGCGGCGCATCTGGCGGATTCTTGGCAGCTCATTCTCGGCGTCGTGCTGGTCGTCATCATTCTTTACGCGCCGAACGGCCTTATCGGCCTCCGCCAGCGCTACGGTCAATCCGGGCGGGGAGGGCATTAATGGCCAACGTCCTGCTTTCTGCCAAGAACATCAAGATCCGGTTCGGCGGCGTCATCGCCGCCGATGGCATCGACCTCGACGTCCTGGAAGGCGAAAACCTTGCCATCATCGGGCCGAACGGGGCCGGCAAGACGACGTTCCTCAACATCTCGACCGGTTATCTTCGGCCGCAAGCCGGCACCGTTACCTTTCTCGGCCACGACATCACCGCGCAGCTGCCACGTACGATCACCAGGCTCGGCATTGCCCGCGCCTTCCAGATACCACAGCTGTTCCTCGACCAGACCGTGATGGAGAACATGTTGATCGCGGCCGCCTCCCTGCGAGGCCGTCCGTCTGGTTTCCAGGCTCTTTCTCTCATGCCGGAAGTGCCGGAAATGAAGCGGCTGCTGGATCTCGTCGGTGTCAAATCGTATGCGGAACGAACGGCGCGCGAACTGCCCGAGGGGCAACGCAAGCTGGTCGATATTGCACTCGCGCTCGCGCTGAAGCCAAAGCTCCTCCTGATGGATGAGCCGACTTCGGGCGTCGCGTCATCAGAGAAACTCACCATCATGGACATTCTAACCACGGCGCTGGCAAAGGAGAAAGTCACCTCGGTCTTCGTCGAGCACGACATGGATATGGTGGAGCGCTATGCCAACCGCGTCGCCGTGTGGAATGTCGGCAAGATCCAGATGGTTGGGACGCCGGCTGAGGTTCTGGCGGACCCGAAGGTCCGGGAACAGGTGATCGGGATATGACACCGATGCTGAGTTTCGAGAATGTCAACGTCGCGATTGCTGACGCGCCTGTGTTGCGAAATGTGAGTTTCTCGCTGCTGCCGGGTGTGAGCGCAGCGCTTATCGGGCGAAACGGCGCCGGCAAGACCACGACCGTGCGCACTATCATGGGCTTCACAAAAGCGAGCGGCACCGTTCGTCTGGGCGGCGAAGATCTTGGAGCGATCGCGCCGCATCGCCGGCCGTCGCTGGGTCTTGGCTACGCGCCTGAGGACCGGCGTCTGTTTTCCGCCTTCACCGTCGAAGAAAATATTTTGCTTCCCGGTCGTGTCGCCAAGCTGAATCCGGACGAGACGCGGCGGCGGCTGGAGCGAGCGTATTCGGTGCTGCCGGAACTCAAAGAGCTTGCCAAACGTCCGGCGGGATCGGTCTCGGGCGGCCAAGGCAAGATGGTGGCGCTTGGGAGGGCGCTTATGCTTGGTACCCGGCTGCTTATCCTGGATGAGCCATTTCAGGGTCTCGCGCCTGTGTTAGCGCAGCGATATGCGGAAGCACTCCGGCGGCTTCGTTTGCAGGATAAGGACATTACGCTGCTGATCACCGAGTCGAATCCAAAGCTGCTCGAAACCTTTGCCGACGTGACGCTTACCATTGAAAGAGGTGAGATCGAGGCCCGCCAAGCTAATTGAAGACGCGGTGGAGGAGCCGCCGGCCTAAGCAGACCTCGGCGGTTTACCGATTCAGCGTCCGCTCTGCCACGTGATCGTGGCACTCTGTTTCGACCGTTCCTCGTAATCGTCGCGATTCAGATCGACCGTCGTTGGATTTCGGGCACGTCGGCTTAGTGCAGGTGTTTTAGTTTGTCCGCAGGGGCTGGCCGTCACATGGTCGCGGCCCGCTTCAGCCGCCCAGTTGAACAACCCCGAGGCGGCCTTGCGCATATGACGTGCGTTGCTGACGGAGGGCTTGCCGAACTTGCCCGCGACGATGTCATTCGAGAGTGTCGCGATGTCATGCTTCGTCACCTGGCGCTGACGCACCATGAATTCATGGAAATGGTCGAGATTATCCGCGCTCTCGGCAATTCGTATCGCCTGGCTGCACTGGAGCCAGGAAGCGGCTTTCTCTACGGACGCTTCACCTTCAATTTCTGCCGGGTCGTTGTGTCGTGTGTCGCGCGGTAGGCGGCACTTCGGTGGCGCCCGGGTGTCGAGCATCTACGGCAGCGACCGTTTGCTGTGCGTGCCCATTATGGTTCAACCCGTGCAGACCATCGTGCGAGGCCCATGAACTGCCTCACGCGAAGGATCGGATCAGATATCGCAGGTCTGGTTGGTGTGGGGAAAGACGGTAGCACCTTAGTGACTCGAACCCCCGACAGATCACCGCATAATCTAATACGCTTACCCTCGCAGGCCTCGGCTGCTCCGCCGCAAGTCCAAGATCCCACTGACGCGCCGAGCGCCGTTATCCCTCGCCGCCGCCGCAACGAAACGCAACGAATTGGGTGAAACTAGCGTGAACAAAACGGGACGGAAGCACCTGCCGATGAGAGAAAGATCAACAACTTAGAAGATGTTCACTGCGTCCGGGACGCAGGGGTCGCAGGTACAGAAGGCGCCGCCGAGCAATTTACATTTCGTCTGTAACCTGTTGATTTCGATAGTGCTGTTGTGACGGCGTTTTACAGCTAAGTAGCTGAAAGTTATTGTGAAAGATGAGACTCTTAACCTGCGGGTCCCAGGTTCGAGCCCTGGTGCGCCCGCCAAGCATAAGCCTTCTTCTTCAAGAACTAACGAGAAGGGTCGCCGAGAACAAAACGGGTCTCGTGCGACGTTTTGTTGTCGGAGGTTTTGCGGTCGGATTGCTGCGCGACTTTCCTTTGTTTCTGTCCCGTCGCCGCAGGGGACCGCTGCTGCAGAATCGGTTGGTATCGTCACAGGATGCTGCCCAACGGGCTAAATGACGCCGTCTTTGCGCATTCGTTCCAGCGGGCTCCTGGAGCCCGAGAAGTCACCGAGTATCTCTCGGTTTCGTGTCCCGATGGCTTCGCCAAGCCAAAGAATTTCTCCAAGGCGTCGCGGCCCCGTGCGCATTCGCTTGTTCGCCGGGGCAGGTGATCGGGGAGCGACGTCAAGGCGCTGCCGGGGGGCGTCGCCGCGGTCGATGTCGACGCGGCCACAGGGCCAACCGGGATCGTTACCCGCGAAGAGCTCCAGCGCGAGTCCGATCGCGCAGCCGGCATCGTCCGCAAGGCCGGGCCGCGCCCTGACAGTGCCTTGGGCGCGGCGGCGGACGTGGTCGAAACTGCAACCGGTATTCTACCTGCTAGCCGATCATTGAAGGCCAGCACTTGGTCGCGAAGCGATCATCTCGCCTCCGGCTTTGATGACGGCTGTCAGTGTCACGCATCTTGCGGCGCGGCTGCTCCGGCGGTCCGCCGCCGTGCCGGCAGGAAACACCCGGCAACCGCGCCGGCCAGCGACAGCGTTGCGGCAAGGCTCATCGCCGCGGCGAATCCGCTCTCGAAATGCGCGGCCGAATCGACCCCGCCATGCGCCGAGAAGTTCGCCACCAGCGCGGCGATGCCGAACATGCCGCCGAGGAAGCGACCCATGTTGAAGATGCCGGACGCCTTGCCCATTTCGGCCACCGCGACCGAGCTCAGGATGGCGTTCTGTGCTGCCGGCATCGCCATCGAGACGCCGACGCCGGCCAGCACCAGCGGCGCGACCAGGGCGGAGTAGGTAACCGCAGTGCTCACGAGCTCCGCGATCCAGCCAAGTCCGATCGCCTGCATCAGCAATCCCGTCACCACTAGCGGCCGCTCGCCGAACCTGTTGACGACCGCGCCGGCGATCGGGGCGGTGACGAACAGCGTCGCGGTCCAGGGCAGCAGGCGAAGTCCGGCGCCGAAGGCGTCGAAGCCCAGCGCGGTCTGGAGGAACTGCGGCAGCAGGAACAAGACGCCGTACATCGCGGCGTAGAACAGCACGCTGGCGGACATGCCGGAGGCAAGCGCCCGCGATGCAAACAGCCGCATCGGCACCATTGGCGCGGTCGCGCGCAATTCCCAGAGAACGAAGCCGGCTGTGAACACCAGGCCTGCCATCAGCGCGGCCATGATTTCGGCGCTCGCCCAACCCACGGCGTTGCCGCGCAACAGACTCCACACCCACGCCAGCGCCGCAAGCGCGACAAGCGCCAGTCCGGGGATGTCCAATGCGGCGGCCGGGCCGAAGCTTTCGCGCAAGCGTGCCAGTACCAGGGCGATCGCGATCAGGCCGATCGGCAGGTTGATCCAGAACACCCAGCGCCAGCCGAAATGTTCGGTAATGAAGCCGCCGATGGCGGGACCGATGATCAGCGCGCAGCCGGTGATGCTGGCGAAAATGCCGAGCGCGCGGGCGCGCTCCTCGCGGCCGAACGTGCCGCTCAGGATCGCCATTGCCAGCGGCATCACCAGCGCGGCGCCGGCGCCCTGCAGCGCGCGGGCGGCGATCAGAGCGGTGGCATTGCCTGCGAGCGCACAGGCCGCCGATGCAACGACGAACAGGGCGAGCCCGGCCGCGAACATCCGGCGGCGACCGAAGCGGTCGCCGAGTGCGGCGCCGGTCAGGAGCAGCACGGCAAAGGTCAGATTGAAGGCGTTGACGGTCCATTGCAGCGTCTCGACCGGGCTGCCGAATTCGGCGCGGATGGTCGCGAATGCTGTCGTGATGATCATGGCATCGAGCGCCATCATGAAGGATGCCAGCGCGGTGACGCCGAGCACCCAGTTCTGCGCGGCGCGATTGATCGGGGTCTGCATCGCCCTGTCTCCGTGTGTCGCGCCAGCCTGTCGCGGCGCGTTCTGCGGGCTAGACGAGGGCTGAGCGGCAAAGGATGCGCCCAATAATAATTTGTTCCGGGCCGCATCCTTCGCCTGCCGGCAAACGTCCTAGGGGTGATGCGGCCATTTGCCCGATTTTGAGCGAACCAGGTCGCGACATCAGCAAGGAGCGCGCGATGAGAAGGACGTTGATCAGGTACAAGGCCAGGCCGGAGCTGGCCGATCGGAATGCCGAGCTGGTTTCGGCCGTATTTGCCGAATTGAAGGCGGCCGGCCCGGACGGCGTGCGCTACCTGACGCTACGGCTGGAGGACGACACCTTCATCCATCTTGTCGAGGCCGCGGCCGAAAACGGCTCGAGCCCGATTCCGAAACTCAAGGCATTTCAGATGTTCCAGGACGGCATCCGCGACCGCTGCGCGGAGCCGCCGCTGGTTCGTGATGTGAGGATCGTCGGCAACTATCGTATGCTGGACGAGTCCTGAACAAGCGAAGCGGAGGAGCAATGGCGCCAGACCCGCTGGCCACCATCGATACCGAGGCCCTGCTGGCGCGGATGCGGCCGAAACTGCATCGCTACTGCGCCCGCATGGTCGGCTCGGTCATCGACGGTGAGGATGTGTTGCAGGATGCGCTGATCAAGGCGATGGAAGCGCTGCAATCGGTCACGCCCGTCAATACGGAGGGCTGGCTGTTTCGCATCGCGCACAACACCGCGCTGGATTTCCTGCGTCGCCGCAACCGGCAGGAGGCGCTGCACTCGGCTGAGGAGGTGGAGATGATTGCCGACCAGCTCGATGATGTGGAAAGCCGCCAGATCGCCGCGACCAGCCTTCGCACCTTCATGCGGCTGCCGGTGGCGCAGCGCTCCAGCGTGATCCTGATGGACGTGCTCGGCTGCTCGCTTGCCGAGGTCTGCGACATCATGGATTTCAGCCTGCCGGCGGTGAAGGCCGCGCTGCATCGCGGACGCACGCAGCTGCGGGAGTTCGCCGGAGAGCCCGACGATGTGCCGCAGCCGGGCCTGTCGGAAGCAGATCGCACGCGACTCAACGCCTATGTCGGCCATTTCAATGCCCGCGACTTCGACGCGATCCGCGCCATGATCGCCGACGACGTCAGGCTCGAGCTCGTCAACCGTACCAGGCTGAAAGGCAAGGCCGAGGTGTCGAACTATTTCGGCAATTATTCGAAGAACAGCGACTGGCACCTGGTGACGGGGCAGGTCGAGGGACGTCCCGCGATCCTCGTGTTCGATCCGAATAAGCCGGCCGGGCGGGCGAAATATTTCATGCTTCTCGACTGGTCCACCGGCAAGCTCGCCACCATCAGGGATTTTCGTCACGCAGCCTATGTTATTGATGGTGCGGAGTGCGTGGTGGATAGAGGGTGAACTCGCCTTCTCCATCGGAGCAGGCGCGTCGCTTGACTAGAGGGCCGTGGCAGGTTGAATGGGAGGACTGCCCGTCGGGCAAAACACCCGCCATCCCGTCAACCCCTCTCCACAAATATATTCCGCTTTACCGAAATTCGGAAACGGCGTATATGTTGGCCATCCCGGCTCATCCTTGAGGGGCGATCTTGTGGTCGTCATGTTCGCGAGCCGGGCTTGCGGTGGACGCGGCAGCGTTCGGGTGCGAGAGGCCAAGGGCAGGGCGGATTGCTCTCCGTGAGCCCAAGGCTGCGTTCCGACGAGCGGCGCTGCTAGGCTTCGTCTCGTCTGTAAGTTTCCGGCTCCGTCGACAGGGCTGGGAAAACTGCGGCGAAATGGCGAACCGTGCGTACGGCAAAAACCGTGTGGTCCTGGCCGTCGTTGCTACGGTCAAGCCCTGGCGAATGCGGCATCTGCGTCAACCGGCGCGGTGGCGGTGACTTTCGTTGGGACGAGGGAGGCCAAAGAGAACTCGGCTCCCGGGAGAGCACGGCATAAGCCGTCCAACCATCGCGCAGGGAAGGCCGAGTGATTGGCTACACCTGTATGCTGCTGTGCGGTTTTCCTGCGTGTGCTTTTCGCGCAGCGGACCGCGGGTGCCAGCCGGCACCCGGCCTTCCCTGCGCCCTCTTGGACAAGAGGGTGAAGCGACCAAGCAAAGCTCGGGCGGAATCAGCCGCGAGAATGCGAAGCTGCGCGGTTCGCCATCACGCATGCCGAACTACAGTCGCAACCAGGAGGACGAGACCGCGAAAACGACAATCTCCATGGCATGCGAACGATTGGCCGACGACGGAGGTTCCCCGATTTCACGAGCAATGCCGAGCAGGAGCCCGCAAGGTCGCGCACAGCAGGCCCAAGACATCGCTAAGCCGGCAGTGGCCAGGCAGCGAAATTTTAAGATCATTAACAATGTTGAATCCCTGGCCGGAGCGATTGCCCTACCGTGAACCTTTCCGCCGGGGCTTTCCATGATCGATATCGCGACCAAGGCGTTGTTGCGCACCGTTCTGGACGAGGTGTGTGAAGCTGTTCCACGCTGTGAGATCGGCGCCAGGACTCGCGTAGCCTCGAAGCTTCTGGAGACTGCAAGCAGGGGCGACATCTCTGCGGATCGTCTCAAACTAGCGGCCCGCAATGCCCTTTCAGAAGTCCCGACGATGTGATGATGGTCATGTGGGGGCAGGGGTGAATTTCCACGTGACGGTCCTCAAGATCCTGGTGAGCTACCCGGATGGGTTCGCGGCCATGGAGGATCTCAAGCGGGATATGGCCATTCTGGCGACCAGCGGTCGCGACTGGACCGAGCGCACCCGGCGGCTCGCCGGGCGGGTGCCGGGGCTGGACATCTTTTCGCAAGGGCTGATCGACCGGACAAATGGCGGGTGGCGCATCACGGCCAAGGGCCGCGCCGTGCTCGGTCTGATGGAAGCTCGTCCGGACCAAGCGCCGATTGCCACCCAACAACCTCCCTCAGAACCAGAGCTTGCCCCGGCGATCTCGCGGCACATTCCGGCGGAGAGGATCCGAGGACGACTCGCCGCGCGCCGTCGCCGACGCAATGCCCGCATGCAGGCTCGGGCGTCCTAGCGAGGAACGAGCGTCGCTCCCGAAGCTTGAGCAAACGCCTTGTGATGGAAGACGCTCATGCAAAGTTCCGACGCTACCTTGTCGACGGCCCGTTTGTCGCGAGCGACGGACGATATCTGGGTCGTGGACGATGCCCCGATCAGCGCTGCCGGTCTGAAACTTCCGGTGCGTATGACCGTCATTCGGCTCTCGAACGGCGATCTTGTGCTGCATTCGCCGGTGAGACATTCGCCGACTCTCCGCGGTGAGTTGGAGCGGCTAGGGCCGATAAGGTACTTGCTCGCGCCGAATATCGCGCACTGGATGTTCCTGTCCGACTGGCAGAGAGAGCTGCCACAGGTGACGACTTTCGCGGCGCGCGGCCTTTCGGCGCGTCGGCAAGTTCGAGCAGCACGGATCCACATCGACCGCGAGCTTGGAGAGGCGACGCCTGAGGAATGGAGGGCCGACCTCGAAGCCGTCTCGGTGAACGCTCCGATGTTCTCCGAGATCGAGCTGTTCGACAAGCGCAGCCGGACACTGATCCTGACGGATCTGGTGCAAAATCTCGATCCCGATGATCTCAGCGCGTCAAACGAGGCCGCGGCAAACCTCCTCGGCATTTCCAAGCCAAACGGAACGGCGCCGGTCTATCTCCGACTGCTGCTGCGCCTCGGCGGCCGTTCCGTGCGGTCGGCAGCCGAGCGGCTCATACGGCTGTCGCCGGAGCGGGTGATCTTCGCGCATGGCGACTGGTTCGAAGCGGACGGAACCGAGCGTCTCCGGCGATCCCTGCACTGGCTGCTTCCGGCGGGCGGCTCCGGATCCGAGCCGCGGCAAATGACTGGCACGCGCGTCGTCATAACCGGTGCCTCGAGCGGAATCGGGCGTGCTGCGGCGCTGGCCTTCGCCGGAAAGGGCGCAAGCGTGGTCCTGGCGGCACGCCGTGCCGAAGTCCTGACGAGCCTCGCTGCAGAATGCGAGGCGCTCGGAGGCCGCGCATTGGCAATCCCGACCGATGTCACCGATGCCGAGGCGGTGCAGCGGCTGGCCCGAGAGGCGGAAGACGCGCTCGGTGGCATCGACGTCTGGATCAACAACGCCGGCACCGGCGTTTTCGGGGCCTATCAGGACGCGGATATCGCACTTCATCGCCGAACGATCGAGGTCAATCTCCTCGGCACGATGCATGGCGCTTTCGCGGTGCTTCCGATCTTCCTGCGCCAGAACCGCGGTATCTTGATCAACAACATCTCGCTCGGCGGCTGGGCTCCGACGCCTTTTGCTGCGGCCTACACAGCGAGCAAATTCGGCCTTCGGGGCTTCACCGCGAGCCTGCGTCAGGAGCTCAGGGCTCATCGCAACATCCATGTCTGCGGCGTCTTCCCGGCCATGGTCGACACGCCGGGCTTCGTCCACGGCGCCAACATGTCCGGCCGAACGCTCGATCCCGGTCCGCTGCTGTATCAGGCGGAGGACGTTGCCGAGACGTTCGTGAGCCTCGTTCGCGCACCCCAAGACGAGGTCGCCGTGGGCTGGCCGGCGCGTGCCGGCCAAATTGCCTACGCGATGGCTCCGCAGATTACCGAGAACATCCTGGGGGTAGCCTTCCGCTACCTGCTGTCGCGCGCGCGCCCGGCGAAGAGCAGCGAGGGCACCATGATCGAAGCTGGTCCGCAGGGCACGTCAATCGATGGCGGTTGGCTGTCACGCAAGCAGCTCCCACCTGCCGGGGTCATCAGTCAGGGGCTCGCGGCGCTGGGACTAGCTGCGGGCGTGGCTCTCCTGGCTTCAGCAGTTGCGCGTCGCGCTGGCAGATCGGGACAAGGCGTCGCCAAGCACAAGCATGTCCTGCCGAGGCAGATCACGGCAGCGCGTAGGCCCGCACGTAATCGCCGAGTTTAGTTCCGAACGAGCCGTGGCCGCCATCGACCGTGACGACATATTGCTTGCCGTTGGCCTCATAGGTCATCGGCGTCGACTGGCCGCCGGCAGGAAGGCGGTCCTGCCAAAGCCGTCTGCCATCGCGAACGTCGAACGCGCGGATGTAGTCATCCATCGTTCCCGTGATGAAGACGACGCCGCCCGCGGTGACGATCGGAGCGCCCAGCATGGGAACGCCGAGCTTGAATGGCAGCGGCAGCGGGGCCTGATCGCGGATCGTGCCGATGCGATGCTGCCAGACCACCTTGTGCGACTTGAGATCGATCGCGGCGATGTTGCCCCATGGCGGGGCAAGGCAGGGGATGCCGAGCGGTGAGAGGAAAATGCCGAGGTCGACGCCATAGGGGGCGCCGTACATCGGCTGCACGCCGAGCTCGGTTCCCGGCGGATGCGCCGCGTTCGGCGCTGCCGGATTGTCTTTCCCGCGCGGCACGAGACGCGAGACGAAGGGAATCGATTGAGGGTTCGCGATCGCGATCTGGCGTTGCGGATCGACGGCAATGCCGCCCCATTCGAACATGCCGAAGTCTCCTGGAAACACCAGCGTGCCTTGTTCAGACGGCGGCGTGAACGGCCCCTCATAGCGCAGGCGCTTGAACTTGATCCGGCAGGCGAGTTGGTCGAACATCGTGCTGCCCCACATCTGCGCGTCGGTCAGCATGCCGGGCGGGCGAAAGCTCAACTCCGAGAAGGGCTGGGTCGGCGACAGCCGGTCTCCCTTCGCGGCGCCCTGCGGCACCGGCTTCTCCGGTGCGGGCACCAGCTGACGCCCGTCGCGGCGGTCGAGCACGAAGATGTCGCCGGTCTTTGCCGGGATGTAGATCGCAGGCGTCACGCCGCCGTTAAGGCGCAAATCGACCAGACTGGGCTGCGACGGCATATCCATGTCCCAGAGATCGTGGTGCACGTTCTGGAACGACCAACGCAGTTTCCCGGTCATGAGATCGAGGGCAATCAATGCCGAATCGTAGCGCTCCTTCTCGGGCGAACGGCCGCCGCCCCAAATATCCGGAGAACTCGAGCCGAGCGGCACATAGACCAGTCCGAGCTTCTCGTCGACCGCGGAAATGCTCCACGAATTGGGTGAGCCGGCCGTGAAATGATGCGAGGCCGAGGGCATCTCGTTCGGATCGGAATTGCCGGCATCGAATGCCCAGATCAGCCGTCCTGAATAGATGTCGAAGCCGCGGATCACGCCCGACGGCACGCGATCGGAATAGTTGTCGATCACCGCTCCGCCGACGATCAGCAACTTGTCCGTGACGACGGGCGGCGAGGTGCCCTCGTAGAAGCCGAGTGTCTGGATCTCGCTGCCCTGCTTGAGATCGATCTGTCCCTGATTGCCAAAATCCTGGCAAGGCACGCCGCTCTGCGCATCGAGCGCGAACATCCGTCCGTCGTTGGTCGGTATGAAAATGCGCCCCGCACAATCGCTCGGGGCCGGCGTGCCGTCGGCAGTTATCGCGCCGGGTTTGGTCGCGTGATAGGACACGCCGCGGCAGGTCATGTGCTGGAAGGCCTTGTTGTGCTGCACCTGCGGATCGAACTTCCAGCGCAGTTTTCCGCTCGCGGCTTCGAGCGCGAACACGATCTGGTGCGGCGAGCAGGTGTAGAGCAGATCGCCCACCTTGAGCGGCGTCGCCTGGTTGGTGATCTCGTCGGGATCGTCCGGGCCCTTGTGATCGCCGGTGCGGAATTCCCAGGCGAGCTTGAGGTCCTTGACGTTGTCCTTGGTGATCTGGCTCAGCGACGAGAAGCGCGTACCGAAGCCGCTGCCGCCGTAGGCCGTCCAGTTCTGGCCGGCAGCGGGCTGCTCCGGTTCGGGAGACGCAATGGCCCCCGTTGTTTCGCCCTCAGGTATCGTGCCGGCAAGATCGCGGCGATCGCTCGTCAGGGACATGCCGACGACGATGGCTGCGGCGACCAACACAAGGCCAAGCGCCCATCGCGCCGCGCGCAAGCGAGGCCCCAGGCGGGAGGCAATGAAGGGCAGTATCAGCCACAGGCCAAGCGGCACGAGCACGTCGCCGCGCGGCGCCAGAGACCAGAAATCGAAGCCCGTTTCCCAGATCGCCCAGGCCATCGTTCCCGCCAGCAGCGCGGCATAGATCCAGAGCGCCTCGGCACGACGGCGCGCGAGCAGCCAACTCGTGAGCAGAAGCATGACGCCCGCGATCAGATAGTAGACGGAGCCACCGAGGGCCGCGAGCCAGGCACCGCCCGCGAGGAGGCCCAGTCCCATGATGGCGACGAGCACAATGGTGATGGCCAGCAATGGCGCGTCACGGAGCCAATTCATTGAACGATGCATGGGAGGCATGATGGTCACTTCAGCGTATAGAGAAACGCCGCGATGTCCCGCGCGTCCTTCTGCGGGATGCCCATTCTCGGCATGGCATTGCCCGGCAACGCCCGCTGTGGATCCTCGATCCAATCAGCCATGTTGTCCGGCGAGTTCTGGATGTAGCCGGCGATGTAGGTCCGCGTGCCGATCCGATGCAAGGGTGGGCCGACATTGCCTTCGGCGCCGGCAATGCCGGGAATATCGTGACAGCCGCCGCAGTGATACTGCTTGACGAGGTCGGCGCCACGACGCGCGTCGCCGGTGAAGTTGTCCGGGCCCGCAGCCTTGCAGGCGGCGCCTGTGGTAGCCAGCAGCGCGGTGACTAGCAATCTCGTGATCGGATTTGCCATCGCTGCTTCCCGGCGATCAGGGCTTCTGGCCGAAATTGAAAGACTTGGTGGCAGACCAGGGATCGGTCGTCGAGACCTGCTCGCTCGGGACTTGCTCGACTTCGGGCGAAGGCAGATTCTGCGGAAAAGGTTCGGCCCCATTGGTGGCTCGGCTCGTTGCTGATCTTGCCGATATAGGTGACGAGATCCCAGATCACGCTGTCGGGCAGCACGCCGCCCCAGGCCGGCATTCCATTCGGCCGCCCCTGGTAGATCGAGAGAAAAATGTTCTCTGGCTGCGAGCCGTAAGTAAAGTTGTTGTTGCTCAGTGCCGGACCCATGCCGCCGCCGCCATTTGGCGCGTGGCAGCCGACGCAGTTGAAGTTGACGTAGTAGGTCATCCCGCGCTGCTCCGCATTGGGATCGCCCTGCACGGGGTTCTTGATCTGCGGCGGGTCCGGCTGCGCGCCGGGATGGAGGTGACTGACCGGGACCTGCATGAAGACGCCGGGCCTGCCATTGCCGACGCTGCCACCGAAGTTCGGGCGCGGAGACAGCGTCGGCATCTGCGCCTCCTGCGACTGCGGCAAAGTCTGCTGGGCCAGCCCCGCGCCATTCGGCAGGACCGCCAGCAGTAGTGATAGGCGCTTGCGCGCAGCACTGGAGCAGACATCACTCATGTCCTCCCGATACCATAGCCGGTTGGTCCACCAGCGGAACGCCGTAACTGAGCAGCAGCGAAGTGATCTCGGACCGGTGCTCGTCGATGAATGCATTCAGTCGGTCGCGCAAGGCGTCGTCGCCTTTGCGCACGCCCATCGCGATGGCGAACTGGAACTGCTGAGGTGCAAAGCGCTCGTAATCCCGGATCGGCATGACCGTCAGGGGGACGAGAGAGCGCTGGGCGAAATATCCGCCGAGCGGACCCCAGGCTGCGGCGACATCGAGGCTGCCGCTTTCGACGGCTTCGATCAGGCGCGCCGGGGGATTGGCCTCGCGATAATCTCCGTAGATCGAGTAGCCGCGGACGTTGTCGACGATGCCCTGTTCGCCGAGCGCCTGCGCCGGCGGGGGATTGTTGCCGTCATCGCCGATCAGATGCACGCCGATTGCGAGGTGATGCAAGCGTGGGTCGAGCAGGGACGAAAGCTCGAGGTGCTGGTCCTGCCGCGTGACGAACACGTAGCTCGAGCGATAATACGGCTTCGTCGTCTCGACGAGATCATAGCCGGACGGCACGCCCATGACGACGTCGCATTTGCCGGCTTTCAGCGTGTTACGGATGAAGCCGCGGCGCTGCGCCCACCAGGTGTAGGAGACCTGCAGGCCGAAATGCTCGGCCACCATGGCCGCGAGCCTGTTCTCGAATCCTGCTTCGGCGCTGTTCGAGAAAGGCAGATTGTTGGGATCGGCACAGACGCGAAGCTCGCGATCCGACGCTGCCGCCGCCGTGGTTGCAAGCCCGACCAGAAAACCAAGAGCGATGCCGGGATAACTATTTCGAAGGCGCATGGCTGGTGTCCTCACCATTCGCGCCGCCGAGTTTGAACACCAGCAGCTCACTCCCGCCCGCGGTGTAGAACGGCAAATCCTGGGTCGCACCGACAAAACCGAGCGCGCCGTTGCGCACCCGCGGATCGACCTCGGCGTTGGCCACCACACCCGGCCAGCCGCCGACGCCCGACAGGATCGCGATGTATTGCTGTCCGTCGGAGCCGCGATAGGAGATCGGCTGGCCAATGAATCCGGAGCCGGCGCGGAATTGCCAGAGGACATGCCCGTCCTTGGCATCCACGGCCTTGAACAGCCGATCCATGGTGCCGTAGAACGCGACGTCGCCTGCCGTAACCAGCGCGCCGCTCCAGACCGGCAGCTTCTCGTGGATCTCCCAGACCTTCTTGCGCGCGACGGGATCCCACGCCATGAATTCGCCGCGGTGGCCGCCGGGGCCTGCATACATGTCGACATCGGCGCCCACATAAGGTGTGCCTGCGATATAGCCGACCTGCGATGCCTTGAAGTTCATGCAAAGATGCTGATGCGGCACGTAGAGCAGCTTGGTGCGGGGCGACCAGGCGGTTGGCTGCCAGTCCTTGGCGCCCGGCGCGGCCGGGCAGATGTTCTCGACGGTCTTGCCGGCGAGCGGCGTCTTCTCCTCGTTGGGGATGATCTTGCCGGTCTTGAGATCGACGCCGTTATAGGCATTGACGAATTCAAACGCGTCCGCCGAGATGACTTCGCCGGTCGCCCGATCCATCACGTACATATAGCCGTTGCGGCCCGGGTGGATCAGCACCTTGCGCGGCTGTCCATTCAGTTCGAGATCGACGAGCACATTCTCGTTGATCTCGTCGTGGTCGAACAGGTCGTGCGGGTTGATCTGGTAAGCCCATTTGGCGCGGCCGGTGTCCGGGTCGCGGGCAAAGATTGTGGTGCTCCAGAGATTGTCGCCGCTGCGCTGGTTGGCGTTCCATGGGCTCGGATTGGCTGTGCCGTAGTAGATCAGATTGAGTTCGGCATCGTAGGAGATCCATCCCCACATCGTGCCGCCGCCGACCTGCCAGCGGTCGGCCGGCCACGTCTTCACGCCGAGATCCTTGCCCTTGAGACTGTCGTAGAACGGCTTGAAGTCGTCGCCGATCAGCACGTCCTTGTCCGGGCCCGTGGCGTAGGCGCGCCACGCAATGGCCCCGGTGTTTTCATCGAGCGCGGTGACCCAGCCGCGCACGCCCATCTCGCCGCCGCTGTTGCCGACGAGCACCTTGCCCTTGACCACGACGGGAGCCATCGTGATGGTTTCGCCCGTGTTGATCTCCCCGAGCTTCGTATGCCACAGCTCCTTGCCGGTCTTGGCGTCGATCGCGACCGTGTGGTTATCAAGCGTGTTGAGGAAGACCTTGCCGTTGTCGAAGGCGAGTCCGCGATTGACCACGTCGCAGCAGGCAACGCCCGCGGCTGCCGGTTCAGGCTTTGGCGCGTAGGACCATTTCAATTCACCGCTCGTGGCATCGAGTGCGAACACACGGTTGGGGTAGGGGCCAGCATAAGGGCCGACCACATACATGGTGCCATCGACCACGAGCGGCGCCGCCTCCTGGCCGCGATCGGCACCGACCGAGAACGTCCATGCAAGCTGGAGGCGCGATGCATTGGACGTGTTGATCTGATCAAGGTTGCTATAGCGGGTGTTGGCGTAATCGCGCGCCGCCATCGGCCATTGGCCTGGATCTTTCATGCGGCTGGCAAGATCGGTCTGTGCCGAGGCGGACGACAGCAACGCGCAGGACGCGCAAAGGGCACAAAGGAAGCCTGGAAGTCGGCCCAGCAAACGCGTGAGACCACGCACTAACATATGTAAAGATCTCCACGGCAGTGACGAGGCCGTGCGCCGTTGCAGGCCGGTTTACGAACCTACAAACGTTCCGACTTCGCTTGGTTCCAAAGAGGTGTGACCGACGACGAGCTATCTCACGACGTTGCCGGACACGCCGGCGCCGAGGTCAACTGCGATCTGATCTTCCTTGCCGTTACACTTGGGGTGGCCAAATCCAGACGGACTTTTGCCGTCGGGTCCGATGTCATAGATGATTGCGTCTTTCATGTTGGGGCTGACGCCGGCCGGCACGCGGTCGAGCCCGAGCTGGTGACGCACGCGCCAGGCCACGTTGTGATCGGCGCAGGAGCTGTCGCCGCTGACGCCCAGCGCGCCCGTGATGCCGTTGCCGTCATAGAGCGCCAGCCCTCCCCCGAACACGATCGTGCCGCCGATCGGCTTGCCCATCATTGGATCGCTGGCCGTGCCGAAGCTGTCCGGAGATCCGGCGTACAAGGCTTCCGGGAACGGCGGGTTGCCGAGTGCCGCGCCGAATAGGAACCCGCCGGGCTGCGCCCCGGCATAGAGATTGGCCGTCGCCATCGCCTTGTCCTTTAGGCTGAACGCATTCGCCGTATTGGCCTTCTCGGCCGCGATGGCCCGGCTGCCGAGCCACTGGTCGTCGACCTTGCCGCCGCTATAGGCAACTGCGCAGACGATGCCCTGCCGATTGACGACGGCAGCCCACTCGTTGTTGTCGAGACCTCCGTTGCTTGGGCCGCCGCCCGGCTTGACACTCTTCTTGAGGATATCGGCGAGCTTGTCATGATCGACCGGGCACGACATCCCTGGCTGGGGTTGGTCCTGCGCGTTCAAGACTGCAGGCATCAAGAGTGCTGCGGTGAAGATAGCCGTTAGCACCATGACGGATCGTTTTTCCATGTGGCCTCCGTGGAGTGTCGCAGTCGGCAGGCGAACGTTCGAACAGAAGTTGCGGTTCCTATGTAGCGTCGCTCAGCCCGGATGTTGAAGGGAGCGGCAGGCGGGAATGACCGCCGTTCGCAGTCAGCCAGCGGTGAGCAAAGAACAACGCGGCGCCGGTATAGAGTAGGCCCATGGGCACCCACATCAGGATGCCGGCGAGCTGCTGGTCCTCGAGTGCCGAGAGGCCGAACTCGCCGGCGAGGGTGCCCTGGCTTGGGATCCAGAGCCGCGGCGACACGGTCAGCAGAGCCCCAAGCACGCCGGAATGCAGAATGGTAATGAACAGGCAAGCGACAGCGATGCCATCCCGAATCCGGTTGCTGCGGCCCTGTCCGCGGCCATGCAGCAGCACCCACCAGAACAACAGCGCAGTCGCAAAGAAGCTGATGTGCTGGAGACGATGGATCGCCGTATTCTCAAGCGCCCGTGCATATAACGGCGGTGCGTGCCAGATCCAGAGCGCTGCGCCGTGCAGGATCGTCGCGCTCATGGGGTGGCTCACAAGCTGCCACGGCCACGCCAATATCGGCAGATCGAGCATGCGGCCTGCCGCCGGGCGAAGCCGGGCCGGCAGGCTCCACAGCAGAGGACCATTGATCCGGGCGAACGCCATCAGCGGTGCCGCGACCACCATCAGCAGTTCGTGCTCGACCATGTGCGCGGTGAACAGACGCTCGCCGAGCCAGTGCAGCGGCGAGGTCACGGCAAGTGCGGCCACCAGCCATCCGGTCCAGAACGCGGCCACCTGGCGGAAGCTGACGCCACGGCCACCACCTGCATGATGCCAGAGCCGCTGCGTTCCGACATAGAAGCCGATACCGACGGCATAGAGCGGGGCCATGAGCCAGGGATCGTAGCTCCACAGCGAACCGGGATCGACATCCGATAGTCCGTGCGCATCGGCCGGCGCCGCGAGCAGCGCGAGCAGCGCGAGCAGCAGTGCTGCAAAGCTCAGCGCAGGCATGGGCTGATCATGAGCGAGGCGGCGAACTGGTTCGCAATCACCAGCGCAAATAACACGCCGGAGCCGACGCCGAGCCAGGCCATGAACGTTCGTGGTCCGCCACCCCGCGCATCGGCCCATTCAGCCCCCGCGCCGCGCCGAACGGCGCGGGCCGAAATGACAGTGCCTGCCAGCGCGACGACAGCCAGAACCGCGCTCATGATCGCGCCGCTGAGCCTGGTCTGTTCGCAGGAGAAGTGCGCGAGCACGTAGACGCCCTGCAAGTTGATACCCCACGCGATGGGCCCGAGCGCAACGCCGGCCCAATAAAGCAGTCTGGAATGTCGATCGGCTGCGGTCATAGGCGTGGCACCCAATCGAGCAAGACATAGAGCGGCAGCCAGGCGAGCACGACGAAGTTCCAATAGAACACGTTGTCGGTCACGTCGCTGAACCGGCGCGGTTTCGCATGGCGCGTGAACATCAATACCGCCAGCACGACCGTGTCGCCGACATCGGTGGCAAGGTGGGTCGTGTGCAGCCCCAGAATGAGCCAAACAATGGAGCCGTAAGCTGAATTGTCCCAGCGGGTGTTGAGATGCGCGAACTCGAAGCCGCGCAGCACCAGCAGGGCAATGCCGATCAGGGCCATCACGATGAGTCCGGTCCGCACCTTCGCGAGATCCTGCCGGTGTGCGGCGCGGTTGGTGATCTCGTTCGGGATGATGCTCAGCAGATAGACCACGACTTCGGCTGTGCCTGGCCAGAGATCGGGCGGCGAGGCGCCGATCGGCCAGCTTGGGTTGACGGCGTAGAGATAGAGATAGGCACCGATGGCAATGGCAAAGCCCATACCTTCCAGCGCCATGAAGCCCATCGCGCCCCACCACGGTCCGCTGCGCGGGCCGTAGCCGTAAGTCGGCAGTTCAGCGACATTGCGGACGATGGTCTGTCTCACTCCTCGTCCTCCTTGCTGCCGCTCGGCCAGAACCAGCCGATCAAGGTGACGGCCATCGGCGGCGTGCCCCAGAGCACCGCCCAGGGCGTGAAGATCGAGCCGATGAAGAACACGGTCGTTGCGATAGCTGTGAGCAGTGGCCAGATGCTGGGTTCGGGCGAAGCCTCGCGGATCTGCGGCTCGGCTTCCGCGAGCGACGTCAGCAGGACCTCGCGCCGCTCGGCGCTCAGACCCGCGACCACGGGCAGGCTCTCGCTATCGGCCCACAGCGGATCGCGGTGCTTGACCACCGGAATGCGGTCGAAATTCTGCGGCGGGGGCGGCGATGACGTCGCCCATTCCAGCGTGGAGGCATCCCAGGGATTGTCGCCTGCGAGCGCGCCCTTACGCAAGCTGTAGACCACATTGACCAAAAGCAACGCGAAGCTGAGCGCGAAAATGAGAGCACCACCGCTGGACACGAGATTCAGGTGCGCCCAGTCCATGTCGGCGGTGTAGGTGTAGACCCGGCGCGGCATTCCGATCAGCCCGAGGATGTGCATCGGGAAGAAGGCGACGTTGAAGCCGATGAAGGCGAGCCAGAAATTCCAGCGCCCGAGTCGCTCGCTGAGCATGCGGCCGGCGATCTTGGGAAACCAGTAGTAGACCGCGCCGACCAGTGGGAAGACAGCGCCGCCGATCAGGACATAATGGAAGTGGGCGACGACGAAATAGGTGTCGTGCACTTGGGTATCGATCGGGACGGAGGCGACCATGACGCCGGACAACCCGCCGAGCACGAAGATCACGATGAAGCCGATCACGAACAACAGCGGCGTCCGGTACACCGGACGTCCATCCCAGAGCGTTGCCAGCCAGCAGAAGATCTGCAGTCCGCTCGGCACCGCGATCAGCATGCTGGAGGCCGTGAACAGGGCCGCGCCGAGTTGGGGCAGGCCCGTGACGAACATGTGGTGGACCCAGAGACCGAACGACAGGAAGCCGGTCGCGATCAACGAGAGGATCACCACGGGATAGCCGATCACCGGCCGTCGTGCGAACGTCGCGAGGATCGCCGAGACCATTCCCGTGCCCGGGATGAAGATGATGTAGACCTCGGGATGGCCGAAGAACCAGAACAGATGCTGCCAGAGCAGGGGATGTCCGCCCGAGGAGGAATCATAGAAGCGCGTGTTGACGAGGCGATCCAGAATCAGTGACGTCGATGCGACCATGATCGAAGGCATCGCGAACATTACAAGGAAGCTCGTCACCAGCATGGCCCAGACGAATAGGGGAATGCGGTCGAGCGTCATGCCGGGCGCGCGGAGCTTGAACACAGTGACGACGATTTCCACGGAGACGGCGAGCGCCGCGACCTCGGTGAAGGTGATCATTTGCGCCCAGACATCCGGGCGCTTTGTCGGCGTAAATTGCAGCGAGGAGAGCGGGACATAGGCAAACCAGCCAACGTCCGGGCCGACATTCAGCGCAAAGGAAATCCAGAGAAAGCAGCCGCCGAACAGAAACATCCAATAGCTGAAGGCGTTCAGTCGCGGAAAGGCGATGTTCCGCGTGCCGACCATCAACGGCACGAGATAAACGGCGAACGCCTCCATCACGGGCACGGCGAACAGGAACATCATCGTCGAGCCATGCATGGTGAAAACCTGATTGTACTTGTCGGCCGAGAGAAACGTCTTCTCCGGCCCGGCCAGCTGAATGCGCATCAGGACCGCGAGGAGGCCGCCGAGGAGCAGGAATACGAACGCCGTGATGATGTAACGGCGGCCGACCACCTTGTGGTCGACCGACATCAGCGCGCCCATCCAGCCGGACGGCGTGCGCCACACTTTCTCCAGCTGTGTGGAAAGTCGAAGGCCGTTCAGGACGTCGTCCCGCAACTCATTTGGTTCAGCGGCGATGCTCACTTGAGCTGCTCCAGATAATGAATGATGGCGATCATTTCATCCGATTGCAGCGGCATCCTCGGCATCAGATTGCCGGGCTTGATGTGCTGGGGATCGGCGATCCAGGCGCCGAGCGTGGCCGAATTATTCGGCAACGTTCCCGCCGCGATCGTGGTGCGGCTGCCGATATGCGTGAGGTCCGGACCCAGCTGCCCGCCGGCCATCGTACCGCTGATGTTGTGACACAGTGCGCAGCCGCGCGCCCGGAACAGAGCCTCGCCCTGCTTGCCGAGTTGATCGGTAGGGCTGTTCGCGCTCTGGTTTTCATGGTCGCGCCAGCGGCCGAACTCGTCGGGCGGCAGCGCGATCACGGCGAATGCCATATGGGCGTGCTGAAGCCCGCAAAACTCGGCGCATTGTCCACGATAGACGCCGGCATTCTTTGCCGTGAATTGCAGCTCGTTCTTCTGACCGGGAATCAAGTCCATCTTGCCGGTCAGGCTGGGCACCCAGAAGCTGTGGATGACGTCGGCGGATTCCAGCTCGACCTTCACCGGTTGGCCGGTCGGGATCCGGATCTCGTTCGCCGTCACGAAACTCTGGTGCGGACTGTCGGCTTCATAGCGAACCTCCCACCACCATTGATGTCCGATGATCTTGAGCGTGTGGGCTTTCTCGTTCTTGGCAAAGACGGTGTGCTGACCGGCATAGCTGACCAGGGAGAGACCGAGCACGACGGCGGTGGTCGCAATCCCAAGCGCGAGGATGACGCGCCCGGAGCGTTCCTCGAAGGCTTGGTGAAGGTCAAGCGGCCGATCAGCCGAACGTTTTCGCCGCATCATTCCGATGCAGAGCGCGATCACGACGGCGGTCCAGACGACCGCCGACACAGCGAGGAAGATGAACAGCGTGTGCAAGATCTGGTCGGATTGCAGCCCTTGCGGATCGAGCGCCGATTGCCGGCCCGCACACGCCGTGAGCGGCCAGATCGTGCACAACACCAGAACCCTTCGCACCCAGACCTGCATTGACGCCTTGTCGCACTCCGCTTCACAGGCGGAACCGGGCAGGCCTACAAAGGTTCCTATCCGCTAATCGGCGATGGGCCGAAGAGGGATATGTCCGACATCAATCATCGGGCTAGAATGGCCAGCCCTTCACGGCGATCACGATCGCCGCATCGCCAGCGGCCATCAGCAACAGGACGGCGAGACCGGCGATGATTGCGCCCGGCTGGGCAAGCACGCGCAACTCTCCGAGCATGTGTCGGCTCCAAAAAGCAGCAATGCCGCGATGACCCTGAGGGTTCCTGCGGACACGCCGGGCGTTGACGTGCGAGCGCCGGAACGAAGGCCCGAGATCGCGCGTTCCTGCGACGAATTGAGGGTTCACGTGCCGCGCTATCATTTTGATCTGGTCGACTCCGAGACCGTCGCCGACGAGGGAGGAGCTGAATTGCCCGACGACATCGTGGCGCTGGACGTTGCCGAGGAGATCGCGAAGAGGCTCCTTGCGGAGCGTCCCGAACTCAGGAATCGTCATTTTTCCATCCTGGTCACGAACCAGCAGGGTGAGGAGATCGGGAAAGTGCCACTGGATGTCCTGCACTGAAGTCGCGGCCTGACATGGCGTTGAGGATTGGAGTGATCTCGGATACGCACGGCCTTCTCAGACCTGAGGCCGAACGCCGTCTTGCAGGGGTGTCGCATATCCTCCACGCTGGTGATATCGGCGCGCCGGAGGTTCTGGAGAGGCTTTGCCGAATAGCCCCCGTCACCGCCATCAGGGGAAACGTCGATGTCGGCAGTTGGGCGAGGAGCTATCCCGAAACCGAAACAGTGCACCTCAGCGCTCGTTGTTTCTACCTCCTCCACGATCTCAAGGCACTCGCCATCGACCCCGCGGCAAACGGTGTGAACGTGGTGATATCAGGACATTCGCATCGGGTGCAGGTCAACACGATCAACGGAGTGCTTTTCCTGAATCCTGGAAGCGCCGGTCCAAGGCGATTCAAGCTGCCGATCACGCTGGCAACGCTCGATCTCGATGAGGGCGGCGACCTGCGGCCCACCATCCATGAGCTCGACGCGTGAACGAGGCGCATGCGTAGCAGCTAGTGGGTATTCGACTTTTGCCATCGCTCCAGATCAATCGGGGGACGCTTTGGGTCGATCTGCTCCTTCTCGGGATTGCCCTGCCAAGGCTGGTCCGTCTGCCGGTGGGTTGGCAAATCCGTCTGCTGTCGCGGATCGTCGACCGGTGTTTCTCTCGGGTCGTTTTCAGGCGCTTTCGCTTTCGGCATAACTTGTCCTCTCTGCGATCTGTCGGTGTGGTGGCACGCGATCAACGTACGCCAGCGATCCCGCCATCATCAGCTTCCGGGTGCCGTCCTTCTCCGTTTCCCGCGATAGAGCCTGGACCATGAACAAAAGCCTTCCGTATGAACTGCGGGGTCAACACGGGCAGGAATCGTTCGTTCCTACGGGCATGCATCAGCATCGATCAGGAACGACCGCCGCCCCATCTCATTGCCAGCGCATGAGGTCGCGAGACCGAAACAAGGAGCATGCAATGTCCAAATTGCCCCCCATACCGCCAGAGCAGCGCAGCGACAAGGGACCCGGATCTGATCCCAGGATCGAGACGGATGAAAGAGTCCCCGACCGCGAGAACTTCGACACCCAGGGTCGTCACGGCAACATCAAGCAGAACACGACAAACCAAGGCTACCAGCAGGACCGATGAATGCCACACAAGAACTCAGACAGTGAACGCTTCGGTGGTCCGGGCTCCTCGCGGCAGGATCGCAAGCACCCCGAAAAGGGAGGTCGCGAGCATGAGCGCCCTGCGCCCGGAACGGCTACCAACGACCGCAAATCACACGTCTCGGGAGGCGGTGGTGAGCGCGATCAACATCACACGCACGACGATCGTGAGAGGAGCTGAGCAATGGCTAAGACAACTTCGAGCTTGATGCTGATCGCGTTCCTGGCGACCGCGTCGATAGGGGCCGCCTCGGCGCAGAGTGGCGGTGGCGGCGGTTCGGGAGGATCGGGCGGAGCAAGCGCGAGCAGCACGAGCGGCGGCACCGGCGGTGCCACAAGCCCTGGGTCGGCAGGCCTTGGGTCTGCAGGAGCTACAAACCAGACGGGCGGTGCATCGCCCAGCCTGGGCAATCCAGGCGACGCGGCCGCGGCTTCGCGTGGCACGACGGCTACCGGCACGAACACCGCTGGAACGGCCCAATCGAGCGGTGGCGGGCCGCGAGGATCGACCACCGTCGGGCGGGCCGGCAATCCCGCAGGGGGGACCAGCAGCGGACGGATTGACGGAACTGCGACACCCGGTCCGTCGATGCCGGGGGACGCCGAAATACGCTCGGAGAACTCTCAGGATTCCCACGTCGATCGAAAGATCAAGAGCATCTGCAAAGGCTGTTAGATCGGCGATCAGGACGCCGGGTTTTCCGGCGTCCAATCGAGGTCGTCCTCGCTTCGAGGTTCGGGGTCGGGCGAGCAGGGCTTGATCTTCAGGTCATCCTCGAGCCTGGGCTGACCCCCGCCGCTTTCGACCAGACCGGCGTCTTCGGCCTTTTTCAGGGTTTCCTCTTTGGTTGAAAACGTCCGGCTCAGTTTTTCGCCGTCCTTGAACAGGGCATACGCCATATTGGCTCCTCGCGATTGGAATCATCGAAGACTTTGACGTGGGCGGACACACACGGCCACCGTCGCTCCTTTGTCGCTTGGTGAAGCTCTAGCCGACTTCCCTGAGATTGCTCAGGATCGCCAGGTGACGCTGAATGATCGGCGGCGACATCTATGCGACCTGCTGTTCGCCGGGGTGCCATCTGATCGCAAATACGACGTGGAATCTCCAATGTTGGATTCACAAGACGCTGCGACCGTTTCGAACGTTCCTATCGCCGCCGTAAGCAGCCGGGCGATGCTCCACCTGATGTCGGCATCCTGGCACGAGCCCGCAGGTTAACGCAGGTTATTGGCACGGGAAGTGCGTCATGATCATAGGAACGGCAGCACTGAGGACGGTTTGTCCATCATCCAGATGCCGACCGGCGCACGAGCAAAATCATGCAACACAGAAATTCACGCAGCTTCCCGATTTCCGCGGGCGTCCTTCTCGGGCTTGGTCTGGGCGGGTTTTTTGACGGCATCGTGTTTCATCAGCTGCTGCAATGGCATCATATGTTAAGCGGCTGGTATCCGCTCAACTCCATCGACAACGTCAAGCTCAACACGACCTGGGACGGCATCTTCCACAGCGCGGCCTATGTTGTTGTGCTCCTCGGCCTGTATGTGCTGTGGCAACGGGCGCGCAGGTCTGACATCCACTGGTCGCGCGGCCAGTGTCTCGGCGCGGTGTTGCTCGGTTGGGGCATCTTCAATCTGGTTGAAGGCGTGGTTGACCATGAGGTCTTCAAGCTGCACCAGGTGAATGAGACCGTGCCTCACGAGCAGCGCATCTTCTGGGACATCGGCTTCCTGCTATGGGGTGCGGCCATGTTGGTCATCGGCGCCGCCATGACACGCGCCGGCACGCAAGGGAGGGTCCATGCGGAAAGCAGTCTACAGCCTCGCTAGAGAGACCCCGCCAGCTCTGGTCTATGCCATTTTTATATTGCTGCTGATGCTCGCTACAGCACCGGCCCTTCGCATCGTGCTGTTGGGTGTGTCGCTGGATGATCTTCTGCAACTACGCTGCTTCAATCCCGGCTGATGCGCGGTTATCACGCCTCATGTCTTCCCGGAGGTAACATGGTCGAGTTCAGGCTTCCGAAACACTCCCGCGTCGAAAAGGGAAGGATCTGGCCCAAGCCGGACAGCAAATCGTTGCGCGAATTCCAGGTCTATCGCTGGAATCCCGACGACGGACGCAATCCCCGGCTCGACACCTACTTCGTCGATATGAGCGATTGCGGGCCCATGGTTCTGGATGGTCTGATCTGGATCAAGAACAACATCGACTCCACGCTGACATTCAGGCGGTCCTGCCGCGAAGGCGTGTGCGGCTCCTGCTCGATGAATGTCGCCGGCCAGAACACGCTCGCCTGCACCAAGTCCATGAGCGAGGACGTTCCGAACGGCGAGCCGCTGCGCGTGCTGCCCTTGCCGCATCAGCCAGTGGTCAAGGACCTCGTTCCCGACCTGACGAATTTCTACGCACAGCTCGCATTGATCGAACCTTGGCTGCAAACCGTGTCACCCACACCACCGAAGGAATGGCGACAGAGCCATGAGGATCGGGCCAAGCTCGACGGGCTCTACGAGTGCATCCTCTGCGCCTGCTGCTCGACATCTTGTCCAAGCTACTGGTGGAATTCCGAGCGTTTCCTCGGCCCAGCGGCCCTGATCCAGGCGGCCCGCTGGGTCAATGACAGTCGCGACGAGGCGACGGGCGAGCGCCTCGACAAGCTCGAAGACCCCTTCAGGATTTATCGCTGTCACACCATCCTCAACTGCGCGAAGGCGTGTCCCAAGGGCTTGAATCCGGGCGAAGCCATTTCCGGATTGCGCCTCAAGATGGTCGAACGGAAGTTCTGATCGGGGACGGACACTCGCGCATAAAGGAACGATGGCTGCGGGGTAGGCTTATCGACCAAACTGGAGGCGCCTGATGGGCAAGAAACAATTCGCCGCGTTGCCGTTCATGCTGAACAATTCCGAATTGCGCGTGATGCTGATCACGACCAGGCGCAAGCGCAGGTGGAGTGTCCCGAAGGGATCGCCGATGCGCAAGACGGAGCCGCACCGTACGGCTGCGCTCGAGGCGTACGAGGAGGCCGGTCTCGTCGGCGTCACCGCAAAGCGCGCGCTGGGCTCCTTCAAGCATCGCAAGCGGAAGGGTGATCGCAAGCGGACCATGAACGTTGCCGTCTTTCCCATGAGGGTCCACGGGCAGGAGCGCTGGTGGCCGGAAAAGGGAGAGCGTGAAGCAATCTGGGTCTCGCCGAAGACGGCGGGCCGTCTGGTGCACAAGGCGCAGCTTCGTCGTCTGATCGCCCGCTTCGCGGCGCAGACGGAGAAGACCGCCTCCTCACCGCTGAGCGATGGCATGGCTCCAGGAACCCGCGTCTCGTCCAGTTATTCAAGGTAGATGAACCAGCAACCGACCGGACTCGCATTCGAGCAGCGACCGCCTCATGAGGTCTTGGCCGCGGCGATCAAGCGACGCTGCGCGATCCTGTTCGTCGGCGCCGGCGTCTCGATGGCTGTCGGCCTGCCGTCCTGGCAATCTCTGATCGACCATCTGCTGGATGACCTTGGACTTGAGCGCGACGTGATCGCTGGGATGCACGGCGGCTATCAGATGCTGGCGGAGTACTACCGGCTGAAGCGCGGCGGAATCGGCCCGCTCCGCAGCTGGCTCGACCGCAACTGGCGCGTCGACCCGGACAGGATCGCGGCCTCACGGCTCCACCGGCTGATCGTGGAGCTCGATTTTCCGACCATTTACACCACGAACTACGACCGCAACCTCGAGACGGCCTTCGAGGTCCTGGAAAAGCCCTATGCCAAGATCAGCAACGCAAAGGACATTGCAAGCGCCCGTTCCGGCGTCACGCACATCATCAAATTTCATGGCGACTTCGACGACGATGCCTCGCTCGTCTTGACCGAGACCGACTTCCTCAACCGGCTCGCGTTCGACTCGCCACTCGATATCCGGTTTCGCGCCGATGCCTTGGGCAGCACGCTGCTTTTCATCGGATACAGCATGTCCGATCCCAACATTCGGCTCCTGCTGCATCGGATTTGGCAGAGTTGGGATGAGTCCGGGCACCGCCAGGACCGACCGAGGTCCTTCGCGTTCGTCACGCAGCGCAATCCGGTGCAGGAAGCTGTATTGGCGAACTGGGGCATCACCACCATAGCGCCGCCTGACGGCGTCAGCCCAGATGATGGTGTCAGCCAGTTTTTGCTGGACATCCGCCGGCGTATCGAGCGAGAGAGCTAAAGCGGTCCCTGGCGCGCCTTGAGCGTTTGCTCTGCTGCCGCGGGGCCGCTCGGCTCAGCGGCGGGATCGGTCAGAAGGAGGATCGATGACCAGTCCGCACCTGGGCCGGTCACCGATATCCCCTATTTCGCCGTGCATAGGCATAGCGAGGATTGACGCCGCAATAGGCGTGCGTTCCCGATGCAGTCGCCATGCACTGAGCGTAACTGGCGAACTGGCAGTTGCCCGGATAGCCCCAGACGCGGCCCTGAAGGCAGTAGCGGTCTTGTGCGACGGCCGCCGTTGGGGAGCCGAGGCCCGTCACGAGCGCGAGAGAGGCGGCGGCCAGGAGCAATCGATGCTTCATGGAAATCTCCATTTCAACATTGAACGTGCCTCGTGAAGCGGCGTTCCAAAGTGCAACGTTTACCGACTCCTCTAATTGCGACCTGAACGCGATGCGGCCCCGGCGAGGAGAGGATCTCACCGAGGCCGCTCTCATGCGCGCAACAGCAAGGGCGCGCTTTGGAGGATTGCTAACCGCGAACCGCTAGCGACGCGGCGTGGCGCCGTTGGACGGTGGGGTCGTTTCGTTGCGCATGCCGGAAGGACTGGAAGCACCTTGTCCGCCCCGCTCGACATGGGTGATGCCGCCGCCGCCGCCGGTTCCGCCTGAGCCGCCATCTCCAGCACCGCCTGCGCCTGCGCCGCCAGCCCCGGCACCAGCGCCCGCGCCGCCGCCAGCGCCGCCTCCGGCCCCACCACCGGCGCCGCCTGCGCCACCACCGGCGCCACCGCCAGCACCTTGCGCGAACGCTGCGCCGACTGAAGCGCCTGCAAGCATTGCTGCCGTAAAGATCGTCAGGATTGTCTTACGCATCTGTCTTCTCCTTGAGGTTTCGATGTCGGATCAATCATGTGAAGCATCCACCGTTCCTAGCCGTGCAGCGTGATCAAGCTCTGTCGTCGACGACTCCGCGTCGATATTGCGAAGGCAGGGCAACTTCGTCGAACCGTTGGGCGAGAGCATCGAGAGCCGCGCGCATCTGCGGCCCCTGCATGGCCGCGCCGTGCCCCGTGACGACGATCTCCGGAGCGAGTGCGGCAAGTGCGCGCACCGATGTCTTGGCGCTTCCCCAATCGGGGGTGAAATACATCGGGGGCCCGTGCATCTCCGGCGTTTGCGTCACTGCGGCGTAGACGGATTCCTGCCGCGTCGTGATGAAGGCATCGCCGGCAATCAGCACGCGGTCGCGTTCGCGCCAGAGCGAGATATGCCCTGGGGTATGGCCGGGGGTATGGATCCACTGCCATTCCGGCATGAAGGGCACGCTGTGATCACAGGGAAGATCATAAAGGCGCGATGCGACATCCACCGGCTTTGTCGGGAAGAGCGGAGAGAGCCGAGCGAGCAGCCCGCCACCGACGCTGGGATCGGCCGACGGATAGGATTGGCTTCCGTCCAGATAGGGATGCTCGGCCGCATGGGCATAAACCGGCACGTGCCATTCATTCCCTAGCGTTTCGAGCACGCCGACGTGATCGAAGTGCCCATGCGTCATGACAATGCAGGAAGGCCGGCCGTTTCCTCCAAACCGGGCTTTCGCGGCGGAGCGGATGGCGCCAGCCGATCCGGGAATGCCGGCGTCCACCAGCACCCAATTGCCGTCGCCGGCGTTTTCGAGGCCAACGAAAATCACGTTGACGATCGCGAGCTGACGATAGGCGACGTCAGCGACGATCTGCCGCGTGTTGTCATTGCGGTCGAGGTCGGATTGCGCGTGCTCCGCGTCGGCGGAAGAGGGAAGCGGGATCTGCGTCATGTCCATTCAAGTCCGAGTTGGTCAGCTCACTAGCGCTCGATTGTGCCGATCCGCCGGATCTTCCTCTGAAGCAGCATCACGCCGTACAGCAGCGCCTCCGCGGTCGGCGGGCAGCCGGGCACGTAGATGTCGACCGGCACGACACGATCGCAGCCGCGCACGACCGAATACGAATAGTGGTAGTAACCACCGCCATTAGCGCACGACCCCATCGAGATGACGTAGCGTGGCTCGGGCATCTGGTCGTAGATCTTGCGAAACGCCGGCGCCATCTTGTTGGTGAGCGTGCCCGCGACGATGATCACATCCGACTGGCGCGGCGATGCGCGCGGCGCGAAGCCGAAGCGTTCGGCGTCGTAACGCGGCATCGACATCTGCATCATTTCGACCGCGCAGCAGGCGAGCCCGAACGTCATCCACATCAGCGACCCGGTTCGCGCCCAGGTGATCAGCTCCTCCGCGCTCGCCGTGAAGAAGCCCTTGTCCGCAAGATCGTCGCGGATCGTCATGAAGAACGGATCGGAAGTGTTGTCGGGCCGTCCCTCGCCCGGCCGGCCAAGTCCGGGCCGGCCAAGTCCAGGCCGGCCAAGCGAAGCGCCTGAGCTGCCGACGTGCGGAGAGCTGTCTGTCATTCTTGTCCCTAAGCGCTGCGGCCGTTTGGCGATGCGACCACACGTTCGGGAAAACAGTCATTTGCATGCCGCGTTCCTGCGGCGGTAGCGGGATTTGTGTTCTGTTATCGCAGGTTAGCTTCGGGTCCGGCGGCCGGAACCCAGCGTCGGCGTCACGGATCACTCTAGGAACGATCCACCGAAACTGCGGTTGGCGGCGACAAGGCCGGTGAAATGGAGAACATGAAATGACGAACGCAGCCCGCGATACATTCGTGGTTGGATTACGCAATGCGCATGCGATGGAAGTGCAGGCGCGAGAGTTGATGGAACGTCAGTCGGAACGATTGGACGAATATCCCGAGGTCAAGGCCAAGGTTGCCGCCCACCTTCAGGAAACCAACGAGCAGCTGAAGCGGCTGGAGAGATGCCTGGAAGCCTGCGGGGAGAGCACCTCCAGCCTCAAGGATACGACGCAATCCATGATGGCGAACATGCAAGCCATGGCACACTCTGTCGCCGGCGACGAGATTCTCAAGAACACATTCGCCAACAATGCCTTCGAGAATTTCGAGATTGCTGCATACAAGTCTTTGCTCGCCCTCTGCGGCGCCGCTGGGTTCGCGGAGGCCAAGGAGCCTCTTGAGACGTCGCTGAAGGAGGAGCAGCGCATGGCCGCCTGGATCGACTCGAACGTCGAGAAGGTGACAATGGAATATCTGGCGCATCAGCGCCACGCGGCCTGATCGCACTCCACACCCACCACGGCGAGACCGGCGGCTTCGGCCGCCGAGTCCGCCTGCGGTCTCATATCGGCTCGCAGGACCGGAACCCTCTTATCCACGTTTGGCTGTAATGGCGCACATCATTTTCAGCGACTACCGTAGTCCCGCTGCCGAACAGGCCTATGAGATCGCGTGGGACTTTCTGGCCCGCAGCGGGGCGATCCACGATGAGTTCGAGGCGTGCGTGTTTCTGGCCCAGCGCATCACCATGATGGTCGAGGAAGGCCAGGAAAACCGGATCCGGATGGCCAATCGCGCGATCTCCGAATACCAGTACCATCTCGAGAACTTCTGCAAGCCGGCCCGTGGCGCGGCTGCTTCACGGGCTTGAGAGCTCGCGCGGGTTCCGCGCGTTCCTCGGCTCGTTCTGCCGTTTACTGCCCATCGGCGATCGTTAGCTGTCCGCGTGCCCCGGTACGTCCGCTCCTGCGCGGTGCAATGGCCGGAACAAGTGCCGGCGCTTCCCCGGCCATGCGCATGGCGAAATAGGCGATCGTCGCCTTGAGACCGTCTTTGAGCGCCACGCGCGGGCGCCATCCCAGCGCGCGAACGGCTGTGTCGATCACTGGTTTGCGGCGCTTTGGATCGTCCTTCGGCAACTCCTCGAATCGGAGCGGCGAGATTGACTCCGTATACGCCAGCACGTCGCGCGCAATAGCCTCGATGGCGACCTCGTGGGGATTGCCCAGATTGCACGGACCAGTAATCGAGGATGGACTCTCCATGAGCAGCTGGAGGCCGCGCACGAGATCGTCGACGAAGCAGAAGCTCCTGGTCTGCGTACCACCTCCATAGATCGTGATCGGCTCTCCGCGAAGCGCCTGCACGATGAAGTTGGAGACCACGCGTCCGTCATTCTCCAGCATACGGGGTCCGTAGGTGTTGAAGATGCGCGCGACCTTGATTTCGACGCCGTACATGCGATGGTAATCGAACATCAGCGTTTCCGCAGCCCGCTTGCCCTCGTCGTAGCAGGCCCGGGGCCCGATCGGATTGACGTTGCCGAGATAGGTTTCCGGCTGGGGGATGCACTTCGGGATCGCCGTAGACCTCGCTGGTCGATGCCTGCAGCACCCGGGCGCCTTTCCGTTGCGCGAGCTCCAGCATGTTGATGGTGCCGAGCACGCAGGTCTTCATCGTGCCGACTGGATCCTTCTGGTAATGCCTGGGTGAGGCTGGGCAGGCAAGGCTGTAGATCCGGTCGATGTCGCCCTCGATCTCGATGGGATCGCGCACGTCGTGTTCGATGAAGCGAAAATTCGGATGATTGAGCAGCGGGCGGATGTTGTCGATCCTTCCCGTAAACAGGTTGTCGAGGCAGATCACGGTGTGGCCGCGCTGCAAAAGCGCGTCGCAGAGATGGGATCCGATGAAGCCGGCGCCGCCGGCCACCAGAACGGTGGGAGAGCGGCGGGACGCGTTGATGCGGGTCTGAAGTGTCATGGTGCTGCCTTTCAGATTTGAGCGACCTGCATGGGACGCGAGGCGGGAAGTTGCGGGGCTTTCCGGCGGCGGCGGACCGACGCCTCGGCGTAGTAGGTCTCGACTTGCCGGGCGCGATGGTCGGAGGTGTGGTCAGCCAGAACGCGGCGCCGTGCGTTTTCCGCGATCGTGCGCCTTTGCTCCTCGGGCATGTCGCGCAGGATCTCCACGACGTCGCGGGGGCTCGATGCGAGCAGGATTTCCCGGGAGGGCTCGAAGACGGTCTCGATTCCAGGCCACCGGTCCGAGATGAGGGGCGTGCCGCACGCGGCCGCTTCGAACAGCCGAACGCTGGGCGAGAAGCCGAGCGCGCGCATGTCGGCGCGGGTGGCGTTTAGCGTAAAGCGTTGCTCTGCGTAAAATCCCGGATGATGTTTGGGCGTGAGGTGCTCGATCCGGGCGACATTGGCGGGCCAGACCACCTCATCGGGATATTGCGCGCCGGCGACGACGAATTGCTCGCGTGAGAGAGTGCGAGCAGGGGCGAGCAGCAGCTGCTCCAGAACCGGCTGCCGGTCCTCGCTGTAGGTTCCGAGATAGCCAAGTGCCCATTTCTTCTCCGCGCGTTGCGGCGCGTAGATGTCGGTGTCGGCACTGCAATACAGCACCCGAGCCAGCGGACTGCCATAGTTCTCCTCGATCATGCCGGGCACCGGGCCGCCGGCAAAGGACAGGTAAAGGTCGAAGCGCGGGATCATCGCCGCGGACAGATAGTCCAGGCCCTGCTCGAGCTTCGCAAGCGTGACAGGCGTGTCGATGTCGTAGAAGGCAGTAATCCCCCGGGCGTGGGTCGTGATCCATTCGGAGATCGCGATGCCGTCGGGCACGTAGGAGCCGATGACCACCAGATCGGCATCCCGGATCATCTTTCCGAAACGCTGCGGGATGTCCTTCAAGGATTGGTAAAGCTCGACAGTCCAACCGGAAGGCTTGGCAAGATCACGATGCTCGCGATACCAGGGAACGTCGCGTTCCAGAAACGTGACGTGGTGACCTCGTCGTGCCAGGGCTTCGATCAGGGCGCGATAGGTCGTGGCATGACCGTTGCCCCAGGACGAAGTAACCGAAAGACCGACGACGACGATGGTGAGGTTCATTCTGCTGCCTCGATTCGCGAACTGCTTGCGGCAAAGAGATCGTTGAACTGGCGGGCGCGCTGCCGGTAGGTGTGATGGCTCAGAATGCGCGCACGAGCGCGCGCTGCGATCGCCTGAGCCCGCTCGGGGCGCAGTGCGGCAAGATGCTCTGCGACCTCCGCCCCGCTCGCGGCCACCAGCACCTCGCGATCTGGCTCGAGAAAATGATCAATGCCGTCCCACTGGTCGGTGATCAGGCAGGCTCCGGCACCGATGGCCTCGAACACGCGCGTTGGCGGCGAGAAGCCGTAGCGCGCCATGCTGTCGCGATTGACGTTCAGCGTAGCCAGACCGGAGCCGAAGAACGCGTTGTGGTCGCCGGTCCCGACATGCCCGACCTTATGCAGATTGGATGGCGTGTCTTTGGAGTCCCACCCCGATCCACCGAGCACGAACGTTTTGTCGGGCAATTGGCGCGCGACGTCGAGAAAGAACCGCTCGACGCGCTGCTCGCGGTCCGGGAGGCGGTTTGCCAGCAAGCTCAGATCGCACGTGAAGTGCGGATTGGGCGGCGCCGGAAAGTGCGTGGCGGGGTCGAGCGCATTGTAGATCGGCACGCAGTCTCGCGCGCCGATGCCGCGATAAGCGGATACGACAGCATCGCCGCCGCCATAGGTCAAAACCATGTCGTAGGATCGGATCACATGGCGCAGATGATGGTCTGGATTGTCCGTCACGGACTCCAGCGTCGCGGGGGCATCGACGTCCCAGTAGATGCGCATTGCATTCGACGGAATGTCGGCGACCGCGTTCTCCAGCTCCCGATCGAAGACGCCGACGCCGCTGGCTTTGACCAGCATGTCGGTCGAGCGGGCGGCTTCCTCAAGCGAGCTACGCCAGCCCTCGGGCGTCGCGGCGTAGACCACCACCTTCGCCCAGTCGGGATCGTCGATGTCGCGATGGGCCTGGCGCTCGAAGGCATCGGGCTCGAAGAATGTGACGTCGTGGCCGAGGGCCGCAATCTCCTTCAGCATGCCGCGGTAATAGGTGGCGGCACCGTTCCAGTAGGATGAGACGAGGCTGGATCCGAAGAAGCAGATCTTCATGCGGAGGCTCCGATGTATCGCAGGGGCTGTGTCGCTTGGCTTGAAGCCCTGAGGTCCTGCACGATGCCGACAAGCTGCTCCGCCCGGTGACGGCAGGTGTGACGCTCCTTGATCGCTCGGAGTCCAGTCTCCACCGTGGCTGACCATAATTCCCGGTCATCGAGGAGCGCACGAAGCGCCCGCTTCATTGCGGTGCCGTCGGAGGCGCTGAGATAGGCACCTTCCGGGAACAGGCCTTCCGCGTCCGACCAGGGGGCCGAGACCAGTGGAATGCCGCACGCCATCGCCTCGAAGATGCGAATGGTCGGAATGCCCGGTAGCAAGCGGACATAGGGACCGCGGGGGACGTGGACAGTCGCGCGTGCGCCGGCGAAAGCGATGGGAGCCCAGTGTGCGGGCAGCCAGCCGCCGTACCGAATGCCCCCCGCCTGAATGGTCGCGAGGGCTGCGTCCGAATAGCGGACGCCATAGACGCCCGCGCGCAGCTTCAGCTCGGCCACGGGTTCGACCAGAAATTCGTTGAGCTCGGCGCTGCGTTCGCCGTCGCCCCAATTGCCGATCCAGACGACATCGTCGGTGCGCTCGATATGCGGCAGCGGATGATACAGGGCGATGTCGGCCGCCTCGTGCCAGGTGAAGGCTCGGTCCGCCCAGCCGAGCTTCATATATTTGGCGAAGGACCTCGCCGAAGGCGAGCACACCGTCGAAGCCGTCGAGGTCGAACTGCGCGAGTTCGTCCGGTGCGCTGACGGCGCGATGATGGGTGTCGTGGAACAGCAACGTGAAGGGCGCGCCGTGAGCCCGTCTCGATCCGATGTCTGCGATCAGATCAGGCGAATTCCATTCGTGGACGATGACGAGATCGGCGCCGTGCAATGCCTCATCGAGATCAAGGGAGGCGTCGTAGCGGCGGATGCCGATGCCGGGAAACAGCGTTGGAATATCCTCCATCGTCTGACTGCCACCCTCGCGGATCGCATTCAATCGGCTCCAGCCGTCGATCGGCTCGAACACGACGACCTCGTGACCGAGCGCGTGAAGTTCGCGGGCATAACCGCGCACGAAATGGGCATTGCCGTTGTTCCAGCAGGAGGTGAACGCGTGATAGAATAGAACGCATTTCATGCGCGTACCTCCATGGGGGCAGGCGCGTGATGGACGGCAAGCAGCTCCTCGTAGAGGCTGAGATAGGCGCTCGTGGTTCGGGTCAGCGAGTAGGTCAGGGAATGCTCAAAGGCGGCACGTTGCAGCCTCACCCGCTCGCGATCGTCGGTGCACAGACCTGCGAGCGCTCGACGCAGCGCCTTGCTGTCGGTGGGATCGACGAAGAGCGCGGCCCCGCTCCACAATTCCCTGAAAGTCGGAATGTTGGACAGGACGAGAGCGCATCCCGCCGCCGCGGCTTCCAGAACGGAGAGGCCGAACGGCTCATAGAGCGCGGGGCTGGCGAAGATGGCGGCCTGCCGCAAATGCGCGCGCATGACTTCGTGAGGCAAATGCCCGAGCCAGGTGACGGAAGCCGAAGGGCACTCATCCGCCGGGCCCGCGACCTGAACGGGCCAGTCCAGCCCAGGCGCTGCAGCCGCCAGGACCTCGATGTTCTTGGCGCGGTCCCAGATCCGGCCCGCCGCAAAGATCACGTCTTGCTTCCGTCCCGCAAAGCCCTGAGGGCCAATTCCATTCCAGATCACGATGCCGCGCGAGCGAGGCCGATAAATTTCCGCAATGTCATCGTGGAAGGACTGGCTGGGACAAACCCAGGCCTGTGCCGTGTCGAGTGCGGCCGTCACCCGTTCGGTGTAGCGGCGCCATTTCGGTTCGCCGAGCCAGCTCGTATCGCGGCAGGCGAGCCCCCAGGAGTTGACGCAGGAATGCGCGACGACCACCACCGGAGCGCGCCAGGCGAAGGCCGCCTCGCGAAAACTGTTGAGGTGAATGACGTCAGGCCGGATTCCGGCTTCGAGCTTCGCAAGGACGCGCCTGGCCTGGGCCAGATCTTGTCCTTCCGGGTCCTGCCATTCGAGCGCAAGGTCCGTTTCGATCAGGCGGACCCGCGAGCCACGCAGCATCTCAAGCTGGCCGGCCCGCGCGCGCGGACCCATCATCACCAGGGTGACGTCGGCGCCCTTCGCAGCAAGGGACGAAGCAAGTGAGGACGAGTAGGTCCAGACGCCTCCGACAGTATCGGTCGTCATCAGGATTCTGAGCTGCGAGCTGCGGCTCATGATGCCACCTGCAGTTCGAGAGCCTCGAGCGGGACCGGGCGATCGTTCTGCACGTCGCTGAACTGGTCGAACATCGCGAGATAGTGCCGGTGTGCGCGCTCCCAGGCGAAATCGTCAGGCTCGCCCCACAGCTTTCGATAATCCGGCGACCCGGGATAGGGATACAGCGGGACCGGATCGTTGGCCCAGATGCCGGCATCCTGCATGGTGCGGCGCCAGCGCTGCACGATGGGGTCATCGTCCTCGGGGACTTCGATCAAATTGGCCTGGACGAAAGGAACGTGACGGCGCGCTTCGACCAGCCGTTCGGCAAGCTGGTCGGTCGTCATCTTGCAGTTCTTGGCGAGCGCGGCGCGACCCTCGACGGTGAGGCTTTCGATGCCGGCTTCAATCGAGACGCAGCCGGCGCGGCCGAGCAGAGCCAGCATGTCCGGCTTCCAAAGGTCGATGCGGGTCTGCACCCCGAACTTCAGTCCGCGTGTGGTCAGCCCTTCCAGCAGCTCCGCGTTCGGAAGGAAAATCTCGTCGATGAAATAGACATATTCGATGCCTTGACGGCGCAGACCGTCGATCTCTTCGAGAACGATAAGGGGGGGCCGCTTGCGGTAGGCGTTGCGAAAGTTCTCCTTGGCGCAGAACGTGCAGCTGTACGGACATCCCCTGGATGATTCGACCTCGGCGCCTGGCGCCTGCGGCTCGGCTTCGAAGCGGTGATGGTGATGGTGGTGTCGCCGGATCATCTCCTCCGGCCAGTCGAGCGGCGGCTGATCCATGAACGCGACGGCCTGCGGGCCGCCATTGACGCGGAGCGATGCGCCATCGGCAAAGCACAAGCCCGGAAAGTCCCGTTCGCCATTGGCTAGACGCAGCAAGGACGCCTCGCACTCGCCCATCACGACGATGTCGGTGCCGAGCTTTCGAAGCGCCGCCCTTGGCACGGTCGAGCCATGGGGGCCCACCGCGATGAGGATCGGAGCCAAGTCGCGCACCGCCATCGCAAGCTCCTGCGGAACGCGGAGCTCGGGAGGGGCGCAGCGCCAGAACAGATAGGTCGGCGCTGTCGTGATGACGATCTGGTCGGGGCCGAACGCGCGCAGCTCGGCTTCGATCTCGGTGAGAGAAAGGTCAAACATGTGGGCGTCGAGCAGCAGCGTCTTGTGCCCGGCCGCCTTCAGGTAGTGCTCGGAGATCCCCAGTTCGAGCGGAAGGTGAGGCGATCGGCAGCCAAAATAGATGCTGCCGCCAAAGTCCCAGTTTGGGTTGATGAGGGCAACACGCGTCATGCGAGCGCCTCGCGGTTGTCTTGTGACGATCCGAACCGGCCGTCCAGCCAGGTGTGAAGGGATCGGAGTCCATCTGCGAATGAAATCTGAGGTGCCCAGCCGAGCGCGCTGGAGAGCGCGCGCGTGTCGGTCACGTACCAGGGCTGATCGCCGGGCCTCCAATCGGCAAAGCGATAGGCCACCTTGCGGCCGGTCAGATCGGTGATGCGGTCGATCAATTCCAGCAGACTGATCGCGTTGGCCGGACCACCGCCGAGATTGAATACGCGCCCACGGGCGAGCGCGATGCCATCGAGCACGGCGAGCCAGGCCGCGGCCGCGTCGGAGACGTGAAGCGCATCGCGGACCTGATGGCCGTCGCCATAGATCGTCAGCTCTTTGCTGCGGATAGCGCTGAGCAGGAAATGCGCGATCCAACCCTGATCCTCGGTGCCGAATTGACGGGGCCCGTAGATGCAGCTCATGCGCATTACCACGGTCTGGAGGCCGTAGACCCGCGCATAGTCGTGGACGTATTGATCCGCCGTTCCCTTGGAGCATCCATAGGGGCTGTAAAAGTCGAGCGGCGCATTTTCCGAGATGCCGGCCGCCAGCAGGCCGCTTGTCGGCGTGTAGCGGCGGCCGGTGAGCGCGATGTCGCCATCATCGATCAGGCGTCCGTAGACCTTGTTGGTCGAGGCGAACACGATCGGTGCGGCGTTGTTGTGGAGGCGCACGGCTTCGAGCACGTTCAATGTGCCACGCGCATTGATCTCGAAATCGGCGGCCGGATCGCTCACGCTGTCGGTGACGGCGACCTGGGCGGCCAAGTGCAGCACGGCGCGGGCTTCGCGTACGGCGTCGATCACCGGGATCGGCTCGCGAATGTCGGCCACGGTGATTGTGACCCGGTCGCCATGCCGGGACTTCAGCCACTGCGCATTCTCCCGCACGCCGGCGCGGGCGAGGTTATCCAGGATCAGCACCGGCTCGCCGCGCTCCGCGAGGCGGTCGGCGAGGTTGCAGCCGATAAACCCGCAGCCGCCGGTGATCAGGACGGGTCTGTTGTCTCGTTCACTCATCACGCGACCAATCCTCGTTGCTGCAGCTCCTTGGTGGCTCGCTCCGCCTGATCGTCGGCGATCTGGTCGGCGAGATATTCCGCCAGCTCTTCGAGCCCGTCCCTGAATGCGACGCGAGGCTCGAAGCCGAGCACGTCGCGGGATTTTCCCATGTCGGCGAAGCAGTGCCGGATGTCCCCGGCGCGATATTTCCGCGTCAGCTCGGGCGCAATGTCGCGGCGCCCCATGACTTCGGCCAGATCCTCCGCGACCGACAAGATGGTGCGACTCTGACCAGAGCCGACGTTGAAGACGTCCTGCGCATGCTCCGCCTCCAGCGCCATCCGGCAGGCGCGGGCGACGTCGTGGACATGGACGAAGTCGCGGCGCTGCCGGCCATCCTCGAACACGAGGGGAGGACGGCCGTTGAGCAGCCGGGCGGCGAAGATGGCCAGTACGCCGGTATACGGATTGGACAGGGCCTGACGTGGCCCGAACGCATTGAAGAAGCGTAGCGCCACCGTCGGAATGCCATACGCCTTGCCTGTGATCAGGCACATGCGCTCCTGCGCATATTTGTTGAGCGCATAGATCGAGCTCAGCGAAGGCTGCTTTGTCTCCGGCGTAGGGACGGGATCGAGCGGGTTGCCAGCGGCATCGCGCAGCTCCCAATCGCCGCGGCGAAGCTGCTCGACAGCCCGCTCCTCGCAGGCGACCACGCTCTGATCGGCGCTCCGGTAAAGGCCCTCGCCGTAAATACTCATGGACGAGGCCACCACGAGCCGCGCGACCGGGCGCTTGGATAGTGCCTGCAACAGCACGGCGGTACCGAGCTCGTTGGTTCTGACGTAGGGTTCGATGTCATACATGCTCTGGCCGACGCCGACCGCTGATGCGAGATGCAGGACCATGTCGGTGCCGCGCAACGCATGATCGACCGCGAGAGCGTCGGTGACGTCACCGACGACGAGCTCCGCGTCTTTGGCAAGATAGGCGGGACGCTGGCGGTTGCCTCCGTGGACCTGCGGCGAGAGATTGTCGAGCAGGCGGACTTCGTAGCCGGCCGCGAGCAGCTCGTCCGCTGCATGCGATCCGATGAATCCCGCACCTCCAGTGATCAATACTCGCGTCATTCACCGCTCCGTGCCGCCGTAAGATCGATCCTGCGGGATCAATCCGTGATGAGAATGAAAGCGCGCTGCTGTTCTGGTCGAGCGACCGGCGCGCCAGTCACATTTGGAAGTAGAAGCGGTGCAAGGAATGTTCGTTCCTGCGAAACCTACAAACGAAAATTTCTCTAACCTGGATCAATAACCCAGGTGAATCTGCGCGGTGCAGCAGGCTAAAAATACACGCCGTGACCCGGTGCCTGCAGCTCGAGATGGCTCGCGACCGTCGCGCCGATGTCCGCAAATCCGGCGCGCTTGCCGATCGGAGAAGTTAACCGCGCGCTCCACGCCAAAACCGGCACTTGTTCCCGCGTGTGATCGGTACCGCTCCAGGTCGGATCGCAACCATGATCAGCCGTGATGATCAGGAGATCATCCTCGCGCAGGCGGTTCAAAAGATCCGGAACTCGCGCATCGAAGGCTTCGAGCGCCGCTGCATAGCCTGCCACATCTCGGCGATGGCCGTACAGCGTGTCGAAATCGATGAAATTGGCGAACAACATCCCGCCCTCCGCGAGAGAGGCCAGCCCATCATACGTGGCATCGAACAGCGCTTGGTTGCCATCGCCGCGCAGGTTCCTCCCGGTGCCGCGATGGGCGAAGATGTCGTCGATCTTGCCGATCGTTACGATGTCACGGCCTGCGCTCTCGGCAAGATCGAGGATCGTTCGCTCCGGCGGGGGACGGAGAAGTCCTTCCTGTGCGCTGTTCGCTTGAAGTCACCTGCCGACGTGCCGATGAAGGGGCGTGCGATGACGCGCCCGATGTTGAGGGGGTCGACCAGTCGGCGTGCAACACGGCAGACCTCATAGAGGCGTTCGAGACCGAACGTCTCCTCGTGCGCTGCGATCTGAAACACGCTGTCGGCCGACGTATAGCAGATCGGTTCGCCCGTTCTGATGTGACGCTCGCCGAATTCGGCGATGATCTCCGTGCCGGAGGCGTGACAGTTCCCGAGGATGCCGGGCACTCGAGCCTGTTCGCACAGGCTCTCCGTCAGGTCGCGCGCGAAGCATGGCTTGGTTCTTGGAAAATAGCCCCAGTCGAATGGCACCGGCACGCCGGCGATCTCCCAATGGCCCGAGGGCGTGTCCTTGCCTTTGGAGATCTCGCTCGCGCAGCCAAATCGCGCATGCTCAGTTGGGCCATCGAGCCCCGGCGGCACGCGCCCGGTGGCGAGACGGCAAGCCTGGCCAAGGCCGAGCGCAACCAGATTGGGAAGCTGAAGCGGCCCCTCCCGGTGCGGTCCGTCGGCATTGCCGGCCATGCACATCTCGGCAATGTGGCCGACGGTATCGGCACCCTCGTCGCCGTAATTGATGGCATCGGGCGCGGCGCCGATCCCGACGGAGTCCATCACCAGGATCACGGCGCGCATGTCGGCTCCGAGATGGCCGGGCGCGAAGACGCTGCGGACGGCGCGAGCCCGGTTTTCGCGCAATAGCGTTCGACCATCTGCGCGCAGAACTCGGCGAACTCGTTCACGTCGAGCGGCGGGCTGGTGTGATGAGGCTCGATACCCCGATGTTCCGGGGTGAAGCAGAAGGTCACCGTGACCTGAAACTCGGCCAGCGCGTCCATCTGCCGATCGAACCAGTCGAGCGCATTGGGACGGAAGCTGTCGGCCCAGGACAGGCCAGTCCTGAGATGCTGCACGCCCAGCCGGCGCATCCAGCGCACGGCGTCGTCGAGGCGGTGGTCCTCGAAGTGAAACCACTGGCACAGGCCCATCGCAGGTGCATATTGGGCGAACAGGTCCGCCGAGGCTTTCGGCGTTCCGTCCTCGCGTAGCAGGCCCATGTGAAAATGCCTGTAGTAGGATGAACCTTCAGCCTCCTTGTGCCGGGTCGTGGCCTCCCAACTCGAAGGCAGATCGTAGAGGCTGTACCAGTGAATGCGCGGAGCGCGGCCGATCAACAACTCCGCCGTTCGGGTCAGGCCCCAAGCCTGCACCTCCTCGGCGCCGAAAGACGAGACTCCCACCTCCGTGACCCAAACAGGCAGCGGGGTGACGGCCTTGATCTCGTCGATCTTGGCCGGCCATTCCGCGATCTGCCACAGGTTCCAGTCCAGCGGAAAGCCGTGCACGGCCACGGCATCGACATGATCGAGTACGCCGCGCGCCTGCATGTTGCGCAGGAAGGACGGATCGATCGGCGATATGCCGCCAAGCACACGTGGGAGTGTGGGATGCGCGCTGCGGATCGCCTTTCCGGCAGCGAGCGACAGGCTCGCGAACATGGTCCAATCCGGATCGATCAGGATGTCCCAGTGCGACTTGTTGTTGGGCTCGTTCCAGATCTTGGCGGCTTCGATCATCGGCCAGTCTCCCGCGACGGATAAACCGGACCTTCCGCCTGCGGCCTTGTCACCCGTTTGCAGAGATAGACTTCCTCTTCCGGATGCGCCGCGATCGCAAAGCCGGCGCTGCGCAGCATGGCTTCGGCGCAGGCGCGGTTCGGCACCCACCAATTGGTGGGGTCGTCGGCATATTTGTTCTCGATGAAGTGCAGCTTTGGATAGCCCGGGGAATCGAACTGATCGGTGGTCCAGAAGTCATAGTTCTTGTCGAGGGAATCCACGCGGCTGGCGCCGCGCTGCATCGACTGGAACAGCAGGAGATCGCCAGCCACGTGCTCGTGGATCAGGTCGAGTGCCAGCAGAGGGTGCCGCAGGTGGTAGAGCACGCCCATGAAGATCACGAGATCGAATTTTTCGCGCAGCTGGCCGACATCATAGGCTGACATCTTGCGGAATTCGATCCTGAGCCCGTTCACCTCGGCCGCGAAGCGGGCTTGCGCGAGGTATTCGTCGTCGGTGTCCAGGCCGAGGACGCGCTCGGCGCCGCGCCGCTTCATCTCCATGGCGTAGAAACCGGCATTGCAGCCGATATCGAGCACGGTCTTGCCTTCGAGGCGGTCCGGAATGATCCCGGAAAAGCGGCGCCATTTCACGTTGGGATAGTCGCCGAGAAAGTGTGAAGGCGCTGTCGGCACGCCGTTCAGGTCCAGATTGTGAAACCATGGCCCGAGCGCATCGACGCGCTGGCGGATTTCCTCGCGGGAGAGGGCGCCTCTGCTCATGCGGTCACTCCATTGTTCATTGCGGAGGCAGGGCGGATTGCCTCCGGCGAACCGCCGGCCAGCAGTCGAGAACGTCCGTTCCCGGCGGAGCTTTCCGCGAGCAACGCCATTGCCGTCCGGTAGCCATCGATGGTGCCGACGTCGACATAGGATTCGCCGGCCTTGACGCCGAGACCCTGGCCGCCGCCCGCGATGTAGGCATTGACGAGCGTCCCGAAATATTCATCGCGGCGGTCGCGCTTCGTCCACAACGACTGAAGCTCGCGAAATCCGTGGCCGGACATCTTGAAGGCGCCCCATATCCATTTCGACACCGCATCCGGCTGCTTGACCTGGATCTCCGTGACGCGATCGCCGTCGAGCACGACGGCATCGAAGAACTCGGGATGTTCGACCGGAAACAGCAGAAACGACAGGTCGGCGGCCGGCAACGTCTGCAAGGCCGCCTTTGGGAACCATACGGTATCCGGAAGTCCGACCAGGACGTCTTCGTCGTGGCCAACGACCGTGCCCGCCCTGAAGACGGCATCGCACAGCCCCGACGCATCGGGCTGCACGACATAGGCGAGCTGGGCGCTGCCATAATGATCGCCGAAATATTCGAGGATGTCCGATTTGCCGGGGGAGATCACGAAGCAAATCTTGTCGGCGCCCCCAAGGATCAGCCGCTCCAGCAGATATTCGGAGACGGCGCACGGACGGTCGATGCCGTCGTCCCGTTGGCTTCCGACCGGAAGCAACTCCTTGGAGAAGGCGAGCGGCTGGATGCGGCTGCCGCGGCCCGCGGCCGGAACGATGCCCCACATGATCAGGCCTCCTCGGGTTGCTGTCGGCGCGCGCCGAGCGATGCCGTCTGCTCGAGCAGCCAAATCAGTTCGGCTGCGCGCTTGTCGGATGTGTGCTGATCCATGGTCCGTTCATAGGCGCGCCCGGCAATGTGCTGAAGCTCGGCGTCGGCCATCGTCAACGCAGCAAGCGTGTCCTTCGCATCGCATGCGATCAGGATCTCCTGCCCAGGTACAAAGAATTCATCGAGTCCCGGCCAGTCGTCGCTGAGGAGCGGGGCCTTGCAGGCAGCGGCTTCGAACAGGCGGCCGGAGGGGCACCAGCCCATCTCCGCCATGGCCAGCCGCGTGACGTTGAGTGTCAGCCGGGACGACGCAAAGAACGACGCGTGCTCCGACGGCGGCAAGTGCTGCACGAAGTAGATGTTTGGCGACCAGGAAAATCTTCCGGGTATTGTGCACCCCCGATCAGGAAGCGCAGATCCTGCCTGTTACGTGCGGGTTCGACGAACAGAGCCTCGAGCGCGCGCTGGCGATCCTGCGAATATGTGCCGAGATAGGACAGATCCGCACGGTAATGCGGCTGCGACGGCACCGGCCGATGGATGTCCGTATCGACGTGTCCGTAGAGCGGGCGGACGTTGCAGGCGCCGAGCCTGTCGCGAAATTCGTTGCAGATGCGGGAACCGCCGGTGAAGCTCAGGACCAGGGCGAAATCCCGCAGGCCGCGCGGCCCGATATAGGGAACGGCCTCGCCGGCCATCAGCTTCGCCAGCGTGACCGGCGTGTCGAGGTCATAGAACACGGGCACCGCACGACCCTCGGACAGGACAAGCTCCGTCGCGGCGATCGCGTCGGGACAATAGGACGTTATGATCGCGACATCTGCATCACGGATTTCGCTCCGCGCCAAAGGCAGCACATCGTCCCAGTTCGAGAACAGTCGCAATTGCCCGCCGGGCAGTTCGTGCAAATCCCGCGCGCCGGCGTAGTAGGGCACGTCGCGCTCGAAAAAGACGACGCTGTGGCCGGCTCGCGCGAGATGCTTGCAAAGCCCTCGCCACAGGGTGGCGTGACCGTTGCCCCAGGACGAGGAAATTGTCAGGCCGAAAATGACGATCTTCACGCTGGCACCCGCTGGTTGATCCCGGTGATCTTGAGTCCGCGATTGTCCACGCTGAGGGTGCTGACGCTGCCGGGGTCGATCTCGATCGAGAGGAAGTCGTCGAGCTCTTTCCGGGAATAGTGCAGCAGCGCCGCGCGGATCGGTTCGGCATGGCTGACGGCGACGACGACGGTGCCGCTACCATGATCGTTGCGCAGCTGCTCCAGATGGGCGACGACGCGCTTCTGAAGCGACCGCATGCTTTCGCCGCCCGGCGGGCGGTTCGTTCCGCGTTGTTCGTTCCAGCGCGACCAGCGGGGATCCCGGGCGAGCGCCTCGAACGACAGTCCGGTCCATTCGCCGTAGTCGAGCTCGTCGAGTGCCGGCACGATCTCGACCGGCAAGCCGAAGCGCGCCGCCAGGATGCAGGCCGACTGCATGCAGCGCCGCTGCGGGCTCGACTGAACCATGCTCGGCGGGGGCGTGAAAGTATCGGCGCATCGCGCGATTTCCTCGCAGCCGAGATCATCGAGCTCTACGCCCTTCATCCGGCCACAGAGCGTGCGGCCGAGCAGGGCATGATGCCCGTGGCGGATCAGATGAATGATCTTCGCCATCAGGTATACGCCTTGTCGTCGATGAAGGCGCGCGTTCGCCGTCCGGCCTCTTCGTCCGTGAACTGCTGAGGCGGCGACTTCATGAAATAGCTCGAGGGGCCCGTCAGCGCGCCGGCCTGCCCGCGGTCCATGGCGAGCTTGGCGCAGCGGACCGCGTCGATCACGACACCCGCCGAGTTCGGGGAGTCCCAGACTTCGAGCTTGACTTCCGCGCTCAAGGGAACACCGCCGAACGTGGTGCCCTCCAGGCGGATAAAGGCCAGCTTGCGGTCGGTCAGCCACGGCACATGGTCGCTCGGGCCGACATGGATATTATCGGCATCCATGGGCACGTCGAACTGGCTGGTTACGGCTTGGGTTTTGGAGATCTTCTTTGATGTCAGCCGCTCGCGCTCGAGCATGTTCTTGAAATCGGTGTTGCCGCCGACGTTGAGCTGGTAGGTTCTGTCCAGCCGTACGCCGCGTTCGCGGAAGAGATTGGCGAGCACACGGTGCAGAATGGTGGCGCCGACCTGGCTCTTGATGTCGTCGCCGACGATCGGCAGGCCTGCATCCTCGAAACGCCGCCGCCAGTCGGGATTCGAGGCAATGAAGACGGGGATGCAATTGACGTAGCCGCAGCCGGCCTCGATCGCGCGCGCGGCGTAAAATTCGCTCGCACGCTGCGAGCCGACGGGAAGATAGGACACAAGCACGTCCGTGCGCGAGGTCGCGAGCACTTCGGAGACGTCGGCTTCCGGGACATCCGCAATCGGGACGTCGTCCTTGAGATAATGGCCGACGCCGTCCATGACGGGGCCGCGTTGGACCATGACGCCGGTGGGGGCGACGTCGGAGAAGCGGTGCGTGTTGTTCGGCGCTGCGAAGATCGCCTCGGCCACGTCGCGTCCGACCTTGCCGGCATGGACGTCGAAGGCCGACGCGACCTGAATGTCGCTGATGTGGTAGCCGCCGAGATCGGCGTTCATCAGCCCAGGCACCGGCTCATTCGATTTGGCGTCCCGGTAATAGGAGAGCCCTTGAACGAAGGAGCTCGCACAATTGCCGACACCGACGATGCCGACGCGCACGCGCCGCCTGTCCTGAAGACGAGAATGCATGGCTAGAGGCCCTCCGGAAGACGTGCAGCGTTAAGGCATGCAGTGTTGAAGAGATGCAGTGTTGACGTAAGTACGTCGGCGAACGTGGGGAACGTATGTTCGTTCCTGAACTCACTGCACTATGTCCGCCTCACGTCGGATTCCGGCCGAAAAAATCTCGCGCGCTTAACCTGGGATAGAATCCCGGGCGGGTTGGTGGGAACGAAAAGCTTCCATGATGAAGATGAAGAAGATGATGTTTTGAGAGAGTCCGGCCTACGAAAGAACAAATGCTCGCGCCCGGCGTTCACGGCGAAACAGTCCGACGCGAGGGCCGATCCGTCGCTCGCTCCTTGTCAGCAATCGAGGTGTCACATGTCATCCAAATCACAAACCAGCGAAGCCCAGCAGACCACCAGCCATGATGTGATCCGGAAATGGGCGGAGGAGCGCGGCGGAAAGCCTGCGACGGTCAAGGCCACGGAGGAGGACGGACACGCCGGTATCCTGCGCATCGATTTCGATCCGCCCGACGAAGGTCTCGATCGGATCAGCTGGGACGAATTCTTCGCCAAGTTCGACGAGGCCGGCATTGCCTTCCTCCATCAGGACCAGACCAAGGATGGTAAGCCGAGCCGCTTTCACAAATTCGTTCGGCGCTAGTTGAATCACCACGTGTCGGGCAGCTGGACCGAGGCGATGCGGGCAGGCGACTTCGAACGCGCCTGGGCAATCAATGACCGCGATCTGGCAATGCTTGCGTATCCACCCAAGCACACCGGGCCGCGTCACCTGCAGCGGATCTGGCGTGGTGAGGAACTGAGGGGCAAGGATGTGCTGGTCCGCTGCTACCACGGGCTCGGCGACACTATCCAGTTCCTGCGCTTCATGCGGCCGCTTCGTGACGTCGCGCGCCGCGTCACGGTCTGGTGCCAGGGCGAGCTTCTGCCGCTGGTCGAGCGAGCGGCTGGCGTCGATCGGGCCTTCGCGCTCCATGATGGTGCACCTGAGGTCGACTTCGAGGTCGATATCGAGATTATGGAGGTGCCGCATGCCATAAGGGCGAGGCGAGAGCAGGTCGAGATGCGCGCACCTTACCTGTCGTTGCCGACCAAGGTCGAACCAGCGCTCCCGCAAGACCGAGGTCTCGAACTCAGGGGCCTTGCCGTGGGCCTGGTTTGGGAAGTCGGCAATTGGGACAAGCGGAGGACCGTTCCGCCGTCCCTGTTGGGACATCTTGCCGTTCCCGGCGTGACGCTCTGCTCACTGCAACGCGGGGCCCGAACGTGCGAACTGGCCGAGATCGGCGCGAGGGACGTCAGCACGCCTGACGTTACGGTTCTCGGTCATCTCCTCCAGCGGCTCGATCTCGTCATTTGCGTCGACACTATGGTGGCCCATCTCGCGGGAGCACTCGGCTGTGAGGCGTGGGTCTTATTGCATGCGGATTGCGACTGGCGCTGGCCGGCATCCGAGGCCCATTCCCTTTGGTATCCGAGCCTGCGGCTGTTTCATCAGAGGACACCAGGCAACTGGGATAGCGTCCTTGAAGAGGTGCGGGAGGCCCTGATTGCACGCTCCGCAAGTCTCCAAGGTGTCGTCCGAAAGGAGCTCAAGCGAGCGCAAGGTCCGCCGTAAGTGGCCTGAGACGCGAGGACGACGCATCGTCGCGGCTGGACGAAATGCTCAGGTAAGTCGGATCAGATCTTGCGAGCCGCACGAGTCCCTGCCAGTCCGTGATCGTTACCGTCTTGCCCTGCCATTGCAGGAGATTGCATCGTCGCAGTTCCTGAATCGTGCGGTTGGCGTGGACCGGGGAGATGCTGCATGCTGCCGCAAGATCCGATTGGGTGAAGGGTGACGGCAGTCTGAAATCTCTCGCCAAGCCGACGCTTTGCAGCCGGGTGGTGATCTCGCACAGCAGATGCGCCACGCGCGTCAATGCATCACGGCTACCCAGGTTCACTGTCCAGTTGCGCTGAATGGCGTGGGTGGTGAGCAGCATCAGCAGCAATGCGCGAGACATCGCGGGCGAACGCGCGGACAAATCGTGAAAGAAGCGGTGTGGCACGAGAGCGACGATGGCAGGGCCGAGCGCGATCAGGTTGCCGTCAACGCGAGGACGATAAAGCGTGTGTAGATCGGCGATGTCACCGGGAACATGGATTGACGTGATCTGCCCGTCCGCACTCTCTGCATCCTGCCACGACAGATATCCCTGAAGGAGCAGGCAGCACTGGGTGGCATCATCGCCATGCCGCAAAACGGCCTGACGCGAACCGAGATGCGCGATTGTGCTTGCCATGTCCGCGAGCAGGTGGAGATCGTCGGCCGTTACGGGAGTGAGGCTCGCCAACCGGTCGGCGAGCTTGGAGAACGCAAATCCTGCCTGCATTGGTCGCCTAATAACTCAGAACCCGTCCCCAATTTGATCGATGAGAACGACAGAGCGCATTAAACTTTGATAGTTTTACTCCATGCAGGTCATTGTTTGTCTGCCCAGCATGCGCCCAGAAGTGCGAGGGCGATCGGTCAAACGGTTCCGGAATAGTAGACGGCGCATGCGATCGTCCTCAAGGATCGGACGATTCGGGAACCGGAAGCGCGAGTCGCGCTCCGGCGAAGCATCTGTGTTTCTCGCGGCGGGATCCGCGGAGATCGCGCTAGTCATGCTCATACTGTTCCGAGAGAAACTGATTGATCGCGTCGAAGGCCTGCAACCGGTTCTTCTCCAGCAGGACCATGTGCGTGCCTTCGCCGATCTCGACCCGTCGCCGATATCGCGCGGGTTTGTGCGCACTGAAATTGGCGTGCGTGACGCGTGCCCGTGCTCCAGGTCCACGCCGAGGGCACTGGGACGTGCGTATCAGCTGGTCACATGCTCCGCTGTGCGAGATAGACAAGAGGTGCGATTCCGACCGTCCAGGGCCGGTTTGACCCGCTACGGCTCTCGCCGCGACGGCGACGCATCATTTCCTGATCGTCCCCCTATGGAGGCTCGTTCTGAAACTTGACGCGTGCGCAATCAATTGCGTTGTCAGCGTTGCCGCCATCGCGCAGGCGCCAGGCCGAATTCACGCCTGAACGCCCGGCTGAATGCTTCTCCGGATCCGTAACCCACTTCCTCTGCGATTTGGTCGATCGGCTTGCGTGTTTCTCGTAGGCTCACCTTGGCTGCCTGAAGCCGCCAGATGGTCAGATACCGGATTGGTGGCACCCCGATCAGGGTTGTGAAGCGGTCGACGAAGGCGCTCCGCGACATCGAGACTTCTCTCGCAAGGGACTCCGCGGACCACGGCAGCCCGACGTTATGATGAATGGAGGCGAGCGCGCGTCCGATTTTCGGATCGGCAATCCCCTTCAGCCATCCTCCATCTTGATCGGTGTATGTCACGGAATATTGCCGCATCGCCTCTACGAACAGCAGTTCGGAAAGCCGAGACATCAGGTTTGACGAGGCGAACCTGCCGGCCGTCAGTTCGCCGGCTGCATATCGCACTGAAGCCTCGATCCAGTCGCGTGCGACCCCTCGCGAATGTCGAGCTTCAGCACTCTTGGCAGGGCCGCGATCAACGGATTATAGGTTTCCTCGCTGCCGAGAAAACCGCACACGATTTGCGCCGGCTCACCGCCTCCGCCGTGCATAATTTTTGCCAGCCCCCCATCCGGTGACGGCTGAATGAGATGACGCGCGTTTGTCGGTACCAGACCCGCGTCGCTGGCGAGTGTATGAACATCGTTTCTGGGCAGCAGTACGATCTCGCCGGCCCGCACCTCGACTGTAGGTTCGCTGTCGACGCTGAGCAGAAATTTTCCGGCGATGACGAAGTGGTAAGCGATCAGCAGCGAGGGCTTGACCGCGAAGGTCACGCAGTCCTCAGCGACGATCTGCGTATGGACGCTCCACGGCGCGGTGAACCGCGCATCCAGAAAAATGCCGCCGGTCAGGCGAACCGATCGAAGCACTTCCGATAGCGGATCGATCATTAGGCTAATCTCAGATTTGGACGATCGGTCAACTGATCCGGCTGGGCGATCATTCACCGTGGCGGTCCCCGCGCTTATACGGGGCTCATGAATGAACTGCCAAGCAACCGATTCCTCCACGTTTCCTTGAGACGCTGTCCAGACGGTCAGGCGGACGCGGAACCGGTTGCGGAAGAATGGAAAAGCGGGACGCCACGACGGGGTTCTGGATGGCAGCCAAGCAGACGGATATCCCGATCATGAGCATCGCGCAGGCTACCGCAACCGTCACGCCGTATATCGATTTCTGGAACGCGGTACTGGCTCCGAAATTCAATGCGTGGCGGCACATCCTCGCCGGCGGCCTTCACCTGCATAGCGCTAAAGTCTTCCCGTCGCTGCCGATCAGAGCCGGCGACAGGGCCCTGGATGTGGGATGTGGCTGGGGCGACACCGCAATTGAACTTGCGCGGCGCGTCGGACCGACCGGATCCGTCCTCGGCCTCGATTGCTGCAATGCCTTCCTCGACGTCGGCCGCGCAGATGCGAAGGAGGCAGGGGTGACCAATCTCAGCTTTCTCGAAGCGGATGTTCAGACCAATCCGTTCGAGCCGGTACATGATTTTTGCTTCTCTCGCTTTGGAACCCAGTTCTTCGAAGACCCAACGGCTGGCTTGAGCAACATGCGATTTGCGCTCAAGCCGGGTGGACTGATGACGATGGTCGTCTGGCGCGAACGGGCGGACAATCCGTGGCTTACACTGTCGAAGGAGGTTCTGCTTCGCTACCTGCCCCCCGTCAGGGAAGACGCTGCAACCTGCGGCCCCGGACCGTTTTCTATGACCGATCCCGAGGCCGTGACTCGGCAATTGATGATTGCCGGCTACGGCGGCATCAGGTTCGAACGGATCGATGCCGAAGTCTTGGTCGGGCGAGATCTTGACGAAGCGGTCGCGTTTCAGCTCGCGATCGGTCCCGCAGGGGAGGTTTATCGCGAAGCCGGTCCGAAGGCTGCTCGTTTGTTTGATACGCTGGTGGCGGCCTTGAAGGACGAGTTGAAACAATTCGTCCGCCCTGAAGGCGTGATGATGAATTCAAGCTCTTGGATGGTCACCGCGCAGAATCCGGGATCACCGCCGCGGCCCCGGGGGTGACGTACCCGCGCCAGTCGCTGCTCGAAATCTCTTCATTGTAAGCACCGCCGCCGCCGCCGCCGCGATCGGACGAATCGATGCAAAAAAATGAACTCTCTGGGAGAAGATTGATGGCAGGTCTAGTTGCGGTCCTCTACGGCACTGCCGCTTACGGTGTCACGCTCGTCGCCTTGCTCTATCTCATTGGCTTCACCGGGAACCTGGTCGTTCCAAAGTCTATCGATTCCGGGGCCATTGGTCCGGTTCTGGCAAGCATTGTTATCGATGTGCTGCTAATCGGAGTGTTCGCGATCCAGCACAGCGTGATGGCGCGTCAGGGCTTCAAGCGCTGGTGGACGCGAATCGTGCCGGCTTCGGTCGAGCGCAGCACCTACGTGCTGTTCGCCAGCTTTGCACTGCTGTTGCTGTACTGGCAGTGGCAGCCGATCCCCACGCCGGTCTGGACCGTGAACCACCCGGTCGCGGCGGGGGCGCTCGACGCCGTCTTCTGGCTGGGTTGGGTCGTGCTGGTGGTCAGCACGTTTCTTCTCAATCATTTCGAGTTGTTCGGCCTCAGCCAGGTGTTCATGCACCTGTTCGGTAAACAACCGCCCGAAGCCAAATTCCGCACGCCGTTGCTCTACCGGTATGTCCGCCATCCGATCTATCTCGGCATCCTGCTCGCAGTCTGGGCCACGCCTGCGATGACGGTCGGTCATCTGGTCTATTCGCTTGGCATCACAGCCTACATCCTGATCGGCATTCAGTTGGAAGAGCACGATCTGATCCAGCAGTTCGGCAACCGGTATCGCCGCTACCGCCGTCACGCGGCCATGCTCGTCCCGCTTTCATGCCGAAGCTTCGCCGCGTCCCACGACGCCGACATCTGACCCGAGACGCTCGTCAAGACAGGCCAATCAGTCCGCAAGCAGGGGTGGATTCAAGCGGCGCGGCGTCCGGTCGCAGCCGTATCGACACGGCCAGGGCGGCGTGCGCATCGCGTTCTGATCAACTCATTTCAACCTGAGGCGTCCGGCCAAGAGGATCACCGACCGCATGACCATCCTCCATTTGAAGGATGGCCGATATTCCCCGCGGCTCCGGTGGGACACGATCAAAATGATTTGAGCGCGATACCGGCTCGCTATCAGCGGAAAAGCTTAAAGTTGTCTCACAGCTATCCTCACACCGAGGGCGCGTCTTCGAATGAACAGGGTTTCACATCCGCGGTCGGTTTCGGAATCGTCGAAAGACAATTCAGATGATCAGCAGCAACTGAGCGACCTGATCAGCGTCATCTACGATGCCGCCATCGATCCCTCTCGTTGGGAAGACGCCATCGTCAGCATCGTGCAATTCGTTGGCGGCGCAGCAGGCGGGCTGTTCTGCAAGGACGTCGGTGTCCAGCACGCCACGGTGCCCCATCGCTTTGGATTTGACGTGCCGTTGCGGGTCGAACTCTTTCGGCAGATTTATTCCTCCGCGGAGGGGCACTTTCTCGGTGACCTCAAGCAGCCGATCGCGACGACCGATTTGATGTCTTTCGCAGCACTCACCCAGAGTGAACTATACCGGCAGTGGGCCGAGCCCCAGGGGCTTGTCGATTTTGTCAGCGCGGTTGTCGACAGGACCACGGTCAGCACAGCTATTTTCGGGGTCTTCCGCCACCGGCGAAATGGGCTCGTCGACGAGCACGCGCGCCGGCAAATGAGGCTGATCGCGCCGCATATCAGGCGTGCCGTCGTGATCGGCAAGATGTTCGAGTTCAAGGCCGCTGAACTCGCGACGTTCGTTGACACGTTGGACGGGCTCGGTGCTGGCATGTATCTCGTCGATCCCGGTGGACGTCTCATTCACGCCAATACGGCCGGCAATGCCATTCTCGACGCTCGTGATATTCTGAGTTCCGTGGGCGGGCGGCTGGTCGCCAGCGATCCTCAGGTCGACCGCACCCTGCGAGATGTCTTCGCCACCGCGGGGCAGGGCGATGCCGCACTTGGTATAAGGGGCATCGCGTTGCCGCTGACCGGCAGGAAGGGCGACCTCTATGTGGCCCATGCATTGCCCCTCACGTCAGGCGCGCGTCGGCGTGCTGGTATTGTTTACACCGCCACGGCGGCCTTGTTCGTTCGCAAGGCGTCGCTGGCGGTTGCTTCTATTCCCGGAGCCATCGGCAGCGCGTTCAAGCTGACGCCGACCGAACTCCGCGTGTTGCTGGCCATCGTCGAGGTCGGTGGCGTTCCTGAGGTCGCTATGGCGTTCGGGGTCGCCGATAGTACGGTTAGGACGCATGTCAGCCGGTTGTTTGAAAAAACAGGCACCGCGCGCCAGGCGGATCTCGTCAAGCTGGTTGCAGGCTATACGACGCCCCTGGCGGGATAGGAGAGAGGGCGCTCATTGCAGCACCCAGAAGCAGCAAATATTTGCGCGCTCCTCCCACATTCGCAGGACGACACCCAAGCAGTGGTTGTTCAGGATGGCATGCGTCCGGCCAGCATGCAGTGGGGTAGGTGATCAGGCGTCCCTGCCTCGCCGCATCTGGACAGGACTTGGGAGCGCAGCATGTCCATTGAAGTCGAGGGCACGGTTTCTGCGGCGGGGCACGGACGTCAAGCAGGGGCGGCGGCGCGCAGAATAGTGATTTGTGCCCTGGCGGCGACAGGAATCCTTGCGACCAACATCTTCTTGCCTTCGCTGCCGGTCATCGCGGCCGATTTCCATGTATCCAGCGCGGCGGTCACGTCGGCCTTCACGATCTTTCTGGCGATTTTCGCCATAGGGCAATTGATTGACGGCCCGCTGTCGGACCGGTTCGGGCGACGCATGCCGATTCTGATAGGGCTCGGAATTTTCATCGCCGGTACGATCTGGTGCGCTTTCGCGCGCGATCTATCGAGCCTGCTGATCGGCCGATCAATGCAGGCTTGCGGCGCATGTGCGGCTTCGGTGCTTTCACGTGCGATCGCCCGGGATCTGTTCGATGGCCAGGCACTTGCAAAGGTCATGGCCTCGATCACCATGGCAACCGCGGCCGCCCCAGGCTTTTCACCGCTGCTGGGGAGTGCGCTCGATCTATTCTTTGGCTGGCGCTCGGAATTTGCCTTTGTCGCGGCCTTCGCGCTCTGCACGGCTTTGGCCTATGCGACCTTCGTCGGCGAAACCAATGACGGCGCGCGTCGTTCTCTGAATCCGCTCAAAATTGCCGGCTTCTATCTGGAGCTTGTTCGGGATCGCCGGTTCGTTGCGCCTGCTAGAACCGCTGGACTGGTGATGGCCGGTCTTTTCGCGATTTTCTCCAGCGCGCCGCGGGTGCTGCTCGAATCGTTTGGATTCTTGCCAATCACACTTGGTGAGCTATTTGCGGGCGTGGTCTTCCTGGTGTTTGCGGCCGGCATGCTGGCGCCTAGGCTATCGGCGCGGGTTGGTTCCTGCCGTGCGACGTCGGTCGGCTTGGGACTAACCGTCCTCGGAGGCGCCGGGCTGCTTTGCGCGGTGCTGCTCGCGAACGGCGCGCTGCTGCCATTTCTGTTAGCGGCTTCCGTCTTTCTGTTCGGCGTGGGAATAGTGAGCCCGCTGTCGAGCGCGGCAGCGCTGTCGCCGTTTGGCAGCAAGGCCGGTATCGCCGCAGCCCTGTTCGGATTCTCGCAAATGGCGGGCGCTGCATGCGGTGCCTCTCTCGCGGCGATTGTCGCCAGCGATCCGGCCGTCGGGCTAGGAATCGTGCTGACAGTAACGTCGCTCGTGGCGGTTATCCTTCACGAGCGGCGCTAATCTGAGGTGGATCTTGCCGAGAACACAATGGGTTTGGTGTGAGGTTCTTTGCGGCGCCCTGGCATGCCACTATTGTCGAGCGGCGATGGCCGTGATCTCGAGTTTGACGCCGGGACCGAGATCCGCCACGCCGATTGCGGCGCGCGCCGGCAGATGAGCCTCTGCAAAATGCGCCTTCCAGGCCGCGTTGAAGTCTGCCTTCTCCTTGAGGCTCGTCATGTAGATGGTCACCTGCAAGACGTTGCTCAGATCGGATCCGAGGGTCTTGAGCAGCTGCGCCAACTGCCCGAGGACGTCATTTGCCTGGCCCGACATGTCGAGGCTCGTGTCCTCTGGGACGATTCCACCGATGTAGAGCACGCCATGATGCTCGACCACTTCGTGGAGCAGACCCTCGTAGGGCAAGACGCGCTTGATCATGATGGGACCGATGTTGTGTGTGACGGGCGGCATATCGCACATTTCAATGTCAGTGTCGTCGCAAAGAGATCTCGCGCCAAGTCTCACCGAAAGACGGACCGCGCGGCTCTGAATGCAACCGACTAAAGCGTTGAAAATAAAAGCACAAATTGGACGAAAAATCGCCGCCGGGTCGTTCCTGCGAACGTTCGCCAATCTGTCCTTGCACGAGCGCCCGGCATTTTCGCCGGCCCTGACCCGACGACATCGAAGCGCGGATCGCTATACTGCGACGCGGATGACATCGGTGCGGCCGGGACAGTGCCGCGACCGGAACAAGGAATGCGACGATGGACGATACGATTGGCTTCCCCGACCCCGGCCTCGACCTGTCCGACGGCTTCAAGCCGCACACCTCGCATTGGGGCGTGTTCTCGGCACGTCAAGGCGAGGCCGGGCTCGAGGTCAGGGCCTATGCGGGCGATCCCGATCCGAACCGCATCATCGACAATTTTCCCGGCGCGCTACGCCATCAGGCGCGCATCACCCAGCCGGCGATCCGCCGCGGCTGGCTCGAACGCGGTCCGGGTCCGGACGATCGCCGCGGCCGCGATGAATTCGTATCCGTCAGCTGGGAAAAGGCGCTCGATCTGCTCGGCGACGAGCTGGCACGCATCCGTGACACGCGCGGCCCCGGCGCGGTGTTCGGCGGCTCCTATGGCTGGTCGAGCGCGGGCCGCTTCCACCACGCCCAGAGCCAGGTGCATCGCTTCCTCAACATCGCCTTGGGCGGCTATGTGCGCTCGGTGAACTCCTATTCCTCCGGCGCGTCCTCGGTGCTGCTGCCGCAGATCCTCTGCGGCTACGAGGATATCACCAAGCGCAATGTCACCTGGGAGCAGATCGCGGCTGATACCGACATCGTGCTGGCGTTCGGCGGCATGGCGCTGAAGAACTCGATGGTCGCAGGCGGCTCGATCAGCAAGCATGTCGAGCGCGGCGCGATGGAAGCTGCGCGCCGCCGCGGCTGCGAGTTCATCCTGGTCAGCCCGTTGCGCGAAGACCTGCCCGTCGAGGCCGGCGCCGAGTGGATGACCTGCGTGCCCGGGACCGACACCGCGCTGATGCTCGGCATCGTTCATACGCTGATCGCGGAGAACCTGCACGACCAGGCCTTCCTCGATCGCTACACCGAGGGCTGGCCGGTCTTCCTGCGCTATCTCACCGGCGAGAGCGACGGCCAACCCAAGCACGCCGAATGGGCCGCCGCGGTCTGCGGCGTCGACACCGACACAATCCGCAAGCTGGCGCGCCGGCTCGCCGGCAAGCGCGCGCTCATCACCGTCTCTCATTCGCTCCAGCGCGCCGAGCATGGCGAGCAGCCGGTGTGGATGGGCATGGTGCTGGCGGCAGCGCTCGGCCAGATCGGCCTCTCCGGCGGCGGCTACGCCTATTCGTTGGGGGCAATCGGCTATTACGGTCGCCGCGTCAACGACGTGCCGGGGCCGACATTGGGGCAGGGCCGCAACGCTGTCCGCGATTTCATTCCGGTGGCGCGCATCGCCGACATGCTGCTCAATCCCGGCAGCGCCTATCGCTACAACGGCGAGACGCGCACCTATCCGGATATCCGCCTTGTCTACTGGGCCGGCGGCAATCCCTTCCATCACCACCAGGACATCAACCGCCTGCGCAAGGCGTTTGCGAAAGTCGACACGCTGGTCGTGCACGAGCTCGCATGGACTGCCACGGCCCGGCATGCCGACATCGTGCTGCCCTCGACGATGACGCTCGAACGCGAAGACATCGGCTATTCCAGCAACGATCCCCTGATGGTCGCGATGCACCGGATCGCCGAGCCGTTCGGCCTTGCGCGCGACGACTACGAGATCTTCGCCGATCTCGCCGACCGTCTCGGTGCGCGCGAGCCCTTCACCGAGGGGCGGACGTCACGTCAGTGGCTGGAACATCTTTATGAGCCGACCCGCGCCTCGCTCGAAGCGCGCGGCCTGGAAGCGCCGAGCTTCGAAGAGTTCTGGCGGCGCGGCAGCCTGGTGGTGCCGCAGCAGCCCGACGACGGTGGCCGGCTGCGCCGCTTCCGCGACGATCCCGTCGATCATGCTTTGCCCACGCCGAGCGGTCGCATCGAAATATTCTCTGCCAAGATCGCAGGTCATGGTGATGCGGATTGCCCGGGCCATCCGGTCTGGCTGGAGAAGTCCGACACGCCCAAGCCGGGGGCGCCGTGCTTCCTGGTCGCCAACCAGCCGGTGACGCGTCTGCATAGCCAGCTCGATTTCGGCGGACATTCGCTTCAAAGCAAACATCGCGGCCGCGAGGTCGCGCGCATGAACCCACGGGACGCTGACGCACGCGGGATCAAGCACGGCGACATCATCCGGCTGTTCAACGCGCGCGGCGCCTGTCTCGCCGCGGTCCACGTCACCGACGGCATCGCGCCCGGCGTGGTCCAGCTCCCGACCGGCGCCTGGTACGACCCGATGGACCCCGAAGACGACGCGCCGCTCTGCGTGCACGGCAATCCGAACGTGCTCACCCGCGACGTCGGCACGTCGTCCTTTGCGCAAGGCTGCACCGGTCAGCTCACGACAGCCGAGGTCGAGAAGTTCACCGGCAATCTGCCGCCGATCCGGGCTTTCGATCCGGTGTAGAAAAAAAGGGGCCGTCCTGTGTGGGTGCAGGGACGGCCCCGAGTGGCTCGCAGGCCCGGGAGGATGAGGGCGCGAGCGAATGCTTACGCGGCTGCGCTGATCCAGTCCCTCTCCGTAGCAGGACGACGCGGCGGGGAGTGCTTGCACCTCTCGCCGTTCGCCCTTGCTGGCGAGGCGCCAGCGTGCCGGGGATTGATCGGTGATGCGCTTGAAGACAGTCGAAAAATGCGCCTGCGTGCTGAAGCCGACGGCGAGTGCGATCTCGGCCAGCGGCCGCTCGGTGGTCGCCAGCAACGTCTTGGCCTGCTCGATCCGGTGATTGAGCAGATATTCGCGGGGGCGATAACCGGTCGCGACGCGGAATTGCGCCGCAAAGTGCATTCTGGACAGGCCGGCGACATTGGCGAGCTCGGACAGGCTGATGCAGCGGTGGAAATGATCGGCGATATATTGCTCGACGCGCCGCAGCCGCCATTTCGGCAGGGCATTGACCTTGGCGCGTGGCAATTCCAGCCGTGCCAGATGCATCGCGAGGGTTTGGCCAATGCAGCGCGTGAACTCGTGGTCCGCGGCGTCGCCAAGTTCGATCAGCGCCTTGGCAAGCTCGGCCGCGAGCGGATCGCGCAACAGGACGAGATCATTCAAACCTTCAGTTCCGGAAAATTGTGCCGGAAATTGATCCGCGGAGATGTAAAAGTGCAAGAAGGCGCATGGCGACTGGAATTGTACGGCGAGGGGCTTTGACGGCGCGGTGAGATACAGTGTGCCCGCGGGCATGGTCCCGTCGAAAATGACCTGGCGATCCCGGGTCAGTTTCGCGCGCGTGGTCTTGAGGGCGATGCCGACGAAATAGCGATCCTCGGGCGTCGTCGCTTGGTGCGACGAGGTGCTCCGCGGGTCTTCCCATCGCGAGATCGCGATGTCCTCGGCCGCCGCTCCCGTGCGCGGATCGATCTGACGCCATTGACGCTCCCGAATGATCGCCTGTGTTGCCCGGGGGAACTCGCAATCCCCCGAGGTGCCCGGAAATTCAATCCAGGCATCACCTGCCTGCAAATTGGTCAACATCGTTCGTCCTCTCCGGGCGTTCTCCGCTGCTTGCAACCAGCAAACGGGCAAAGCCCACGTTTTCCATGGTGAGAGGATAGGCGTGAGCTGACCTGCAAGCTCGTTAGTGGTGATTAGGATGTGTTAGTTTTTGTGGGAGCGCATCAGGTGCGGCATCCCGTCTCAGGAAGCGTCGTTTTTGTACAGTTTATCAGACATTTGCGTATCCCCGATACGACTCAGGAGAGCACCGGTCATGGCGTGGAGATCGATGTGGAGGTGTGAGTTCTGTGGGTTGCCCTCGCTGGACCTCGCACTGGCGCCGGGTATAGTCGCGCCGCATTTCGCTGGAGCGGCCGTCAAGATGAGTCAAAAGTGATCGAGCTCTCGGCAGGACAGGGCCCCCGCGGCCGCGACGCCGCGGCGATCCCAGATTTCGATGCCGTCGCGTTCGGGCCATTTTCGCTGCGGTCGCGGCTGCTGGAGAAGGATGGCTTGCCGGTCAGGCTCGGCAGCCGCGCGACGGATATTCTGCGCCTGCTGGTCAGTCGCGCCGGCGAAGTGGTCCCGAAGAACGAAATTCTCGGCTATGCGTGGTCCGGACTTTCCGTCGAGGAGGTCAGCCTGCGCGTCCATGTCGCGGAGCTGCGCAAGGTGCTCGGCGACGGAAAGGATGGTGCCCGCTACATTACCAACATCCCGGGCCGGGGCTATTGCTTTGTCGCGCCCGTGCGGCGTGGCGGGCGCGCGGAGGTGGCTACACCGGCGTCGCGTGTGCCTGAAAGGGCCGCGCCGCCACCGTCGCTACCGCGCCGATTGGACCGGATGGTCGGGCGAGAGGACGCCGTGGCCGAGTTGGCAGCGCGCTTGCTCCGCGATCGCTTCGTCACGCTGCGAGGGCCGGGCGGCATCGGAAAGACCACCGTTGCGACTGCGCTCGCGCACGAGATGTGCGATAGCTTCGACGGCAACGTCCATTTCCTCGAATTCGGTCCGCTCAAGGACGGAGCGCTGGTCGCGAGCACGGTTGCAGCCGCGTTGGGCCTCGTCGTGCACCACGAGGACCCCTCGGCCAGCATCGTCAATTTCCTGCGCGGCCGCCGGCTGCTTCTCGTGCTCGACAGCTGCGAGCACGTCATCGAGGAGGTCGCGCGCCTTGCAGAAAACATCTACCGGGAGGCGCCTGGCATCGTCATCCTCGCAACCAGCCGCGAGTCGCTGCTGGTGGAAGGCGAGCAGATTTTCGAGCTCGTTTCGCTCCCCGGTCCGCCGCAGGGCACCCGCCTCAGTGCCGGCGAGGTGCTTGCTTATCCCGCCGTGCGCCTGTTCGTCGATCGCGCCGTCGCGGCGGGGCATCGCGACGACATCACCGACGAGGATGCCGAAGTCCTGGCCCGGATTTGCGGCAAGCTCGACGGCATCGCGCTGGCGATCGAGCTGGCTGCCGCACGTGTCGGTCTCTATGGACTGCGCGAGATGGCGGCGCTGCTCGACAACCGGCTGCAGCTCGAATGGCGCGGGCGGCGGACGGCGCCGCCGCGGCAGCAGACGCTCGGCGCTACGCTCGACTGGAGTTTCGGTCTGATCGGCGAGAGCGAGCGGATCGTATTTCAGCGCCTCGCCGTCTTCGCAGGTCACTTCACGTTGAGGGGCGCGATAGCAGTCGCGGCCGGGGCGGAGATGGCGGAGGATCGCGTCGTCGAGGCCCTGGAGCAACTCGTGGTGAAGTCGCTGGTTTCCACCCAGCCGGACGGCGCATCGCGGCGCTATCGCCTGCTCGACGCAACGCGTGCCTATGCCCTGCAGAAACTGGCCGACGGCG